>NZ_NTFY01000031.1 GCF_002289565.1 Rhodopirellula sp. SM50 | reverse complement strand
CTCTGCCGGCCCTCCGGGCCTGAAGGACTTCGCCTATCCGGCAAATTTCGGTACATAGAAAACGTTAGAGTCAGGAGATTTGAGATTTGAGTTCCAACAACTTGGAACTTGGAACTTGGAACTTTCGACATAAGGATTACAACCGGTACACCTTCGTTGCGTTTCCGCATCATACGAGGTTGCATTTTCGCATCATCGCTGCCAACTGCGTGCTAGGGTTCCTCGGACCAGGTCTGTATGGACTCAGACCCGAATCGAATTCCCGCATGCGCCTGACTCAAGCTGATGTTCGCTTTGTTTTCAAACTCAACCTCCCCTGCGACGGCCCGCGATGGCTGCGGATGGCGAAAGTTGAGTGCGATAGCGAGGATGATGGCGATCGTGGCGTTCGTCTCGCTGCTGCAGTCTGTCGGCTGTTCGCGACTGCGGCTTCCCGCCATCGATCCGACGGGGCAACGGATCTTCAATCCCCTGCCTGCGACGACGACGATCGCGCTGCCCGGTTCGGCCGGTGAAGGCCGGCTGGGGAACTGCCTGCGGAAACTCGGCGACCCCTTGAACACGCGTCCGTTTTCGTTGCCCGCACCGGCGTTTCCCGAACCGGCCGCTCCGCCGCCCTGCCTGACGCCGGTGCCCAGCACGTCGACACCACCGCTGACTTCGATCGGTGGTGCGTCCAATGAACCGTGCGTTCCAAGCGCCCCTTGCCCGTCGGATTGCCAAAACGGTCCGCCGGCCATTCTGTACGGCAACGAGTGTCAGATGCGCGAGCTCTGCCGGCTCCCGAAACGCGGCAAGCGAGGCTGCATCCTGCTCTCGCCGCAGAAAATTGTTGCACCGGTCGGCGGGGAAGTCGTTCTGTTGTCGGGAATCTGTGGTGACGAGGGACATTTGCAAGTCGGCGAACCGCTGGAATGGATGCTGACACCGGAAAGCGTCGGGACGTTTATCCAAGTCGGTGACGATGACCCAGGTGTGATGCACCGGTTGGCGCGGATCAAAAAAGCGTCCAAGCAAGATCCTGCCTATGCGTTCGGCGTGACCAGCACCAAACGCATCAAGATCACCCGTGGAAATTTGAATCCCAATGATGATGTCCAACTGGAAAAGGGACAAACGTGGATCACCGTCAGCAGCCCCAGTGAAGGAACGAGCAAAGTCACCGTGTTGGCGCCCGAAAGCGAGTGCTGGGATCAACGAAAAGCAACCGCGACGATCTACTGGGTCGATGCGGCACGTCAGTTTCCGGGGACGCAAATCGTGCCGGCGGGAACACCGGTCACGTTGACGACGCGGGTGACTCGGTCCGAAGGCATGTTGCCGGCGCGTGGTTGGAAGGTGTATTACGAAATCATGCAACCCGAACTCGGCTCATTCGCGTCGACCGGATCGTCGTTCGTCGAAGCCGTTGTGGATGACGCCGGAAATGCGACGGTGCAGTTGATCCCGACACCGGGCACGTCGGGGACGGCGGCGATCGCGATGCGGGTGATTCGCCCCGGTGGCGAAACCGACAACATGCCGCCGTTGACGCTGTTCACCGGCGAGACCTTTGTCACTTGGAGTGCGCCGCAGTTGGCGATTCGCGCCGGCGCGCCTCAGATCGCTTCCTTCGGCATCCCCTTCCAAGCTGCCGCGGCGGTTTCCAATCCCGGTGATCAACCCGCGACCAATGTCCGCGTGATCATGCAGATTCCGCCTGGCGTGCAAGCATCCAGTCGCGATTCCTTTGCCCAGAATCTGCCCAACGCGATCGTGTGGGAGATCGGTGAATTACCGCCCCAGCAAGAATTGGATCTGTTACTCGACGTCACCACCGAATCCTCCTTGACACTGAATTTTGAAGCCCGAGCCGACGGCCCGTTGGTTGCGACGACATCCGTCGCCGTCGACGTCTTTCGCCCCTCGCTGGTATTGAGCGTGGCACCGGAGAAAGAACGCTATCAGGTCGGCGAAGAAGTGACGTTCAACATTGACGTCCGAAACACCGGCGACCGCCCGCTGACAAACCTGCAGTTGATCGCCAATGGTGACGATTCGATGCTGCACACACCGAGCAACTTGCGGCGGGTCGTCAAACCGAAGCAAGATCCGAACACTCAAGAAGACATCCCGCTCCAGCCGGGCGAGACCTGGCCGGTCGCGGTGACCTTCATTCCGACCGATCCGGGCCGCCGCTGCATCCAGTTGGAAGCGACTGCCGATGCGGGACAGCGGGCCACGACCGAGTCCTGCGTGACCGTGATCAATCAGCCGCCGCCGACGCCCGCGGTCACCGCGACGTTGTCCGGTCGCAGTCGGACTTCGGTCGGCAGCGAAACGCTGTTCCGCGGAATCGTCGTCAACACCGGCAGTGTGCCGTTGGACAACGTCCGCGTCACGATGGCTTACGATCCGCAACTCCGTCCGGTCGGTGCAACCGACCAATACCTGTCCGAGCCGCGCAGCGGTCAGTACATGCTCGAATGGATGATCCCACGACTGGAACCCGAAACCAGCGAAACACTGGAAGCCAATTTCCAGGTGATCGGAACCAACCCAAGAAGCAGCGTGGTATTGGCAGTTGAGTCGCAACAAGGCGCCCGGGCCAGCGAACAGGTGCAGTTTGAAATCTTGCCGTCCGCGGTCCGACAACCTGAACCCGCACCGGCCGCTCCCAGCACGCTGCCCCCGGCGACCGCTCCACCGATGATCCCGGGAGCCCCGACACGGCCCGCGCCGACTCAGGATCCCGCGCCGCGGCCGGCTCCTAGCCAACCCGCCGAACCGCAATCATTGGGTCTGTCGATTACGGGGCCCAACGCAGCCGTGTTTGTCAATCAACCGATCCGCTACGACTTGCGAGTCACCAACCCGTCGTCACAGCAAGACGGTAACGTCAGCATTCGATTCAACCTGCCAGACGGCGTCCAGGTGGTGCGTGTCACACAACCGCTGAGCCCCGAGTTGGGTGAGTTCAGTCCCAACGGAGGTTACATCTATCTGAAAGACATCGGGACGTTGAGACCGTTCGAATCGATCGACTACCTGATCCTGTTGACGTGCAATCAACCCAAGACGTTTACGATCACCGCTGAAGCGGTCAGTCGCGGAAAGCCGTTGGGCGCGCGGTCGCAGGTGACGACCCAGGTGGTTTCGGATCAGTGAACCAGGTGGCGCGCGTGAGAAATCACTCACGCGCCGCTTGCTCACGCGTCCCGCTGGGGCGCCGCTCGCTCACGCGTCCCGCTGGGGCGCCGCTCGCTCACGCGTCCCGCTGGGGCGCCGCTCGCTCACGCGTCCCGCTTACATCTCAGCACGTGGCGTTACGAGCTGTTGATCTAATCAGCCGTTTGGCGCGAGCCTACGGGCCCGGGTCTTCGTGCGAGAGGCCCGTACGCTCGCGCGAAACGGCTGATCCCGCGTGTGGTCGGATTAAATCAACAGACCGGCACACGCCCGGTCATCCCAGCACGTGGCGTCAGCCAGTGGCGCGTGCTCAATCGTTAGCAGTTAGCTTTTAGCCACTCAGGACTGCGATTGCAGCATCTGCGCCTTCGCCATCGCGTCTTCGGCTTTGGTGATGTACTGCTGCTCCTGGGTTCCGGCCCAGGCGCGTTGGTACGTCACGCTCATGGCGGTGAAGTTGAACGGATCGTTCGGCTCCAATTCACACGCTTTTTCGCCGTGTCGGATCGCCTCGTCATGCTGTCCGGTCTTGGTGTAGACGCGGGCGAGGGCAAGGTGTCCGAGCACGAACGTCTCGTCTTGCTCGAGAATCGAATTCAAACCTTCGATCGCTTCGCTGAACTTCTCGTCGTCGATCAGTTTTTCGACGTCGTTGTACTGACTGTGAATGTCACTCATGGTTGATAAAAATTAAGCCTGGGCCAGATTTCGGAGGACGGTCGGGAGGATCCCGCCGTTGCGGTAGTACTGCAGTTCGACCGGGGTGTCGATCCGCACGATGCAATCAAAGGTATTGACGGCGCCGTCTTCGGCGGTTGCCGTGACGGTGATGGTGCTGCGGGGCTCCAGGTCATCCGACAGATCAGGGATCGAGAACGTTTCTTCGCCGGTCAAGCCGAGCGCCTGCCACGTTTTTCCGTCGGCGAATTCCAACGGCAAGACACCCATGCCGACGAGGTTGCTGCGGTGAATCCGTTCGTAGCTCGCCGCGATCACCGCTTTGACGCCCAACAACATCGTGCCCTTGGCCGCCCAGTCGCGGCTGCTGCCGGTTCCGTACTCGGTGCCGGCCAAGACGACCAACGGAGTGCCTTCCTGCTGGTACCGCATCGACGCGTCGTAAATGCTGGTCACCTCGTTGGTGGGCAAGTATCGCGTGACACCGCCCTCGGTTCCCGGCGCCAATTGGTTGCGGATGCGAATGTTGGCAAACGTGCCGCGGACCATCACACGGTCGTTACCGCGGCGTGACCCGAAACTGTTGAATTCCTTGATCGGAACGCCGACTTCTTGCAGGAACTTACCGGCAGGGCCATCCGAAGCGATCGCACCGGCCGGAGAAATATGGTCGGTGGTGACCGAATCGCCCAACAACACCAGGCATCGTGCGCCTTCGATCGGACCGATCGGGGGAACCGCGTCCCCGGTCACGTGATCCAAAAATGGCGGATGGTGGATATACGTGCTCTCTTCACTCCATGGATAAATCGCACCTTCGGCGGCATCGATCGCGTTCCACAACTCGTTCCCTTCGACCGCCTCGTTGTACTGGCGAGTGAACATATCGGGATCGATTGAGGTTTGGATGGTCTCCAAAATCTCTTCCGCCGACGGCCAAATCTCTTTCAAGAAGACGTCATGACCTTTGGCGTCTTTGCCCAACGGTTCGGTGACCAGATCGATGTCCGTGGTTCCGGCCAGAGCGTAGGCGACCACCAGCGGCGGGCTCGCCAAATAGTTGGCTCGTGTCAGCGGATTGACGCGGCCTTCAAAGTTACGGTTTCCGCTCAGCACGGCCGACGCGACCAGGTCACCCGACTCGATCGCTTCGGCGACCGGTGCCGGCAACGGACCGCTGTTGCCGATGCAGGTCGTGCAACCATAGCCGACGGTGTGGAACCCGAGCGTCTTGAGCGGTTCGGTCAATCCGGCTTTGTCCAAGTACTCGGTGACGACACGGGAGCCCGGCGCCAAACTGGTTTTGACATGCGACGGAACCTTCAATCCTCGCTCGGCAGCCTTCTTGGCCAACAACCCCGCGCCGATCATCACCGACGGGTTACTGGTGTTGGTGCAAGACGTGATCGCGGCGATCACGACCGCACCGTGTCCAATCTGGCTGCTCTTCCCGTTGTCTTGGATCGTGCCCTTGTGGTCCAGATCGCCCGGATCGAGCCCGAACCCGGTCTTGCCGATCGGCGCGGTCAGGGCTTCGTTGAAAGCCGATTTCATGTTGGAAAGCGAAATCCGATCCTGCGGACGCTTGGGACCGGCCAAGCTCGGTTCAACGGTTCCCAAATCCAACGACAGCGTCTTGGTGTAGTTCAGGGTGGGACCGTCATCGGTCCGGAACAGCCCCTGTTCTTTGCAATAACGTTCGACCAGTTGCACGCCGGTTTCGGGACGTCCGGTTTGACGCAAATAAGTCAGTGTCACGTCGTCGACGGGAAAGAAGCCCATCGTCGCACCGTATTCGGGTGCCATGTTGGCGATCGTCGCCCGGTCGGCAACGCTCATCGCGTTCATCCCGGTTCCGAAGAACTCGACAAATTTGCCGACCACGCCTTCGGCACGCAGCAGTTCGACCACGCGCAGCACCATGTCGGTCGCCGTCGCACCCGACGGCAGTTTGCCGGTCAATTCAAACCCGATCACTTCCGGCATCAACATGTACAACGGTTGGCCCAACATGTTCGCTTCGGCTTCGATCCCACCGACGCCCCAACCGAGGACGCCCAGGCCGTTGATCATCGTGGTGTGGCTGTCCGTTCCGACCAGAGTGTCGGGCATGGCGACCGGCCCGTCACCGGTGTCGCGAATCGCCACGACGTGTGCCAGGTATTCCAAGTTGACTTGGTGCACGATTCCGACGTTGGGCGGAACGACACGGAAATTGTCAAACGCTTGCTGTCCCCAACGCAAGAATTCGTAGCGCTCGCGATTTCGCTGGAACTCGATTTCGACGTTTTGGCCGAGCGACGATTCGCTGCCGAAGAAATCCACTTGGACGCTGTGGTCGATGACCAGGTCCACCGGGATCAGCGGATTGATTTTGTTGGGGTCGCCGCCGATCCGCTGCATCGCCGAACGCATGGCGGCCAAGTCGACGACGGCCGGCACGCCGGTGAAGTCCTGCAACACGACGCGGTACGGCTTGAACGGCACTTCCTGTTTCTCAGGCGCCTTCGCATTCCAGGCGGCGAGGTTTTTCACGTCCTCTTCGCTGACGGAAAAACCATCGCAGTTGCGCAATACCGACTCGAGCAGCACTCGAATCGAGAAGGGCATCCGATCAATTTGTCCGAGTCCGGCGTCTTGCAATTTGCTGAGCCGGTAAATGGTGGCTGCTCCGCTGCCGGTTTCGAATTGGTCGCGGACGCTAAACGGGTCAAAACTCACTGCGTGTGTCTCTGATGTGCAAAGCGGAAGTGGGACGGTCAACGCGCACAGTCTAGCGTTTTGCTCCGAATAAATCGCCCCTGCGACAGGCCGTCACCGACCGAATCAATACACAACCGACCCCCGAGACGGTCTCCAGCGACGAATGTTTTTCTAGCCGCCTCAGATCGCTGTTTTGGGGCCGGCGGCCGCCCAAAGGGCATGGCGTCGCCGGGATTCGGTTCGATCAAACCGAGCCGATCGCCCCGCCAGCGGTGCCCCGTGCTGTCACCCGACGCAGGAAATTTCCAAAACCGAAGCTGTCAAGCTGGGCGATTTACGACCTGTGTGCCGGACGTGCCGATTCTTTTGGTCATCCGGATTGTTTCTCGTCGATAAGGTTTTTCGACGAAGGACTGATTCCCTAATGGTTTCCGGCTGGAACGAGAGACGTTGATCCCCATGACTTTGACTCCCCCCATCAAACGTGTGTCGTCCCGGACACGCCGACGCGGCTGGCAAGTAGGCAAAGCCCTGGTGCTGACCAGCCTTGCCACTGGAATTTCTGCGTTTTCGTTGCTGGGCCAGCCCCAAGCGTCGGCAGCCGACACCGCTTGTGATGCCTACTCCGTCAGAGGCGATCAAGGGCCGTGCGACTGTGGCAGCTGCGGACAAACCGGTCGGACCTCAAACCCGATCTACAAGACACTCGACACGGTCGCCGGCGGCATCGAGAAACTGCTGGGTTTGGACCGTTGCTGCAACGCCGGATGCACCACGCGCGGCTGCGACGGTGGATGCGATTCGGCCCCCTGGATGACGGACCTCGAATCAACCACTCCGCCGGCGTTGGAAATCCCCACTCTGCCGTCGGCACCCAAACCCGTGGCGCCACCATCGACCGCGGCGCCTCGATTGCCAACCGTCCCGCCACTGGCCCCGGCGCCTAAACAAGCTGCTCCGAAGCAAGCAGCGCCTAAGCTTGAAACCCCCAAGCCTGCCGCGCCGGCCCCGCCCGACCCCACGCAATCGTCACGCCGTCAAGAGGCCCCCGCCGCCCCACCGGTGGCGGAACCAACGGGCCGCCCCACGCTCACACCACCACCGACGATTCCTGCCGAACCGGTTCCGACGCCGCGCCCCGCAACGCCTGCGATGCCCCTTCCCGAGCCGGGCTCCGATTCGCCGGATCCTCTCGGCGATCCGCAGATCTCGCCTCCCTCACTCCCCGAACTGCCACCCACGCCAAGCCCGGTCGAACCCCCAACGCGACCGAAAAAGGAAGGCTCGATCTTTGATGCGTTGGATGATCTGGAGGACCTGGATGATCCCTTTGAGGAGGACGCCGCTCGATTGCGCCGGCAATACGGCTCCATCCGGCCGATGTTGGAACGTGCCAGCCGAGTGATCGCGAAGACCTACCAACCGGTATACCCCACGCCCAAGACACCGATGCAATCGCCCCAAAAGCCCGAACGCGCGGTGGGCAGCGGATTGCGACCGGTCAGTCACGAAGAACCGATTCAACTGCGTCCAATGACCAGCCGACGTGTGTTGGCACCGTACCGGCCCTCGCGTTAAGACGTGCCGAGGGTGCCCCAAGCGGAAAAGGGGGCAGGTACCAAGAACCAAATGGCCCGATGGATGCTTCGCATTTGTGGTACCTGACCCGACTGGCACGGGCTTGAGTGTTGGTGTGCAGGCTTTATCCCAATACCGCTAATTTAAGCGTCGTTTCTTCAGATGAGGGCCCGTAGGCTCGCGCCAAACGGCTGATATTCGTTTGACATCAGCCGGTTCGCGCCAGCGTCCGGGCCCCCTCATTCATGTCAACTTAGCGGTATTGGACTTTAGCCGCCCACTGTCGCTGCTTAGCAGCGACCGGGAATCGCCTCAAGGCTAAACACCAACGGTTGCTGAATCCCTTTCTGGTTACGCCCGCGCCATTCGCACCTGACCCCTTTTTCGCGGCACCCTTAAGTTAGAAGTTGACGCCCCGCTAGGGACTGAGGTGGTAGCGGTGGCACTGGGTGCAGTCCTCACCGGCGGCGTTGGCGTGATGGCACGCCGCGCATGATTCACGCTCCAACGCTTTGAACTCCGACCCGGCAAAGACGAATTCATGGTCCGGCATCGTCCGTCGATCACGAACTTGGTGACAGTGACTGCAATCGCCGAGCGCGGAGACACTCAGATGGGGACGATGCGAAAACTTGGTGAATTCGCTGCGTTGTCCCACCAAGCGTTTCGCCCGCCAGATTGCGGGAACCGCGGTCGCACCGGGATGACAGGACACGCACGCGGCGACGAAGGGTGCATCAAAGAAACGCTGCTTCAGTGGATCGTGTTCGGCTAACTGCGCAAACGTTTCGATCATGCCGACCATCACGGGATCGCCATGCCCGTTGCCTCGGTAGCTGACCGCAAAGCGTTGATCGTCGCGATACCAGCCGCCGACTTGCACCAGCTCGGACGGCGGAACATCAGACACGACCGTTGACGAGTGATCCTTCGAACCGACCAATGGATCCTGAAGAAGCGGATCTTCCAACAATTCGTCTTCATCGCCGGGCTCGCCCAGCAGGCTTGATCCCAATAGCTCGGCCTCCAGCAAATCCTCATCGTCCGCAAGGACCAATCGAATCTTCGGCCGCGGTCGTGCAATCGTGGCACTTTGCGTACCGGTCAAGTTGGTCCGCGTGAACCATTTCTGGCCGGCCGACTCGATCAACTGCGGCGATAGCGAACGCAGAACGGGTTGGAACGGACCGGGAGAAATCCCCAATTCCAACAGCCGCTCCTGGATCGCCGATTGGCCACGTCTGCCGACGTCGTCAATCAACGTTTGATAACCGTTCGCCAGTCGAGCAAGCGTCTCATTGGTTTGCGGGTCCTCGATCGATAACTGACTGACATCGCCCCCTGGAACACTCCGCACGATTTTGGTCACCGTCGGATCGGCGCGCAACATCAACTCGGCGAGCGGCGAGATCTCTCCGTCGGCGAACCCGGTCGCGCCCTCCGGCCAACCGCTGACGTTGTTCAAAGCGTTTGGCGGCAAGGATGGCAGAGCGATCAAATCGATGCCCGTTCCTGCCTGCACATTCATCGCTTCATCGTGACACGTTTGGCAGCTGGTTTCGTAGCTTGCTACGCGAACCAGTTCACCCGTCGGGCCCGCGGGATGGCAGATCGAGCAGTCGAACTTTTCCGCTCCCGACTTCCTCGACGGGAAATGCGTCTGCTGGTGGGTCGCGTGATTGAACGAGAGTTCTCCGCCACGGCCATACGGCCAACCCTTCCAATCCGGATGTGAATCAGCAAACGCCCCAAAGCGTTTGCTGTGACAGGTTTGGCATTGGTTGTTTGACAGCGACAACAAGTCTCCCTCGGCGCCATGGTGCTCTTGATGGCAAGTTCGGCAAGCGACATCGTTTTGGTCGACGGCGGCGTCGGGGATCAATCGAGGCAACAAGCCAGTGCTGCCGGCGGCCGAACGCTTGGAAGCCAGCCGAATCGTCTCGGTCATCTGATCGCGAACCGACAACGGCAGATTGTGTGCCGCGAAAGCCAGGTTCGCATCGATCGTACGGTGATGGCAATCCATGCACAGATCCGACTGTCGCACAGCCGCATGCGAATCACTTGCCGATTGAAACCACGCAGCCAATGAAAACGCAGCTTGATGATGACACGCGCCACATTTTTCACCGGCAACGGCACCGGCCAGAATCTGGGCGTGCGGCGTCGACAATTCACCTGGCTTGAACAATTGCTCCGCGGGCATGATCGCAAACATTGACACAGCACCCAACGAAACGCAGATGAGAAACAACACGGTCCAGCGACGGCGTCGCCCCGACCATGTGCGGACGCGGGCGTGCCCGGTCGATCCGGCCGTGTCGACGGCCGGCATCCACGAATCGCCGGGGCGATCGTTTAGGGGCGGTTGCGGGATTTCAAGATTGTCTCGTCGCATGACTTGCTTTGTGCCTCGTCCTCAACCCACCAGCCGCAACACGATCACCATGTGAATCAGCGAC
Source organism: Rhodopirellula sp. SM50 (assembly GCF_002289565.1). Classification (GTDB taxonomy): domain Bacteria; phylum Planctomycetota; class Planctomycetia; order Pirellulales; family Pirellulaceae; genus Stieleria. The sequence goes on along the minus strand of NZ_NTFY01000031.1, from coordinate 175,746 downwards.
ACAGCCAACAACACCAGCGACAGCAGCGAATGAAACACCACCCAGCAACGCAGTCGTAGCTGCAAAGCAAATTGATAATCCAGATCGTCGCGGCGACGCACCAAGGCCGCCAACTGCCCCGCAACGCGTCGCCCGTCGTCCTCCAGATAGCGATCCAATTCTTTCAGGTCGCCGAGTAACCTGCGGCGACGATTTCCGTTTGGCGCGATCACATAGGCGAGCGTCGGACGGCTGATAAAAAACGGTGACAAGGCCTGCTGGTAGAACGTCTCGAGCACCTGCTTGGCCGACGTTTCGCTGATTTGGCGGCAGGCCTTGTCGGCTGCCGCGGCGATTTGATTCCGCACCCAATCGATGCGGTCGAAACGATGTTGGCCTTCGACCGCCGTGAGTTTTTTCGGCAGCGTGCGACTGGCATAGATCCCATAAAAACCGCTCGCGGTGACCATCAAAAAAAGGATCGACAAACAACCCTCCAGGACGCCACCGGCGATTAACGCCGGAACGTGAAGCACATAGATTGCGGTCGTAAAAACACCCACGTAAAGATGGATCTGCGTCCAGGTGCTGACGCTGCCCAGCGGCCAAAACGGCAAACGACGTCGCACACCCAGCAGCATCAACAGGAACAGTCCCGCCAACAGAGTGAAACCGGTGAAGAAGGCCGGCATCCCCAGGCGTGATGTTTCCCAGCGGGTGATTCCCCAAAAGATCGCGATCACGACCAACGTCACCGGCAATGCGACCAGGCGACGTGTTCTCAAACTGGGACCCTGCGAACGATTCACGCTTGCAACTCCCCTGGCATCCACGAACTTCCCTGATCGGCCCAACGGCCGACGCTGATGTTGCCCACCATCGCACTAGCTCCGTTTTTCCAGCCACTGAGACAGCGGTGGTGATTCGCTCAAGTCGATTCGGACGAGTGCATCGTGCGGGCAAGCGGCGGCGCACGCCGGTCCCGACGGCAGCCCACTGCACTGATCGCATTTGGCCGCTTTACGAATCGCTTTGCCACTTTTCTCATCGATGTAGGGACGGCCTTTGCGATCGACGACCTCCGCCATCGCGATGTTCTCGTACGGGCATGCCGCAGCACAAACCCCACAGCCGACACAGATCGGATCGTGGATCGAAACCACGCCCGTATTCTGATCACGCGCGATCGCCCCGGTGGGACAGCCGATCATGCAAACCGGATCGCTGCAATGCATGCAGGCTTGAACGAACTGCAAACGGTCGTGAACGATTCCTTGTCGAACGAATCGCGGATTGCCGTCGTGGACGTCCGCGCAGGCTTTGACACAATCGTCGCAGCGGGTGCAGCGATGCAAATCAATCACCATCGCTTCACGACCGTTGTTCAACCGATGCTGAACGATAAACTCCAACAAGCTCGTCGACTCGAAACTGACACCGGCCGCGTGCTCGACGTCCTGCGACGGATCTGGCGAAAAACGATCCGCCGCTTCGCTCCGCTGGTCGCTGCGAACGCGACGCCGATCCGTTCGTTTTTCGGTAAAGGATTTCTGCAGCGATCGGGCGCTCTCGGGCAACTCGGACTTGCGGATATGCGGCAATACCTCCGCCGCAAACACCTCGATCGGGATCGAAAGTGCGTCCAAGAAACCGACGGCCCGCAGCGAGTGTTGGTAATGGATCGGGCGCATCGATTCGGGACGCATCGCGTTGTAGGCGATCTCTTCGATTCCGAATAAGTGGCCCTTGCCCAGATAGGCGACGGTTCGATGCGCCGCACCGTGACGCACGCACATCCGTCCAAAACCGCTCCGCACCACAATCAACTCGGTCGGCAGTTGCCCTTGATCGACGACCAAGGGTTCCGATGCGATTTGATCAGCCGGATGCAGCTTACGGGTCTTCTTGTAATCGGCGTTCCATTCCATCCGACCGTACGACCGAAGCTCCGTCGCCTCGATCACGCGTTGCATGTTTTCTTCCGGCAGGTAACGCAACAATGGGATTTCACGAAGGTGGACGGGCAACCAATGCCGGCGATAATGTTGTTCCAAGGTGTCGGCGAAGCGACGGTCGCGACGCAGGATTCGCAATCCCTGCCAACGGATCTCGACCAACGCCGCTTCGGTTTCGGCGATCACGGTGGCCGTTCGCGGCGAGCGATACATTGCCGCCACTTCGCCGAACAACTCTCCAGGCCCCAGCGAAACACTCTCGTGTCGCCGCAGCACGCCCTCGATGTCCTGCAAGAATATTGCCGGGCGATCATCGACCTGGCGAATCGATTGGTGGCCCCCCGCTCCCGCATTGATGCTGACCTGCTCAGGGGTTCGCGTTTCCGGGTGGGGCGAACGTCGCAAGAACCGCGACAAGGCTTCGCCCCAGCCGATCGAGCGAGTCGGTTGGCGACCGAGTTGCCGATCGGTCAACGAATCGACCAGCACGCGAACGTTGCCGGTGATCAACAAAAATGCACTGTTTCCGTAATCGCCTTCGCGGACGATCACCTCGCCGGGCTCGACGCGATGTAGCCGACAATCGTAGCGCAAGATTCCCGACAGCGGTGTGGCACGGGGAAACGCAGATTGATCCATCTGATTGAACGGGCCGCGCGTGCGCAGCCACGCGACATCGGCATCCGTCATGGATGCGTCGAGCGGTTCATCCCATCGACTGGGACGCTGTACCGGAATTGTCGGGGTCGAGTCCATCGACCCTTCCATAGGCTGTTGTAAAAGACAAGGTCAAGCGCAATCCGGGAATTGACGGCAACTGGGCGGGATAGGCGACCTGGACAACGAAAGGGGGGGGAGCGCACACATTGGCGAGCGGCCCGGCGATTCAAGCCCAAGACCGTCAAGTGAACATCAAAAAGTAGGCCCGGACGCTGGCGCGAACCGGCTGATGCCTGATGATCATCAGCCGTTTGACGCGAGCCTACGGCCCCCAACCTAAGGAATCGACGCTCCACTTAGCGGTATTGGATTTGAGCCCATAGACGCTCACCACCGCGTTTCGGCTATACTGATCCGGATGGAGATCGGTGTGTGGGGCCGTTCGATCTCTGTGATTTTCGACCGATGGCCGCAAATCACCTTGTTCCCGAAAACGATCGAGAGAGCGTTCCTTGAAGCCGTCGTTTGAATTCCAGCCCACGAATCCATTTTCGACGTCGTTCATTGCGCCGTCACAGGTCGTGTATCGGTTCTCCCACGGAGCCAACGCGACCAGTCCACACAACGTGGACTCGCAACTGGAATCACTGCTGGCGAAGCTGAAAAGCACCCGCCGTGCGCTGATCGTCGGCCCCCACGGGACCGGAAAATCGACGCTGCTGCATACTTTTCTGCCCAAGCTTCAACGGAGTTATCCCCAGGTCGCGTTCCATCAGCTCAGTAATGATCCCTCCATGAGCCTTAGGAAACGTTTGGTGGAGCGATTTCGAGCCGGCAAGCGAATTCGCGACGGGCTGATGGAACTTCCCCAAGACGGACTGTTGGTCGTCGATGGCTGGGAGCAGATGACACACCTTTCCAGGCTACGCGTCGCACGAATGGCTTCGAATCGAAAACTGACCTTGCTCGCGACGTGCCACTATCGCATGCCCGGATGGACGGTGCTCCACGAAACCCGAGCGAACTCCAAATTGATTCGCTCCCTGGCAGACGACCTGCTGTCCGATTCGCCGTACGAGCTTCGCAAGATGATCGATGGCCATTTGAAAGACCGACCACTGACGCCGAAGACCAATGTCAGGGAACTCTGGTTCGAGATGTATGATATGGTCGAAGACGCAAACGCGCACGAACTGAAATTCCACGGCTGACGTAGACATCTCGCTGCGGCGTTATTGCTCCAATCAAAACGCTCTCAGCATGCCAGGTTGAACGCACCGCCCCAGACGCCCTCCCGATTCCGCCCCCGCTCCCCCACGGCCTGCTCCGATGCGACTGCCCGTCATCCTTGTCCAAAACCCGCCCGCCTCGGCTGCCGGTCTGGCGGAATCCTTAGTCGGTCACCTGATCGGACGAGCCGGCCTCGACTTGACCTTGGTCGGGCGATTCGATTCCCTCGCGGACGATTCCACCGACCGCATGACCTTGGACTCCATCACGGTACCCTCGGCAGTTCTCGATTGGCGATCGGAGCCGGAGATGCTGGACGTGCTCGCAGCGATCGAGTTTCATGGATCGCGCTGTCCCCATCAACTCGATCCGGACGGACCGTTTGCCCCGAGGCAGTCACCGCGACGTCTGTTTCTGTTTGATTTGACCAAACACAATGACGTCCAAAAGATCATCGCGGAGTTGGATCGTCTGAGGGCTTCGTTGAGTGTCAAAACCGTATCGCTCGGTGCCCTGGGACTCGGTGCCCTGGGATCTGCCGGCTCGGCGCCGATTGAACCCGCTGCGAACAAGGACGCTGAAGCCACGGCACGTCCAATCACGGTTACCGCAGCACCTCGCCAACCGGCTCCGGTCGCCGCCGCCTCGCCGCGATCGGACGAGAACCTGGACAACCTGATCGACCAGTTGGATGACTTGGACGTGTAGTGCTGACCGCAGCACGCAGCGTCAGCCAGTGGCGCGTGTGTGTAAAAACACCCCACGCGCCGGTCGCTGACGCACCACGCTGACAATCTTTTCTAGCGCAACTTTGCGGCGAAGTGGGGTCCGCCGTACAGCGCCGCGTCGCCGAGCATTTCTTCGATGCGGAGCAACTGGTTGTACTTGGCCATCCGGTCGCTACGGCTGGCGGATCCGGTTTTGATCTGGCCGGTGCACAGGGCGACGGCCAAGTCGGCGATCGTGCTGTCTTCGGTTTCGCCGCTGCGGTGACTGGTCACGGCGGTGTAGCCGTGGCGTCCGGCCAATTGAATCGCATCGATCGTTTCGGTCAACGAACCGATTTGATTGACTTTGATCAGAATGCTGTTGGCGATTCCTTCGTCGATCCCTTTTTGCAAGCGGGTGACGTTGGTGACGAACAAGTCGTCGCCGACCAATTGGACCCGGTCGCCGACGCGTTCGGTCAGTTTCTTCCAGGTCTCCCAATCGTCTTCGTCGCAGCCATCTTCGATGCTGCAGATCGGGTACTTTTCACACCAATCGGCGAGGAAGTCGACCATTTCGTCGCCGGACAATTCCTTGCCGTCGATCGCGTACTTTTTCTTGTCGCGGTCATAGAATTCGGTTGATGCCGCATCGAGTGCGATCCAGACCTGTTCGCCGGCTTTGTAGCCCGCTTGGTCGATCGCTTGCATGATGACGTCGAGCGCTTCTTGGTTGCTCTTCAGGTCCGGCGCGAAGCCGCCTTCGTCGCCGACCGCGGTGTTGTATCCCTTGCTGCTGAGCACCTTCTTCAGGTTGTGGAAGATTTCGGTGCCGCAACGCAGAGCATCGCTGAATCGTTCGAAGCCGAGCGGCATGACCATGAATTCTTGGATGTCGACCGAGTTATCGGCATGCTCGCCACCGTTGATGATGTTCATCATCGGCGCGGGCAGCAGGCGTGCACCGACGCCGCCGAGATAGCGGAACAGAGGTTGTCCGGTCGATGCGGCTGCGGCGTGTGCGGTCGCCAGGGAAACACCCAGGATGGCGTTGGCGCCCAGGTTGCTTTTGTTTTCGGTACCGTCCAAGGCCAACATCGCCGAATCGATTTCGGCTTGGTCGAGTGCGTCCATGCCTTGCAGGGCTTGGCCGATTTTTTCGTTGACGTTGGTGACGGCCGTTTGAACGCCCTTGCCCATGTAAACGGACTTGTCGCCGTCACGCAATTCCCAAGCCTCGTGGGCGCCGGTGCTGGCGCCGCTGGGGACAGCCGCACGGCCGTGGGCGCCGTCTTCCAGCAGGACTTCGCATTCAATGGTCGGGTTGCCGCGGCTGTCCAGAATTTGGCGGGCGTGAATCGCTTCGATCAGGGTCATCGGGGACCTCTCGAGGGTGTTGGGGGTGTGGCGGGAAGTGTTTTGTTGACGACGAGCGCGTACCATCGCTTGTCCGATTGGTCGGCATTCTGTCCAATGCGGGTCACAGTGGCTACCCGCCGAGTATTTTTGACGCATTTTCCGCCGTTCTGCTATCTGCAATGTTTACTGGTCTGGTCGAAACAATGGGCGATCTCGTCGAAATGGTCGACGATCCCCCCGGCAAGCGGCTTCGCATCCGTTCTCCGCTGATCACCGGTGATGCTGCAATCGGCGACAGCATCTGCATCAATGGATGCTGCCTGACGATCGTCGCCCTGGACGGGGACGTCGCTGATTTCGAGGCCGGCCAGGAAACCCTTTCGCGGACCAATTTGGGCACACTCGTCGCCGGGGACCGCGTCAACCTGGAACGCTCCCTCGCCGTCGGCAGCCGGATGGGCGGCCACTACGTCAGCGGTCACGTCGACACCCTCGGCGAGCTGATCGAGCGCACCGAAGACCCGCCCTGGGCCAATCTGCGGTTTCGGATTCCCGCCCAGTACGCCAGCCAAGTCGCCAGCAAAGGCAGCATCGCGATCGACGGAATCAGTTTGACCGTGGTCGACGCCGACGAAGATTCCTTTAGCGTCGCCCTGATCCCCCACACGTTGGCCATGACCACGTTGGGATTTCGCAAGATCGGTGATGCCGTGAATCTGGAAACCGACATTCTGGCCAAATACGTGCAGCGTTCGCTGGGATTGCTTTCGGACGACCAGATTCATGATCCAAACAGCAAAGCAGACGGATGAATCAACCACGTCAAACAGCCAGCTACCTGTCCAAACGACTCGCCGAAGCCGGGTTGCGGCCCGTTTCCAAGTACGGCCAGAACTTTTTGATCGATCTGAACCTGGTCGACCTGATCGCGAACTCGGCCGAACTGCGGAAAACCGACGTGGTCTTAGAAGTCGGAACGGGGGTCGGCTCACTCACCTCACGACTCTCTGATGCTGCCGGTGCCGTGTTGTCGATCGAGATTGACATGAATCTGCACCAACTGGCCAGCGAAGAACTGGCCGGGCGGCCGAATGTTAAACTGCTCCAAGGCGACGCGCTGCGGAACAAGAACTCCTTGCGCGACGACTTGAAAGGTTTGGTCGTCGAGGCCATGCAACGCATCGGCCAGGACGCGCGCTTCTTGTTGGTCGCCAACCTCCCCTACAACGTCGCCACACCGATCATCTCCAATCTGCTGCATCAGACGCCGCCGCCCGATGCGATGGTTGTGACGATCCAAAAAGAACTGGCCGAACGGATCGTCGCCACGCCCGGGACCAAGGACTACGGCGCACTGAGCATTTGGATTCAGTCGATGTGTCACGCCGAGATCGTACGCATTCTCGGCCCCAAAGTGTTTTGGCCGCGACCCAAAGTCGACTCCGCCGTGATCCGATTGGATCTGGATCACCACAAACGCGACGCCATCGCCGACCTGGACTATTTTCACCAGACGGTCCGCGCGCTGTTTTTCCACCGTCGAAAGTTCTTGCGCAGCAACGTCATCAGCGCGATGAAGAACCGGCTGGACAAGTCCCAAGTCGACCAGATCCTGCAGTCACTCGGGCACGGCGAGACCGCGCGTGCGGAAGAATTGTCCGTCGAACAAATCCAACAACTGGTCGAAGCCCTGCGGATCGCCGAGGGAAATGTAGGATAGAGCCCCGGCACCGACACCCCAGCGGGACGCGTCAGCGAGCGGCACCCCAGCGGGATGCGTCAGCGAGCGTCACCCCAACGGGAAGCGTCAGCGAGCGTCACCCCAGCGGGAAGCGTCAGCGAGCGGCGCCCCAGCGGGACGCGTCAGCGAGCGGCACCCCAGCGGGATGCGTCAGCGACCGGCGCGTGATCAACCCCAAACCACACACGCCACTGGCTCACGCCACGTGCTGGTATGGTACCCCAGCGGGAAGCGTCAGCGAGCGGCGCGTGATCACTCACTCGTCAATCGACGCCGTCACCCGTACCGGTTCGGCGAGTTCACCCTCCATCTCATAGGGCAACTCCCAGACACGCTTGCCGGTTGAATCGGCAAAGTACAGGTGGCTTTCGCTCAGCTTGGTCGGATCCCCGTCGGCCCAAAAAACGAAAAACGGATCCTTGGCTCCGATCGGACGACGCGCGTAATTGTGGTTGCGTTCACTATCGGATGTGATTTGCATTTCCCGCTGCCACGTCGCCCCCTGATCCACGCTCGTCCACGTCACCAATTCGCCGCCGCCTTGGTAGGGTTGCGGTCCCGGCTCAGACGGAACGCGACAGGTCCAGGTTTGCTCGTCCAGATACAAACTGCCCATGTCGTAATTGTGGTCGGTGCCGCAGACGATCGACGTTTTCCATGCCTCTCCATCCCAGCGGGTCACGCGGAAATGACGAGGGTCGTTCGGCGGTCCCGGCTCATGGCCTGGGCTGGTGACGTACAGCAGGACCGGATGTCCCTCGCGATCGAACCCCATGTCCTTTAAATAGACGTTCAACTTTTGCGAGGCATAGTCGATCACGCGCGCCGGGGATGCGACATCCTGAACAGGCGGTTGGACCGGCGTTCCATCGACCGTCGTCCACGTCTGCCCCCGGTCCGGTGTCTGGACATAATAAAGATCGGTGCGTTGGTCGACGACACCGTTGGGATGCCGATTGAAGAATGTACCGGTCAGTCCGCCGCGCGTCGCGCTGGTCTGGTAGTGTCCGCCACGACTATCACCCGGCTCGCGAATACCGGCCAGTTTTTGATCGGCGGTCCACGTGACACCGTCATCGCTGGTTTCCCAGTACAGCTCGCGGACACCGGTGTACTTGGTAAACAGATGCAAGAACCCTTCGCCCGCGACATGATGCGGTTGCGGATACGTCATCTCTTCCTCAGAAATCAATTCAAAACCATCGATGCTGTACGGCTTGTTGCTCTTGTACTTGAACCCCGGTCGCACGCGTCCACGACCGCTCACGAAAATCCAGAGGTAGCCGGCATCGTCGACGGCGATGCTGGGGTTGTCGTGTGGATCATTGACGGTTTGTTTGTCATGGACCACAACGGGCTTGGGAACCCGGTTCAAGGCGTGATCGTAATACGAAACCATGCACAGCAGATGCCGATCGTTTGGCCCCATCGTTCCGCCATAAACAAAAAACGTCTTCTCGACCTGGGGACAATGAATCGCCAGCGGCGTGTGCTTGGCGGTGTAGGTCCCCAGTCCGCCGGAGTATTTATCACCATAGGGAAACACCGGCTTTCGCGACGCTTTTCCATAGGGCTGCCCATCGCTTCCTTTGCCGTAGAACTGGCCGAGGGTGAACCAGATGCCCTTGTATCCGTCCATACGCTGCCCGTTCAAAACGGGCCCTTGCCCCGCAACGTTGGTGGCAAGGATGGCACCGATCACCAACGATAGCCAGCGTTGGCGTGCAACCTTGACGCGTTCGGTCGCGCCCGTCCGTCGGCTCGTACTGCCGAGGAATCGGCTCAAGCCTGGACAGCAACCATTGGTGCTCGTGTTACTCGTTTTAGTCATCAGTTCGTGGCTCCCAAACAGTAAAGAGATTCCTGGCGTCGGTCACCTTCATAGTGGGCGATCCTCATGAAGATGTGACTGTCACAGATCGTCGGCGTGGCGAACACGCTCTCACCCAGCTTGTTTTCGGCGACCTTTTCGAATCGCTCTGGGCTTGCCCTGAACACGAACGTCTGCCCTTGCTCGTTGGTCGCGTAGATCAGATCACCCACCAAGACCGGCGAACTGCTAAAATCGCCTCCCAGTCTGGCTTTCCAGACGGTCTCGCCGGTTGCACAGTCGACACATTCGGCGATGCCGGCGTCGAGCGTCATGTACAGGTAGCCGTCTTTGTGCAACATCGAGGGGACGTAGACTCGGGTGTTGGTCCGCCAAGCGACCTTTCCCGATCCGTCGGCACGGACGGCCGAGACGTGGTTGTCGGGATATCCGCCGCTGGTAAACACGTGCTTGCCATCGGTCAGAGTCGTCGTCACGCACTCTGTCGTCGCCCCTTCGATTTCCCAAAGCGTGGCGCCCGTGGCGGGATCCAGACTGGTGACCAGGTCACAACCGGTCAACACCAACTGGTCTTTGCCCGAGACGTTTACGATCGTCGGTGAGGGGTAATTCGGTTTTTCAGGACGATCACGACGCCAAACGATTTCACCCGTCGCACGATCCATGGCAACGATCGCGCCGCCTCCCTTGTTGTCCGCCGAACAGATGACCAGATGCTCGTAGATCGCCGGCGACGAACCGTATCCTTGGTGAATGACATAGTCGGTCAGTTTCTGCTGCCAGAGGATGGCGCCCTTCAGATCGAGTGCCGTCGTATGAATGGCTCCATCGTTGAAGAAGTTGATGAACAACCGCTCGCCATCGGTGGCGACGGTCGATGAAGCCCACGATGCTTTTTCATTCGCTTTTCGTTTGCCCTTGGACTCGTAGTTGCCTTGGTGCACCACCGATTCCCACTGCAATGATCCCGTCTGACGATCAAAGCAAAGCACTACTTGTACCTTGCGGGTGTCATCGGCGGTCGCCAGATAGACATGTCGCCCGAACAACATCGGGGATCCGTGGCCACGTCCGGGAATCGTAGTCTTCCAGACCACGTTGTCATCTTCACTCCACTGCAGCGGCGGGTTCTGGTCGGGCGCAGCGCTGCCGTCTCGCTGCTGCCCCCGCCACCACGGCCAATCGGTCGCGGGAAACGTGGGGGTCTGGGCGGACGCACTGCTCATCGTGAACGCGCTGCCCAACGCGAACGTGAGCAGAGCAACGGCGGAAAAAAAGGTTTTGAACATCTTCGGTGCAAAATACTCGGGAGTCGATTTTGTGCGTGGAAGAGCAATAGCATAGCGAGGTTTACTGACCGTGCGCGGCCTCACGGATCGATTGCGTCCTTGGCATCGGTGGGTACGTTCTCGCACGTTACGCTAATTGTCGGACCACCGTGTCACTGGTGGTCCGTCAACTTTCAAACTTAGGGTGCGTGACCCGAATGATATGGGCACGAGTGTTGGTGTGCAGGCTTTAGCCCAATACCGCTAAGTTAACATGAATGAGGGGGCCCGGACGCTGGCGCGAACCGGCTGATATCAAACGAATATCAGCCGTTTGGCGCGAGCCTACGGGCCCTCATCTGAAGAAACGACGCTTAACTTAGCGGTATTGGGCTTTAGCCGCCCACTGTCACCGCGTAGCAGAGCCACTGTCACTGCGTAGCACTGCGTAGCAGAGACCGGGAATCCCTAAAGGCAAAACACCCGTGGTTTTAGAAGTGACAAAACACTAGGTCCCCAAGGCCGAGCGCAACGCCGGTTCGATCGCGTTGGCTTGGTTGAAAAAACCGAGATCCGAAGGATGGGATCCATCGGTGGTGTCATCGCGATTGTCAGCCAACAGACTTTCGCCGTCGACATAGAACAACCCTTCCGTGCCGGCGTCCAGCAATCTGCGATAAGCCGCCTTGAACGCCTCGCGGCTGGTCTGATTGCGGGTCTGTTGTGACTCGAGCAACCATGACCCCGAATAGGAGCGGTCTTCGACCAGCACGATCGGAACGTTCCGATGGGCAGCACGAAGCTGTTTGACCATCGGTTCGGTTCGCTCGGTGATTTCGGCGGCCACCATGTTGGGTAGACAATCTAAAACGTAAACGGCAGGATCCAATTCGACCAAGAATTGACCGACCTCTTTTTCCAGTTTGCCGTTGCCCGAAAACCCCAGGTTGATCACCGGGCGATCAAGTCGACGGCCGAGGATCGACGGATGGGGCATGCCCGGTCGCGACGCGCAAGCGCCGTGTGTGATCGACGTGCCGTAAAACACGATGGGCTTTTCGCTACGCGGCGCGATCGGTTCAAACGAGTTTGATGCATCGACGCCGATCTTCAGCGATTCGGTTCCGTTGTACAGCGGCAAGTAGATCGAGTAGTCTCGCGTGCCAGGACGAAGCCCCTTGACCAGCGTCGTCTTCGTGTGCTGCGCGGTGGGTTTGCAAACCGCCACCCACTTCCAGTTTCCCTGTTCGTCTTTGGCGTAAAGATCCAAACCGCTGACTCCCGTTGCCGGCATGTGCGGCATGGCCAGACTGGACGACGTGACCGAATGGTCGACCTGGATCTCGCGGGCATCGGTTCGAAATCGGACCAGCATTCCCGCCGAATGCCGACTCAGGTTCCAGACCGCATCGCGAACAACGCCCTTGGCGCGGGCAGGCAGTCGGTCGAAGTATTTTTCGGTGTCGTCGAACCCGCGGCCTTCGACTCCCCAGTCGCGAACATCATGCCACTGGATTCCGGCAGAGTCGGCGGACAGTGCCAGCGGTGCGGCCGATGCCGCCACACCCGCGGCGGTGAGAGACAGGAAACGCCGTCGAGAGTAATCGATCTTCATACGAGAATTTTTCCGAGGTGGGGAGGAAGGTGGGAGCCGCACATGATAACCGAAGCTCGGATCCGGCATCGTCGCGCAACAATTAAACGGCTCCCTTCTCTCCCGGCTTTGGAGGTCGTGCAATTTTAAAGTCACCCTCCCTGGCAGGCATTGGTGTCTACACAACTTGCGTCACCCTCCCTGGCAGGGACGATCGAGCGCAGCGAGGGGAGGGTCGATTGGCTGTGACGGAGTGACGCCCAGCGGCAAAGAACCCACCCCGGCCGCCCGTGCCTCGCGTCCGCCCCTCCCCAAAAGGGAGGGTGACCTCAAGTCTGGCGACTTGTGTAGAAGCCAATGCGACTTACGCGGACGCCAAGCGGGGTGTCCTTGTTAGCGGTAGGGCGCCAGCCCTCCGGTCTTTCACGGTGCGACCGGACGGCTCGCGCCGTTCCGCTAACACCGTCAGGGCCAATTGAAGTGACATCGGGTGTCCGCCACCAATCGCGGACATGACCAACGCGATTCACCGCTGATCAACGTGTCCTCGACTTCCGATCTTGAATCCCTCCGTCACGTCGCCTCGCGAAGCCCCTCATCCATCGGCTATAACGTCGCTCAAACCGTTCAAACGTTTTTCCCGTGAGATCCAGGATGCCTGACGCTTCACTGCCGGCCATCTTCGCCGGCATTCCGCTTAAAAACCCATCGCTGTTCCGTCGTATTGGTGTACCACTGGGAGACCCGGCGGCTTGGATTGAAACCACCGATCGGCGTGTCGCGTTGGTTCGCGATATCGAAATGGGCCGCGTCCGACGGCTCAGCAACGCCGACCGCGTCGTCTGCCCCATGGACTATGAGCCGGCGGGAAAGCTGGACGCGGATCGCGAGACCGCGACCGCACAGGCCGTCGCAGAGTTTTGTCGACGCGAGAACCTGGCAGCCGTCCGAGTCGATCGCAGCTTGCCGTTTGTGTTTGCCTGGCATCTGCAACAGGCCGGTATTGAATTGTCCTACGATCCCGATCTGGGCGTGATCGACCGGCGCCAGAAATCGGAACAGGAGATCGAGCGGTTGGCTGAAGCCCAGTCGGTCACCGAATCGGTGATGCGATACCTCTGCGAAACCATTGCCCGATGCACCGTCGCGGCCGATGGAACGCTGGTGCATGAGGGTGAAGCCTTGACCAGCGAACGCGCCAGAGCGATGGCGGCCGCCGAGTTTCTCAAACGCGATTACTCCATGTCGCACGGTGCGATTGTGGCGACCGCTCCGGAGGTTGCCGATTGCCATCACGCCGGGACGGGGCCGCTGCGGACGGGTGTTCCCGTGATCGTCGACCTGTTTCCGATGAACAACGAAACGAGGTACTGGGGCGATTGCACGCGGACCGTCGTTCATGGCCAGCCGAGCGCGACCGTCCGCAAGATGCACGACGCGGTTGTCGCTGCCAACGCAGCCGCCACCAAACAGCTTCGCGTGGGCCAGACGGCCGAGTCGGTGCACCTGGCGGCCGACCAGGCATTGCTCGATGCCGGGTTCGAATTGTCACGTGGAACCGTATCGGACCAGCCCACGATTCAACACGGCACCGGCCACGGGATCGGGCTCGACGTCCATGAACCGATCCTGTTGGACCTTGGCGGGGGACCGGTACTGGAACGTGAAGTGTTCACGATCGAACCGGGGCTGTACGGTCGCCAAGACGGCGGCGTCCGCGTCGAGAACATGCTGGTCGTTCGTGATGGCGACGCTCAATCACTGAACCAACTGCATGAAGGACTCGACTGGACATGACACCACCGGATCAAAATCAACCCAGTGCCGATCAACCCACCGCCGCCAAGATCGGCATCGTGACCGTGTCGGATCGCGCCAGTCGGGGCGAGTACGAAGACTTGGGCGGCCCGGCGATCGACGCCTACCTGCGCGACGTGTTGACGAGTCCGTGGAAGCCGATCACGCGGGTAATTCCCGATGACCGCGAGACGATCGAAGCGACGCTACGACAACTCTGCGAAATCGAAGGCTGCTGCCTGGTCGTGACCACCGGCGGCACCGGGCCGTCCAAACGAGACGTGACACCGGAAGCCACCGAAGCGGTCTGCGATCGGATGATGCCGGGATTTGGAGAACTGATGCGGAAGGTCTCGCTGGAAAAAGTCCCCACAGCGATCCTATCGAGACAGACCGCCGGCCTACTGGGAGACAGCCTGATCGTCAACCTGCCGGGAAAACCCAAAGCCATTGCCGAGTGTCTCGACGCCGTCTTCCCCGCCATCCCCTACTGCATCGACCTGATGCACGGGCCGCGAATCGAGACGAATCCGGAGCGGATGACGGCCTTTCGGCCCAAGGGGAAGTAGCCGAAGCGAGCGTGCGATGACAGGCTGGAAGCCTATCCCACCGGACGCCCGTCTTCGACCGAAAGCGAAATCTTGCCGCCGTCGCCTAACGTCACGTTCAAGCATCCGCCATCTAAGTGGACATGCGGAATCGGAGACGTCGATTGGGCTTGCAGTGAAAGATGGAAGCCGAGCCAGCCGGCCGAACCGTCCGAGCCGCAACGTTGGACATTGACGATCACCCGGTTGGCAATCTGTTGACCAAAGTCGGGGCAATAGAGGCTGTCTTCAATGGAAAGAGCCCCGGCCTCACCGAGACGCTTCACCGTGTAGATCAATTCCGGTGCGTCCGGGTGGAACACCGAGACGACGGATCGATCGCGGCCGAGCGTCAGTCGCCAGTCGGGATGCCAGTGCAAGCGAGAGGCCGCAGTCACCTTGCCAGGATAGCCCTGGAACCAATCGATCACGGTCCAGGCGGACCCGCTCCAGAAAATGACCCGGCCTACCGGGCTATCAAAACCGTCGTGCGCCGCAGCGCACCACGAATACCGATCCGTCGTCCCATGTCGCTTCCATAGCGGCTTCCCTCGGCGGCCCATGCGAAAGCTGGACCAGATGTCGCATTGTTCTCGCGATCCGAGTTGCAACACGTTGTGTGCCGACGTCCCGCGGCAACGTTGACGCAGTTCACCAGGTTCGTATTCGAAGTTTCCGCTGTCGACGATGGCGTCGCGACCGCCCAGCGTGGCGGTGATCTGCAGCAGGTCGGCGTGAGCGTGGGCCGGCAAGTGATCACATCCGAGCGGGCCGACGTCAAACAGCAGTCGATCGCCGCGATCGGTTTGCGTCGCCCAATAGTCGACCGTTGGATTGCCTCGCGCGTCGGGTTCCCAGAAGGTCTCAGCCCATTCGAACAGCTTGTCCAAATCCGGTGTTTCGCCGCGTGCCGAGTCGGCCAGCAAGGGAAAGTGGCCGTCGGGTTGGCGAATCCACTGCGCAAACTGAAACATCTGGCTGATCACGATCCGCAACGAATCCAACACACTCGACTGGGCAAACCGGGCCGCTTCGGCACATTGCAACACACAGACCATCATCAACGCGTGATAGGTCGGCGCCCGCTCGTAGTGCTCGCCCGACGGCAGGATTTGTTCGTCCAGCTCCGCGAGCAGCCTCGGCTGAACCCATGTCCCTCCGGCGGCAGCGCCTAAGTCGAGATACGATTCCGCGAGATAGAGTGCAGACAAATTCTCCAACAAATGGTTGCCACCGAGGTCCCACTCACAGTTGCGACGTAGCCAGAGGACCTGATCGGCAACACAGCGCCAGAACTGTTCCGAGATCTCAGCGGGTGGATCGTGGGCGGCTGCCAGAGATAGCCAGACGGGCAAACGTCTTGAAATGCAAAACGGGTGCCAGGCATCGGGGTCGCGCGTCGGACTCAGATGTCGCGGCTGAGCGAGCCACGAGCGGACGATTTTGTAGGCGGCATCCGCGTTCTGCTGGTCGGCCAAATCAGTCAGGTATTCCTGGCACTGAAGATGAAAACGCCACAACCGCGGGGCCTCTGGATTCCAGTCAATCTGGGGATCATCGCCGGAGGTATGGATCCGCAGATCGCGGATTTGATTGAGGAACCGAAACTGCCCGGCGGCGATATCGGCGGCGTCGACGCTACGCTCGGGCCAAAGCTGTAACCGTCGTGTGGCGATCGCTAGGAAGGCAGCCTGGGCGCCGGGTTTCCAGCCAGCTTGGCTGCGTCCGACTTGAAAAACCAACCGCTCGGGCAAACGCCGGCGAAGGTGTCGTTGCGCGGACCGGTACAGTCGCCAGGCAAATTGGCCCGGTCGGTGATAGCGAAGAAGCGCGGCCAGGCGAGACAGGCGGCGTGGTGCCATTGCGATGCCGGCCGGTCAGCGGCGAGTGCCGCCGGAGGAGGCGACAGGAGTCAGGTTCGCGTTGTCTGAATGGTCGCCAGACCTTTCCCCCCAGTCTCGATCCTCAAGACAGAACACTTCACCTTGGGAGGTTCGCCGGACGATCGACAACATCTCCCTGGCAAGTTGGTCTCGGTTAAAATGTTCGATCACAAACTTGCGACCGTTTCGTCCCATCTGCCGGACGGCGTCGGGTGCGCCGACCATCCAGTCGAGAATCTCAAACAACTGGGCGTCATTTTCCGGTTCCATCGCAATACCGCTCTCGGCAGCCAGCACGATGTCCAGAGCCCGCCCGCGGACACCCATGATGATCGGCCGCTCCATGGCCATTGTTTCAAAGATCTTGGACGGGATGACGTGCTCGAACAAATCCACCTTGCTGAGATGGACCAAGCAGGCGTCCGAAGCCGAGAGCACCTGGGGGATCTCGGATTTGTCCAGGCGGCCGGTCAACCGGATCAAATCGCCGAGCCCCAATTCCGCAACCGTTTGCCGCATTTGATCCAACTTGGCTCCGCCACCGACAACCAGAAAAACGACGTCTTCTCTCCCCACCGCTTTGAAACGCCGTGCCGCATTGATGATCACATCCAATCCGTGCGCCATGCCGACGGTGCCGACGTAAGAACAAACGAATCTCCCCGAAAGGTCGTAACGTTCCTTGAACGAAACGCTGTCGGTTTCCGGGCTGAATTGTTTCGGGTCCACGCCGTTGGTCACCATCGAAATTCGATTTGCGACGTCAACCTTTGAAAGGATGTTGTCACGGTAGCCCGGACCGACCGTGACGATATGGTTGGCACTGCGGTACATCCAGCGCTCCATCCATTCGAGTGCGCGAATGATGACTCCACGTCGAATCGCACCGACGGTCACAATCGACTCCGGCCAGATGTCGCGCACTTCCAACACCAGCGGACACCACTTCAACCAACTGGCCAGCACCCCGGTGACTCCGCAAAAAAATTGGGGAGTGGTCGCGACGACCACATTCGGACGCCGCACGAAGAACACGAACGCGAACAGGGCAGAAAACAAATAGGTGAGGTAGTTGAGAATCAGTCCGGCCCGGCTTGGATTGTTCTGGATGAACGTCCAGACGCGAACGACCTCAACCCCATCGATGGTTTCCCGTTGTGGCCACCAGCGATTTCGGTAACCCGAATAAACTCGACCATCGGGCACATTGGGAGCACAGGTAATCACCGTGACCTGCGTGTCGCCACCGTCCTTCACCCACCGCGCGCAATGATCCGCTGTGCGGGAAGCCGGAGCGTTCCCCTCTGGAGTGTAGTAGTGAGAAAAGAAGACGATATTCACGGCGATCAATCTGGCGCAATGAGCTCACAAAGCGGGCACTTACTAGACGGCGCGATTCCTATACTCGTCGACCGACGTCACTCGAACAAGCGAGCATTCCGCTTGTCAGCGATTTGTTGCTGGTTTTTGTGAGTCTGAACACGATCTGTGAAATTCCGGCAAATAAGTTGCAGCGGTCCCGTTCCGAACTCGACGGAACAGCCGCTAAATCGCTGAAGGAGCCGGTCTGCGATACTGCGGATCGACCACAGTTTTGCAATCCGCGCGGCTTCTTCGGAACATCGATTCCGAAGCGATTCATCATCGATGAGCGTTTCGAGATGGCGCGCCATTTCCTCGTCTGAATCGTAGATAAACCCGTTCTTCCCGTGTTCGATCAAATGCCCCCGCGCCGCGCGTACACCGGAAGAAACGACGCAGGGGAGCCGATATTCGACCGCCTGGTTTAAAACGACCCCCCAACCGTCGTACCGAGACGGCATCACGAACAGGTCCGCAGCACGGAACTCTTCATCCAATCGCGAGGCTTCGCAGTTGCCGAGCAGCGTAACCGTGACGTTTTCGGGCAATTGCTTCGCCAACTCGCGCAGCGTCGCTGCATTGGGTCCGTCGCCGCAGATTCGCATTTCGACTCGTCCAACGGAATTGATCGAACACAGCTGCTTGACGACCGATTCGAAATTCTTTCTATCGTTTAGCTGGCCTACACCGAAGATGCGTACCGACCGGAAATCATTTGAGCGGCTCGATAGCCCGTCGGCCATTGTAGAGTCGTCGTCGTAGTGCTCGGCAAAACCGAATCGATAGTATTGCGGTCGGTCCAGCCCCGCAGCTCGATAGTCATCACTGCTACGATCGCCAATTGCCAAAATTGACAGGCTGCGAACATTCAACAGCAGACGCACGAAAAGCGGAAACTTGACTCCAGACTTCTTAAACCCCTCGCTGGCGATCCAAATCTTTTTGCCAAGGATTCGGCACGCTAGGACCGCAAAGAACATCACCAGCTTCGGATCCAAGACTCCAAGGAAAACGACGTGGTCCGAGTTTCGACACTCCGAGATGAAGTCCTTCAAAATCCGCAGCCTCCACCCGAAAAATCGGGCGTCGTGCGGGGTCGTCCAGCCGAGTGCCAAGCGGTGTTGGGGTAAATCGCGACACACGTAGAACGACAATTCAATTTGACGCCGGTCATGAAGCTCGCGAAAGATGGACAACAAATGGGGGTTGGCAAACGGCATCAGCAGCAGCACGCGATGACGCTTGTTTTCGTGGCCGCGCGGCTCGTCAGTCCTTTTCTTCATCAGTCAAAATCGTACGAGGTCAACGCTCTCGATAGTGGCTCTGCGTCTGACCGGCGGGGAGTTCCCGAATCAGCTTTGCGGGGACACCCGCAATCACACTACAGGCCGGAAACGACCTATTCACGACACTGTTGGCACCGACGACACAGTGATCGCCGAGTTCGATGTTTCCCAAGATGACGGCGCCCGCACCAACCGCGACGTTTCGCCCCAGTTTCGGCACCCCCTGTTCACCGGATTTCCGCCCGATCGTGACATTCTGCATGATCCAGCAATCATCCCCCAGCACCGCATCCTTGTGAATCACAATTCCCAACGCCCAATAGCCGAGCGTCACGCGTCGGCCCAAGACCGCTGAACTCGGGATCATGCAAGCGAACAGTAGACGATTCGTCCACGTGATGCATTTTGGAACGAGGGGAACTCCCAGTCGATGGAGAGTATTGCCGAGGCGATAAAGCATCAGGGGAGGGGACATTGGGACGACGGGTTCCTTGACGGGACGTGTGTGGCTAAGGCGCGACCGATGAACGAGCGATCTCCAAGTACAATGACTTGACCTTGTTAACCATGCGTTCGGTCGAGAACCTCGCCGCGAATCGCCGCCCCTCCAACCCTGCCAATGTTCGATCTTGGGACAGTGCCTTGCAAATCGCGGCGACGATTTCATCCACATCGGGTTCGACGAGATAGGAATGCGAGGCACCCTCAAGTATTTCCGGAATCCCCCCGCGACGACAAGCCACCACGGGCAATCCCGCAGCGAGCGATTCAAGCACTGCTACGCCAAACGCCTCCATCCGACTGAGCAAGAGAGATACGTCGCAGTGTTGAAGCAAGGCGGGCAGATCCGGGCGTGAGATCGATCCCAAGAAGTGGACGCGATCACCAACGCCCAACTCATCAACCAGGCGCATGATCTCCTGCTTGCCGATCGTCGTTTCTCCGGCCACCAGTAGATGGCAATCTTGGTAATCGGCCGGAAGCCGAGCCAAAACGCGAATCGCCAGATCAAGACCCTTGCGGATCCAGTTTGATCCTACGAACACCAAATTGCGCTGCGCTCCCTGAGGGATCAGTGGGCTGCGAGGCTGCGGCTCAGAGAACTTTAAAACATCGACCCCTTTGTGAATCGTACGCTGCGAAACACGTTCAGGGATGCGATAGAGCCTGTTCAATTCGTGAAACAGGAAACGCGAATTCGAAATCAAGTGATCCACGCGACCAATCGAAAGTGCTTCCTGTCGGTGACGCCACGCCAAACTGGCGGCAAATCGCAAACCGCCCATCTTGGCGTGGCGAAGAAAATCGACAAATCCGCGTGCCGCATCATAATCGTTGATCTGTAAAATACTCACGCTCGAATGCCGGAGAATTGGCGCCATCGCATGAGCGATGTTGCCGTGCAGAATCGTGTTTGAGAATGCGGGGGTCCCCAGGAGGTCGATCGCACGATCCTGCATCGAGCGGTAGTACGCGAAGGACTTGGCGCTGGTCGGGAACGTGTGAATCCGCGATTCCGCAAGATCACCGTGCTCCGCAAACTGCCCGCGTGAAACGCTTCCTTCAGGCACCAGGATGTGAAACTCGACGTCGGGATCGTTTTGTAGTGCCCGTACGAGAATGTTGGCATACAGTGCGGGCCCATTCCGCACTTCACCGAACACCGGCGTCACAAAAAGTACTTTGACAGCTTGCAATGAATTGAACCCGATGACGGTGCGTTTTGTGTACTGTTTTTGACCCGGGTCTCAGTCCCGACCCTCGCAATCAGGACCATGATGTGGCCTCGGTCGACAAACGATTGGGGTCGAACCACTGTGAAGTCCAAAACAGCAGAAAAAGGAAGACAACATTGACAGGAGAAGAAATTGAACCGAGACCCGACGACTCCACCATCGCAGAGAGCAACATGTAGGAAAGTAGGTAGATCATCGCCCGCCCGGCCACCAGATCGGCAAATTGTTCTGACCAACCCCAGTGAAGCATTCGGGTCAACGCCAGGACATAAAGCAAGATCCATGCGATGAGAAAGATGATGCCCCCCTCAATGGCCACGCTCAAGTAAGCGTTGTGTGACCTGTACTTAAAACGTTTCATCTCCGTTCCGACGCCGAACCCCAGCACGGGCCGGCGTTTGATTTGCTTGATCGAAGCTTTCCATACACGTCCGCGATCCAAAAGGTCGCTATCAATTTTTGCTCGGTTCTTATCTCCAAGAAAAAACTGTGCCACAAAGTGCTTGGAACCGAGATGCCGGATCGCGAGTTGTTTGATCTCACGCTGCGCATCGTCCGCAAACATGCCAAGAATCCCTCCCAGCAAGATCACGCTAATGACCACAGCAAATCGAGCACGCCTGCTCTTTGTCTCGATGCTCGCGATCATCAATGTCGCCCCAGTCGCCACCGCGCTGGTGCGGCATTGCAGAACGATCGAAATGACCAGCGATCCGCAAAACCCCGCCGCACGCACGATGAAGGGAGAGAAACAGGCCACCGTGATGAGGCCGATTGTCGACGTGCGGCTACCGATCGTATTTGCGTTGAATTCAACATGAAGGAACACAAAACTTGCGGAGATCACCAATAGCTCACTAGCAACAAATGCCAACAGTGCGAATGTCACTTCTCGCGGGCGATAGAGGGGAGCCGCATAGGCCACCGCGGCCGCCATCACGCACAGCCCACCGGTCTTGAAAAAACAGACTCTCAAAACATCACTTCGCGTCTCGTCTTCGATCACGATAAAAAAAGCCGTTGCCAGCGCGCTGAGACAGATCCCGGCGATCGCAACGCGGGCCTGTGACAACGCGGGTCTGGCTGTGAACCGGCGACCGCAATAGAGGTACGGCATAAAGGCCGCTGCCACACCCAGCAACAGAATTCCGTTTGTCGCGATCGCGCTGTCGATCACTTCCCCGGCAAGAAGGGAATACCCGCTGACACTGAAAAAAAACGCCAAGCAGGCCGTCGCAAACCAACTGGGCTTTTCCTGCTCGAGAGCTTCGTCATTGCTATTGGATTGTAATAGCTTCAAAATTCATTCCTCTGTCGGATATCTGACGCATGCCGTGTCGTCGAGTTTTGAGCCAGAAGCTCTTGATAGAATTCGACGAGTTTGGCCGCTGAGCTTTTCCAACTGTAGCGTTTTCGAGTTTCGTCGATGATTGCTTGTGATCGAGCGCGACGTCGATCGATTCGCTCCTCGCGAATTTGTCCGCAGTTGCCGAACCTAAGTCGGGCATTGGTCAGTGCACGTTGCAGTCCACCCGAGTCTTGCGGGGAATACCCTTGATGGTATTCCTTGATCGCGACCTCCGGAATCGATCCGATGGACGGAGCGACAACGGGAAGTCCAAAACTAAGCGCAAGCAGCAGGCTGCCGGAATTCAAAATATCCGAAAACGGCAAGACCGCTATGTCGGCGGCGGCGAAATAGTCTTGCAAGGATTCATCGGCGATCTCGCCGACATGAAGCTCAATTCGGTCGCGCACCGACGTGGGCTGAGAGGCGATCCACCCCGTCAACGAATCCAGGTAGGATGAGTCAAGCGATTTTCCGGCGATCAACAGATGGTCATCGGCAGTCGCGATCTGACCAAATGCCGCGATCAGTTCACGGTGCCCTTTGTACGGGCGTAACGAGCCGAGCGAGAGAAAGACGTTAGCTGCGTCAGTCAATCCGAGTTTCTTCCGTGACTGAGAATGTGAAACGACGTTCGGGTAGGCGTCGATGTAATGACCATGCGGGACTTTTGCGACGCGGATCGATTTCGGCAGCGTATAACGTTCCCGCAGCAGCCGCTCGGACGCACCGGACATGACCATGATACCCTGACACCGTTTGATCAATGCCTGGGTCATTCGGTGGTCATCGTTAGCCGCGGAAGATCGCCCCAAGTCCACATCGTGCGCGGCGAGGTTGTGTGCGGTCCAAACCACGGGCAATCGTCGAAACTGAGCCAACCCGTGATGATACATGACCCGCTTGAGTTCCCGAGTCAACCAGTTCTTTCCACGGTACCAGTCATAGTGCCAATCCAGATGAAGAATATCTACCGGTCGACGACATGCCTTGGTGAGCGGCCACCACTTTGCAGGAGGAATTCGAAGTACGTTGACTCCCGCTTCTTCCAACGCGTTGGTAAACAGGCGTTGGTAAGGATTAAATCCCGGCGCATAGGCAAATGAGCCGACGGTGATCGTTTTCGTTTCGAAGTGACGCAATTTCAAGCTGGCCCGGCCACGCCGCTATCTAAATCTTGGATGGTAGTTCAGCTGATACGTCAACGGGTTTTCGCGTCTTCCGATGGGCTTCGCGGGAACGCCCGCGACGATCGTGGAGGGAGCAACGTCCTTTGTCACCACCGCTCCTGTGGCCACAACCGCGCCACGCCCGATCGTGACATTCGGCAGCACCGTCACTCGGGTCGCGATCCAGACGTGATCCATGATGGTGATCGGGCCGCCGATCGTGTCGTGGGTCGGCGATTGCGGATCGTGCTGCAGCGTCCACATTGCCGTTTCCATCCCAATGTCCGTGTCGTTACCGATCCGGATCTCGCCGCCCCGCGCGTCGAGTATGCATTGGGCATTCAGTACCACACGTTGCTGCAGATGGACCGACCAGGGGTCGTAAAACCGAGTACCTAATCCGACAAACCCCGCAGAAGAACTGGTGCCGAGCATCCGCTGAAGCAATCGGCGCCGAAATCGACGTGAGGGCACTTTTCCCAGCCAAAGGTTCCACATGTCGCGTGTCCAACGGTGCAGCCTCGACGGCGCAATCATTTCGTTTCCGTGCTCATGCATGGTGAGCGACCATCCGACGTCCCAAGCGTTTTATCACCATGCGGAATATCTCCCGCGACTCGGGGACACCGAGCATCCAAGAAAACACAAGACAGCTGACGCACGATAACAATGCCAACCCCGTGCCACTGGCAAGGAGTTCCAATCTGCCGGACGACATGGTGGTCCCAACAACGTGTCTCGCCAAGTAGGTTATCGCAATTGCGGCGGCCGCGGACACCGTCCAACTCAGCATCTTGCGAGGCGACAAGACCGCGACCAGCGAACGGTCCACCCGAGACAAAACCGCAAGCGCCGACAACGCGACCCCGATGGAGGAGATGAATTGCACCATGATCGCCCCGATCAGGCCGTACCGTGGTACAAGCAAAAAGCAGAGCCCGCCCGAAATCAGTAGCACGACGCCGGAGGCCAGGAATTGGCGGGCGACGACCTTCAAGGCGAGATTCGTGCGGCGTGTCACCAGATATTGACCGCTGAAATACAACAGGCAGGAAATGGCAACAAGCATCAGGTGGGTCTCCTTGACCGTCTCGGCGGCGAATTTTTCACTGCCCCAAAGCCCCATCAGAAGCAAATCACCGGAGGCGGCCGAAGGAACAACGCACAGGGTGTTCAGTGCGATCGACAATCCCAGCGCGTGATCGGCATACTCTCTAACCCGACTGGCCCCTTCGGCAATGGCCTGGGAAAACCGGTTAAAAAAGAGAACACTGATCGGACGCTGCACCACGCCATGGAACTTCGAAACCAGTTGCCGAGCATAGTTGTACGCCGCATATGAGCCTTCCGGCAAATAGGACAAGGATGCCGTCAGTGCGAACGAAAAGAACTGCGACGAAAGGATGTGTGTGAAGGCAAAGGGAAGTTGCCGAAGTACCGTACCGGTCTGGAAATGCGGAGTCGACAAACAGAATGAGTGGCGATATCCGAAACGATAGAGGTAGACACTTTGTCCAAACAACTGCGTGGCTGCTCCGAACCAAAGCCCCAGCACCAGAATCCAGAGTCCAATCAGTTTTCCTAAAACAAGTAGCAAGACGAGATTGCCGATTCGTCCGACCAGATTGAGCGTCTCGCTGATTCCGTAACGATGCTCGGCTCGCAGAAAGTTTTCCAGCATTGCTGCAGAAACCTGCAAAACCATCAGCGGTGCGGTCGCCATAAAGACATACCCGCACAATCGTGTGTCCGACTCACTGAAACCGGGTACTAGGTACCGGGCGATCAACGGAGCGAAAAAGGTGGCAATGATCGAAAGCAGGGCAGCGATGATCACCATCATATTCGTCATCGCAGACACCGCCCGACGCGCCGAGTCTGTGCCGTGCTGTTTTTGAATAGCATGAAAGATCGGTGTGAAGATGTCACCGACCTGTCCCGAGCTGGCAAGTTGTAACAACAGTGTGTTGAAAGTTGTCGCTGCAAAAAAGATTTCAATGGAACGTGTCGCCCCAAAAATCCAGGCAACCACAACCGTCTGAACCAGACCGACCAAAGCCCCCAAACCGCCGAGGCTCGTCAATACCCCTAACGAACGAATCGAAAGTGTTTTGGACGCGATCGGCGGATCGGACGGGTCCTTATGCCCGTCTTGTTTGCCGTCAGCGGGATCGGTTGCGCTCACTGTACCTGTTTGACCTCGCAGACGTTATTCGGGCCAGTAGACAAAGTCAGTTGGCAATTGATCACAAACCTGATTCAGAATCCGCATCACGGGTTGGTCGTCACCAAGCTGCTCAAAATTCTTGCAAATGTAGCCGGTGAATCGTCCACGCTCGTCGTACGTTGTCGGCAGCTTCTGCTGGTACAGTGACATCATCATGAAGAAGTACTTGCGCGACAATTGGACCTGGTTGGGTTTCAACGTTCCGGTTTCCAAGAGCATCTCGAGCGTCGCGAAGTAGTCGTCGGCCGCCTCAACGTCATAGGTAAATCCCTTCCCTCTGAAATGTGTTTCCGAGATCAAGATGATGGGCTTGCCCGAGATAGCCATCTCGAGTCCTACAGTCGATGTGTTGACCACACCTACATCGCTCATCTCTATCATCGTGAACGAGTTGACTTCGTTTTCCGGTTCGACCAGCGTGACATTTCCTGGCATTGCGTTGCCAAACTGTGACCGAATCAAACCTCCATATTGCTGCTCAGTTCCCAATACAGCTTCAGCCGGGTGGGAACGAACGACAACGTGGACGCCCTCTCGTCCGGCGAAATGCGCGATCGTCTTGGTGATGCAGTCCAGGCAACTTTCAAACGCGATGTCTCTGGCGACGTTGGCCGCATCCCAAATCAAATTGGTAAAGACCGTCACGACTTTGCGATCGAGCGGGATTCCCAATCGCATCTTCTCCTGGGCGATATTCTCGGCACGCCCGACGGGATTGTAGCTATAGACATCCCCGTCTTGGGACTCGCGCTGTTTCAGATACTGAGTAACCCAGTCAGACTCGTCCTCAGACAACTTCCGATCGATGTAGCGATCCCAGGCTGTGGGGAAACTCCAGTCCGGCGCGGGTCGGTTAAGATTAAAGTTGCCAGTGTTTTGTGTCTTCGCACGGTCGTAACAGACGTAGTCCAATCCATTTCGCTGACAAAACTCGGCGACCGGTTGCCATGTCACATAAATCCCATGGGAGAACATTGCGAAGTCATAGCTGTGCGACTGGCAGAGTTTTTTTACACAGACGTAGTTCCGCAATGCCGTTTCCAGCATCCCCCTGGCGACGACATCGGCGTCCTCGCCAAATTCGAGCGACTTGTAGTAGCGATACATGCAACCTAGAACGATCTGACCAAATTCGATACCGTCGTGTTCAAATTGGAATAACTCGTCCAACGATTTCTGAGCGGCGGCACGCTCAGAAGCGAACGGAGACAGTGGGATCGTCTTGAAATCGACCTTACCCAGTCGCAACATCTCGTAGGCATCACTGCTGCTGCGTTTCCAGAACGCTTCCAAGCCCTCCGAATCAATGCGCGCTTTGGTGGTGATTTCATTAAGACAGGGCGAGTCGTCGTATATCAAATAGTCCACCTCATAGCCGCGTTTTCGCAACCCGTGATACATCAGGATCTCGAGCGGAGTCTGATACATCGCGCCAATCCCCACGTAATGCAGCACGCGGCCCCGGTCAGGTGAGGGATAGTCGATTTGGTCAAAAAACTGGCCAATCGTCTGTCGCCACTGTCGCGATCGTTTCCATTGGCGGGCGGCATCGGTAATCGCTTTGGGGATCATCATTACCAGCTTTCTCTTGATTGTTTCAACCGCCGGGCGAGTCGCCTCAGGTGGCGGGGGCTCAGTTTGCCCAACCTGTGTCTCAATTGTGCGGCCGGATTGAAGAGCTCGGGAAACGAGGTGCGTCGATGCGTTGCAAAGTCGCTTGGCACGACATTCGTTTTCAAGTCCTCCAGATGTTCCCGAATGTAGGTCGGTGAATTTTGGGCGGAGAGGGTGACGGGGCGCAACCAGAACGATTCGTCCAAGCTAATGCTCAACCTTTGACGTTCGGCCACCGGAGTGCGATTGCATCGGATCGCATTCTTGATTTCACTGAGTTCAAAGCCGGGATGGGTAAAGGTCTCGTATTTGCGGATGATCCAGTCGAGCGAAAAACAGAACGAGTACTCAAATACCAACTCCTCCGCCCATCGGGTGGGCCGTCCGATCGTCTTCAACCGGTACCAACCAATCGTCTCCTCGGAAGTGAATAAACGTTTCGCCGCGACGATCGGGGTCGAGCGTCGCATCGGCCATAGGTTGTCAAAATCATACCAATACCGGATTCGGGGAAGCGGTAACATTCCGGTCCGACTGCGGTCGATGTGCCGATGTAGCAACTCAAGGCGTGACGGATCGGAACAATCAACGATTTCGTCTGTGTCAGAGATCACAACCCAGTCGTCCTCTGCACATACCTTTGTTAACGACATGTATGCTTGCTGTCGCTGCCGGTGCTCGGCTTCGATACCCTGTTGGTCTGGGTCTTTGTGCGGATCGATCGGCGGAAATTTAATGTCACAGGAGATCACTTCGATCCGTTCGCGAAATGGTTCGAATCGCTCGTCCTCGTTGATAATCGCCGCGAGGCAATTTCCTTTTTGTTCGCCTTGAAACGTGTAGGCATTTTCCACGATGACCCACCGTGACACACCGGGCGACTCGCTCGACAGCTTTGCCAATAGCAGATCCTTTTCGAAGGGTTCACTGAAGAGGAACGTGTCGATAATGTTGCGTTTCGTCACCGATTCGTCTCGCGCGCTTGACGTTGGCGAAATCCCTTAAGAAGCGTTTCGTTGACCAACACCAAATTCTCGTGCTGATTCAGCATGCAAAAATCACGTTCAATCAGTTGTTTCCACACGGCCCGAGAGCAACCCGGACGTGTGCCGTCGTGCACCTCGATGATGAGGACGCCGACGTGGTCCAACCATTCGCATTCGCGCTGAAACACCTCGCGTTCGGCACCCTCGACGTCAATTTTCAGCAGATCAATTTCCCCGCCTGCCCACTCGATGATCTCGGGTATGGTGATGGTGGGAATCGGAGCCTGCGCATCGGTTGTCGGGCCGGCGTCCTCAAACTCGAATCCCCATTTTTCAGCCGCGGGATTGCCCAAGGACACCGTCCCCGTTTTGTACCAGAGTGCCTTGTTGATCGGTTCGATATTTGAGAATTGTGCCGTATTGCGCGTCATCAACGCGAAGTTGTCGGACTGTGGCTCGACGGCAAGAACCTTGGCGTCTGGATAGCGATCGGCGAAATAGCAACTGCTGTATCCGGCATACGCTCCGCAATCGGCGATCTGTCGAGGGGCGAACTGCGGACACATCTTGCGCAACGGGTGCAGCGCGTAAACTCCCATCGAAAAGATTTCACGCACCACCTGCAGATCCGTGGTTCCCGGTCGAATGGCAAGCCGTCGTCCCAATCTGCGAGGTGTGACGGTGACTTCGCCGGCCGGATTTCGGAGGGTCAATCCAACCCCATCGAAGAGACCGAAGTCCCGGACGTTCTTATACAAGTTTTTGATCAATCTTGCCCCTCGGCAATCTTTTCCGCGATGACGCCGATGCTACGCCCGGAAAACAAATGTTTTCCGCCGACCCGGTTAATTATTTTGCGCATCATTCTCGCTGTCAGGGATGCGGGATTTGCGCACACTCGATCACTGAGAAAACGATCAAATCGCAATGGCCGAAAGCCGGTATCGGCGAGCAGTCGTGTCAAGCTTTTTTGAGAGAAGTACCAGAGATGCCAAGGACCAAAGGCCGGCCACGATCTGCCGTACGCCCGCCGGTCGTAACTGTGATAGTCGGGCACTTCGATGATCAGTCGTGATTCACGGTTGCACCGTTGTCCGATCATGCTGAGCACGCGCCGGGGATCGGAAAAATGTTCCAGGGTGTGCCGCATCACGACCAGATCCAACTGCGGCAATTCAAGCAAATGCAGTTCGTCCACTGACGCCTGATGCACGTTGAGCAGAAGTTGTTGGCGTGCAAAGTACGCTTGGACCTTCGACAATTCGATTCCGTGTGCATCCCAACCACGATGCTCAAAATGTTTCAGCAGCAATCCCCATCCGGCGCCGATATCGAGAACATTTCCAGTGGAGCCGAACAACTCCGAGTACTTGTCGTAAAACGCTGATTCACGGGCGACCAGAGCGTCGAGTTCGGTCGGGGACAGCGACGTGGGGTTACCGCCTTTCCTGTCGGTATCTTGATACTCCAGACTGTCGTAGAGTCGCCGAAGCGTTTCCGGATCCGGGAAAGGGCTGGCGAACGAAAACGGACAAGACCGGCATGAGACGATTTCATATCCACTGAATCGCTCGTCGCCCCATGGAAGCGAGTAATCCAACCGCAAGCGTTCGGACCCGCAATACGGGCACGTCGAGTCTTCTAACACTGTTTGATCTGCCTTACCAAGCGGTCCATCCGCCGTCGACGGTCACGATGGAGCCCGTCATGTAGGACGATGCTGGGCTTGCCATGAAGAGTGCGGCGCCCTGGTATTCATCGGCCCGCGCCATCCGTCCCAAGGGTGTACGAGACGAGTAGTTTTTAACGAATTCTTCACCCTGATTGTCAAACACTCCACCGGGGACGAGACAGTTCACTCGAATGCCATGTTCCCGCCAGTGAACTGCAAGATATCGTGTCATGTTCAACACGGCCGACTTGCTGGTGCCATAGGAAACGGGAGAGTTGACCCCCGAATCGCCATAGATGCGAGGGTCGGCAGAGACAACGCCGTAGGTCGACGAAAGATTGATGATGGCGCCGCCTCCCTGCGACTTCATCGATCGATGAAACGTTTGGCAGGCCAGTAGAACGCCCGTCACATTCACCTCCATGACCTTGTTCCAAGCGTCAAGTGGATGATCGGCCGGGTCGCTGCCGTAAAATCCAGTCCCCCTAAACTGCGTTGCATTGAACAAGATCGTTGCCGCACCGAGGTCGGCTTCGATTTGCTGCTGTGCCGCTTGCAATGATTCGGGGTCCGTGCTGTCGGCGACATACGCATGACAGGTTCCGCAGCGTGAATCCGAGTCAAGGTCTTGCGAGATCCGTTCGACCTGCTGTCGACCGGCTGCCTCATCCAGGTCCAAAATCGCTACGTGCGCACCGGCACTCACCAGCACCTCGGCAATGCGACTGCCGATTCGACCTGCACCGCCATTGACAACTGCGACGCGACCGTCAAGACGAAAAAGTTTGTCGATCAGGGACATCTTGGTCCTTCAGTATCAAAATCGAGGGTTGGGAATTGTATTGAGCGTCACGACGCACCGATGGAATCAATGACGCGTAGACAGTCCACCCCTGCACCGATCGAGGGCAGGCGTTTCGGTCGTTCGGCTTCGACACCCGATTGTGCCAAAAAATCGTTCAAGAGGGCGACATACATTTCCGAAATGTCATTGGCATCGCAGGTGACGAGGACGTCGACTTTTCCACTGGGGTGTTGATGCGAAAGTTGATTACCAACGTGATCGAACCGAAGTATGCCCCCTGTGCCAATAAATTCAAACCCGCGTGACGCCGGCTTTCGGCAAAACGCCAAGGTGAGTTGACTGGATACGTTCTCGTCATGTCTGGAGATCACGTGTGCGACTTCGTCAGCTTCAATCCCAATCGCCCCCAAATTGTTTCGCACTCCGAGAGACTCCACGGCGGGGCCGAGTGTCCAGTTAAGAAAGTCGATTTCGTGGTCCAAAGTCCTCAAGGCCCCTCCCGCCTGGTCCAAACGCGCCGCGTACGTCTGCCGGTGGTCTTCCCAAGGGTGCCAGTCCGGAAGGTAACCTTCAAACCAAGCCTTGGCATACAGGCAACGACCGATTCGTCCGTCGGCCAACTCTGTCGCAGCGGTGAAATACGCGTTGTGGTAGCGCATGCAATAGGCCATCGCCGATCGCCGACCGGCGTCAGAGTTTTGCGAAAGGTTGACAAGCTCTCGAACGTCGTCGTCGACCTGCCAGTGGAGCGGTTTTTCGATCAGCACGGGGATGCCAGCGGCAATCAGTTGCGTTGCGGCCGAAACGTGTTGCGAACTGGGAGTGCAGATGATCGCTAAATCGGGAGCGGACTTGATTGCCGCGGAAAGATCATGGACGACGCGGCAAGGCTCAGGGGTGGAAAATGCCACGTTGTGAGTCTTCCTGCGAAGCACCGTGATCTTGTCGATACCGATGGCCAATAGATTCTGCGTGTGCCGGTTTCCGATGGATCCGAATCCGACGACCAGAACGGAGAGATTCTTCGTGGGGTTCATTGTCGGTTCACGAGCTCGATTAGCTCATCAAAATGTTGAATGTAAACGTCTGCGGGCGCGTCGGGATCGAAGTTGTATCCGATGGCGAACAATCCGATCTCACGCGCACCTTGCAGTTCGTCGACGTCGTGCCCCACGAATCCGCACTCGGCGATTGCAAGGTCGATGGCGTCGGCAGCCGCTTGAAAGGCGGCGGGTTCGGGTTTGACAAGGCCAATATCGGCCGACGAAATGACGGCGTCGAAATTGGATTCGACGCCAAGTTGTCGCAAAATCTTTCTGACGCCGACTTCGCCGCTTTCACTGTCAGACAGGACCGCTAGACGTATGCCTTGGTCGGACAAGGCTGCCAACGTTTCGACAACCATCGGCATTGGTTGGCGTTGCTGTTGTAGTTCCGCACCCTTTGCCTTGGCTTTGTCGATGATATTTGAGTGCACGTCGTCGGGGATGCCCAACTCGGAAAGCATGTCGACGAAGGCAACCCAGTAGTCGCGTTTTGCACGATAGACAGAGACCAGATGTTTTTCCCAGATCGCAACGAGTTGGGGATACGTGACGGGATTGCCGTGCCGCGTCAAATAATCGGCCAGCCACCGCCGCCACCGCGAGGCATCGAACAAGATGTCGCCGTTATCAAAAATCAGGCCTTTCATCGCTTACTGAAAATCCTCTGTTCGAAGCGTGGAGTCGGGCGGAATATCAACTCGAGCCCGTTTACCGACCACCATTTCACGACGATTCCAGGGGATGCCGTCTCCAGGACTTTTCATGATCAGATGCGTTTCCTCGAGCACTGTTCCGCGGGGGATCTGGACCGCACTCGTCAGGCTTCTTGCCAGTTTCACTTTTGCCGATTCGACCTCGGGCAAGAAAGCTTTTTCGCCGTCTCCCATTGCCAATTCAACCGTTCGAATGTAGCGAACCATCCGTCGGAGCCCTTCCTCTTCGAGCGCAGCGGCATGATCGGTTCCAGGCATCGCCCGGGATAGCGTGATGTGTTTTTCGATAAACGGCGCTCCCATGGCAACGGCGGCAACACATGTAATGATCCCGGTCGTGTGGTCTGATAGGCCGACCAGACACCCGAACTGCTTCTCAATCGTCTCCATTGCACGCAAATTGACGTGTTTGATCTCGGTGGGATATTGCGAGACACAATGCGTGATCAGCAAATTACGACGAGTTCCACCGATCGCTTCGATCGCTTCTTGGATTTCCTCCAACCCCGCCATCCCGGTTGAAATGATCGCCGGTTTATTCGTTTCTGAAACCTTGCGCAGCAACGGAATGTTCGTGATATCGCGTGATGCAATCTTGAAAACGGGATTGCCTACGCGTTGCATCAAGTCGACCGACGGGGGGTCACATGCGGTGCAAAAGTAGATGACGCCCCTCGCGATTGCGTATTCTCGAAGTTCGATGTGTTGGTCTTCATCCAACTCCAGAAACTCCCGGTGCTGTCCATACGTTTTCCCAAAGGAATTCGGGTTTTCGTATGGCCGATTGTAGGCCTCTTCGGTCAATTCCCAGCGGATGTCGCGTTTCTGAAACTTGACTGCGTCACAGCCACTATCGGCAGCGACGTCGATCAGACGTTTGGCCATCCCCATCTGTCCGTTGTGGTTCTGCCCAATTTCGGCAACGATAAAACATGGCGAGCGCCGACCGATGCTGCGGCCGGCAATATGAAAACCAGATTCCTGACCACTGCGATCGTCTGATTGCTTAACGACGGCGTTCGCTGCAGACTCAAGGCCCGCCCGCCTGAAATCAAGCCAGCGGTAACACGCCTGAATGTCGACAGTCTCCATCTTCGGTTCGAGGGCATAGAGCATTGATTCAAAGACTTCGAGTTGCTCCTGATTGTCAATCGTGAGGTGGGGATCCAACTCCGGACGCAAGCCCGCAAAATCGGCCGCGAGCGTTTGGCAACGAAACCGATCCGTGTGCTTTCGGATAAACGGAGTGACGTGTTCCCGATCGTAGTCTTCGCTGGCCAACTCGGCGGCGCGACGCAAAGCTCCGACCGAAAGGAATTCCGGGACCATGTGCGACAGGCCGTCGATATGTGTGTACTCGAAATCTGACTCGAGATGTTTCTTCAACGCCAGTTGCGTCACGCCGGGATCATAGATCGGATTGTCCGCGGTGTACCGGAGAATGCAGTCATCATCGGCGTTGAATTCGGCGGCCTGTCTGAATCGATCAAGGACGTCCTGGCGGTCGCCGCGACAAATACCGACCCCGAGATGTCGCGCCATTGCGTCGATCGGATCATCCGCCATGTCGGTGGTTGTCGCGACGGTGACCTGATCGATCGATTCGATCGCCCGAACACGCTCGATCACACGAGCGAGCAACGGTTTGCCGCCGACGGACATTAGCGACTTGCCTCTTAAACGCGAGCTCAGCATTCGAGCCTGAATTATTGCATGAATCATGTTCGATGTGGTTGGGTCCTGATCAAGTCGAATTGGGCCGGCAAGGGGCCTGAGCCATCGTCGCTCAGTTTTGCGGCCGCGAAAGTGGACGCGGATTGGCTTCGGAATCCCGACGACGGATGCGTTCGTCACGCATTGCATCAATCAGGGCGTTAAAACGAGAATTGGACGGAAAAAGGGATTGGCCGAGACGAGCTTCAGCCAACGCATCGTCGTACCGTTGCAATTCACGAAGCTTTTCCACCAACGTGATCCTCGTCGAATAGTCTGCGGGCAGGGCCTCGGTCGCATCTCTTAACGCGGCGAGTCCTTCAGTGTGATTCTCCAGTGAGAAATGCATCGTCGCGAGGATCTGCAGACAATGAGAACGGTCATGCGCGGACGACAATTCGTCGCATCGAAAATGCGAAACGCTCTGCCGCAGAAACGCGTCAGCATCGGCAGCGACTTTTTGGCCGTCAAGCTTTCGATCAAGTATTGCGCTGGCGGCTAATCGTTGGTTCACCGATCGTTGGGGGATCACCTCCAACAAGCTGAGTTGCGGTGCACCTTTGAGGAGTTCGATTGCGATTGTTGTCTGCTGCGGATCAAGCTCAAGGGCCGTACGAAATAGTTCAGCGGCGAGCTCGTTGAACCCGCTTTCGTACGAGAGCTTTCCGATACGCAGCAACTGCCTTGGAAAGCGTTTCTGCAGTTCGGCCAATTGGATCAGCGTTCGTCGCGTCAATTCAGCGTCTTGGTGAATGAAATCAAGGTAGGCGATCATGGACCGTGGTTTCAGGCTGAGCGGCCGCATCTCCAAGCTCTTCATCGTCCAAGCCAAACTTGCTTCGTAACCGTCTCGCTTTGATGTTCTGTCCTCAGGTGACTGTCCCACCTGTTCCCGCGATTGCAACCTGCGATTTGTCAAACTTGTTGCGGCATACGCTTCGGCATAGGCTTGGAGATCCTGGATGTCCTCCTGATGCAACTCTTCAAGCCGAGCAGCCTGGAACTGTGCCAGACTGACAAGATCGTACAGATCCGCTGACTCGCTCCTTGTGCTCTGCTCAGCAAGCTTTTCTGCAAGAGCACGCATTCTCATTCTGTCGTGCTTGTTAGTTTGATACTCAAGCTCCGCGATCTGCAGGCGCGTTGCCAGTGTGGCATCAGAATACAACCCAATCGCGGAATGAATTGCGACTGCTACCAACAGCATGATTGCCGGCAGATAGACTCCCAGCCTTAGTTTCAGGGTAACCGGGCAACGGACCTGTTGCCCCATCCCAACTGAACGCGCAAACGCAGCGGACGCAAGCAATGCAAAGAACAACAGATTGGAAGGAAGCGCCAGTCCGAAATCAAAAACTTGCGATAATGCAGTCGCAGTCCCGGCAAAGATCATCGCAACATACAAGCCAACGTCGACAGGCTCCTCGGAGCGTCCCAGCCTCTGAAGTGCGCGCATCAACATCAGTGCCATCACGATTACCAACGTGCATCCGACCAGCCCCTGCTCGACGAATAGCTCCAAGTACAAATTGTCTGCATGGTGGAACCAATACTCACTGCCGTCTGCCTGGAATGGCAAATAGGCGTAGGCGTAAGTCGCCAATCCAGACCCGGTCGGAGCGTAAGCGGCGGCGGCTCGGGTGGCATCACGCCAATGCGACCAGCGGTCATCACTGGAGATACCTGCCCCAGTTTTCAAACTGATTTCGCTGATTCGGTTGAGTGTTGTTGCGTCATTGTTGGGAGCAACTAGCAGCCAAGCCACGAGTCCACAGATGCCCAGCAATGCGGCAGCGAACACCCCCACTCTGCGGATGCGAAAACGGCTTGCCAGCACGACGAGACCAACGCCACATGCAAGAATGCCCGAACGGGACCCGCAGGCAAAAAGCCCTGCGAAGCACAATGACGTTGTGATCAAGGCATAGATTGAAAGCTTGCTTGCAAGCAGATTCACGACGTCAACCACATCAAAGTCATCGTTCGCCAACCCTAATCGTCTCTGGGACGCGATTCGCCATGCGAGCAAGCCTAGACTGGTGGACAGTCCAAGATTCAAGTGCAACGCAGCGTTATTTCGATTGACGTAGGATCCAAAACCAAGGTCGATCTGACCTGGGGGCGTGCCGCGTATCGAGTGCTCGGGAAATAGCTGACACCAAAATTCGTAGGCGACATGAAACGCGACCGCGCCCGACGTTATCAGCAGCAACCATTTCGCCCACTCCGGCCTGCAAAACACAAGCAGCGCAGAGGCCACGTAGGGAATCAAAAGGAGTGCCAAAGTCGCATAATGCTTGGTGCTCTCCGGATCCACCGACAGCGGAATCAGCTCGGCCTGGCGGTCTAACCCCTCGGGTGTCGCTCTCGCAAGGATATCACCAGCCCATTCTCGATGTGCCGATTCTGTTGCATTGGAAAGGGTTGCGACCCAGTCGGTTGAAAGTACCGTGCATTGCCAATAGGAGAATCCGCACCAGCAAATCAATGGAGCCAGAACCAGAAAAGCCTTGCTGTTGGGAAGTTCTTTTTGCAGAAATGAAGGAAGCAAACAGATGATGATGGTCGACGTCGCCAAGCTGGCGACGTAGTGCGTCCACCACAATACGCCTCCAAAGTCAAACGCAATTGCCACCGGGAGAATGATTAGCAGCAACGCTGGTACGAACAGATACCAAGACGAAGGAGGACGATTGATTAGCACGCTTGTGCGAGGTTCTGAAAAGTGCAAGCTGTGTAATCGCCCAGAGTTCTAGGCGATCGTTCGCTGTGCCGCTTCGTTTCTCGCCAATTCCAAGTCGTGGTCGACCATCAGTTTGGCGAGCTCTTTGCAGCTGGTTTCGGGTTCCCAGCCGAGCACGTTTTTGGCTTTGCTGTAGTCGCCGAGCAATAGATCCACTTCGGTCGGACGGAAATAACGCGGGTCGGTCTCGACGTAGTCTTTCCAGTCCAGCTCGAGGTGTTCGAAGGTGTAATCGAGGAACTGACGGATCGTGTACGTTTCGCCCGTCGCCAACACATAGTCGTCGGGTGTGTCGTGCTGCAGCATCAGCCACATCCCGCGCACATAATCCTTGGCATAGCCCCAATCCCGCTTGGCGTCCAAATTGCCCAAGTACAGTTTGTCTTGCAGCCCCAGCTTGATCCGCGTCGCCGCGCGCGTGATCTTCCGCGTGACAAACGTTTCTCCACGACGAGGCGACTCGTGGTTGAACAGAATCCCGTTGCAGGCAAACAGGTCGTAGGCGTGGCGATAGTTGACCGTCTGGTGGAACGCGTAAACCTTGGCACAGGCGTAAGGGCTTTGCGGTTGAAACGGAGTCTTTTCGGTTTGCGGCGTCTCCAACACATCGCCGAACATTTCGCTGCTCGATGCCTGGTACACCCGAGTCGGCTTTTTGCGGTTCAGTTGGCGGGCGGCTTCGAGCACGTTCAACGCGCCGACGGCCGTCGTCTGGACGGTATAGACCGGACTGTCAAACGAGACCCGGACATGGGACTGGGCACCCAGATTGTAAATCTCGTCGGGCTCAATGTTGAGCACCAGATTCGTCAAGTTCTGTCCATCGGTCAGA
Organism: Rhodopirellula sp. SM50; assembly: GCF_002289565.1. GTDB lineage: Bacteria > Planctomycetota > Planctomycetia > Pirellulales > Pirellulaceae > Stieleria. The sequence continues at coordinate 137,903 of NZ_NTFY01000031.1, read as the reverse complement.
TCGCCATAATGCAGAAACAACCGCGCGTCGGCGTTGTGCGGATCGGTGTAAATATGATCGATCCGATCGGTGTTGAACGTGCTGCTGCGACGGACGATGCCATGGACCACATAGCCTTCCTCCAACAACAACTCGGCCAAGTACGATCCGTCTTGGCCGGTGATTCCCGTGATCAGTGCCGTCTTTGAATTGCCTGATGCGTTGCTCATGGTTCGTTTCGCCGTCGAATTGATAGCAAGAAAGTGTGGATTTTGGATACGGCGGGGCACGTCACGTTTGTGCCGCCGGACAGGTCAGACTGCCCGCAGCGCGCCGGATTGGGTCGCACGTAAAAAGTCTTCGTAGGTTTTTCGGACGCCGGTTTCCAGGTCAATGCGCGGCTGCCAACCCGTTGATTTGATCAAATCGATGTTGGTGCGTTTGACCGGGGTGCCGTCGGGCTTGGAGGTATCCTGAGAGATTTTACCGTCGAATCCGGTGGTTCCGGCAATCAATTCGGCCAATTCCCGGATCGAAATGTCGGTTCCCGTGCCGACATTGACCAGATTTGGCGGCTGGTCCAAATTGACCAAATGAATCAGCCCTCGGGCCAGATCATCGACGTGCAGAAATTCGCGTCTCGGTGTGCCGGTCCCCCAGACCACCACTTCATCCAATCCGTCACGCACCGCTTCGTGAAAACGACGAATCATCGCCGGCATCACGTGTGAGTTTTCCGGATGATAATTGTCGCCGGGGCCGTAAAGATTCGTCGGCATGGCGGAATGAAACTTGACACCGTATTGGGTTCGGTAGTGCTCACACAGTTTCAATCCGCTGATCTTCGCCAACGCATACGCTTCGTTGGTCGATTCCAAGGGACCGGTCAGCAGACAGTCTTCGGGCATCGGTTGGGGAGCCATGCGGGGGTAGATGCATGTGCTGCCGAGAAACAGAAATCTGGCGGTGCCAAACCGATACGCGGCATGAATCGCGTTGGCCGCCATCATCAGGTTGTCATAGATGAATTCGGCCGGATAGGTGTTGTTGGCGTGAATGCCCCCAACTTTGGCCGCCGCAAACACGACCACATCGGGTCGCTCGGCGTCGAAGAAAGACTCGACATCCGCTTGCCGGATCAAATCCAATTCGCTCCGGTCGCGGGTGATCAGGTCATCGCCATCGATGCCGAGTTGTTGCAGATGACGAACAACGGCGGCGCCCACCATCCCACGATGACCGGCGACATAGATTCGTCCCTTGGGGAGTTGTTCCGAAGTCATTGGCTGAAACGTTTGCGTTAGGTCAATTCGCGAAGCCGCTACGACTTCGGTGTGCGAAAGGTCATCAAGTCGAAAACGAAAGCCGGGATGACTTTCGCGGCAGAGGTACTGATCGGATCGAAATGTTTAGAATCCGATCCCGTGGTACTCGAATCCCTTGGCCTTTAGCGCCAGGTCTTTCAGTCGGTTGCGGCCGTCGAACACGAACGCCGGCTTTTTCATGGTTGAATAGATCGCGTCAAAATCGGCATCCGCGAATTCATCCCATTCGGTCAAGATGGCGATCGCATGCGCGTCGCTGGAGGCTTCCTGAGCGCTCGAGGCGAACGTCACGTGTTGTTCGATCAGTTCGCGTTTGGCTTCACTGATTTTGTTGTCGCCCTCGGTAAACACGTATTCCAAATCGTTCAGGATTTGATGCTCGCTGACTTGCGGGTCGTAGATGCAAAGACGGGCCTTTTCCAACAACAGATCGCGGCAGACGTAGATGGATGCCGATTCACGCGTGTCGTTGGTATCTTTCTTGAAAGCGAATCCCCAAATGCCGATCTTCTTGTCCGAGACGGTGTTGAACATCGTTCGGACCATTCGCGTGACGAAGCGTTGTTTTTGGTGATCGTTCATCCGAACGACTTGTTCCCAGTAGGCTGCGACTTCGGGAAGACCGAAGTACTCGCACAGGTAGACCAGGTTTAGGATGTCCTTCTGAAAACAGCTGCCCCCGAAACCGACCGAGGCTTTGAGAAACTTGGGTCCGATGCGAGAATCCGTTCCGATCGCGGCGGCCACTTCATCAACGTCCGCCCCGGTGGCTTCGCACAGGGCGCTGATGGCGTTGATGGACGAGACGCGTTGGGCGAGAAACGCATTGGCCGTCAGCTTCGAAAGTTCGCTGCTCCACAAGTTCGTCGTCAGCAAGCGGGCGCGTGGAACCCAGTTGGCATAGATGTCGACGAGCGCTTCGATCGATTCGGGGCGTTCCCCCCCGATGAGCACTCGATCGGGTTCCAGCAAGTCTTCGATGGCCGTCCCCTCGGCCAAAAACTCTGGATTGCTCAAAACGTCGAAGGTCGCGTTGTTGGCCGTGTTGGACAGGATCCGTTTGACCGCTTCGGCGGTACGCACCGGCAACGTCGATTTTTCCACCACGATCTTGTGGCCTTCGGAAACCTCGGCGATGCGTCGGGCACATTTCTCAACGAACTCGAGATTCGCCGCTCGACCCGCCCCGACACCAAACGTTTTGGTCGGTGTGTTGACCGAAATGAAGACCATGTCGGCGGCGCGAATCGCCTGATCGATCTCGGTCGTAAACGTCAGATTCTTGCCGCGGCTGGCTTGAACGATTTCGTCCAAGCCCGGTTCGTAGATCGGCAGACGGTCTGAATTCCATTGCGCGATCCGATCGGCGTTGATGTCGACGACCTTGACGTCAATATGAGGGCACTTGTGTGCGATCATTGCCATCGTGGGGCCGCCGACATATCCGGCTCCGATACAGCAAATCTTGGAAACGGGATCGATCGTTGTTGTCATCGTTTGTCCATCGCGAAAGGAGATTCAGTGACCAAAAGCGGAATTCAGGCGTCGCTGCCTTGGGGTTCGGGGGCACTGCCGAGAGGTTCCAATTGGCAATCGTCCAATTTGACGCTGACGCCTTGGTCCATGAATCGGACCGAAACCAGCAGCCGAGTCTCTTGATCACGGCGAATCACCACGCCTTCGAACCCAGCGAAGGAACCGTTCTTGACACGAACCTGCTGCCCCGGCTGCAACCGGCCTTCGACCGAAAGCGGGACGCCGATATCGACCAGTTCACTGATCTGGGTCAAATCGAAAATCAGCGGTTCCACATCCGTGATCTCGGTCGCCTTTTGGACACAACCCGTGCAGATCGACTGGTAGCGTGATTCATCGCCGCCACAGAGAAACACGTAGTTGTTGAACAGCGGCACATAGCTTGTTCGGATGCGGCCGTTGGGAGAGCGTCGCCGCTGCTCGATCTGGGGACCGAAGTGCGGGACCTGCAACTGGCGGAGCTGACGCATCAGTTGCTTCTCTTGCCGCGACTTGGTGTAAAGCAACCACCAGCGGGAGAGTTTCGCTTGGTCGGACGCGAGTAGATCGTTGGGAAATCGATCGGGTTCTTTCGCGAGAATTGGCATTGGGATCACCCCCAGTGGTGTTTGGGCGGGTGGATTGGAAATGCGATGAACGTAGTTTGAACGAGGCGGCGGAGATTGTTAAGTGAAGGGGCGCTTCGATTAGCGCGGACTTCGTCCACGTGGGTGACACACGGCCCTTGGATGGGGGTAGCGTGTGATTACCCGACCTTTGTTCCAACACGATTTGGGCCGATTCACAACGCCAAGTTTGCGTAGTCGGCTTGTTTTGCCTGTCGGCTACAAATTGTGTCGGCGTAACAGCCAGACTTCAATGAGCAACCCGACCGCCGAACCCATTCAATCCCGCCTTCGATGTGCAGCGAAACGCTTTTGCTTGCTGTGCCGATCGTGCGGGAATGACCCCCAACTGAGGTGCGAGTCTCGGCGACCCGGGCGTTCAAGATTGTCCCAGACACCGGTGAACTGGAGAAGGACAGGGGTGAAGATACCCAGCGGGGTTTTCGTCGACATGCTGTGCTCAAGTGTGTCGAACGAATCAAGGAGCCGCTTCGATGATGGCGAGAGATCAGTGACGGCTGGGCACAAGCGGCCCCGGTTCTGCCCTCCGCTCGGTGCCGACATATCGAGGTGCCGGCACGACTCCGGCCACTCGCACGTCGGCGGGTGCGGCGTGTTGCCGTTCCAGTTCGGCAATGATCAACTGAATCTGCGGCTCAAGGTCCATCAACCTCAAACTCAAATCCGCGATTCGTTCGTGAATTCTCGGCGAAGTGGCGGAGGCGACGACGTGAAGCGTGCCGATATTCACCGTGTTTTGGTTGCGTCCGGCCGTGATCACGATGGGCCATCGGACTTGCACCTGCTTGTCTCGATCGGGCATCCGAACGTCTGACCAACTGGCGTGATAGCCTTCGTGCAGCCACGACAAATTGAGATCAATGCTGATCTTGGCCAGGTTGTGGATCTGGGCAAAATCGACGAGCGGCTCCCAGATCAGATTCCAATCGCCGCTACCTTGCAGCGGCAGACAACGGTGATTCTTTTCGAGCGAAGATTGCCGCGGCGTGATAAAAAACGATCGCGTCATGTGAGAGGCTTTCATCATCAACAGCTGGCATTCCGCGTGACCGAATGAACGCGTCACCACGAGGAACGTGCCGGCAAGGATCATCCCGAGCAACGCCAACCAAGGCATGGCATAGTGGGCCGATGCGATCGCCAGCACCGTGGTCAATGAGCAGAGGCCGGCGACGATGAACAGCATGCCGAAATGCCCGTATTTTTTTTGCAACAGGTGGTGCAGGTGGGCGCGATCGGTCGCGTAAATGCTTCTGCCGGTCAACCAGCGGCGGGCAATGGCGGCGGCGGAGTCAAACAGCGGGACTGCCAGGATGGCGACCGGTGCCGATGCCAACAACGTGGAACCTTTGACGCTGCCCCACACCGAAAGGACGCCGACCAGCAATCCGATCACCATACTGCCGGCGTCACCGAGAAAGATCGTTGCCGGAGGTTTGTTGAAAAACAGGAACCCGATCAAGCTGCCGGCCAGGCAAAAGGAAAAAATACATCCCAGCGGCGTGCCGTGCTCCCAGCTGAGTACGGCCAGTCCCAGACTGATGAAACATCCGGCGGTAGTCGCCACTCCGTCGGCCCCGTCAATCAAATTGAGCGCATTGACGGCAATCAGCAACCACAGCACGGTGACGGGAAAGGCGAGCGACCCCAAGTAGATCTCAACGCCCATCAGGCCGATCTTGTCGACCACCGTACCGCTGCCTACGAGTGCGGAAATGATCAGGATCTGGAGCAGCAGCTTTTGGCGTCCTCGCATCACCCAGGCATCGTCGATCAATCCCACGACCAGGATCGCGAAGGCGGCGAACACCAACCCGTACCAACGCGCCGAAACGTATCCCAAGTCAAAGTCGCCGAAGGACCGGTCATAAAGGATCGTGCTGACGAATCCCACCAACAGGGAGCCGAACACCGCCACGCCACCACACAGCGCAATGGGTTCTCGGTGGAGCTTGCGCTCGTCGTCAGGCGCATCCACCATTCCGACGCGGCGAGCCATAGATCGAACGACCGGGACCAGTACTGTCGCAGCGAGGACGGAACAAAGGAGCGAAACCAGGGTCAACCAAATCATTGGTGTCTTATCATGCGGCTAAAAAAGTCGAAACGTCGAAGCTGACCGTCTGACTCGTCCCCCCCGTGGGGAAAACGTGTTGGTCATCACAGTTTACCCGACGATTACAGAAGCACTCAGTGTAAAACGGAACCCGATTTGGAGAATGCTTTGAATCTTCATTTTGGGTGTTCTTTGCAACGATCGGAGGGAAAGCCCGCCCGGATATCCCCTCCCGGGCGGTGGATTCGTCACTAAAAGAACGGACCACAAAGGCGATAGAACCCCTACAGCTGACGTTTCCGTCAGTTTTGGCTAAATCCTTTCGACCGTTACGGCGATAAACACCCCTAGGACGGTACGCCATGAACCGGTGGGCTGCCCGAAATGCTTGACCCAATTTCGAATTCCGCCAGCAGCCAAGGGGGGCCAAATGGCGATTCGTTCAACACGTGCGGCCAGCGCACCCGAACACCACCCGATTCCTTCGGGACGCAACTCCGAAACACCACCGCAATCGACCTGCGATCGCGGCGCACGACCGAAGCGTCGCAGGACGGCCCGGCGCCAGCTGCGATCGTTTGTCATTGCCGGGACCGCAGCCTTCATGCTCGCCGGCGCCTCGGGATGTTCGTTGGTCTCCAACGCGTATCGACAGGTGCGTAAAGCGGAGTACCTGGACGAGTTCATGCTCGCCCATCGCAACAAGGTCTTTGCCACAAAGGCATGGTTGCGAGAAAAGCACTGCTACAAGAACCGTCCACACCTGAACGAGTTCAAAGCAGGTTTCCTGGAAGGTTATGCCGACGTGGCCAGTGGTTCCGACGGCTGCATCCCCTGCGTCGCGCCGAGCCAATACTGGGGGTGGAAATACCAGTCCCCCGGTGGACAGGCCGCGATCGACGCTTGGTTCGCCGGGTATCCGATGGGAGTCAAGGCGGCTGAACAGGACGGCGTTGGGTATTGGGGCCGAGCCCCGATGTTTGCCCATCAGCCGCCAGCCGCTGATACCAACACGACGCCCGAGCAGGCCGAGCCCGTGCTCGGTCCCGATGGAAAACCGATTCCACCGGAGATCATTGTCCCGGGATCGACGCGTATCATTGAGACGACAACGCCGTTTGAGTCGTTGCCGGCCGAAACGCTGACACCGCCGGCCATCGAGCTCGGTGAACCGGAACTCGATCCGGACACGTTCAGTGCCCCCGCGATCAGTGCCCCCGCGATCAGTGCCCCCGCGATCAGTGCCCCCGCGATCGGGGATGATGCCGCGTTGAAATCGAATTCCGATCGGCCGGGCACCGGCAGCGAGATGGATAGCCTTGTCGATGCGGCAACCCTGGTACCGCGTCAATCGGCAACCACTTACACCCTGGAGGATGTTGGTCGCCCGACCGGCTCCCTGGGTGAAGATGCGATCGAAGGGATTTTTGGTTCGATCGAAATGCCCACCCCTTCAAGTGACGCCAGTTTGGAAACAAATCCGTCACAAGCTCAATCAGGGCCTTCCCACCCAGCTGACGCGATCGTCGAGACGGCTAGTGCCGCCTCGGACGAGATTCCATTTAAGTTTGAATAGCAGCAGCCAGTGGTCGCTTCAATCCACGCTGAAAACCTACAGTGACGAGTGCAGGGATGAATAAAAGTATTACTAACTTGGGGCCAGTTCTGTCACGGACCGACAGGCGTGACCTCGGTGACCGCCGGGTCTGCCGCGGCGGTCTGCTCGGATCCCTTCGCACCGGCCTTCGGTGTCTCAGTGCCAAGACGGCGGCTGCCGTGCTGATGGCGGGCTCGCTGACCGGATGCTCCGCGTTGACACAGCCGATTGATGGTGTGCCCGCCGCTCGGCTGCCGCAACAGTACTTCGCCGAACCCAAAAACGATCTTGTACCGGTGGACATCTCGGCGCTGTCGCTCGAACCGCCGCGTGAATACTTGATCGGTCCAGACGACATCCTCGGTGTGTACATCGAAGGTGTGCTGCCGTTTAATCCGCCCAACGCTCCACCGGAACCACCGCCGGTCAACTTCCCCGATGCCGAAAGCACCCTGCCGCCGTCGATCGGATATCCGATCGCGGTGCAGGAAGACGGGTCACTGGCGCTGCCCTTGATCGAGCCGCTGAACGTCGATGGCTTAACCCTCGATCAGGTCCGCGACGCGATTCGCGATGCCTACATCGATAACGATATCTTGCGGCCGGAGAAGGCACGCCCCATCGTGACCGTCATCAAAGAGCGGACGATCGATGTCATCGTCGTTCGTGAGGATGGCGGCGGCGGTGGAGGATTGACGAACCAGAGCGTCGGAGCTCAGTTCGTCCTGGGCGGAAGCGACCGCAGCGCGACCGGCGGACTCGTCAAACTGCGAGCCTATCAGAACGACATTCTGCACGCGTTGGTTGAAACCGGCGGCCTGCCGGGCCTGAACGCCAAGAACCAAGTCAAAGTGCTTCGAGCCAATAAGGAAAACAAGGAAGCTAGAGAAGCATTCCTAAAGAAGTTTCGCGCTCAACGTCAGGCGGCGATGCTTGACCCCTGTGCCTGCCTACCGAAGTTGCCCGAGGATCCGAACATTTTGAAGATCCCATTGCGCCTTCCGCCCGGCGAATCTCCGAACCTGACCCAAGAGCAGATCACTCTGAAAGACGGAGACATCGTCTACATCGAATCACGGGCAACGGAGATCTTCTACACCGGCGGATTGCTACCCGGTGGCCAGTTCCCCTTGCCCCGTGACTACGACCTAGACGTACTCGGAGCGATGGCTCTGGCTGGACAAGGCGTCTATGGCTCGGTGGGTCGCGGCGGCGGCGGAGGCGTCGGAGGCATCGGCGGACAGATCGCTACCATTCCACCGGGCCGACTGTTCATCCTTCGAAAAACCGACTGCAATGGCCAAGTTGCCATCGAAATCGACTTGACCAAGGCCATTAACGATCCCAAATCACGCCCCCTCATCCAGGCCGGCGACACGCTGATCCTGCAGTACAAGCCCGAAGAAGAACTGCTGAACTTCGGTCTGGGAACGTTCTTCACCTACGGGATTCAGGAACTGTTGCGGAACAACTAGACCATCCGCAACCAGATCGACAACGATTTATCGATCGCCGCGAAAGGCAACTTTCGCGGCGATTGTTCGTTTAGTAATCGGTCTCGCTTCGCTCAGCGGTTGATCGCCCAAGGCAGAGAGCGGGCTGTCGTTTGAGGCGTTATTTCGGAATCAACGCGCCACTTCATCCCATTTCAACACGCGAATCGAGCCGCTCGGTTCCATGAATTCATACGCCCCCATCTCGAAACCCTGAAAGCTCGGGCGGGCGTTGCCATCCAGGTCAATCGAAACCAAACCCGACAAGTCGGTACCTGAATTGATTGCCGGTGAGCCCATCGACAAATGAAAATCGCCCGTGGCTGGATCGGCAAAGAGCGGCGGGTCGTTGGTCTCGCCGATTCCCACGGAGCTGTTGACGTACGGACGACGCAACCCATGAACCACGTTGTACTGGTGGTCGAACGTGCCGCCGGGACGGGCGTTGTAGAGGCCAAAGTACGTCGCGTCGAAAATCGAATTGCGGATCGTCGTCGAGCCCTCGTATCGAATCAATCCGTAATACTTCACAGCGGCAACGGTCGTGTGCACGATCGAGTAGTCCGCATCCGCCGCCCGCAAGTAGATCCCGTAGTCCGTTCCCGCGATCACCGTATTGGTGACCGCGCCCCGATCGGTCTGCAATGCGATTCCGTATCGCCCCCTACGGATGGTGGATTGAGAGACGTCACAACGGTCGCCCCTTGCCAGGATCGCCCAACTGCCTGTCAACCGAGCGAACGAGCAGCCATGGATCGCCCCCGATCCGCTTGCTTGGTAAATGCCGATGCTAGACAAATCCGCGACATGCAACGTGTCCACCGTCGCACGGGTGTGATTCAAGACGAGTCCCTGACGGCCATTGCGAATGCTGCTGTTGCGGATCGACACGGGCAACGGGTTCGCCGGATCGCCGCGGACATAAACCCCAGCGCCGGTTGCCCCCGTCACGACGGCCTTGGAGATTTGGACCGGCAGATTCGTCGTTCCGACGGCTCGCAGATAAATGCCGTAGGCGGCGTCGTTGAAACGGGAGTCACTGATCTCGCACCCACCGTCCAGGTAAGCGAGTACACCGTAACGCGTCGCGGTCAATGAACATTGCGCGATCGACAGGCTACCGCGGGAGCAATACGCGCCGATTTCGTTGCCGGCAAGCTCGATGCCCGTCATGGTCAGCTTCTCTTTTTGGCACAGCACGCCATACTGGTTTCCGGTCATTACGACATTCATCGCCGGTAACAGCGTCAACGGTTGATTGTTGACCCGCAGGCCGTAACGATTGTTGTTGAGCTCAAGATTAGCGGTGGACGACGGATCAAGCGTTGCTCCCGTCATCAACAGCCCGTATCCGGTGTTGCCGGATAGTTCGCAATTGCGGATTGCCGGGCGGAGGTTCCGTTTGCTGTAGACGTACATCCCGTGACCGTTGCCATTGGCAACACAACGGTTGATTTGCACGTTCAGGCAATCGTTCAGCACCACGCCGTAGGAACCGCAGGCCGTCACCTCCAAACCGTCGATGTTGACGGCTTGCGACTGATAAGCATAGAAACCGCTGGTCGTTCCTTGTGCGGTCGTGTCGATGACCGTGCAATCCCCGTAGTAGTCCGTGATCGGGTACTTGCAGGAATCGCTCGTGGTCACCCGATTGATCGACCACTTGACGGTGTTGGCGATCACGCCGCGGGGACAATTGCGAAACGTATGTTTGTCGGCCCCGTCATACGTCCAGGTGCCGCCACGGATGTACAGCGCCGCGGCCGTATGATCTTCCGAGGTCAGTTTCTTCAATACGGGTGCCGCTGCGGACGTGTTGTGGACCATCACACCGTATCGCGAGTTTGCGAAACGACACTTTTCGACCTCGATGTCGTCCGAACGGACGTACAGCCCATAGGTGCATGCGTTCGCATCGGCGGGGTTTCCGTTGAATGTGCTGTCGGAAATGGTGGCCGACTTGTTGTCCGACAGGTAGGCGCCCATCTTATCGCCACCGAAGGTGCATTTGTCGATCGAAACGCGCGTTCGATAGCTGACCAGCCCACGGTTGTTGCCGCTCAAGTCCACGTCCGACAGGATCAGTTCGGCATCCTCTCCCTTGGCGTGGTTGGAATAGATGGCGTAATCGTTGTCGACGAAATCGATGCGATCTTTCTTCGACAACGTCAAACGTTTGTTTCCCGAGCGTTGGTACAGGCCGAATCGGTTCCCACGTAACGCGACTTTGCGGAAATCGTAATCACCTTGGTGGGCGGTGATGCCGACACGCATCGATTCAATTTGCAAATCAGAAAGCTCGGCTGATTTCCCGGTCGTGTCGCCGAGCGTGACGCCATAATTCCCGCCCCTGATCGTGCAGCGACTCATCGAAAGCGACTCGCCGTCGCAACGCGCGGCATAAGACGTCGTGTCCAGAAAGTTGCTGCGCGTGATGGTGGCTGATTTTAATGCCGTTCCATAAACACCGATCGTGCTACCGTTGAACTCACATCGGGATACCGACAGTCCCGTGCGGACCGCGTAGACGCCACGTGTTTTCGTCGGTGCATCACTGGCGTTGATCCGATCCGAAAAACGCGTACCGGTCACCGCCAGTGCATTTCCGTCGTATCCGATGCATCCGTATTGTGTCGCCATGAATTGGCAGTTGCTGACATTGGTCGCTTCAATCCTCGTCGCGTAGACGCCGTACGTCACACCGGTGAACGTGCATCCGCTGACATGCAATTGGTGCGTGCCCAGATCACGGAGGGCATAGGTCAGATCCTTGAAGCTGCAGTTCAGATAGTACGCGTGTCCGGTCGTATTGGTGACCAAACTGCCGTAGCTCCTGCCTTCGAGCGCTGCATTGCGTTCGAAGGCGAACCCATAAAACAAGACATTGCCGGTGTTGAAGACCCGCACCGTCCAGGTTTTGGCCTGGGGCCGGATGACGACCGATCCTTTGTCGCCCGTGTAAGTGCCCGTCTGGTCCGCGTACAGCACCAACCATGCCTTCGATGTGGCGCCACCGCCACCCTTGATCACGACGTTTTCGTCATAGGTTCCCGCACCGATGAAGAGAACGTCACCCTGTCCGGCGACAGAAGTCGCTTTGGTGATGGTGCGAAACGCCTGGTTGCGATGGGTCCCCGGGTTGCTGTCGTTGCCGGTCGTGCGGACGTAATAGTTGGTCGCCTGGGCCGTCGTGATCGGCCACAGCGCGAGGAATCCGATCAGGATCAGTGGTCGACAACGTGGAATGCAGTGCGTCACGGGATTTGGCCGGTGAAGTGGTGTGATTGAATTCGCTGGCGGCTCAGTCGACTCAGGGCAAGCCCGGCAAACCCTCCAACTCGGGCAATTCAGGCATCTCGGGTAACCGCAGTTCCTCGGGAAGCTCAAGGTCCATGCCTGCGGGAATTGCCCCCAGTCCCAGGTCCGGCTCCGGCGGAGTCGCAAATTCTGGATCTGACAGATGAAAGTTGTCGCGTGCCGCTGAGTGACGTGTGGTTGGTTTGGGAGCTGTCGCGCGGCGTCGAACGGGTTGGACCGCGAGCCCTTGCACCGCTGGGTTTTCGATGGGTTGGTCCATCATCGCCAACGTCATGCACTCATCCAGGTGCCGAATTTCGACGGACCTGTTTTTTCTATCTGTCGAAAGCAATGAAATGCCGTCAAACTCCTCACCGGCTTGAATCGGAATCAGTTTTCCGCCGACCCGCAGCAGCGCCAGCGTGGCATGTTCATCCTCTGCATCCGACGTCACGAATCCGATCAACCGCACCGTCGACTGCTCCATCTCCGGCTCCGACGTCGCAACCTCGACTTTGACGGTCGCCGTCTTCGGCGGCATGAAGAAATCGAGGTGATCGGGGATCGGTGAGACGTCACCTTCGTCAACGGTAACTTCCGCCGGTGGTTCCTCCACCCGTCGCTGCACCGTCACACCATCTTCTGTGGATCTCGGCCCATCGGCATCCGAAATCACCGGCGCCACCGACGCGCGGTGATCGACGGCGGTCAGCGGAAGAGCGACTTCAGGTTGTGCCGTCACCGTGGGCTGCTCCGGTCCACAGCCTGAGACGCAGATCAGAGCCACAAGGATGGCTGACGTGATGTGACGCTGGGGGATGGACGATGCGAAGGGTTGCATAGTTAACACAGCACGGGACGTGTCGATGGAACAAAACGTTTCTCTCTGTCGCACTCTGTGACACGCCCGCATGCGGCGGCCGACTCGGATGTCGAATTGACGGTTTTCCCTCGCTTGAGGGCGTTCTCAGGTGGCTTCTATGCGATCTTTGCCAACTGTCAGGTCCGCGTTTGACCGCAGGTTTCGGCAACCTAGCGTTTTGACAGTGTCACCATCTCAGTGCGTCCCTTCGTACCTGCAATGAATTCAGAAGCAAAGAAAATCCTGGTCTACATCGCCCACCCAACGGTGTTGGAGGTCACGGTGTTTCGTCTCGAGTTGCTCGGAATGCGGACGACGGGAGTGTGCAGTAGCGACGAGATGACCGAGGCGCTCGCCGAAGGTTTACCGGATGCCGTTTTGATCGATCTCGATCTGGAGACGGGTGAAGGAATTCGCTGGGTGGAGAAAATCGCGTCGGACGAATGCACGAGCCATATTCCGATCATTTGCATTTCCAGCCGCGGCGACCTGGTCGAGGTCGAAAATGCCTACAAGGCAGGCGCAAAGAGCTTTGTGATCTCCCCGTACGATCCGGTCGTTCTGGAGTCAAAATTGGTGGCGTTGCTGAACCTCGTTTCTGAACCGATCGCGACCCACCGAGATCCAGCAGAACGAACATGAGCAGCGTGAAAATTCGTCGCATCGGAGACATTTTGCTGGAACACGGTGTCATCACCGAACAACAGTTGCAGACCGCGTTGGTCGACCAACGCCAAACTCGATTGCAGCTGGGCGTCTTTCTGCTCAGACGCGGCTTGGTCACGCGGGAACAGTTGGGCAAGGCGCTCGCCGAACAATACGAATTGCCGTTTTGCGGGTTTGACGAACACGTCACACACGGGCAATTGGTTCGATTGCTGCCGGAGTCCTTTGCACGTCGACGAAAGGTCGCTCCGGTCCAGCTTCAAAACAAAGTGTTGCGACTCGGGATGGTCAATCCAAGCGACATGGAGGCGATCAGTGAAATCGAGTTGATGACCGGCTATCAAGTCGAACCCGCGATCTGCCTGGAAGCGGACATCGATCGGATGCTCGAATCGGCATTCGACGACAAGATCAAAGCCAAACAAACCGCTGTCGACATCCGCATTCAAGAGCTGGACGAACGCGGCTCCGAGACGGTTCAATGCGATGAGAACTTGGAGGACAGCGATGCACCGGTGGTACGTCTGCTCGACGCGATTTTGATGGGGGCGGTTCGAGCCGAAGCGAGCGACATTCACTTAGAACCGGACTCGCCGCAGATGCGTGTCCGCTATCGTATCGACGGTCAGTTGCATCAGATCATGACCGTGCCGGGAGACTCCGAAGACGCCTTGGTCGGACGGGTGAAAGTGCTGGCGGATCTGGACACCGCGGAAAAGCGACGTCCCCAGGACGGAAACTTGACCATCCAGGATGGAGAGACCCGCGCCAGTTTTCGAGTCAGCTGCATCCCCTGTGTCCGTGGCGAAAAAGTCGTCATGCGGGTGCTCGATGAATCGAGCAAGACGTTCGATTTCTCGCTGCTCGGAATGCAAGAGCGTCAACTGGCAACCGTCAAACAATTGCTCGACCGGCCCCACGGAATGATCGTGATGACCGGGCCGACGGGGTCCGGAAAAACGACGACGATGTATTCCATGTTGTGCAGCATGGACTCGGCGTCGAAAAACATCTCCACGATCGAAGACCCCGTCGAATTTCGACTGCCGGGAATCAATCAGGTTCATGCCAACAACGAATTCGGTATGGGATTCGCCACCGGATTGAAGTACTTGATGAGACAGGACCCGGATGTGATTCTGGTCGGGGAGATTCGCGATCACGAAACCGCCACGACGGCCGTCCAAGCTTCGCTGACGGGGCACTTGTTGATCAGCACGCTGCACACCAATGACGCGGTCGGAACGGTTGCCCGTCTGAGCGATTTGGGACTCGACAACTTCAAAATCGCCGGCGCGCTGGTCGCTTCGATCGCACAACGTCTGTTGCGACGACTGTGTGAGCATTGCAAACGCGAGTGTCAGCTCAACCGGTCACTGGTGGAGCTGATCTATCAAGGCCGTGACATCCCCGCGGGGATCGATCTGAATGGCAAATTCTTTGAAGCGGTCGGCTGTGAACAGTGTGGCGGCACCGGATACTCCGGCCGCGCTCCGATCTTTGAAATCATGGTCGTGACGCCTCAATTGGAGCATGCCATCGAATCCGGCATGCCCGGCAGCACCCTGCGTAGCATCGCCTGCTCCGAAGGGATGGTGGATCTGGCCACGATGGGTCTGGATCTCGCCCAACAGGGCGTCACGTCCATCGAAGAAGTTTACTTCAAACTGTCAGGTTAATCACAATGAGTACCGCATCGAGCCGCGGTGGTGCAGGTGCCGTCAAGGGTGGCGACCAGAGCGAATCGTTTGCGTTGTTGAAGACACTGCACGAGATCAAGTTCGGCAACGATCCCGAGCGCCGCTTCAAACGCAAAGACCTGATTCTGTTCTTAAGAAACCTGACGACGTTGGTTCAAAACGGCGTGTCATTGACACACGCCTTGGAAACCGTGTCGCGTGATCGGTCGCTGAAGAAGTACCATCATATTTTGGCCTCGATCTCACGGGCGCTCAAAGGCGGCGAGTCGTTGTCGGCGGCGATGAAGACGTTTCCCAGCGCGTTCAACCCGACGTTGATCAGCCAGATTGAGGTCGGAGAGCGTTCCGGCAAACTCGATCAAGCGTTGGTTCGGGTGACCGAGCAACTGGAGCGATCATCGGGGCACCGCAAGATGATCCTCAAAAAGCTTGCCTATCCGGCGATCCTGGTCGTCGCGGGTACCGGCAGCGTGATTTTCATGCTGTTGTGCGTGATTCCTACCTTTCAAGAGATGTATGAAGACGCCGGCGCCACGCTTCCGGCGATCACCCAACTGCTGATCGACGCCAGCGGAATCGTTCAGGTCTATGGCTTCCATCTGCTGGGGTTATCGATCGTCTTGGCGATCGCAATCATCACGTTGTTCAAGAACGCCCAATCGAGACGCTGGATCGATCGCAATCTGATACGCATTCCCATCGTCGGTGAATGGTTTCGCAATCTGGCGATTCTGCAGTTCGCCGATGTGTTGGGCAACCTGATGGAAAGCGGATTTACGTTGGCCGAAGCGTTGCCGCCGGCCGGGCGTGCGATCGGCAACCGCCATGTCCGGGAAAAAATCCTCGGGCTCTACACCGCCATTCGGCGCGGCGAACGGTTCAGCCAGTCCTTGGAGCGCGAGGGCGATCTATTTCCCGCGGTCGTGAATCAATTGGTGATTGTCGGTGAACGGACAGGACGCCTGGTTCCGGTCACGCATCAAATCCGAAAACACCTTCGACGCGACGTCGAAGACAGCACCGATGCGATCGTCGGTGCGATTGAGCCCATTTTGACCATCGTTTTGGCGGTCGCCGTCGGTGGCATCTTGCTGGCCGTCTACCTGCCCATGTTTGACTTGATCGGAAAGGTGAATCAGTGACCACATCACCGGGAGCATGGCGGTCCAAACGCAGCGGGCTTTCGTTGCTCGAATTACTCGCCGCGCTCGCGGTCATGGGCGTGATCGCAATCGCGATTGTGCCGCGGATCAGCGGCGGTGCGCGCCAGGCGAATGACAGTAGCTGTCAGCTACGTAAGGCGGTCATCGAGGTGCAAGTCTCGCTGTGGCGACGGGAAACCGGTCGCTGGCCGATGGGGGACCTCTCGGACATCGGTTCGAATGTCCGCTATTTTCCAGATGGTCTGCCACGATGTCCGGTGGACTCAACGCGATACACGATCGATGAATCAACCGGGAGGGTAAACGGGCATCATCACTGAGCCAAAGGAGGGAACCGACGGGATGCCTTGACCTACCTTTGAGCAGCGAAGGTCCGCCAAAGCGAGGATCTTCACACCCACCGAAATTGACTCGATCGATTCAATTCGCCATTTGATCCCCCCGATAGCCTCGAAAGTAGGGCACATCATGCAACGAGTAAGAAACGTCAAACGATCCGGTTTTTCGCTTCTGGAACTGTTGGCCGTCGTCACAATCCTCGCAGTGATCGCTGCCGTCGTTGTGCCACGTATCTCCAGTTCCAAACTTGCCGCACAACAAGAAGTGAACAAACAAAACATCGCCGAGATCAATGCTGCGGTTGAACGCTGGTACTTCGAAAAAGGAAGCTACCCGCAGTTGAATCTGTCGGACATTGCCGCGGACATTCAGTATTTCCCTGAAGGAATCCCGCAAAACCCGGTGGACAATTCATCGTATCAGCTCGATGCAACAACGCACCGTGTGATCAAGTAGCATTCGAGCACCCCAATGATTCCGTGTTGACACGTCGACGTCTACGAAGTGGCCTCAGCCTGATCGAGTTGCTGGTTGTCGTCACACTGCTGGGAGTGTTCGCGACCGCGGCATTGATGCGATTCGGGCGTGACACCTTCGGCGACACGGGCGCGAGATCGGAAGCAAGGTTGCTGTCCTTGGCAATGCTACACGCACAGCGCGCGGCGATTCGCACGGGTGATCCGCACGGCGTTGTGATGCAAGGCCCCGCGGCGGCCGCGACCAGTTGGGCGGTCATCGGGCGGCGTCAAGACGGCTCTCGGGTGACCGTCGAAGGCCCCCACCCCGTCGCCGAACGGGTCCGCCTGTCCGCCACCGCAAGCGAAATCTGGTTCGACTTTGAAGGAGTCGGCTCGCAACCGTTTGCGGCCCAACTGCGGGGTCCCAATCGATCCTTCGCGGTCCAAGTGGAACCGTTGACTCGGATGATCCGAACGCAAGAGGGTTCGCCATGAACAGAAGCAACCCGCGGTCGGGACAAACCATGCTGGAGCTGATTGCCGCCACGATCGTGATCACGATTGCGTTGGTTCCGGCGTTAAGATTGACGCGCGCACGGATCGCCAACACGGAAGACCTGGAGCGGGCCGAAACGCGTCTGGCCTTGTGCACCAGCAAGTTGGAAGAGGAGTTGGCGTACACGGCTGCGAACTGGGAACTGAATTCCCATCGCGGCCATTTCGGCAGCATCGGACAGGCCGGCGTGTGGTTCCAAGTCTCGAAATCGGATGCGATCGCGGCCGGCGGACGGCCCGGCGAGTTGGCGACGATCGATGTCACGGTCTGGCACGACCAAGATGCCGACGCCACGCTCGACGCAGACGAGCAGCGCGTCAGACTGGCAACCAAAATTGCAAAACTTTTCGCCTACCAGAGCGAGTTCAGTGATCCGTAGACAACCGTTCTTATCGATTGCGCACCGGCGACGCCGCGGTGTCAGCATGTTGGAACTGGTCATTGCCGGCAGCATGTTGGCCGGGGTGATGACCGGGTTGTCGCTGGTGATGCGTACCGCCCGCCAATCCTGGGAAACCATCGATAGCGAATATGCGGTGCTGCAGCAGATGCACGCCACCTCACGGCACTTTGTTCGCGCGGCCCGTGAAGCCGTCGGTGTCGAATCGATCTCGGCCGACGGTAACGCCATCACGTTGAAAATGCCGGACGACCGGACCGCGACCTGGCAGTGGTACCCCAATCGTAGCGGACAGGTGGGCGTGGTGACGTTTCGCGATTTTTCGAATCCGTCGGAGTCGATGCTCGCTCAACAAATTGATGACCTGAGTTTTACGGGCTTCGACGCCGATGGTGTGACCGCGACCAATGACCCCGACGCCATTCATGTCATCCAGGTCTCGGTGACAGTGACCTTGCCCAGATCTGCCGTGGCACAACGGACCACGCATTCCAAGGTGTGGATCCGATCATGGTAAACCGACAAAGGGCCAGTCAATGAACGCAACGATCTTTCCACGACAGATTCCCGGTCGACGCGGTGCCGCGTTGTTGCTGGCGATCTTTGTGATGACGCTGGTCAGCACGTTGGCGGTGGCGACACTGGACGCCGAAATGATGCGTTACATGGCACTGCGAAATACACGCCAGTGGGATGAAGCCCGCTACCTGGCCGAGGCGGGACTGAATGACGCATTCGCACAGCTGGAAAAAGACATCTCGTGGCGGGGCGGTATTCCGGGTACCGAGTTTCCGGCCGGGAGCGGATGGACCTACCGGGTGACCGTCACCGATGGTTCGGACGGTACCGTGGATCTGTTGTCTACCGGAACCGTGGGGAACTTCACGCGCACACTTCACGTCACCGTCAAACAGGGAGGTTAAACACGCGACCATGGCAAGCAAACTGCAAAGCGATCTATTAAAGGCCGCTGATCGCGAACCCGCAACGGTTGAACGGCGACAGTCCCCGCGACGGCGTGTCCGTCGCGATCGGCGAAAAGGTGTCAGTCGAACCGTCGGCATGGATGTCTCACCGTCGGGCATCGCGATCGCAGTCGTCGAAAAATCGGGCGGCGAATCGAAGCTGATCGTCGAGCGAATCGCATTTCCCGCGGACAGTGGCCCGCGACACGGTGACTGGAGTGACAACACACTCACCGGTGCACTCAACCAACTGGCGTCCAAATACAACCTCGGCGGACAAGCCGTCACGGTCGGACTGGGCGGCAACCCCTGCGTGACCCGCGTGGTCGCCGGGGACAACGAAGAAGTCGACAACGAAATTCGCGAACTGACGCACCGGACCCAACGCTACATCGGGATGGGATTGGGCAACAAGGTGAGCTGCCAGAGCACCCATCGCATCGACGCCAAACGGAAACGTGTCTGCGTCACGATCGCGATTCGGCAAATGGTTGATGCGATCGCCGCGGCGGTTCAGTCGGCCGGGATGCGGTTGGCCCATCTGGAACACAGCATGTTGGTCCTGTGCCGAATCCTGCACGCCTATGAAAAAGACAGCCAAGAGCCGGTCTTGTTTATGGTCGAAGAATTGGGCCGCGTCGACCTTGGCATCTCCTACCAAGGCCGGCTGTTGTTGGATTATCGTCCGGCGATTCCAGAGGCGTCGGTGACCCATGGATCGATTGTCCAGCGACACTTGAAGTGTTTGCGACGTTATATCCATGCTCAATTGCCCACCGCGTCGGCCGACTTGTCGACGTTGTTTGTGACCCAAAGACATTCCGACCACGAATCGCTGGATCAAAGTCTGGATGAACCTTCGATCCTGCGTCGCCAACGTTTTCCGATGGAAGAGCTGTGCGAAGGATTTCAGGTCCAAGGCGAAATCTCGGAAGACTCCGGCACGATCGCAGCGATCGGGCTGGCACGGCTGAACAATGACGCACGGTTTGCCGAAGAAAGCAACGATTTGGTGTCCACCTTGCGTACCGGACGTCGGGTTCAATGGATTCCACTGATCCAGTACACCTGGCCCATCACGCTGGCCGCATCGATCGCCCTGGCGCTGTTCCTGATGGGCCAACACACCCGTCGTTTGGCGCTCCGCACCGAGGCGCAAATCGAGACGCTGACGCTGCAAAACGCTCAGGGAAACCAGATTCGCTTGACCCTGCAGCGGCGGATGCAGCGAGCCGAACAGGTCGACGCCCTGGCCGCCGGGATTCCGACTCGCGATTGGGCCGATGTGTTCCTGAAAGCCGGACGAAGCCTTCCCCAGGGATCCTGGTTGGAATCCGTGCGGATCGAAAATGATGAGACGGTCCGCATCAGCGGCGCCAGCTACTCCGGTGAAGCCGTCTATACCTATATCGATCGACTGAAACAGAGCGGGATGTTTTCGCACGTGGCGCTCGAATCCACCAGCGCCACTCGGAATAGCGTCGGCGCCCAATATCGATTCCAAGTCTCGGCGATCGTCCAGCCGCGGCAGCAACCGGAATCGTCCATCCGAGTTGCATCGACCACCGACGGAGGACTTGATCGTGGATAACCAATTCGTCCAAGCGTTTCTCGATCATCCGCGCCGCGGCACCATCGTGTGGGCGACCGCCGTCGTGCTGGGCTTGCTGTTGGTGATTCCCGCATGGGACCACTACACCGGAAGCCGAACCGAGGTGGCGCGGTACAACACCGAACTCCGCGAGATCTCCTACTCATTGTCCAACCTGGACCTGCTGCGTGCCAAGCTCGAAGAAGTCGAATCGAAGCCGAATGCTAGCAACCAGATGTTGGACGGCGACGCGGCCGCACAAGTCCGCGAGCGAGTGACGAAACTGGCCCAACAGATGGGCTGTCGCGTAAGGCGTTTGACGATGAGCCACCCGGTGATTCGCCCCTGGCATGTCAACGACAATCCGTTCGATGAAGACGGCTCACGTGACGCCGAAGAAACGAACTTTATGCTGGAGACGCGAACGCTGACGTTGTCCGTCGGCGGAACTCTCGCAGAGCTTACAAAACTCACAATCGCGCTGACCCGACTGGACCGTTTTGCCGTACCGTCAAACATGACCTTGCAGCGTGAGGGCAATGACGGACATTTGATCTTGGACGTTGAGATTTCTTTGTTCAACCTTGCCGAGACGTTCGATTGAGCAGGTGGGCACGGATGCTCAAACGCGCCGATCGGTGTTTTCGCACCAGACCGGACTATTCCACGGAGAGGTATTTTGGATCCCCACACCACGTGTGTTCAAGTCGAACGAAGGCGGATCAAGGCATTGCGATGGCCATTGGCGTCGGCGCTTGCGCTGGCGATGTCTCTGTGTTTGATGGGTGGGGCTTCCGCACAGACCGATCTGTCTGTCAAGAAGGAGATCTCGGCAGAGATCCAGCAAAAACTGTCCAAGCGTTTCAGTTTGGACCTCCGCGACGCCACGTTGCTGGAAGCCCTGTTTGCCGTTCGCGATGTCAGTGGGCTGAACATTGTCGTTGGCAATGAAGTCACCGGAACGGTCAATGCGTCGTTCGCTGACACGGCCGTTTATGACATTTTGGATTCTCTGCTGATCACGCGGGGGTATGGCTACCGCGTCGTCGGCGGCAGTCTGGCGATCGTACCGTTGGCGAGTCTTGGCGACCAATTGCCTCTCTTTCAAACCCAGGTCATCGGCCTGGTGCACTGCACTCCCGGTGACGTCTTGTCGTCCATCGAATCGATGCTTTCGCCCGAGGGCCGAGCCCATGGTGTCGAATCAAGCAACTCGATCGTCGTGATCGATTATCCCGAGCGCATCGACACCGTGCGAAGGCACCTGGAATCCTTGGAGACCGCGGCCGCGAGATATCGCCAGGAGCAACGTGCGGCGAACGTTCAGCAGCGGGTGATCGATGGTGAATCGACTTCCCCGGACAGCGACATCGTCCGCGTCTTTCAAACTCAATACGTCTCGTCGGATACTTTGACCGAAGCGATCACTCCGCTGTTGAGCGAAAGCGGACAGGCCACGGCCGTCGTGCTTGAAAACAAAGTCGTGGTCGCCGACAAGGCTGCCAATGTCCAGCGGATCGCGTTGGCGCTGGTCGAGTTGGATCAACCGCGCCCCCAGGTCAGGATCTGGGCTTTGATCTATGACTGCAGCACCGATGACCTGGAGCGACTGGGGGTGAACTGGAATTCCGGCGTCAACAGTGCGTCCATCTCCGCCGCGACCGGCGCCGCGGCGCAATCGATTGCGGTCAATGCCGTCACGTCGCCGCTGGCCACGGGAGCAAACGGCGTGGTCACCCTGACCAGCCTCAATCGCTACATGAACATCCAGTCGATCATTCAAGCGCTCGACACCGCCGGCGATTCTCGATTGCTCGCCGATCCGAACGTCGTCGTGATGAATCACGAGAAGGCGGTAATTCAAATTGTGACCGAGGTGCCCTATCAACAATTGACGCAAGGCCTGGAGGGAGGCACGATCGGCACGACTGAATTCCGCGAGGCCGGCGTGACGTTGAACGTGGTCCCGCACATTGCCGACGATGACACGATCGCGTTGGTCGTCAATCCGCGTTTCAGTTTGTTGACCGGATTCAGCGAACCGGACAACGCACCGATCATCGACCGACGCGAGACGACAACCACCGTTCGAGTGGCCAACAATCAAACGATCGTGTTGGGCGGCCTGCGGCAACGCACCCGGATTGCAGAACGCAGCTCGATCCCCGGATTTGGCCAGATCCCCTACATCGGAAAACTCTTTCGGCACCGTTCGGCCACCACGCGTGAAAGCGAATTGCTGGTCTTCATCACGCCACAAATCATCCTCGACCAAAGTATCGGAACCGCTCGCGAGCACTGCGTCAATCAAATCCTTCAAGGACAAATCAATCAAACGCCGACGGACCCGGTTCCCTTTGGGATTGAACCCTTGCGGGCCGAGCTGGACGCGCGGGCGAAACAGATCGATCATTTCAAACATCAGAAACCAGACCACGTGCGGCAGATACAAAGCTCGACCAACACCTGTGAATGCTTCGAAATCCCGTGGGACCAGGCCTTCGAAAACCAGGCCGAACCGATCGACATCGGTTTGTCGGACCCGGTCGGCCCGTGACGCAGCGGCTACACCACGCCGTCCTAATCACGAATTGACGTGTCCTCGTTTGCGGCAGCTTCCGCCGGTTGCTGGACAACCCCTTTCGCCTGTTCCAGGACAACGTCTTCCGCCTGATCAGCCATGGTGATTTTGGCGATCCGTTTGGCAAAGTAATACATCCGTTTGACGTATTCCATGATCTCCGATTCGAGTCGATACATGGCCAGTCGATTGGGTGCCTTTGCCGCTAAACGGGACGAAAGGTGGCGTTCGGCCTTGTCAGAGAGAGCGTTGATCGTCGATTTCGCCGCGGAAACTTCTCGCGCGATCTCGACGTCGCCGGAGACGATCGATCGGATCGCCCGTTCGGTTGCCCGGATCACCTCGGTGTTCAGCGCCTTCAGCACCGCTTCGGTCTCTTCGCTGATGGTCAAACGGTTCGCGATTCGTTCGCGTCCCGCCTGGATCAGGTTCGATTCGATCATGTCGCCGATACTTTCCAGATAATTGGCCACGGCCAGGTAGTCGTGTAACTTTTCCGATTGGCGATCGGTCAGTTGCTCCTGCGAGAGTCGTCCCAGATAGGTCACGATGGCTCCGTGCAGGGCATCGACATGATCGTCGAGATCTTGGAGCGCGTCGATTTCTTGGCGTGTCCCGTGGATAACGGTCTCCAGCGCGCCCCGCATCATGTGCAGCGCCGCCGAACCCAATCGGCCCAGTTCCATGCGAACAAGATCCATCGCCAGGGCCGGTGTTTGCAACAGAATCGGATCCAGGTATTTGGCGTGATCCGGCTCGACTTTGGCCACCAGCCTCTCAGGCACCAGACGCGTGACCAGCCAGGCCAGCGGAGTGGTCAACCCGATCAACAGGAACGTGTTGGCGACATTGAAAACCGTGTGAGCGTTCGCGATCTGCCGCGGCGTCTCGGCGGCGACGCGTGCCAGACCGGTCAGTTCCGGGCTTACCGGCGACATCCACGTGACGATCTGGGACAGTTGGGGGATAAACGCGAACCAGATGACGACGCCGGCAACGTTAAAGAGCACATGAACGATGGCCGCGCGCACCGCTTCACGCGGTTTTCCGATCGATGCCAGCCCCGCCGTGACGCACGTGCCGATATTGGCACCGAAAATCAGCGCGATGCCGGCTTCCAAAGAGATAAACCCTTGGCCGGCCAGCGTGATCACCAGCCCCGTCGTCGCGGACGAACTTTGCACCAGTGCCGTGAACACCGCCGCCAGCGCGATCGCCCAGAGCGGATCGTCCATCTGGTGCATCATTTCGACGAACGGGGCGTAGGAACGCAGCGGCGCGGTTCCGTCGTTCATCAGTTGCATGCCGAAGAAGATCAGTCCGAACCCCATGATCAGGTGGCCGTAGTGTCGGACGGTTTCGTTCTTCGTCCCGAACAGCGTAAAGAAACCGATCGCGACCAACAGCAAGGAGTAGTGGGTGATCTTGAATGCGATCAGCTGAGCTGTGATCGTGGTACCGATATTGGCCCCCATGATGATGCCGATCGATTGCGTCAAGTTCATCAGACCGGCCGAAATAAAACCGACGACCAACACGGTTGTCACCGAAGACGATTGCACGATGGCCGTCACAATCGCACCGGCCAATGCCGCGGTGAAACGATTCGTCGTCAGCGCCGCCAAAAGTTTTTTCAAACCGTCCCCGGCGATCAACTTGAGCGACTCGGACATCTGCTCCAGGCCGAACAGGAACAATGCCAATCCGCCGAGCAAACCCATCAGAAGAGGCCCGATTTGCAACGAGTCGGATGTGACTTCAGCCAGCAACACAGCGGTCCGATAAGAGATTAAGATTCACATGAATTTCCCGAAAGCTTAACACAAGCTTAACCCCGATTTGGCCACTGGCCTGTTTGGACACTCGCACCGGCAGACCGATGAGCGAATACGCACGGGCTGATCGACACTACCTCGTCGCAACCACACCGGCCCAGCGGCCTTCGCCTTCAACATAGCATGACAGTGACGCGCAACCCCAGAAACAGCTTCGGTCGGCTCCTCCCTCCCCATTCAACGGCTCGCTGGAGTCACGAACGGCTGCGATCGGTTTGCCGGGGTTGGACAGGCCTGGGGCTTGCGTTGCTCGTCTCCGCAATCCTTGCCGGTCCATTCGCCGGCGCGGTTGTCGCCGCGCCGCAGACGGACGCTCCAGCGGAGACCGCAACCGCACCTCGGAACGTCTCGGACGCCCCGACGACCGGAATCCCGGGGGACTCTAACGGATTGACGATCAAGCTGATCCCGGACCAGAAAGCGTTTCTCGGATCCCCCGCCACGCTGATCGATCTGTCGAAACTTTTTGCCGACACCGAGATCGGCGACGAGCCGTTTACGGTCGAAGTTTTGCGCAGCAAAAAAGATGTCGCAGAGGCTGTGGTCGACGGACACCGGCTTGAATTGAATTGGCAACAAAAAACGGCCAAGAAGCGCGAGGTCCTGTTGCGGGCGACGAGTGCCTCGGGAAAAACCGTCGACACCAAGTTCTACGTCGAGCTGTGGGAACCCGATTACTGGAAGTTGATTCTCACGGTGCTCGGTGGCCTGGGGCTGTTTCTGTTGGGGATGAAGAACCTCTCCGAGGGGCTACAGGCGATCGCGGGCAACGGGCTGCGGCGGATGATCAGCATCGTCACGGACAATCGCTTGATGGCGACCGGGGTCGGCGTTTTGGTCACGATGCTGGTGCAATCCAGTTCGATCACGACGGTGATGGTGGTGGGTTTCGTCAACAGTGGTTTCATGACGCTGACCCAAGCGGTCGGCGTGATCATGGGGGCGAACATCGGGACCACGATCACCGGCTGGATCCTGGTTCTAAAAATCGGAAAATACGGCCTTCCGTTGGCCGGCGCCGCGGCGTTCTTCTACCTGTTTTCCAAGCGGGATCGGCTGCGATACTGTGCCTTGGCCGTGATGGGCCTGGGACTCGTGTTCCTGGGTCTGGAGCTGATGAAAGACGGTTTCGCGATGGTCAAAGAATTGCCCGAGTTCGAGGCTTGGTTCAAGGCCTTTGATGCCGGCACCTACCTGGGCGTCTTGAAGTGCGCACTGGTCGGCTGTGTGCTGACCTTCATCGTGCAATCGTCTTCGGCCACGCTGGGGATCACGATCGGCCTGGCTCAGATCGGCGTGATCGATTTTGAAACCGCGGCGGCGCTGGTGCTCGGTGAGAACATTGGCACGACCATCACCGCCTGGTTGGCTTCCTTCGGATCCAATACCAACGCCAAACGGGCGGCCTATTTCCATATCGTTTTCAACGTTTTGGGCGTCGCCTGGATCACCGCCGTGTTCCACCTCTATCTGATGCTGGTCCGCTATGTCGTCGCGGGCGACACCAACGCGGACATGACGCTGGGGGTGATCTCGAGCGCCGAAATCACAGCCGCGATTGCGATGGCACACACCGGCTTTAACGTGACCAATACGATTGTATTTTTGCCACTGGCCGGATACATCGCGACGGCACTGAAACGGGTGGTCCCCGACCGAAAAAGGTTGTCGGACGAAGAAGAGCATCTGACCAATCTCGACGTCCGGATGCTCGAATCTCCTGTCGTTGCCGTCGAGCAATCCCGCGTCGAAGTTCTTCGCATGGTCAATGCCTGCAAGCAGATGATGGCGTGGTTAAAGGAACTGCTTGAAACCGACGGCCCGGGCAAGGAACTGCGAAAAAGAATCTTGGAGATGGAGGAAGAACTCGATGTCATGCAGAGCGAAATCGTCACCTTCATGTCCAACTTGTTGGTCGGCAACGTACCGCATGATGTGGTCGCCGAATCCCGTCGGCAACTGCGGTTGGTCGACGAATACGAATCGATCAGCGACTGCATCGCAACGGTGGTCAAAGCGCATCGCCACCTCGAACGACACGAATTGCGATTGCCCGACGATCAGCAACAGGAACTGATGGAGTTGCACACGATGGTGTCCGACTACCTGAGTCTTGTCAGCAACTATTACGAGCAACTCGGCCACGCCGGCGGGGCCGTGGAGGCACTTCCGCATGGCGAGTCGATCACCAAACATGCCAAGTCGCTGTACAAGGGAGTGATCTCCAAACCGCCGGAAGAGCAGCTCGAAGTTCGCTCATTGGTCTCGTACAACCGCATGGTGGCTGCCTACCGACGTGTCCGCGACCACCTGGTCAATATCGCCGAAGCGCTGGCGGGTGAAAAATAGCGATCAGCCAATGCCCCGCGGCGGCCGATCGCTCTCGGCACCCATCAAGACGCCGCGACTGGCTGGTACTTGGCATCGCCGAATCCGAGGATCGGGTAGAAGATGAAGCCGAGAAAGGCGAGCCCGATCCCGAACCCCACGCCCTTGCCGAAATGCTTCGCAATATCGATCGAGACCACGATCGCGATGATGAAGTTCACCAACGGGATCAGCAGCAACACGATCCACCAGATCGGTCGGCCGGCGATTTGCAGCAGCAAGACCACGTTGTAAATCGGGATGATCGCTCCCCAGCCCGGCTTGCCGGCCTTCTCAAAGGTCTTCCAAAGCCCGGCAACGACCACCACGATGATCACGAGTTGGATCACCAAGATCAGCAGCCCGACGATGCCGCCTCCTCCGTCGTCCTGCGCCAATGGCAGATTGAAATTAAAAAGGTTCATTTCGGCGCCTCATCGTTCGGTGGTTTCGTTCAATCCCCTCTGCGCTGCAAGCCATCGTCGATTCGAAGCCGGAAAGACGGACACGCCCCACCAGTGTCGGTGACGATCGCCTCCCTCGATTGTATCGAATTTTTGAGGAACCATCGAAAGAATTTCACTTTGGCTATCCAGGGTTCGACTTTCCCCACGCTTTGTTCGGCTGCGTCGATGGCGACTTGCAGCAAGACTTGAATTGAGAATCGAGTCGTAGCAGAGGAAACCCGATCGCCCCGGTGGCTTGTTGACCGTCGCCGCCAAGCCCTATACTTAGCAGCCCCCAAGATCGGTGGGCAACGAACAAGACTCCTCTCTAATCGTAAAACGGCAACGAATTTCATGAGTCAACGACCTCTCAATGTTGGTTTGATCGGCGGTGGCGGTGGCGCATTCATCGTCCAACCACATCAACGCGCGATCCATTTTGACGGCACCCGGCGCGTGGTCGCCGCGGCACTGCATCCCGACCCCAAAGTGGCCTTGGAGGAAGCGGCCAACTGGGACTACCCGATCACGGGCTACACCAACTATGACGAAATGATCGAGGTGGAATCCAAGAAACCGATCGGCGAACGCGTCGATTATGTGGTCGTGGTCACACCCAACCATGTGCACTTCGACCCGTCGATTAAATGCGTCCGCGCGGGGATTCCCGTGTTTTGCGAGAAACCGCTGACGCTCAATCTCGACGAAGCTCAGCAGTTGGTCGATGCGGTGGAAGAAGCCAAGATCCCCTTCGGCGTCGCGCACACCTATCTCGGTCACTGGACCAGCCGGTTCGCCCGCTTCATCGTCACCAGCGGTTTGCTGGGCGACGTGCGTTGGGCCGATTCACGTTACTTGCAGGGCTGGCTAGCCGGGCGAACCGAAGATGCGGGCGTCGCCCAGGCCGAGTGGCGTGTCGACCCCAAAAAGTCCGGGATCAGCTGCTGTGGCGGCGACATCGGAACGCACGCACTGATGCAACTGCGGTACGTCACCGGACTCGATGTCACCAAGGTCCAGGCCAACCTGGTCACCTTCGTCGGTGGGCGTCTACTGGATGACCACTTCACGACCTACTGCGAACTGTCCAACGGTGGCAAGGCGCTCGTGCGTGCGTCCCAGATCGCCATCGGTCACAAGAACGATCTGGGCATCGAAGTCAACGGGACCAAGGGCACGTTGATCTGGGACCAGGAGTTCCCCGAACAGCTGAAAATCTTGTTGCCCGATCAGCCGGACCGCACGTATTTCCGCGGTGCGGTTTCTGCCAACGACGGGTTCCTCGGCGATTTGCCGGAGGAACTGATGGCCGAGCCCAACATCCCGGCCGGTCACCCGGAAGCCTTCCACGATGCCTATGCACGTCTGCATCGTTGCTTCGAACAAGATGTGCGAGCCTACAACGATGGCCAGCCCTTCAACTGTGACGGAACCAAGTACGCCAACGTGCAAGACGGGCTCAACGGGATGAACTTCATCCAGGCCGCGGTCAACAGTTCCGCCAACGGTTCGACTTGGGTCGATCTGTAACCGGATCGTGCCGCTTCGACGCCGCCACGCTCGCGCCAGAGTGTGGCTGGCGCAGGGTGCGACGGGACAGGAATCGGCAACACCCGATGTTGCCGTCGACGGTGACGCGGTAAAACCATTGAAACCGCGACCGTCATCGCCGCATCCGGATCGAATTCAATGGCCAAAAACCTGTACATCGCTGCGTCCGAACCCGACAGCGGCAAGTCCCTCGTGGTGCTGGGCATCATGGAACTGTTGTCGCGACGCGTCGAGCGTCTGGGTTTCTTTCGCCCGATCATTCGCAGCCGCGGGAAACGCGACAACGATACCGAACTGCTGCTCAATCGGTACTCGCTCGATCAAGACTACGAAGACAGTTATGCGGTCACCTCGGATGACGCACAAGCGATCGCGACCGAGAAAGGCCTCTCGGTGCTGTTACGTGTCATCTTGGAAAGATACAAGGCCATCGAATCGCGCTCCGATTTTGTGCTCTGTGAGGGCACCGATTTTGAAGGCGTCGCCTCGGCGTTTGAGTTCGACCTGAGTGCGCAGATCGCCACCCATCTCGGGACACCGGTTGTCAACGTGCTGTCGGGACGAAACAAGTCCCCCGAAAGCATTCGCGGTGCCCTGCATGCGACGCGCATCGCGATGGTCGACGAAGGGTGCACGGTGATGGCCAATTTCGTCAACCGCGTCGCGGCCGAACGCCTCGAAGCGGTGCGGAGCGAGGTGCAAGCGAGTTGGAGCTACGACGATCCGGTGTTCGTGGTCGCCGATGAACCGACGTTAGAAGCCCCCACCGTCGGCGCGGTCGCCGAGGCGCTCGGGGCGGTCCCGATTCGTGACGGCGAAATGGATCTGAATCGAGAGATCCTGACCATCTCGGTCGCGGCCATGCAGTTGCCCAATTTTCTTGAGCGGGTCCAGGAGAGCAAGCTGGTGATCACTCCCGGCGATCGCAGTGACATACTGCTGGGATGCCTGGCCACGATCGCGTCGGACAACTATCCGAAGATTTCCGGGATTGTGCTGACCGGTGGCATGCGTCCTCCCGCCAGCGTGACCCGATTGATCGAGGGCATTCGCCGCCCGTTAATTCCGACCTTTGCCGTCGAGACCGATACCTACGAAACGGTCCGAAACGTGATGGCCGTCGAAGGGACGATCAGCCCCGACAACGACCGCAAAATCCAAGCCGCCCTGGGTGTGTTCGAATCGTCGATTGATCCCGACGCCTTGGCCCAACGGATCGACGTCGCGCGCTCGAACGTCGTCACACCGGCGATGTTCGAGTACGAGTTGATTGAACAGGCCAAACGCCGCCGCCAACGGATCGTCTTGCCCGAGGGAGACGACGAGCGAATTCTACGGGCCACCGAGGTCTTGCGGCGGCGTGACGTCGCGGAGATTGTCTTGCTGGGCGATCCGCTCAAGATCCGCACGCTGGCCGACGAGCTGGGAATTGACTTGGCGGACGTCGAGATCATCGATCCGGGTGACAATCCCTACCTCGAAACATTCGCACAGCGATTCTTCCAACTGCGTCGACACAAAGGCGTCACCGAGGATCAGGCCCACGACACGGTCCAGGATGTCAGCTATTTTGGCACCATGATGGTGTACGAGGGCATCGCCGACGGGATGGTTTCCGGTGCCGCACACACGACCGCCCACACCATTCGTCCGGCGTTGCAACTGATTCGAACCAAACCGGATTGTTCGATCGTCTCGAGCGTCTTTCTGATGTGCTTGAAGGATCGCGTCCTCGTCTACGGCGATTGCGCGATCAACCCGAGGCCAAACCCCGCTCAACTGGCCGACATCGCGATCAGTTCCGCCGGCACCGCGAAAGTGTTCGGCATTGAACCGATCATCGCCATGCTGTCTTATTCCACCGGCCAATCGGGCAGCGGCGAAGAGGTCGAGCGGGTCAAGCAGGCGACCGCGCTGGTCCGCCAGGCCCGACCGGATTTGCTGATCGAAGGCCCCATTCAGTACGACGCGGCGATCGATTTGGGCGTTGCCAAAACCAAACTACCCGACAGCCAAATTGCCGGCCGGGCGACGGTCTTCATCTTTCCCGACCTGAACACGGGCAACAATACCTACAAAGCCGTGCAACGATCCGCCGACGCCGTGGCGATCGGTCCGGTTTTGCAAGGCCTCAAAAAACCCGTCAATGACTTGAGCCGCGGCTGCACCGTTACCGACATCATCAACACCGTCGCGATCACGGCGATCCAGGCTCAACGCAACGGAGCGGAATTGTGAAACAAATCCTGGTCCTCAATTCCGGCAGCTCGTCGATCAAGTACGAGTTGTTTGACATGGATGCCGCTGGCGCGCTCGAATCCGGGCTGGTCGAACGAATCGGCGAAGACGAGAGCTGCCTGAAACAGTCGTTTCCGGCGTCGACGTCACGCCCCCCATCGCGCTCGATCGACGTCGCGGTTCCCGATCACCAACAGGGCATGGAGTTGATTCGGCGTGCGCTGTCGGAAAACGCGAGCTTTGCCGGCGGCCGGCATCTGGTCGGCATCGGCCATCGGGCGGTGCACGGCGGTGAAACCTACGCCGGTCCGACCTTGATCGATGATCGCGTGATCCGGACGATGAGACAACTGGTGCCACTGGCGCCGCTGCACCATCCCGCCAACCTGATCGGAATGGAAGTCGCGCGATCGGCGTTTCCTGATGTTCCCCAAGTCGCCGTGTTTGATACCGCCTACCACCAGTCGTTGCCGGCTTTTGCCTATCGTTATGCCGTCCCACAGGACTGGTACCAGCGGTATGGCCTGCGCCGCTATGGCTTTCACGGCACCTCCCACGCGTATGTCGCCAAGCAGGTGGCCCGGCATCTCGGGCGCCCCTTGACCGACGTGAACACGATCGTGTTCCATCTCGGCAACGGGGCCAGCGTGACGGCGATTCGCGGTGGCGTCAGTGTGGACACGTCGATGGGCTTGACGCCGCTGGAAGGCCTGGTGATGGGAACACGTTGTGGTGATCTCGATCCCGCGATTCTGATTCAGATGGGAAAACAGTCTGGGATGAGTGTGGACCAAATGGACGGGGTGCTGAACAAGCAAAGCGGTCTCAAAGGACTTTGCGGGGCCAACGACATGCGTGAAGTGTTGGCCAGAGAATCCGCCGGCGAGGAGGCTGCGTCGTTGGCGGTGGAGATGTTCGTCTATCGAATCAAAAAGTATTTGGGGGCGTACCATGCGGTGCTGGGACGCTTGGATGCCGTCGCCTTCACCGCCGGGATCGGCGAGCATGCACCCGCGATCCGGGCCCGCAGTTGCAGCGACCTGGAGTCACTCGGCATCGCCATCGACCCCGCGGCCAACACCGCGGTCGAACCACCGATTAGCGAAATCCAAACCGCCGACAGCCGTGTGAAAGTCCTGGTCGTCAGCACCGACGAAGAATTCGAAATCGCCGAACAAACCCTCGCCTGCGTGCAGAATTCCGGCCACTAACGGACGTGGTTGAAAGAAGCGTGGCAGAACCATAGGCGCAGAATCAACAGCCCTCTTCCGGTTGCCGTCGCCACCGCGGCTCAGCCCCGACTGCCCGAACGTGGCTTTGTGCCACCGCGACACGATGACGCGTGGCAATGTCGTTTGGCCTAGTATTTGCTTGGTAGATCATTGACTGAATTCGTCTCCCGATTCGCACGCTGGACGTAACCGAAATCATGAATGAGACATTGGCCCGAATCGTTCGCTTCGGAAGTCGAGGTGAGGACGTGGTACAGATCCAGCAAATGTTGAACCAGGGACGTTCCGCATTGCCGCTATTGGTGACCGATGGCATCTTTGGCGCAAAATCAGAATCCAGAACCCGAGAATTCCAAGGCCAACACCATCTGGGGGTCGACGGCATTGTCGGGCCCCAGACATGGGCGGAGTTACTTGCGCAGCTGGGAAACATCCTGGGCATTCCTCCGGTCACAACACTCGACAAAGAAGCTTTGCGCAAACGTGTCATTGAGGAAGCGGGCAAGCTTGTCGGCAAAGTCGACTTTTTACAGACGATCGATGGCCGGCCGAAAGGGCTTGATCTGATCCAGAGAATGTTCGAAGACGCGGCAGATGTAGCGCTTACCGATGATGATTTCAAAGATCCGATCACCAAAGCGTGGAGCCCACAGCCCTACCTTTCTGGCAAGAAGAAGAGCTGGTGCGGTATTTTCTGCGTCTACTGCTACCACCAAGCCGGCCTGCGGTCGATCCGCTGGGATTTGGGCGTCGGTGCCCCTCGAGGCCCCATTGCTCTAAACAGTTGGAATCCACAATTTGTGCAGAACATTCAACTTGCAGATATAGGCACCGTGGCCACGCAACAGCACCATTTCTTGATCGAACACGTTGATCCGAACAGCGCCTTTACACCGCGTCTCCATACCATCGACGGAAATTTATTCGCGGGCAGGATTCAACGTCGAACCGGCTACCATGCCGTCGGCAAGGATAACTTCAATTACTACAGCCTCCATTAAAAGTCGACTGATCAACAGAGGCCGAAGAAAACAGGAAGGGGTTTTACATGCGTCTTCGGCCGACGCAGCGACTCCGCTCACGTCGCGTCGAGCGCTGCATTTTCTTGTCACCAATCTTCTTGTCGCCCCGTTAACCGGCACTGCTATTTTACTGCCCACCGTTTTTCTGCCAATCATTGGGCGGCAGTGCGAGAGCGAACGTGCGGCTCACGGGCATGATCGTTGTTGAAGTCGTTGGGCGGTTAGCGAATCGACTTGCGTCTGTGGCGAGCGACGACAACCGTCATGCCCAACGCGAGGATGGAAAACGACGACGGCTCCGGAATGGCGACGGCGCGAACCAGGATCCCGGTCAAGTGCGCCCGGGGCGCATTCTCAATCCCGATTCGCAGGTCTTGAGAATTCGAATCTGCCGTAAAGCTTCCCACGACAAAACTGCCAAATCCATTCGCTCCTTGGCCCGGAACACTGACGGTGTGATTGGGCGTTTCGTTGTCGCCGAAGATCGCCGATCGGTTCGTTCCGGTAGACCGCTCATCGGTGTACCACAACTGAACCAGGTAATCGGTTGCGACAGAGAGCCCTGCGATCGGGTAGATCAAATCCACATCGGTCCCCGCCAATCCGGCCCGCGAGACGTCGGCAAAGGCGACGTGTGTGAGAAATGTATCGTAGTCGGCATCGCCCGTGGTTCGTCCGCTGGGCAATGAGAGTGCGTTGAGAGTCTGCGTCGCAACGTTTCCCAAGAAGTCTTCGGCGTCCGGTGACTCAAAGAGAATTCCGTCAAGCGTCACAGATCCTTGCCGCAGCGGACTGGTATTGCTTTGGCTCTGGCCATTGATCGCGAGAACAACCGCGCCGCCATCGACCACGTCATTTGCGGCACTCGACGTCGTGTCCTGCACCGCCCCCCAAGTAATGATCGCCGCAGGGGCTGACGAATGTACGACAAGTGTCATCAAGAATAGGACCGCATACTTTTGCATGAAACTAATCCAGGAATGAATGAGATCAGGTAGAATTTGGCGAGAATCGATCGAGTATTCGCTGGTCGCAGAGACAAACGTCCCCGCTCGACCGGCTATGGTACTCCACATCGCGCCCGCCCACACAATTCCCGCCTTTTACGAACGTTTTTGATGAATTTGAAAAGACGACAATTCTGTTCTTCCCTTGCGCTCACGTCACTGGCCGCGACACTGACACCCGCTTATGCCGCTACCGAACTCCAGGCCGACCTCGTGATTATCGGTGGAGGCCTGGGCGGATGCTCCGCCGCACTTGCCGCACTTCGCAACGGCAGACGAGTCGTCATGACGGAACCGTCGGATTGGATCGGCGGGCAATTGACCAGCCAGGGCGTGCCGCCGGATGAGCACCGTTGGATTGAGTCCACGGGAGCCAACCGGTCCTATCGAGAGTTTCGATCGCAGATCCGCGACTACTATCGCGACAACTATCCGTTGACCGATACGGCTCGAAACAATCCTCATTTGAACCCCGGCAACGGCAACGTTTCGCGGTTGTGTTCGGAACCGAAAGTCTCGCTGGCAATCCTCCTTCGTCAGCTCGCTCCCTACCGGCATTCGGGACAATTGCGATTGTTGCTCGACACCACCCCCGTCTCAGCGGATGTATCGCATGATCGCGTCGAAGCGGTCACGGTTCGATCAACTCTCACCGGCGATTCGACCGTGTTGCGCGGCACGTATTTTGTCGACGCCAGCGAAACCGGTGACCTGTTGCCACTGACAAACACCGAATTTGTCAGCGGTTCAGAAGCGCGTTCGGAAACCGGGGAGCTGCATGCCGCAGCAGTGGCCGATCCCGACAACCACCAGGCGTTTACCGTCTGCTTTGCCGTGGACTATTTGCCGGACCAGGATCATGTGATCGAGCAACCCGCCGAATGGCAGTTTTGGCGTGACTTCGTGCCCCAACTGACACCGCCGTGGCCTGGTAAGTTGCTCGATTTGACGTACACCCATCCGTCGTCCGGCGATCCAAAAACGTTGGGATTTGATCCGCTGGGTGCTCGATCGGTCAACGGTGTGTTGAATTTGTGGACCTATCGCCGCATCATCGACGCGTCGCTGTTCAAGCCCGGGCGGTTCGACAGTGATGTCAGTCTGATCAATTGGCCGCAGAACGATTACCTGCTGGGGAACCTGTTCGGCGAAGGCCCCGAGGCGGCCGAGACGCATCTGCAGCGGGCGCGACAACTGAGTCTGTGTCTGCTGTACTGGCTACAAACCGAAGCACCTCGGCCCGACGGAGGAACGGGCTTCGCAGGACTGCGGCTTCGCGGTGACCTGATGGGCAGCAGCGACGGACTCGCCAAGATGCCCTACGTCCGCGAGTCACGCCGGATCCGGGCACGCTTTACCGTGCTGGAAGAACACGTGGGGCGACAGAATCGGAGTCTGGTGACCGGTCAACCGATCGACGAAGTCAGCGCTGCCCAATTCGAAGACTCGGTCGGCGTGGGCAGTTATCACATCGATCTTCATCCCAGCAGTGCAGGCGATAACTACATCGACTTTGCGTCGTTGCCGTTTCAGATTCCGCTCGGCGCGTTGCTGCCCGTGCGAATGCAAAACCTGTTGCCGGCCTGCAAGAACATCGGTACGACGCATGTGACCAACGGTTGTTACCGGTTGCATCCGGTGGAGTGGGGTATCGGCGAAGCGGTCGGCTGTCTGGCCGATTTCGCGATCACGCACGATCGGACGCCGCATGCCATCGCAGACACTCCGACTCTGCTGGCCGACTTCCAGCGGTCGATCCGCAGCCAAGGTGTCCAGACACAGTGGCAGCTCTGAGGCAGCATCCACGTGCCCGCGTGCCCGCAATGCAATTGACGATTCGCCTCACAGGGCAAGCCGATCGCCTGCACACCGAGCCCGTTCATCGTGCGGCTACCTGTGCGTCAATGCACGGCGTTTGCCGAAACGAATCGTCGTGGGCTGTTTTTTCGAAACCGAACGGCCGGATGACCGGGTTGCCGCCATTGGCACGAAAATTGCCACTTCAATGAACGCGGAACGATCCACTATCGACAGGCATTCGAGGAGCAGAGCCATGTCACCCGATTCGCCAATCGCGGGCGATACTCGCGACAGGTTGGAACAGAGGTATTTGGAACTCAAAGAACAGCGTGACGATTTATGCCGCGATCTCGCCGGTTGGTGCGGTGTTTACATCGCTCCCGGAAGCGATCCGGTGAAAGCCTTGGAGCCCTGTCGAGAAGCAGCCGAAGTCTGCCACAACACCGAAAAGTTGGAGATCATTGACCGCATCAGCAACGACACGCTCGACATGCGGAAACTGCAAGAATTGCTTCGCGCGGCTGATGCCGAACGCAGCCA
Organism: Rhodopirellula sp. SM50; assembly: GCF_002289565.1. Classification (GTDB taxonomy): domain Bacteria; phylum Planctomycetota; class Planctomycetia; order Pirellulales; family Pirellulaceae; genus Stieleria. Next base: position 100,675 of record NZ_NTFY01000031.1, on the reverse strand, counting down.
CTTTGTGATCTAGCACGGCCCGAGAGGACCAGTCACATCAGAGCGGGTGACCGGATTCGAACCGGCGACAAACAGCTTGGGAAGCTGTCACTCTACCAACTGAGTTACACCCGCGGAGCGTCGCAGTTTAGGTGAACTTCCCGCGGCCGTCAAAGCACGCACCCAGAGGTTAGGAGCAACGGTGGGGATGTCGCTGAAAGAGAAGAGGCAGAATGATGGAGAGAGGGCGAGAGGGAGACAAGGAGACAAGGAGACAAGGAGACAAGGAGACAAGGAGACAAGGAGACAAGGAGACAAGGAGACAAGGAGACAAGGAGACAAGGAGACAAGGAGAGTGGGTCGTGTGATAGAGTGGAATAAAAATGCGGGGTTCCTAATGCCACCCCATCATTCTGCCACCCCATCGTCTTGCCCCCATCGTCTTGCCAACCGATAGCGATCAGTAACCCAGCTGCTTCAAGAAACGCAGTCCGAATCGACCGTAGTCTTGTCCGTCGACATCAAGGTCGCCGTCAGCATCCAACGCCGGATCAAAGTCGGGGTCGGATGAAGGCCGCAGGAAGGTGATGCCGAAACGTCCGTAATCCTGACCGTCCACGTCCCGGTCTCCATCGGTGTCACCGTAGTAGCGGAAGAATGAATCCGCCGCCTGATCGCCGAACAGATGGTTCTGGGTCATCGTCCGGCCGCCCGCATCGATCAACGCTCCGGTTACAACCAGTTCGTAGTTGCCATCGTCCAGAGAGTGTCGACCTTCAACCGCGTTGACGACGGACGGGCCGGGAAGGAAGGTCAGCGTTGCAACCGTTTTCCCATCCTGGATCTCCGAACTCAACGCCAGATTCACAAGTTCATTGGTGGACCGATTGCGAACCGAGAATGCGTCCGTCGCCGCCGTGACTTCCGTGTTGAACGTCACCGTCAATTCACTCACGCGCGATCGCTGAGCTTGGCCTTGATCGATCACCACGCTCTCCACCGCCGGGTCAACCGCTTCGCCAATCGTCACCACATAGTCCTCGACTTCACCGTCGTCGGCAGCACCGATCGGTTGCAAGCCGCCGATCGAACTGAGACGAACGCGGGCCAGGGTTTGCCCGGTCAGTGCAGCGGCCGGCAAGTTGTAATTGAGCGTTTGCAACCCCGCGATCACCGGCGCGTCGGCAAGGATTTGTTCGTCGGCTTGCCAGATCCCGTCTCGATCAAAGTCGATCCAGGCGTCGACCTTGGCGTTGTCAGCATTTTGCAGGTCGATGTTCACACCGGCCATGGGGTTGCCGATTCCGATGTTGCCGAACAGGACGCCATCTTCGTCGCTGCCATCGCCGTCGGCATCCGCACTCGGTTGCCCATCGGATTCCAGATCGCGCGTGTCACCCAAACGCGGCCCGGTGCCACGATGCCGTGCCCCTTCGTCGACGACCAGCGTTCCGTAGGTAGCCGGGGCGTCGCCATAGTCATAGGGAACAACTTGGTAGTCCGAAAGCACCACGGTATTGGCCGGACGACCGTAGGTCACCACGAACGTCCCTTCGCCTCCGAGTGTCTCCAGCCGTTGACCGCTGGCCACGTTGTCAAACGCGCCCGACAACGTTGTTCCGGACACGAGGACCGTAAAGGTATCCGTCGGCAAGGGCTGAAACGTTGCCCCACCCGACTGCAGCAATGAAACACGGAGGTCCCCGCCAAGCGTTGCGGAGTTCGCAATCAATTGGTCGTATCCCGCCCCCGCAGTGGTCCCACCGAGTTCCACGTCGAATAACGAGGCCGGAGACAATGTTAAATCATTCACCGACAGAATCCCGGCGCTCGCCCCCGGTGCGAGACGCCCGCCGCCGTTGACGATCACGGCAGAATCGATCGTCCCGTTGCCGCCAAGCGTGCCACCAGCGTTGACGGTGTAGTCCGCACCGCCGGTGTGGGTGCCGTCGATCTGCAGCAGGCCGCCATCAACCGTGGTCGTGCCCGTATACGTGTTGTTGCCCGACAAGATCTGTGTGCCCGTGTCGGATTTCGTGAGCGAAATTGTGTTCGCAATCTGTCCGGAAAAGACGGCTTGGTCCGATCCGAAGGCGATTTCCAAACTGGCGCCGGAGCCTGCGACCGTGTTCGTCGAGGCAACTTGCCCGGCCCCCATCAGCCGGCCAACCTTGCCGGGCAGCGTACTCGTGTCGGCGCGGCTGTTGAGGTCCAACAGGCCGTCGACCGTGACGTCGCCTTGGGTGTTGAACGTTCGGTTGCTGATGCCCGAAACGGAGGCTGCCGCGGCAACCGTCAACTCTCGATGCACCGCACCGGTTCGGCCCGTGACGTGCCCCTGGGCGACCACCAGACCTCCATCGAACGTGCTGGACTTTTCCATCGACAATTTGCCCGGACCGAGTTTCGTCAGGGTGCCCGTTCCCTGGATACGGCCGACTAATAGCTGATTGCCTTCAACACCGACACCGATGGAAGCGTCTCCATCAAGAAAGACCGTGCTTTCGTCACCGTTGTTCGAGCTGCCAAAACGGGTGCCGGAGTTAATTGAGCCGTCTGAGTACAATGCCCCTTTACCATCCACTCCGTCACCGCTGATCGTCAGTTTTTCGTTGGTGATCCGGATACCGGGTTGTATCTCCAACGTCCCTCCGTCGGCGACAATCGACGCGTTCGATTCCAGCGTTCCGTCGGCGGCGGTGCCGTTGTTGCCTAAACCGTTGACATGTTGCACTAACAACCGCGAATCATTGAGGACCATCGTGACGCCATCGTATTGGTTGTCCTTTCCGTTGCTGATCACGCCGGCTTGAGAACTCCCCTGATTACCCGTGACTTCGATGCCCAGCACCGTCATCTGATTGGTGTTGTTGTGGAACGTGGAGTTGATGTAGTCGTAAGTGGCGGCGCCGTCATCCGGTCCGGTGGGGTGTTTCGTGTCGCGCCAGTTGGTCGAAAACACCTGACCGAACCGGACGAGCGAATCCTCCGGTAACGCCCCCGCAGGCACATCGCTGTCGATCGTCACATCGATGTTGTTTCCCGCAACATACGCGACCGCCCAGTCCACGCCTTCGGGAACGCCGCCAACCAACTCCACTTCGATCGACGAGTCGCGTGAACTGTCGTAGGGCGTGTACAGCAACGGACCATGGGTGATGTCACCCTTGGCGTTCGTGATGGTCGTGTTGGTCTTGAAATTGAAGGCGTTTTCTGTGCCGTAGGCCTCGACGTTGTTGAGAGTCATCGTGCCCCTGCCCAACGCCACGGAGAACCCGGTCCGCATATTGGTGACGACCACGTTGTTGACCGTCAACCCGGTGGGGCCGCTGTACATCCTCACGCCGTCTTCGGCTCCCGAGATCATCATGTCGGGGGCAAGCACGTTGCCGTGAGACGTAATGCCGTAGTCCTGGTAAAGATCCGTGGCGATCACGTCATTGCTGGAGAACAACTCGCCGGTGACCGTGCTGTTAGTCAGCGTGGTGTTGTCCGATGTCCCCTGAACGAAGAATCCGTGGCCGTAGGTTTTCACGTCCAGATGCATGTCGTTGATGATCGCATTGACGGCGTCGATGACCTGGAAGGCGGAGGTCTTTCGATGGGCGATCCACGGCAGCCCGACTCCATCGCCAACCGGGTCGCCGTTCTCATCCAGTGCCGGTCCTGGAGGCCATCCCTGTGGATCTTTCCGGGCGCCTTTGCCGAACACATCGCCGTAGCCATAGGGAGTCGAACCGCGAGTCAAGACGTTGACTCCATCGACGGTGTTGCCCGATCCGGTCAGCTGGATATAGACCGCCGCCCAATCGGCATGTCGCTGTGCCCCCGGATCGGTATCCATTGCCAGATCATGGCCGGTGACCTGGAGTCCCAGAACCGCGTTGCCAATCCCACTCACCTTCACCACGCGGACGCCGCTGTCATGGCCAAGCCGTCGGCCGAAACCGTCGAGCTTTCGTGTATCGAGGTTGATGCTGGTACCGGTCAGGTCATACGTATTGTTACTGCCACCGAGTTCGAGAAAGATCGGCTGGGAGTTGGTCGGGTCTGCGATATGATCGCCATTGATCCAGTACACACCCGGCGTCACGACGCCGGTCTCTGGGTGCGGATCGCCTCCGCTGGTACTCAGCGCCACCGTGCTGTTGTTGACCGACGTTCCCAGGGCACGCAATTCCGCCAGACTGTTCGCGGTGTACGCCGCTTCCGCCGCCGCTGGCAACGGCGTCTCCGACAGATCGCCAAACACTGCAGGTTCCGTCGGCGAAAAACGGAACGCTTCTAAATCAAGCATCGACGTGCCATCGAGTACGACGCGTGATTCCAACAACTGGAACAATCGCAGACGCCCAGGTCGAGAGGCGGTGTTGCGCCGATTTGACTTCGCTCGGCGCGACGACCGAGGTGCAGCCCAACGGTAAAGAAAAGACATTTGCGAGCCGATGGGACTTTGGCGTTGAAAAGAGACCGAATTGAAAAGTGCGCGACGCGGAGCCCCAACGTTGCCGTGTGACGGTAAAACGCCTCTCACATCCACCATCGCGCAACCAGGCCTGAAAGAGCCTGCCCAGCCAAAGGGGCATTGCGGATTCTACGACAAGCGTCGCTCCCATACGGTAACAGAAAACCGACAAATGTGGAGCAGAAGCCACCGCTGACGGGATCCCAAATACCTCATCCAGGATCCGGTGTTAGAACGCCAGAGGACCGGTTTGAAACGACGGGAGGCAGAATCATACGGGGCAGAATGATTGCGAGGACATGCTCAAGACCATCACAAACGAGTTCGATACCGCTTGACCTTCAGTGTTCAGAGCACGTCGAAGCGCAGGGGACCGTGTACAATGAATCCGCGCCAAACCCGCATGTTGACAAGCCCTCGTTTCAGGCGTCGTGGAGTAAACTCGGAATGAAGTCAAACACCGAATACCGGCGAATGATCCGACGAGATTTCGTCACGCTTTGTACAAGTGCGGCTGCAGGGCTGGGGGTCCCCGGACTTTTGATTCCATCGGCCGATGCGGATGACGCACCCTCGGAACCGGCCCGTCCGCTCGACGATTCCTACCTACAAATGGGGCTCAACGCACTGGCGCGGGCCCATCACATGAGTTCCATGGCGGGGCATCTTGGGGCGTCCCTCATCGCCGGCTACTACATCGGTGAGCAGCGTCCCGACCTTGATCCCGAAGTCTACAAGGGGATCGAAAGTGACCTTCAACGCGTCATCCGCGGCGAGTCCGTCTTCGGAAAGAGCATGTCAAAAAACTCAAAACTTGCCGACGCGGAGTTGTTCGAACCGTTTCCGAAGCAGAAACCGGACGAGACGCTGATCGACGGCATCGCCGAGGGGCTTGAAAAGAGCATCGCCCAACCCCGCCAATCCGGGCACAACGTGATCTTCGCCTCCCTCGCCATTCGAGCGCTCAAGGAGCATCCACAATACGCCACGCCCGCCGTGGTCGACGGTATCCTGAAACTGATGGCTCTGTTCACCAATGCAACGCCCGGCAGTGGGTACTACGGCAAGCAGAAGGGGCGGATTCACGGCCACAAAATCACGCTGCCGGATGACGACGCGGCGCCGGCGTACGATGACATCGAGGGGATGGTTACCGCCGTGCTCGACGAAGCGATCAACCAGACCCCAGAGATTCATCGCAGCGGTTACGGCGGTCTCGTCCACGTCATCAACCACGCCGCCGCAATCACGGATCTCGCGGAGCACGGCTACGCGGACTTGGCTTCGCAGGCAGTCCGATCCCATCGTCACCACTTGCGACTGTGGCGAAATCTGCCGAACGTCGCCGACGAAAAAGGCCCCTTGCAGGTTTCCCCGTTCACGCCTCACAAGGCAGCATACTGGACCTCCGGAAACATCCCCTACGATCGCGCATTGCTGACCCATCGCGTCAAAACCATGTTCGGCTTTGATGAACTCGCCGCAACGGTTGACGAGGAAGCGAAAGAGCTGGCGGCCTATGACAAACTGCGTTACTTGATGTAGCCGCCTCGCAGCAACGACTCTTCCGTCGCCAGCATCTTTTGGCCACCCCATCTTTTGGCCACTTCATCTTTTGGCCACCCCATCTTTTGACCAATTCATCTTTTGACCAATTCATCTTTTGACCATTCTCCCAACCGAGAACGGCCTCAACGTTCGATTCGAGTCGAGCCGGCCGATCCGTGCGGAGCAGGCCCCCTCTTCATGAACCCCCTTGTCCCCAGAAGCGGTATTCTATCGGGTTCGCCCGGGTGATTTCGGACTAAACCCGAATGATGGAGCCGACTATGCTTTGTCTCTCGTTGGAGAGTTGGGCCATCATTTCACACACTGCTTCGGAGTCATTTTGCCATGTTTCGACGATCTTTGATTGTCGTCGCCACCCTTTGCGCGACGTTTTCTTTTCTGCAGACCACGGGATCCGCGCAAGTCACGGCCGACGCAAAGGCGACCGACTTCGCGATCTACGCCGGTCAAATGGTGACGCTGGATTCGTACAGCACCGTGCTGGGTGACGTTTATGCCCGCGAGAATATCTCTGTCGAATTCGGCTACGGCATTCAGCGTCCTTCGCGAAACCGTGGCAACTTTTACGCCGTCGAGGACATCGTCACAACGGCCGGGCTGACCGATATCAACGGCGACCTCTTTGCCAACCGCGATATCAGTCTTAGTAGCGGGACCGATGTCATTGGGAATGCAACCTATGGGCGTGACATCTCCGCCAATGCGTCCAGCGTAGTCACGGGGACGGTGACTCAAGCGAGCAACACCGTTGCCTCGATCGCCATGCCGCACTCCACTGCGTTCACCGCGGGTTCTGTCGATTACAACTTGGCCGGTCAAGAGGTCGTCAACTTGACTCCCGGGAGCTATCGATCGGTCGACCTCAGCGGTTCGTCGCTGAAAGAGTTGCACCTGACCAGTGGAGACTATTTTCTCCGCAATCTGACGCTCGGAATTTCCACCGATCTGTATCTCGATCTGACCGGCGGCCAAATCAACGTTTACGTCGAAGACGATGTGAATCTGGGAACCGGATTACAGCTCTACGTCAACGGCACCGAATTCGTCGATCCCGGCGACAATCCTCCTCCCTCGTTTGTCGACCTGGCGAGTGAAGTCACCTGGGAAGTGCACGGCGATTTCGAAATCGGCAGCGGGTTCCTGAACGAGTTCCTCGGTACCGTTTACACGCCCGACGGAAGCATCTCGGTCGACACGCAAGCCTATTACGGATCGATGATTGCGGGCCGCAACGTCAGCGGAGACTTTTACTTGGAACACTACGCCTCCAGTCGACTGACGGCAATTCCCGAGCCCAGTGCCGCACTGGTACTGCTGCTGGGCGGAATGACCATGTTCCGTTCACGTCGCAGGGCTTCGTGAGCAAAAAAGGGGAAGTGAGCAAAAAAGGGGAAGGGGGTCTTTATGCGTCTCTCACGCCATGGTCCGATCGGTACGTTAGTGAGTCTTTCAAAGTGGTGCGAGCGTGCTGCGCCGGACCAACTCGTGCGCCAGCAGTCCGATCATGTCGTCAAACTCCTCGTCATCGGTTGGTGATTGATAGGGGCGCAGCCAGTCCGACGCGAGCGGTGATGGCATTTCGGACTCAGGCATCGAAGAGGTTCTTCTTGCGATCTCGTTGAGAACGGCGAGTGCGTCGAGTGGGCTCACGCGATCGTCGACATTCACATCGAGAAATATGACCGATTCTCCCATGGCAGCGATGAATTCACCATCGCCTTGGCTTCTGGCAAGGTAGTTGATCACTTGCAGGGCATCCAACGGCGATGTCTGGCCGTCGTTGTTGACGTCGAAGGGGTCGATCGGGTTTTGCGCTCGCCCAGACGTGATCAACAGCGGGGCACCCGGATCAACGATCACGCCGTTTTCTGTCAAATCGTCGTCTCCGGTCCTACCATCGGTGAACCGCAGCACGATTTCCCCGGGCGACAACGATTGAATCCCCCATTTCGAAGTCCGTGTGAATCGATAGTAGTGGGGCTCGCTATCGTCCGGAGTTGGTCCGTATTTGTAGTAATTCGAAATCAATGAGTTGTTATGCAACACGAGCGTGACATCGACCGTTCCCCCGATCTCGATACCGTGTAGTTCAAAACTGATCAACCCGACCGGAAACTTTGCGTCTGACGGTATTTTGTCGGGTTCCGGATAGTCGTCGGATGCGGTCACGGCCACCAGCTCGGTGTCTTCCGGAGCGACAATCGTGACGTAGGTATCATCGACGACGTTTGGCAAAGACGCGACATGGGGTTGCTGGCGGTCCGGGACGCCATCGTTGTTTCCATCACCGCCGAACGGCGCCCCATCTTCGACCGAGTCGGGTATCCCATCGCTATCGGATGCCCCGACTGTCGTGACACCAAACGTCAGGACGTTTGTGCTGCCAGCACTCGGCGTCAAAGTATAGATTTCATTCCCCGGAAGAGTCACTTCTTCTCCGGGCCTCGTCGCGACTCGAACGATGTACTCGTTTCCGTGTTCGACGGCAAACTCAAACTGCCCTTGTTCATCGGTTGCCACGGTCGCGAGCACTTGACGGCTGGGAAGCAAAAGCAGTTCGACGTCCGCGCGGTTCAGGGGGCCTTCGCCTGGATCTTGCACGCCATCCCCATCAAGGTCCGCAAAGACACTCCCGGAAAGTGTGGCGGTTTCGGCGCGATTGCCGAAATCGATCTCGCTGACTGTTTGTCCCACATCGATTGAGACCGCGTGGTAGCTCCGCAAGTCCGTGACGTAGACATCGGTGGTCGTCAACGTCCCGATCTGGGACGCAAAGAAGGCAACGCGACCTTCTTCAACGACCGCTCCATAGGAAAGGTCGAATCCGGGATCTAGGATCTCACGCCCATCGAACAGGTACACACGCGAGACATGGCTCGCCGAACGGGACCAGGCAGCCACCCCGGCATCGAGTGACAAGTCAGATTTTATTGCCCCGTCGCTCGTCAATGTGGACAGCTGACCGGGTGCGTCAAACATGACCTCTGCATTCTCATCGTCACTCCAACGAAGCCAAGCGACATTCCCGAATTCGTCAATTTGAACATCGGTGGCGGCCTCTGATCCGATGTCGATCTGATGTGACTCTTGGCCATTGTCTCGCCAAACCGAAAACCGAGCGGTAGCGGAATCGTACTGAATCCAGGCGGTGTAAGTTCCATGGACGTCGATCTCGAAGACAAACTCGCTCGCCGCGTCGGAAATCTCTCTCAGCAACTGGCCGTCGTAGTGGTAGAGTCCGCGGCGACTGGCTGCAACGTCGATCGCATTGAAGGCGACGCTGCCGCCATCGGCAGCCGCGATCCCAACACTTTGCGACAAGACGATTGTCCTCTCACCGTCATCCAAGAACAAATTGTTACCGCTCTTGTAGATCAGATGATCTTGGTCGGTCAGCAGATCGCCGTCTTCGACACCGTTTCGCGTCAATCGCCGCACCGTTCCGGAGACGTTCTGATAGATGTCGTTCTCGTCGCTTTCCTCATCGAAGCGATCGGGATCCAACGCCCAGGAAACGGTCCCATCGCGTGAAACGTCGAAGGACGTGATCATTTCATCATCGATCACAACAATGTCCGCAACATTGTTGCCGTCGAATCGCCGCAGTCGTGCACCGGGAGAAGTCACTTCGGCCCAGGCGATGTACTGCCCCGATAGAGCTAGTCCACCTTTGACAAAGCCGGATGTTGCGACGGACTGATAATCCACCGCGACTGGGAATGTCTGATTCCAACCCGCTTGTGGCACCTCGCGAATCACATAGTCGCCGGCGGGCAGTCGCAGCTCGTACGTTCCATCGGAGGACGTCATTGTTGATGGCTCGGCGACGTCCAACACCTCGTTGTCATTGATGTCGGCATAGATGATCCAGCCGGCAAGCCCCGGCTCGACTGGGTCGTGAACCGCGTTGCCGTTCCGGTCTTCAAATTTTGTTCCGCTGACGACACCACGCCGATCGATGACACCGAAATCCAGGTTGACGAGTCGGGTGCCACTTTCAATCGCTATCGAAAAATCACCTCCGTCTACAAACTGAGACTGCGTGTATCCCGCCGGTAGGACGAGCGAAACGACGTGCTGCCCGAATGGCAAGCCGAAAAAGACGAATCCAGATTCCGTGGATTGCATCGTCTGGTCGATCGAACCGTCGCTGTGATAGTCGACCTCGATGACGAAATCGCTTAGCTGCGGTTCGCCCGCGTCTCGATCGCCATCCTTGTCCAGGTCTTCAAACACCGAACCGCTGACCGATGTCGTTTCGAAGAGACCAAAGAAAGTTTTGTCGTCGACTTGACCCTCGGAGAGGGAGACGATTCGCGTCGAGTCGGTCGTGAATTCGAACTGCGGCGTCTCGCCAATCAGGACCGTGTAGTCACCAGGCTGTAGACCAGAGAATGCGAAGTACCCGTCGCCATCTGTGGTTGTCACGAAGTCACGGTTGGAAGTCATCGCCCCAACGCTCAAGTTCACGCCGAAGCCAGGGACGGGAGACTCGCCGGCGTCGAGCTGGCCGTTACCGTTGGCATCGTCGAACACTCTGCCCGCGATGGTCGCCCCCAAAAACTCGAAACCAAACGAAATGTGGTCTACAGAATCCTGGATGCCAAGCGAGACGGATTGCAGTCCGTCGGGTGGAGAGACCAGTTCGTAACCTGCGGGAACCATGACACGGATGTCGTAGGTCCGTGGCGGCAAGTTCTCGAATCGGTATCGTCCGTCCGCATCGCTGAACACCATTGGTTCGCCAGCGTCCAAGCGGCCATTTGAATTTCGATCGGCGAAAACGGCGACGTTTTCCAGTGGTGTATCATCGGGAAAGTCGTAACGCAAATCACCCGTTTCGTCGATAAAGATGAAACCGCTGATCGATCCAAATCGAGTGTTGCCAAAGTCGACGCCCGACACGCGATCGCCTCGTTCCATTTCCAGACGGTGGCTGGGAGATCGCAACAACGTCAATATGGTGAAGCTTGGGTTGCCGACGTTATCAGTCGCCTGCAACTGCAAATGATTTTCACCGATCGCCAAGGGAACCTTCATCTCATATCGATCGCCGTCGAGCGGTCTCGGCGTTCCGGTGGACAGAGCCCCATTGCTGGCCGCACCAACGCTCCAGGACAAACTTGCTTCGTCCAACCCCGCGGCATCATCGCCGACCCGAAACACCACGGTCACCTCGGGAACGGTCGTGATGATTCGACCGTCGGCAAGACGTGTGCCCACCGAAATGGATTCGATCTCCGTTGACGGGCCGAGAAAATCGTAGACGAGAGAGAACGACGTCGACTGTTCATTGCCCACCCAGTCTTCTGCGAACCCGTTCAAACTGACGCTTTCGCCGGAGTCAATCTGGTCTGCAAAAGCCGTTTCAGAAAGCGAAAAGCTCGCACCGGACCCCAAGTTGCCCACGCCGGGGAGGGTGATTCGAGCTTCGGAAATCCCCACCCCAACGTCCGTTGCCAGGAAGGTGATCGGCGTTTGCGGCCCAACAATCTGATTGTTCGCCACACTGAACTGCAACTGTGGGGGCGACGCATCGACATAGAATTCGATCGACTGGATGGCCGACTGGTTTCCATTGGTATCGCTGGTGCGGTAATACAGCACCTGGGTCCCCTCTTCCAAGTAGGTAAGCCCGATGCCCAATACCGGTACGGAACCAGCTTCCTTGCGGCGGACGAGCAAGTCGATGATGCCTGCGGCGGGGTCGCCCTGGACCGATGAACTGGGGCTGGAAAGATTCGGGTCATTCCACGCGTATTCAAAATTCGTTGGTGAATCAAATTCAAGGTGAATCTGCTTTCCGCGGTCCAGATTGATGTACCAATCGATGGGCTTGGAGAACGTTGTCGGTCCATCGAATCGCCGCGACTGGAACGTTTGGCTGATCAGCGGCCGACCATTGAAGTAGATCTGGCTATCGTCATCGGGTGACTCGGTATCGAGGACATCCACATACTGCAGACTCGGTGCATTGGTGTCGATGATGAATGTCGCACTGCGTATGGCTTCACGACCGCCGTGCTGATTGAGCGACCGCCACTGCAGCGTAAACGGTTGTTCGTCGGCGAGCCCCAAGCCACTGGAAAGGGAGACGACGCGACGCGAGAATTGATTTGGATCAGCCATTATCCAATCCGCATGGTCGATTTGATCTTCGACAGCGACGCGGTATTCGACGCCGGACGGGCGAACGGAGAAGACGCGGTTGAATTCGTCCAGAAAGATCCTTTCTTCAGATTCAAAGCTGATCTCCGCGTCACCATTCAAACGATAAATTCGTGCATCGGGATCGACCACAACCGTTTCTTGCGTGACGGCGAGTGACGTGACTGGAGTGAGAAGCGTTTCAACGATCACCTCACCGAGCGACGCTTGATTGTCGTCGTCTTGCTGTAGGAACGAGCCTTGAATATTGGATTCGGAAGTGAACAGATCCGTCGGGATCGTTCCGTGAGTGTGCATTGAAAAACCCGCCAAAGCTTTCATGTAGCCGTCGGCCAGATCAGTTAAAAAGAGCGCGCTGGTCCGAGACAAATTGCCGTCCCCGGGCTGAGTGTCGATCTGACTGAAATCAAGCCCCTGACGGTCCTCGTTGCCGTAGGCGTGAAGGGATCTCGGGTCCGCAGCGGCCAGTTCCAGCGGTGGGCCTTGATTGATCGGAACGGGCGTATTCGGGGCGGCGTCTCCCGCGATAAATCGCAAGAATCCGCCTTCGCCCCACACAACGAACTGGGGAATTTGCAAGTTCGCGTCGTACTGCTGAAGATTATCGTGAATGGCTTCGTAGGGCCGCAGGTCGTCGCGCAATTTGGGTTGCCCCGGCAAGCCCATCGCCGCTGTCAAGACTTGCCTGACGACCGGAACGATCAATTCATTGGTGAGAGAACCTCGAAACAACGGATCAAAACTGTTCGAATCGGTGCTCAGGAATTCATCAATTTCCGCAAGGCCGAACGATCCGCTGGGAAGATGTGCCGTGATATTTTTGATGAAACCATCCAGTTCGTCGATCGTCTGATCGATGGCAAGCGAAATCGATTCTGCATCTGGAACGGCGGCGATTTTATCGGCAACCGTGTCGTAGCTTCCCGAGAACAGGTCGATCGCCTGGTAGACGGACGCGACGATCGGCTCGGCGATAAAGAGCCTCGCGAGGGACTCAAACGGTCCCCAGTACGCATCGGTCAAATATTCCGTCACCCAAGGGTCCAGCAGCGTCGCTTCGAGTGTGTCATTTTCATAAAACGCGTTCAGCATTTCAGCTCCGGTGCTGCCGCCAAACGGAGGTGCCGTGTAAACGACGTTGGAAACGGCCTCCTGCAGCGCCGGGTCTCCGGTCGCTTGCAGCAACGCCAGCGCCGCGCGAGTGTCTAACCCACCGGCGCTGTGGGTCAGAAAGTTGACTTGCGACTCGTCACTCAAATGGCCGACGCGACCGAGTTGGTCTTCGAGTAACTCCAACAAATCTTCGGCGTGGTAGCGTGCCAAACCATTGACGTTGTAACTCGAGCGGGCTTCGGCAAAATCGTACGACAACGCCGGAATGCTGCACGACGTTGGGTCAAGAAAATCGGAGCACTCCAATACCCAGTTCTCCGGATCAAAAAGCCCTGCCATGATCTCGCTGAGGCTGTCAACGATGAATTCGGTTGCCGACGGTTTTCGAAGAACATTGTCGGGGTCGACTAAATCATCGAGTGTTTGGACCACCGCCCCACTGCGATCGAACGAATCATTCTCCGGATCAAGATTGGGATCTCCGAAGTCGGTTGACCAGAATTGAATCCCGTATGTCTCGACACCCGCGGAACCTTTCGCGTAACTTTGGCCGTCGGTGATGTCGGCCAGGTTTTGGAAGTACAGTCCTGTTTCTCCCCAGCCCGAACCATCATCGTTGAATCCTTTGACATAAAGAATCGGCAGTTGCTCACTTTGCCCATCGGCGACCGCCGGAATCCATGTGACGGGTGTGCGAACGCGTTCGGTTCGCAACAGCCTGCTCGCGGGGACAGAAAGTCGAGGGTCGTTGGCCGGACCCAGTGGTGGGGGATCATTCGAGATCGGTGCGCGAAAGTCCAACGGCACGGGCAACGGAAGACGCGGCGAGGATGGGATCCAGCCATCCTCGAGTATTTCGAACACTTCGTATTCGCCGGGCGGCAACGCCGAAAACTCGTACAGCCCTCGCTCGCTGATCGGATCGATGATTCCATCACCGTCCAGGTCGACGCTGGACGTGACCGTCTGAAAAGAATCGCCAGTCCGGCTATTGACGACCTGAATGGTCCATCCATCCAGCCCCGGTTCGACGAATGCACCGGTTTCGGCGTCGACGTCCCGGACGCCGTTACCGTTTTCGTCGGCGAACTTCTGCCCCGAGATGGAAGCCAGCCGAAACTGATTCCCAAAATCGAGTCCGTCGATTATCTCAATCGAATCGACCTCCACTGCATAGGATCCTGTCAAACGCTGAGTGAAAAGATCGCGGCGCGCGTTTGCGTCGTTGGCAATCAGGTTGCTGCCGTCAGATGCCATCGCGATCACGCTGGCATCTTGACTGAGCACTGCCTGCAAGGCGAAGTGGTCAGCCTCTTCGATCAGCGACTGTCCGACCCGTTTGGTGACATCAAGTGTTCGATCGTGAAAAAAGACGTCCGGCCCGTTGTTCGTATCGCTTGCAACCAAATCGCTCGCGTACGAAGTGAACAACACTTTCGTACCGTCAGCGTTCAGACTTGCCCCGCTGCTGGGCCCGTCGCCATGCGTGACACGACGGAGTCTGCCGTCAGTCCAATCGGAAACGTAAACATCGATCTGCCCGTTTGTGTCACCGGGCACCAGATTGGTCGCAGTGGTCGCAAATGAGACGACTTGTCCATCACCGCTGATGGCTGGAGCGAAACTGTCTCCGTCTGGATCTTGCCCACCAGCACCGCGACTCGCGATCGCCAGCTCATTTCTTGCTCGATCGTAGACATAGATGTCAAGATTCGAATCACGGTCGCGATCGTCAAGCGTCTGCGCGGCCGACGAAAACACGACGTATCGACCGTCGTCACTGAGACTGGGTTGAAAGCTTCCCCGATTCGATTGAGCACCGTCGCTTGCGACGCTGACGCGTTCGGTCAGCCCCGTGTGCAAATCGGTAACAAAGATGTCGGCGACTCCATTGGTGTCACCGGCAACCAGATTCGATGCCGTCGACTCGAACGCAACGAACCGACCATTGCCGCTGACAGCCGGCGCAAAGCTATCCTCATTGCCTTCATCCAGATCTAAGTTTGCACTCACACGCCGAGTCACGCCGGTGCGACGATCATACGCAAAGATGTCACTGGCGACGTTGCGGTCGTCTTGAACCAAGTTTTGTGCGACAGAGCGGTAAACAACGACATTGCCGTCGCCACTGATCGATGGGGTGTAACTTGCGCCATCGGGCTGATCGCCATTGACCGACAGCGACACTCGCTCGATCGCACCGGTCACCGTGTCCTTGACGAAGATATCGCGCCATCGGTTGGTATCGTCGGCAACCAGGTTGGATGCCAACGATGAAAATGCGATAAACCGACCATCCGCGGAAATCGATGGCGAATCACTTTGACCGTCCGATTCGGTTCCGTCCGCGGTTGTGCTGATGCGATCGAGCGGATCGACAGGGAAGGTTTGATGCCATCCGAATTGCTGCGTCTCGCGCAGTTGGTAGGAACCCAACGCGACTTCCTCAAAGACGTACGCACCAACGGCATCCGTGACAGTGGTTTGAAGGATCTGTCCCGTGAGCGGATCGAGCAATTCGATGGTCCAACCAGGCAGCCCTGTTTCGTCGGTGTCTTGGATTCCGTTTCCGTTGACGTCGCTAAACTTGATCCCGCGAATCTCCGACAATGGTTCGCGCACTTCCAGTCCGATCTGCCCCGTGTCGCTGCCACCATCCTTGTCGGTGACTGTCACGGTAACCAAATAGTTTGTCGCCGAATCGGGGATTGGATAGGTCTTGTTCGCCGAGAATTCTCGTTCAACGTCGGAGAGCGCAAGCTCCGTCGGTGGAAAGCCATCGCCCCAATCGATCAAAACCGTTTGCGTGTCGTGGCCGGGATCCTCGAATTGTCCGACAAGCGTGGCGAAATAATCATCGTCGATTTCAATCGAAAGCCTTGGCACACCAAAGGCTCCGTGCATGTCGGGTGCAACATTGGCAATCGAAACCGTTGTCGATGCAATGTCAACGTCTCCATCGGAATCGGTGACCCGGACGGCGATGGTGCGCGGCGGATCCACATCGTCATAGAACGTCACCGGCAAAGTCGCGCCAAAGTACTGCGGATCGAATGCCTCGCCGTCATAGTCGAGGTCCCAATGGTAGTCGAGCGTCTCGGACGACTGCTTCGCAGAGAAGCTATTGGTCGCGTCGAGTACCAATACCGTTCCTTCGACGCCGTTGTAGGGACCGCCAGCATCGGCAATCGGCGGGCTATTGATCAGCGTGGTGACGACCAATTCGACCACCGCGTCGCTGCCGGGAATCGTCATGCCAACGTCCGACGCGTTGTCGCTTGTCGGCCCAGAGACACCACTGGCCTGCAGCACCAAGTACCGACTCGAAAGCGTTGGCTGGTAGTCGCCGAGTCGTTCGACGCGGATTCGGTCGAGCTGCGCGTTTCCTCCGACGGTGACGCGGTCAAAATGAAGCCCTGCCGCATCGTTACCGTTTTCATCTGTCGCCGGGCCGCCGACCTCGACCAGATATTCCCCCTCGGTGACCATCAAGTCTCCGCTGATGCCGAGGATCCCAGGCGACATCCCAGGGCTGATCGTGCCTCCCGATTGCGAGACGGAACCATTGATTTGTCCGTCGCCGATGAGTTGACCGCCGTGTAGGTTCAGGTCGCCACCGACAACCCCGAACGTGCCGTTGGACAACTGCAACGTTCCAGATTCCTGGTCAAAGCGGTAGAATTCCACATTCTGTCCCGCCACAATGAAGTCGCCGTGATTTGCGAAATCCGCGTTGCGAGTTGCCACGCCCGACGAACCGACCGAATCGGCAATCGTCCAACGACCGTGGTTCTCAACGTCCCCACTCTTAAACACGGGGGTGATGAGATTCCCGCCTGACGCGTCGACGAACACGCCCCTGTTCACGATCGAGCCGTTGTCAAAATGAATGCTCTGCCCCTGCCAATCGGCTCGACCTTCATTGATCAGATTGGAACGGATCGTCAGCCCTGTGTCGCCCGATAAGCTGCCAAGGGTCAACCGTTTCTCACTCGTGATCGTTCCACCGCCCAGTGTGCCGCCCAGGAACTGAAAGTGTTCGGTGACGTTGACTGGGTCTGAGGCAACGATGGAATCGCCGTTCATGGTCAGATGGGCAAGGGAGACTGCCGTATCAAAATCGACGCCGCCTTGGATCAGCAGGGTGCCGTCGACATCCATCGCCCCGCGAATCGTGTTGTTACTGGTCTCGATGACCAGCACACTGCCTGCTTCCGATCGCACCGAAGATTTGGAATCCAGAGTGAATTTGCTCCGCAACGTCAGCTCGGTGCCGGGCAGCAAGTTGAAGTGCCCGGTGTGCGTCAGCGGCGTGCAACAATCTCCGATCGCCAGCTTGCCCGAATCGAGCTGCAATGTCCCGTGATTGTAGAATCGTCCGAAAAGGTCCGCTTGATCGTCGGCGACGGACGGAGCATCATGAATCCAAGTCGCTCCGGATTCGTTGATGATCGTTGCGGGCGCGTTGAAGGCTCCCGGCGGCAGGCTGTCGGCATTGGATGTCGTCGTCAATGTTCCGTGATTGCGGATGGTCGAACCGTTCGCGTTGACGTGACCGCCCGACCAGACCGATGCGTCCCCATAAACGTTGATCGCGCTACGAATCAATGCATGCTCTCGATCGCTGGCGATCAAAAGATTCCCCATCACCTGCAAGTTGATCGAGTTGATTTGCGCTTGGTTCCATCTCAAGTCGCCGTCGATGGTCAGTCGAGTCCCGGACGGCGCCTGCAACGAGTCACCGAAATCGGTACGCACCCCGTCAAGCGTGAGTCCGGCGATCCAGGAATCTTGATTGATTTGCAAGAGACCTTTCTGCTGCACTTGCAGATCGGCGGCGCTCCGCATCGAACGGACGCGAAATCGATCGCTGCGGTCCGTCTCGATCACCAAAGTTTCCCCGGCGTACTGCTCCGCAATGACAACATTCTCATAAAACTGCGGCGGTCGGCTCGATGGCGTCACCGTTCCATCTGCATCTCGAATCGCCCAGTTTGCTCCGTTAAAGACGCTGTTGTTGTTCCCTTGACCGACCCAGACACGTGATGGCCTTCCGATTCGGTAATCTTCGACTTCACCGCTGTCGACCAAACCATTGGAATGGGGATCGGTGACAAAGTCTGCGTCGGAGCTGAGTCGCAGTCTGGCGTAGGTTGTGAAGACCGAGTTTTCCGGAGGCTCGGGAAACACCAGAGTCACGGTTGCGGCATCCGTACCGATCGGGACATCGGCAACCGCTCGCTCGACGGCATCGTCAAATACACCGTCTTGGTTGAAGTCGATCCAACCGGCCAGCAGCGCCGGCTTGTCGGTGAGGTTGGTCGCAACGACTTGGATTTCCGGTTGTCGGCCGGGAAGTAGGTCGAAGTCTTCCAAGCTTCCCCCGACGACACCGTCTTCGTCGTCACCCCGTGTGATGGTCGCGCTTAAACGCGTCGAATCAGAGTCAGAGCTCGAGTTGGCGTCGATCACGAAATCGACGATCGAACCTTCGGCCACGTCAAGCTCGGGCAACGTGAAAGAGAATCCGCGACCATCTTCGCCTTCAATCACGTCATCGAAGACCAGGACCGAATCTGCGTAGACCAATAGACGCGTGCCGTCACCGGGAGCGATGTTGCTCTTGCGTACCCGACCTTCGATGGAAATCTGTCCGGCATCGGCCGGACCGGCGACCCAGCGTGCGATCAACCGGTGGCTGGTGCCGGCGATGCGGGGGTGAAAGGCGAGTTCATCGCCGCTGGGAAAACCCAAGAAGTCGCCGTTTGAACCATCGGTGTGGTCGGATGCAGGATTTTCGAACGCGTTAAGCGTCGTGTCCCATGCGAGAGGTTGCAGATTTGCGGAGCCGCTACTCGGATCGATCGACTCGCTGACCAAGTATTGCCACGTGCCTCCGCCTGCGGCGTCTGAATCGAGGGAGGCTCCGGCGGTCATGGCCGCAGGATCGACCGCGGCAATGAAGTCGGCCGCGAGATCCGCGAGTACCGTGGTGTGGTCGTCTGCCCTCGCACCCGACCCCTGCGCGGTCCCTGAATCGTCATCAACCCACCGGCCGAGAAAGAGGCCGGGCACAATCTCGTGTGCCGCTCCATCGCTCTGCGATCTCGTCGCATAGTCACCCGCCCCAGTGAAATCGCTCGTGTCGGGAGCGTCGCCGTAGTCAACGGCCAGCAGACGTCGGGATTCCAATTGCTCCACCAAGAGGTTGCGTCTGGATACACATCGGCGGTGTCGTCTCAGTGATTTTGCCGGTTTTGGCCGGGATTTGCCGTCGCCGAACTCATGCGATCGATTCATCATCTGCGTTTCTTTGTCAGGTATCGCGAACAGGAAGACGCAAAGCGAAATCCGGTGCATCACGGTCGTAGACAGCAAAGGCGTTCGCTTTGTCGGGGGTTCGCCAAGGCGCCATGTGCAGGCGAAGCAAGAAACGGACAGAGAATTTTGATTTTTTCCTCGACGATGTGCAGAATAGGACGTGACCGACGTGACAACTGCGCTCCAACCCAGTACACCGTGCTCGATGCATGATCCCGAACAGAGCGATCTCGACCCTGCAAACTCGCAGTCCCCCGATGCCGGTGAAGAGTTCATCCTGCTGCTGCGAGCCGCAAAGTCGGGTTCCCAGCAGGCGATGAGTCAATTGATCCGACTTTCGCAACCTTATCTGATGGCAATCGCCAATGCAGAGATGAATTCGGACATTGCGGCCAAGGTGGGCGCGTCAGACGTCGTCCAGAATTCCATGCTTTCGGCGCAACGCTGTATCGCCGATTTCAACGGGGAATCCAGAGAAGAACTGTTGGCCTGGTTACGCGGGATCCTACTCAAGGATTTGAAGCAAACCAATCGACACTATCGAGCGGCGAAACGGAACGTCAACCTGGAACTCCCCTTGCCAGACGAGAGTGTCGGCAACCCAGCAAGCAGGTTCGTCGACCTCGGTGATTCGCCTTCCACAGCCGCCGCATTGAAAGAACAGGAGGGGCAACTGCATCGGGCAATCGAAACACTCAGTGAAATCGAGCGCGAAGTCATCAAGCTGCGAAACTGGCAACGATTGTCTTTCGTCGAAATCGGGCTGCGAACCCAGCGGTCTGCCGACGCGGCACGGAAGCTTTGGTCGCGGGCGATCGTTCGGTTGCAGAAGGAGATGGATCGGCAAGATGAGTGAACGCGAACGACGAGACATCGACGATCAATTCGCGTTGCAGTTGGAACGCGTGGATCAGCAACTCGCCGGCGAAACTCCCCCTGGCGATGACGACACCCAAGCCGCGCTGGGTTCGGCAGACTTCGACGCGGCAAAGCGTGTCCTGGGACTGATCAACCGAGTCCGATCGGCTCAGCCGCAGGCAAACTCGGATGCGGAGGGGACGCCGTCGAATCCCACGCCCCAACCGCATGGTGACGTCACAACCAGCGTCCCCGATCGGATCGGTTCGTACGAAATC
The DNA here is from genome assembly GCF_002289565.1 of Rhodopirellula sp. SM50. Taxonomy (GTDB): domain Bacteria; phylum Planctomycetota; class Planctomycetia; order Pirellulales; family Pirellulaceae; genus Stieleria. The sequence goes on along the minus strand of NZ_NTFY01000031.1, from coordinate 79,924 downwards.
CTCGGTCAAGTGGGGCGCGGGGGCATGGGCGTCATCTTCCGCGCCCGCGATCGATCACTCAATCGCGTCGTGGCGCTCAAAATGATGCTGGCAGGGCCGTTTGCCTACACGGAAGAGCGGAGCCGGTTTCGCATCGAGGCCGAAGCGGCGGCCGCGTTGGACCACCCGGGCATCGTCCCCGTCTACGAAGTCGGCGAGCACGGTGGGCAACCGTACTTTACGATGGGACTGATCGAGGGCGAAAGCTTGGCCCAACGTATTTCCGAGGAACCGCTGCCCCCCAAGGCCGCTGCTGCGATCGCTCGGCAAGTCGCTTCCGCAGTCGCCTACGCACACCAGCAGGGCGTCGTTCATCGAGACATCAAACCGGCCAACATCTTGCTCGATCAAAACGATCGGCCGCGGATTACAGATTTCGGGTTGGCACGACGACGGGACAGCGCAAGTGATTTGACCGCGACGAAACAGGTGCTCGGCACGCCCAGTTACATGGCGCCGGAACAGGCCTCCGGCGGGGCAAGTGGTGCCGATGAGAAGGCCGATGTCTATTCGATCGGGGCCACACTCTATTGCATGTTGACCGCACGCCCACCCTTTCAAGGACACAATGCCGCCGAAACCGTGCGTCTGGTCGTGGATCGAGATCCGGTCCCCCCGAGGCAACTCAATCCCGCCATCCCGATCGATCTGAATACGATTTGTATCAAGTGCTTGCAGAAGGATCCCGATCGCCGCTATCGCGACGCCGCATCCCTGGAATCCGACTTGCAACGATTTATGGATGGAAATCCAATCCAGGCGAGACCTGTCGGCATCGTCGAAACCGTTTGGAAGTGGTCGCGACGCCATCCCGCTGTGGCTGCCCTCACCTGCTGCTGTTTACTTGCGGCATTCACCTTGGTTGTCGGAAGCGTCTGGTACCAAAGACAGCTCAATCGCTCCCTGACCGATCTCAAGCGTTCGCGTGGCCAAACGGTTCAATCGCTGTACCGTGCGTTTACCAATGAAGCTGAATACCTGAGTCAAGTGCGGCCCGTCGGCTATGGGCAGCGGATCGAACAGTTGGTTGCCAAGGCGAAGTCGCTCGACACAGATGCGAAAGATCTTCAACAGTTGCGACAGTTGCTGGTCAGCAGCCTCGGGTACGTGGGCGCGAGAGCCCCCGTTGTCTTGGAGAATTTAGACGCGGAAATCACAACCGCCAATGTTTCTTCCCAACGCAATCATTTAGTCGTCGGGCTTGAGAACGGGATGCTGGTCGCGTTTGATTTAGAAAGTGAAACGAAAGTTTTCGAAGCCCAAGTGATGTCGATTCCGATCACGAGAATTGATGTCGATCTTTCGTTCGGCGATGGGGCGACACGGTACCTGCGGGCGATCGGCCGAGGAGGATCCGAAATCAGCCATTGGTTCTGGGATGGTCGATCGTACTCGCGGGCCGAGCAATGGGATCCGCCGAATCTGCCGGACGGCTTTTTCGGCATCGAGGTGTCGCCGGATGCTCGACACATCGTCGGGTTGCAATCGGCATCATCGCATTTACTTGATCCGACCGTTTGGCACACGCGGGGAGGCGGCGCAGCGGTCTCAGATCCGCAGCGTCGAGTCGAAGGGCTTGATGACATCCATTTTTCGATCGTATCATTCGATCCGAAGCGTGAATTTCCCATTCGGCAAACCGCCATCCCTGCGTCGCCGCGATTCGACCTGAGCAACGACTTCCTGGCCTTGGGGCGTTCGTGGCTTGATGAGAAATCGATCGACGACGACCTACAGGTCTACGACCTGCACACCGATCAACTTGTCCAATCGATCAACGCAAGTGTCGGTGCCTTACAAAATGTGAGGCTCAGTCCTACCGGCAGATTTATCGCGTGCGGCGGCTATTTCGGAGTCGAAGTGTTTGCGGTCGGCAGCGGCGAGCGGATCGCAAAACATGACGAACTGGGCAGATGCACCGTCGTTTCGTTCGTCGGCAGCGATGGCGACGTCCTCGTGCGCACACCCACCGAAACGGTTTGGCTTTCAGCCCGCTACGGTCAGCCGATTGTCACGTTCGCTGCCGACAATGACCGTTCATCCGTGTCTCTTTCTTCCGACGGACGAAACGCTGTTTGGATCGGCGATCGCCGACCTCGCGTCGCAACGTTGCAGGGCGATCAAAGAACGCGCCTCAGCGCTCACAACCTGATTGTTGAGACGGTTTGCCTGAGCCCCGATGGGCAACTCTTACTTTCGACGGGACGCTTCTACGGCGGGAACGAAACCAAGGTCTGGAATGTGGAAACCGGCGAACTCGAGTTTGAGTTCATCGGCTCGGCGTCCACCTTCAGCCCCGACGGAGCACTGCTGGCTGCCTGGAATCGTCGATTGCAACTTTGGGATGTTCGGACCGGTGTGCTGGTTGCCGAGGGAGATTGTCGTGACACGCCCTCGCGAATCGTCTTCTCCGATTCGGGCGAGATGCTTTTGGCGGTGGGCAATTTCGCCGGTCAGTCTCGCGCCTGGCGCGTCCACTCGAAAGCCACCGCCGGAACAGCATCCGAATCCACATCTCACCCGAAACAGGTGCATTGGGAATTGGAACCGTTGCAGATCCATCCGGACGCTCGCAAACCTGCAACGCTCAGTCCTTCGGGGCGTCGAATCGCCTTCGCTTCGAATAACGCTATCGTGGTCGACGATGTCGAACGGCCCGGCGTTCCGCGGGTCCTGCAGACGGAACGCCGCACCGGTCCCGACTCGCTTGCTTTTCTTGATGAGACTCGCTTGCTTTTCGTTGCCGACGACGCGCACCTTTGGAATCTGGACACGAACGAAGTGGTCCTCCCCCAAGGCCGTCACTTGCAACCGCCAGTCTTGCTTTCGCCGGATCGACGGCAGATTTTTTGTGGTCGACAGCTGATTCGGACTGCGGATTTCCATCCCGTTGTTCAACTGCCCGACTGGAACAACGCGATCACGTCGGCGACCTGGAGCCGCGATGGTCGTCACGTCGCCTATGGATTGGACGGCGGCGACATCGCAGTCTGGGATTTGGTTGCGGTCCGGGAAAAATTGCTGCAAAGCGGATTTGCCGGCGATGAAATCACGCCGAGGCCCACCGGTCCGATCGAATCAGTCAGTCCGATCGATGCGGTCAGCGCGATGCTCCGTGTCGGACGGCAGAGGCGAGACCGAGTCCATCCCCGTCAGTGGCGTTACAAGTGCAACCAGTTGACTCAATGGATTCAAATCGACTCGATCGATCGCGATCGGGTACTTCGTCGCGTTCGAGACCTGTCCGAACAAGTTGACCGCATTGGCGGACGACCATTTTTCGACTCCACCGAAGACGCCGTTGAACACCTTCTTGATGCTGCGTTGCAGCTCAACCAGGAATTGAGCCGTGTCAAACAGGTCGAGGCGCAACGGTTGCTCTTGGCCGCGCTGTCCAAGAGCCTTCAGCATCAGCCGCCACGTTCGACCGCAGGGATCGTGCAAGGAAGCCACATTCACCACTTGCTGGGCGATTTGCTGAACTTTCAGTTTCAAGAGAATGAGGGTGCGATCGACGCTTACCGCAACGAAGCCGAACGACTCGAAGAGGCGGAATCAGCTGCCGATCCAGCCCTTTCCCACAAGGCGTATTCAAGCCAATGGTATTGGCTCTACCGAAACAAGTCGCTTGCACTGGCACGCGAGGCACGTTGGGCAGACGCTATCGCCGCCATGACGCGCGCTCTCGAAATTCAGACGGAATTCGAATCGGTAGCAACCGACGAGCAGACGGTCGCCCGTGACCGAGACCTGCTCGAGAAGTGGCGTGCACAGGTTCGTTAACAGAGAATCGGAGCTACCTCGCGGCAATGCCTCCTCAGGCGTCAACATCTTGAGACCATCCAATTGCTTGACCATTCTCCGCAGCCCAAACGGACGCGACGTTAGAAGACGGAAAAACGCCACGAGACTGCGGCTGACGGCAACCTTGCAGATCCGGCCCCTGGTATCACGACACCCGAGACGACTTTCTGGATAGAATCGAGAGAGGCAATCGCTTGAGCGCGGTTGTCGATCGATCGCTTACGTTGTCAGTCAGTAGCGTCCACGTTTCGGAGTTGTCTATTTTGGACGTCACCTATTACACGATGGTGGTGATGCTTGTTTTCGCCGGGGGGCTCGTGTCCGGATCGCATGGCGAATCCATCGCCGCAACGACTGATGAAGCAAGTCAAACCTTTTTCAAGCGGTACTGTTCGACGTGTCATTCGGGCGCTGAACCGGAGGGGAGCTTCGACGTCGCATCGCTATCAAACGATTTTGGCAAGACGGACAATCGAAAGCAGTGGCTGAAGGTTGCCGAGCAACTCAGGGCCGGCACAATGCCTCCTCCTCGCGAGCATCGTCCAGACGCACAGGAAGCGGAGCAACTGCTTGATTGGATTGACAGGCAAATTGTCGACGCCGAAAACATTCGCAACATGACAGACGGTCGTGCCGTCATGCGGCGATTGAACCAAACGGAATATTTAAACACCGTCCGTGACCTTCTTCAGGTCGATGTCGACTTGGAGGGAGTGTTGCCGGACGATTCGGTTGTGGGTGGTTTTGATACAGACGCTCAATCGCTGCACTTTTCCTCGTATCAGCTAGCCGCCTACCTGGAAGCGGCCAACATCGCGTTGGATGCCGCGTTTGCCAACGGCCCAAGACCGTGGATCCTGGATCGGCGATTTGACCCCAAGTCCGAAGCCGTGACGCGGCGGAAAGATGTCTATCGCCATCTCGACGACGGAGTGGCAATTTTTGCATCCGATCTGGCATCGAATATCCAAATCGTGTTTTGGAATTGCTTCACGCGATTCCCTGGAAGGTATCGATTTCGCATTTCAGCCTACGCCTATCAAACCGACCAGCCTGTACGTTTTCATCTTAATGGAGGAAGTGACAACCTGGGCGATCCACCTTACCTGATCGACTACTTTGAAGTCCCACCCGGCCCACCGACGGTCGTCGAATTCGTGACCGAGATGGAGGCCCGGCGGAACATTCGGTTGCTCGTTGATACCAACGTTCGGCCACGTGATTTAGTGCGTCAAGGCGGTGCGGCGAATTACAAAGGTCCCGGATTGGTATTGCAGTGGCTCGAAGTGGAAGGTCCGTTGATCGATTCCTGGCCGCCACCGAGTTATCGATTATTAGTCGGCGATCTTCCACAGCAGCCTCTCTCGGACGGAACCGAACGCCGCGAAGTCGTGTCGCAAGATCCACTGAAGGATGCAGAGAGAATTCTCCGCGGTTTTGCGAGACGCGCCTTTCGTCGACCGCCGACGGAAACTGAAATCGAGCTCCTGCTCGGGCGTATCCAGAACAAGCTGGGACAAGGTGCTTCCTTCGAGCGGGCGTTGCGTGTCGGTTTGAAGGCGGTGCTCGTTTCGCCCCATTTCCTGTTCCTTCACGAGCAGGTTCGCCCCATCGCAAGCGGCGAAACGGCGCGCGGCTCGAAGCGGTTCGGGCAGCTGGATGAGTTTTCGTTGGCCAGCCGCCTGTCCTACTTTCTTTGGAGTTCGATGCCGGACGAGGAACTGTTGCAATTAGCCGAACAAGCCCAGTTGAGTCGACCGGACGTGCTGCGCGAGCAGGTCGAACGGATGCTGAAAGATGAGAAGGCCAAGGCGTTCACCGAAAACTTTGCCGGGCAATGGCTCCGACTTCGCGAAATCGACGCCACACTGCCGGACCGCCAGCTTTATCCCGAATATGACGAACTTCTGCGAGCATCAATGATCAAGGAGGTTCATTTGTTTTTTGAGGAGGTGCTGAACAATAACCTCAGCCTGACGCAGTTTGTCGACTCCGAATTCAGTTTCCTCAACAACCGTTTGGCGGAACATTACGGAGTGCCGGATGTAACGGGTTTGGAGTTCCGCAAGGTTTCCCTTCCCGAGAATCTTCACCGTGGCGGAGTGATGACGATGGCTGCGATCTTGAAGGTGACCGCAAACGGGACGACGACTTCGCCGATCGTGCGCGGTGCATGGGTGCTTGATTCGTTGCTCGGCACACCCACTCCGAGACCGCCGGCGGGCATCGAGGCGGTCGAACCTGACATTCGCGGAGCGACGACGATTCGTGAGCAACTGGCCAGGCATCGACGGGTCGACGCCTGCGCAGTCTGTCACGTCTTGATCGATCCGCCCGGGTTTGCGTTAGAGAACTTCGATGTCATCGGTGGCTGGCGAGACCGCTACCGCAGCATCGGCGAAGGAACGCCCGTGCACATCGACGGCCAGCGAATGCGTTACAAGCACGGCCCACCGGTCGACGCTTCCGATGTGTTGTCCGATGGCCGGCGGTTCGACAACATCGACCAGTACAAGCGATTGATCCTGGCCGACAACGATCAGATCGCCCGCGCCTTAACGGAAAAGCTGCTGACATACGCAATCGGTGTGGCCCCCACGGCGGCCGACCGCCCCAAAATTGAATCCATGGTGGAAGCGATACGCGGCCAAGATTACGGATTCCGCTCTTTGGTGCACGAGATCATTCAAAGCGAACTCTTTCGGTACAAGTAAACTGATGCAAGTCTCCCGCAGACGAATATTTCGCGCCGCCGGCGTCTCACTGGCACTGCCGTCACTCGACGTTTTTGGCTCCAAACAGGCACGCGGCGGTGCCGCGACGGCCACGCCACGCCGGATGGTCTGCATCTGCGCCCCGCTTGGGTTTTATCCCGGTGATTTCTTTCCCAAGCAATCGGGCAAGAATTACGCGCTGTCGCCCTACCTGAACTTGCTTCGCGAGTACCGTGACGATTTCACCGTCATTTCCGGGCTGGCGGGAATCAACGGCGGGCACCAAGCCATCGACGGGTTCTTGACCGGTGTTCCTGGAGCCGGCCAGCCGGGGATACGAAATGGCATCTCGGTCGACCAGTTGGCGGCGCAGTACATCGGCGACCAAACCCGCTTCGCCAGCCTCACACTTTCCGGACAGGGACTGGGGCTTTCCTGGACGCGAACGGGTGCCCGCGTGCCGGCTCACAACTCTCCGTCTCGGTTGTTCGCCGACATGTTTTTGGAAGGAAATCAAAAACAGGTCCAGGCCAAGTTGTCTGACCTTCGGGAACGCCGCAGCGTCTTGGATGACGTCCGCGATCAAGCTAAATCGATGCGCAAGACGCTCGGCAAGCAGGACCGCAACACGCTTGATGAATACCTGGAAAGTATTCGAGACTTGGAACGGCGATTGGTAATCGATGAGCAATGGGTGAAGACGCCGAAGCCAACCGTCGATGCCGAGCAACCACGAGACATTGCCAACAAAAGCGATCTGATCGGTCGGACCAGGCTGTTGTTTGACCTCACCCATCTGGCGATTCAAACCGATTCGACTCGGTTGATCACCATCATGCTGTCCGGCACGACAAGCCCTCCACCGATTGAAGGTGTGTCGCTGGGGCATCATGACTTATCGCATCACGGCAAAGACCCAGGGAAACTTGAGCAATTGCGAATTGTCGAACGTGAATGTTTAAAAGTCTTTCATGACCTGATCGTCAAATTGAGGCGGTCACGGGAAGGCGATGCGACGTTGCTCGAACGGACCATGGTCTATTTGGGCAGCAATCTCGGCGACGCGAGCAGTCATTCCACCAACAATTTGCCGATCCTGCTCGCAGGGGGCGGATTCCGACATGGCAGTCACCTGGCATTCGACTCCAGTCATGCGCCCCCACTCTGCAACCTCTACGTGAGCATGCTGCAGCGATTGGGCATCGAAGTGGACACGTTCAACTCCGCGACGGGCCCCCTTTCCGGGCTGACGACGACATCGGCCTAAACGCCTCGCTCCATTCAGTTCATCGAAAGCCCACGTGTCGAGAGATCAGCAGCCGATGGCCGAGTGGCCGTTCGCATCGGGCCCGTGCATCGGCCTCGCTCGCTCGCGTGTTGGGTACACTAGGGCTTCGTCAACTTTTAAACTTGGGGTGCCGCGGAAAAGGGGTCAGGTACAAAAAATGCGAAGCACCCTGCGGGCCATTTGGTTTTTGGTACCAGACCCCTTTTCCGCTCGACAAACGCAACCCGAAAATTAAATCTGGATGAAGCACTAGGGCTGATTGCTCATTGCATTTTACGGTGCACTGCGATCCGTCTTCCCGTTCTCTAATTTCGAAACCGAGAGGATCTCGTATGCGTGTTCGGTCCTTCCTTCTGGGGCTGGTGTTTGTGCTCGGTGGTCAGTCTTCATCCTGGACGGCGGAAACCGACGTGTCGACATTGTCTTGGCCGCCTCGTGATCAGCGGAGCGTCCCCATCGACAATCCCGCCGCTGCGGTGTCGTTGTCCAGCACCAGAGAAGCGTCAGATTCAGGATGGATCTCGCATTCGGTACGCGTTCCCGCGGGGCAACCTCTACCGATCAAGGCATCCTGGACGGACGACGGAAAACTGCGAGCGGAACTGGGGGATCGAAATCAGGTGATCGCCGTGCGGATCCACTGGACTGGCAGTGGTGATCAAACCATACTTCGAAATCCCCTTTCGTCGATGTCGCAAGAGGAGATCGCCGGGTTGTGGGGCGTCCTCGTGGAAGCCTGGTCCGATGAGATTGAGCAACAGCTGAAAGCGATCGACTGTGAAAAAACGTTACTCACCGTCACTCAGGATTGGCGCCGAGGAACCACCAATCCGCTGCCGCCTCTTCCCCGAGAAACCCGCTATTTGCGTGTTCTCTTCAATTCTTCCGAGGGCCAGATCACAAAGGTGGGACGATTGAAGTCACTCACGGAGCTACGGTATTTTGAACTCAACGGCGATCCAAAGCTGACGTTCGACTTCAAGTTGCTGTCCAATTGCAAGAAACTGGAAGGCCTGACCGTTCTCCGCCACCAACTTGAGAACACAGGATCGCTGTCCTCCCTGCGTGAGTTGCGGCATCTGGATCTTTCAGACCAACGTGAACGCCTTCGTGACGTGGGATTCGTCGCAAACTTGGGGCGTTTGGAGACGCTTGATGTTTCAATGAATGCCATTGCGAATTTGGATTCTCTTGCCGGTCTGAAACACCTGAAATGGGTCAATGCCGATGCGACCTTGGTCGAACGACTGCCGGAGAAACTTGCACTGGAAGTCCTTCGTGTTCAATCGACCCCACTTTCGAATCAACAGGTCGCCGAATTCGCAAAGGCTAATCCGCAGTGCTTGATCATGCATCGTTGGGGTGATTCTCTGCGTAACATGGTCAGCGACGCGACGCGACTGGTGGTCCGCACCCATCACTTTGCGGCTGACAGCGACGCGAGTTCGCGCAAGTTTTTGTTTGAATCGGACGACCCCGCCGAGATTCAAGAAATGGTCGACGGAATCAAGATCGACGACTCGCAGAGCGGATTCCATTGCATGTGTGAGGGAGACCCGTTTCTGGATTTCTATTTAGGGGACGAATTGTTGACGACGGTGGGATTTCACCATGGCCGAAGCCTGCGTTGGAGTCAGGGATGGTGGGGCGACGGCATGCTGACTCCCGGCAGTGGGCAATTCTTGGTGGAATGGTTGGACGACCGTGGCGTAAGCGGACCGGCCGATGAGATCCGGCAGGCACAACAGCAGCAACGGGCTGCGAACCGCAAGCTCAAACGTGCGATGTCAGGCTTGCCAGAGGAGGTGGCCCAGGCGTTTGCAGAGCGGAGCGAAGCGTTCGGGGAATTGTTGCGAAAGAGTTTTTCCTCCACTGCGGACCAGATCAACGCCTTGCTGCGGATCTTGGGGACGGACAACAACAGCTGGACTCAGCTGGACTGGATCGAGCAGTTTGCGGACGCTGAACTCAATCAGTACGATAAGGACGAGTTGGCGTTGGCGGTCCAGTTGGCCCTGCGGGGAGAAGATCGGCGGGCGAGACGTGGGGCGGCACGCTACTGGCGATCGTGGAGATCCGCGTTAGAGGATTGGGCCCCCGAAAACCCTAACGATTTGCGACACGCCGTCGTGGGCGTGATGCAGGATTCGCACTACTACCCGCTGCGAATAGACGCTCAGCGGTACGTTCAATCGTATCACAATGATTTTAGTGATGGGGCCTTGTTGGAAATCGTTAAACGAGGACTCACCGATCCTCATCCGAGTGTGCGGAGGTCTGGGATGTTGACGGCAGGTGGCCTGGGGCTGCACAGTGTCGCAGAGCACCTCATGCGTGTGCTCCGCGGAGAACCGACTGCGACAGTGGATCTGCCCATTGTTCCAGATGACGAAACGATTGATGTGAATGAAGGCTTTGACAGTGTGGCGGGGAACCGATCGGAGGCGGAAGTTGCTGCATTGGCGCTTGGGTACCTCCACTATGCCCCGGCCGCCCGATTCATTTCGCAGAAGACCGAAACGTCACCGATGTACGAAGTGGCCCTCGCCATGTTGGGCGACCATCAAAAACTGAAGCCGAGCCATTTTCAGCTCAACGAATCCAACGTGGCACTTCAGTTAGCCGCAGTTCGCGTCGTCATTGACACGCGTGGCGCACACGGCTTGAAGTGGGCGACGGAGTACCAGCAGTGTGAATACTGGTGGGAAGAAGACACGGTCGCTTCGTGGCTTGCACAGATGCTTGTTTCCGAGCAGGCACCGGGAGCCGACATGCTGATCAATTGCCGCGACTTAGAAACGGTGGCTCAGTGGTATCAGCAACACGGCACCGACTACCTTAAACAACTCGCCAACGATTAGCCAGACAAAAGAACGCAAGGGGTCTTGATGGGCCAGGGTGTCATAAGACGGGAGGCAGAACGATACCGGGCAGAATGATCGAGAGCACTCGATCAAGACCGTCCAATCCACGCTCCGAGTGCGATGTCGACCACGTCACTTCGACGCTGACTATCATTGTCGCCAGCCATCATTCTGCCTACTACTCAGCTCTTGACGTTTGGCACGGTCCCAGACGAAAGGATTGGAACCTCCAAAACGGAGTTGTGTGCGGGCAATGGCTGAGACGGAACGGAACGAAGTAGTTTGGAGCAAGGGCGAAGTCCATGGGAATCACAGTTCACTATCGCGGAACCATCGACGACCTGCGAGAAGTCGAAACGCTGGAAGACCGCATCCTTGACCTGGCCCTTTCGCTTGGCGGACGGGCCGCGATCTGGCGTTCGTTCGCTGACCATGATTGCCAGCGTGTGGTCCGCGGCGTCACGGTCGAGATGGCACCAGGCCACGAAACACTTAGTCTGTTGGTCTCACCCGAAGGACACTTGACACCACTGCACCAGATCAAAGACGCGGAGAAAGCCGCCTTTGACGAACCGCCAGACTGCTTCGTGAAGACGCAATTCGGTTCGCTACAAGGTCACGTCGCCATCGTACATTTACTCGATGCGATCCGCCAACGGTTTTGTTCCAACTTGGAGGTTTCCGACGAAGGCGAGTACTACGAAACCCGTGACGTCAACCTGCTTCACCAAAAGATGCAATTCCTCGGCAACGCGATCAACGCCGTGGCCGACGGCTTGCAAACACACGGTTTGAATCAAGAAGCCGCCGAAGACCCAAGCATTCTGACCACTCGAATCGAGCGAATTGCAACCTTGGTTCAGCAAAAACTGCTGGCGGAGCGGCTTGAGCCGTCCGGTTCTGTCTCCGACCCCGAAGACGAATCCGGCGACAATTGGCGCGAAGCGTCACTCGAAGAAGAAGTCCAAACGATGGACCGCCTTCGTCGCCAAAACGACATGCGCAGCGAAAGGATGATGCGCCGAATCGCTGAAGCTACCGCATCCGACCTGTCCGCCGACGAAGCGTTCGAGCTAGCGATGAAAGAAGAAGGATTCTCACTCCCAAACCGCATGGCAAACGATGACAACGAACCGCGGGTCGAAGAATCCCTGTGTGAACAGCCATGGCTCGAAAGCCTACCACCACATCCATTCGATGAAGACAGCCGGCAAACGGGACCAGATGATCATCCCGCCGTCTTAGAAGCGGAGTCTTTTCTTTTGGCCGTGATGGAGTTGGCGAAAACCGAATGCACCAAGTCGTCATTCATCTCGGTACTGGTGCGAGCGAGCATGGACATGGTTGGTGGTATCGCCCAAGCGACCAGCGGCGATCTCAGCGACATCACCCATCGTGCCCTCGCGATCACCCAACTTAAACGCGCCCTCACCGGCCATGCCTACGCACGAGGCGCGATTTTCGGACTGCGTAGCGATGAAACAATTTCCGGAGAGCAGTCGACACAATTTCTCGACCAGCTCGACACTCTTCTGACGACGATCCATCGCCTGGCCGAAAACGCCTGGATCTGACTTAGCCCGAGCTTCCAACTGGAGGCGGGGTCCATAGGCAAATCGGTGCACCCAGCAAAGATCCCCTTTACCAGTAGGGCGGCATGCCTGCTAGGAATTTGGTAGATCAGTGGCACCATCGATTCGTTTCCAGTCCAGATGCACGCTGCGGTTGGTCACTTGGGATGGGGGTCAAAAAATTGATTGGTCAAAAAATGAAGCCACCTCGCAGTAACGACTCTTCGGTCGCCGGCATGTTTTGACCAACCAATCTTTTGACCAGTCTCCGAATCAAGAACGGACCCGACGCCCAAAGATGGAATCACACCAGGTCGGGCAATCCGGATTCTCGAAGCCGCAGGACTCGACAGTGCAGCGGAGTTGTTGCGTTTAAGCGAACAACAGACTGAAGAGTGCGACATGCCTCACGTGAATCCAGCCTCAGTCGTGTGATCCGGGTGGAAGTTTGCTTTGAACGACAGAATAGCAAATTGGTGCCAACGTATTGACGAATCAGTGAGCGAGCAACTCCAAAAATGGTCAGTGACGTAGCGATGCCGTGTTAAAAGAATCCAGCCGGTCAGCGACAACCGGAAGGTTTAGCACCTGTTATGATAGACGCGGCGTCTTGTTTGTGAACAGTGTATGTCCATAACAAATCGTGTGCGACCCAATGAAACGAACCTTCCAATCCATTGCCCTAGCCCATGCGGCAACGATCGCGGTGTTTCTTCTGAGTTTTGGAACCTGTCTTGCGCAAGGGTCCGAACGCGAGAAAACCGATTCGAATTTTGAATACCTGCGACAACTGGCTGACGCCATCAAGATCCGTCCTGCCGGAGGCGCCGTTGACGTCACCGCATTCGCCCAGACGACACCGGTCCTCCGTTTTGGCGACGCGACGCGAGAGACCTCCGACGGCGTGATCTGGAAGATCGGCCGCAACCGACCACTTGCAATGGTGGCGATGGAAATCGTTCACAAATCGGATCACAACGACGTAAACTATGAGTTCCTCTGTCTGACCGAGCAGAAGTTTGAGATGGTTGCCAGACCTGGTTGGAGTTGGAGACCGAGTGTGTCGGCGCTGACCATGAAACCTCTCAATGGCGTGCCGGCGCCCTCCCTTTCGAAACAAACCCGAATTCGGCAACTGAAACAGCTCGCCAGACGTTTCGAAGCTTCAGAGGTCTATGTTGGACAGAACTATCGATTGCGTCTCATGCCCCAGCCGATTGATCAATACGTGGTTGACGGCCGAGCTGGTTTGGATGGGGCGGTTTTTGTGTTTGCTCACGGAACGAATCCAGAGGTTTTGTTGCTATTGGAAGCGACGGACAACGGCTGGCAATTCGGATTCGCTCGCCTATGTGGTGCCGCTCCCCAGGCGACCTTTGACGGCCGAATCGTCTGGACGAAACCGGCGATGGATCAAATCGTGAGCTCATGGACATCGCCGTACATGGGAGATGCCTTTACGATTGACGATCAGCGAAGCAATCTGTCGGCGCCGCAAGCGAAATAGCAATCACCATGGGCCAAAAGAACCAAGGCCCCAGTGCCCCCGCCCCGTATGACGCGGGCCGAGTCGCTGCTGTGCAGGCTTTAGAGGCCCCCTGTCGCCGCGGAAATGGCTAATTGGTGCACCCAGCAAAGATCCCCTTTACCAGTAGGGCGGCATGCCTGCTAGGAATTTGGTCGATGAGTGACACCATCGATTCGTTTCCAGTCCAGATGCACGCTGCGGTTGGTCACTTGGGATGGGGGTCAAAAAATTGATTGGTCAAAAAATGAAGCCACCTCGCAGTAACGACACTTCGGTCGCCGGCATGTTTTGACCAACCAATCTTTTGACCACCTGCTCGGTTCCTTGGTCCAGGATTACAGCTGGTCGTTAGCAGCTTTCAGGTCATTCTTTGGGACGATTTCGCATATGATCCGCCGTCCGAAAGAATGTCATCTTGAGTTGCGAAACGAGCAGGGGGTCGTCGACCAGCTCGTCGATCGCTCGATTCATGCACAACAACCATTGGTCTCGTTCGGCTTCACCGATCGGAAACGGCAAGTGCCGCGCCCGCAACCTCGGATGACCATATTCCTCGATATAGAGCGACGGCCCGCCGAAAAACCCCGACAAAAACTTGAACAGTTTGTTCCTCGATTCGGTCAAGTCGTCGCCGTGGAGTGCGCGAATGGTTTTCGTCTCGGGCAATTCCGACATCAGATCGTAAAACCGATCGACGATGCGGCGCAAACCCTCGTCGCCACCGAGCTGCTCGTAAAATGTAGGGGGATTCATCGAAATCAAAATACTCCAATGCGCAACTACCGGATACCTGATGACTGCTGATGTTTTTACCGAGTTCCTCGTTCCATTTGAGCGATTGACCGTGCTGCGCAACCGCGTGCGGGCAGTGCTGGAGCGGTTGCCCACACCTGTCGTGGAGGATTTTTTGCAGGACGAACGCTTTCGCGTCACACTTGAGAATTTCGTTCCCGGCCAGGGTTGGTCACTGTGGATGGCGATGCCGGGGGCGAATCGGAGCGGCAGCCGCGTCGTCGTGCTTCGCGAACGTCTCAACGACTGCAATGAAGACTTTGCCCAGTACGTCATCGCCCATGAATTCGCTCACGCCCATCTTCACAACGGCGGCTGGGGGGACCATACCGATCCAGAGCAAGCGGCTGACGCCCTGGCCGATTCCTGGGGATTTCCGAAAGTCAGGCGATCCCCGCAGGACTAGCGTCTGCACGACATCACGCCCCGCCCGTCAACGATAGGAGTCGTGTCTACTCGCGACTCCACCGGTCAGTACTGGATTGGTCGATGAGATCTTGCGCCATACCGTGCCCGAACAGAGTGGTGGTCAAAAAATGGGGTGGTCAAAAAATGGAGTCACCATGCAGCAGCGTTGTTTCGCCGCCAACACGCTTTGCCCCTCCGCCAACGCGAAACGGGGCAAGCGATATGACCGCGTTTGCGTGCGAGGAGTTGACGGGGACTTACCGGACAATCCGCCAACACCTCTCACAGTGCGCTCGTTGGACGGTTCAAAACAATCTTCTGTCCTCTTCGGCTTCGTCCGACTCGGTGGTCGCCGACAGCCGTGAGCCCAACATTGGTGCGACAACCGATCTCATAGAATTGCCCTCGCCGTCTTCGGCTTCAGTGCCCTGATCAAATTCGGATCGCGCGAGATAATTGATCACGACCAAAGCATCGATCGGACTCACCTTACCGTCGGCGTTCACATCCGGATAGCGAGGAACTGCCTCGCGATTGGGATCACCTCCCGCCAAAATCGTGGCAATCCAATTGATGATGAACAAGGCATCGCGAGGCGAAACCACTTGGTCGCGATTGGCGTCATGGGGTTGGTCGGTGTTGTGCCACTTGAGATCAACTGGTTGGATCGAAACGATCGTCGAGGCGGGATAGAAGCCAATTGCCGAAGCGGTCAAAGTCAGCGTCTCAGGGGTTGCGATCGCGGTACCGTCTTTGATCGACAATTCGACCGTGATTTGGTCGACTCCCGTGGGAATCTCGAAGGTCTGTGACTCGATACGTGGGGGATCACTCCCTGAAACCAACACGGTCGTACCCAAGCTGAAATCTCCGTGGTGTCGCCGCAGCACCAATTCGATCGCCCCACTGGCTGAAACGCTTCGCTCCGCAACCGAGATGGTTAGGCCGGTTTGCGGGACGATCGATTCGACATAGTTGTAGGCGATGTTGGTGACAAACAGGTTCTCGTCCAACTCGCTAATGCGCTGGAGGCCGACGAAGATGACTTCGTGAGGCAGGATCGCCATTGTCGGGAACGCCATCATGCTCCTGAGCGGATTTTGCTGGGCAAAGACCGTGTTGATGGACCATTGGCCCGTTTGCTTGACCGCATGGCGAATTTGTCCTGCAAACTCTTCGGCACCGAACTGCGGAAAGTGCTCCGAAGCGTGATCGGAAAATGCGATGTGCGGACGTCCGATCGCATCAAACACAAGGTGCGGCGCAAATCCTGTGAACTTTGCCCCATCGCCGGCAACGTAGCCATCAGCGCGATCCGCGACAACTTCGCTGATCCAGTTGCCGTCAGAATTGCGTCGGTGAAACAGCAGCTGCGATGCGACAGCCGATCCCGTTTGGTACCTATCGACAAAGAAACTGGCGATCGCAGGCTGGCCGTCGGGCGCGATTGCAATCGAAGACGCCAGTCCGCTTTGGCCGGAATCGTCTCGCGGCTGGTGGACGATCTCGGTTGTCCAAGTTCCCGAACGATTCGAGACGTAAGCCAATTGATCCCAGGGACGTCGAAAACCACCCTCTCCAAAATCTAAAAACTCCGGCGCGAATGAGACATGTACCGAACCGTCGCTCGGATCCACCGCCATCGATACATAACGTGAATCCAGGGCCTCGAAGTGATAATAAGGCCCTGAGGCCGCAGGCTCGACAATCTCAGAGATTGCCCACTGTCCCGATTGGTTGGTCGCATAGAGCATTCGGCCGTAATACCAATCGCCCGCCGTCACGATCACGTGAATCGCGTCGTCGGGTCCGACTTCGGCCAATAAATGCCCGGTCAATTCAAATGGGATTTCCGGTGCATAGCTCACCGAACTTGCCTGCGCCCAAGTTCCCGACGCATCCCGTTGATATTCGAGGAATCCGTGTTCCTGCGCAATTAGAACGATCGGGCTGCCATCGGATCGGTAAAGAAGTTGTGCGGGGGTTCCGCGTGTCGACGATAGCCAACTGTACCCTTCGACCTCGGTGATCAACTCCTCAACGAATTCACCGGTCGGCGATCGATAGCGATAATTCAACTGGTCGTAGTCCAGGTAGAACAGTTGCCCCAGGTCACCGGTCGGACTGACACGCAGCGTGCCGATCCCTTCACCGGCGAAGGAAACCCGATTGGTCAGGGTTTGCAGCGCCGTCGCCGAGTCGGACTGGTCATCAACCGACTCGGATTCGGTGCGATGCTCAAAGGCAGAACCCTCGGCGGCGATCGGCTCGGCCTCCGGCGAAAGCACCACCTGCGCATCCAAATCAGAGAGTCCGATAGCCGCCGCCAAACAGGTGCGACTCTCCAACCGCTCATTCCGCAGCAAGCGTCTCGTACCACGAGCTTGCTTGCCGCATCGCGAGGCAAATCTGCGACGTTCTTTCCTAAACACAAGAAACCTGTTGATGAAATCGGTTCATGACCATCGATCGCAACTGCCGGTGTGACGCGTCACTGAAGCTCGCCCGCACGAGCCCTCGAAAAAATTGGCGGTTTTCCCCGACGCGAGAACCTTCAATGTCCCTGTCAGGAAGGGTTGCCGCATTTGCCATCATCACCGAGGCACTCGACGTCACGACAAGAATGGCGACCGATTCAATTCTAGCTACAAGCTCGCGACAGGGGTATATAAAAATCCCCCCAGTGCTTTGTCCAGAGTTAACGTTGGGGTTGCGTTTGACGAGCGGGAAAGCGGTCAGGTACCAAAAACCAAATGGCCCGAAGGGTGCTTCGCATTTTTGGTACCTGCGCCCTTTTCCGCGACCTATTGGTCCCAATGCACCATCGCTGCCACATCCACGGAGGAACGGCAAACAATGGGGGCAAAACAATTTCGGGCTGTGATCGTCTTGCCGCCATCGTTTTGCCAACCGTGCAACACCCACTGAACACCAACCGTGCGTCGGTTGCATCGTCCAGCGCAAGTTCGGCCAATCGCTTTGGTGCAGTCATTGGGATGGATTGGACCGAATTACGGGAAATGAGCAGGCAACCCCGAATCAGTTTTGATGCCCCCGACGACGCGCCAACGTGTCGTTGGCTTCGGACAGGCTTTTGTCTAGCCCTCGCGGGCGCGAGTTCTGCAGCCGTCTCGCGACCAATCTGTTCACCCGCCTTCGAAATCGAATCAGCTGTGCCGTTCGTCCTTATGGTCACCCTTTTGGGCAATTCTGAGTCTCGGTGGCTCGCACCGGCCTGCATGCATGTTCAAATACTCAAGAGCAGCAAACTGGAAATGAGAGGAGGCTATCATGCTTAGTCAGACGATTCGATCGTGCTCGGTCATTTTATTGATGACGTATTGCGTATCCGGAGCGATCGTGTTGCCGGCCGCACCGCCCAACGCAACCTGGTTCCCGGAAACGCCCGGCCTGCCACAGCCCGTTGGAAAAACCATCCTGACAACTTCCGTTGAGGAACTGTTTCAAGCCGCGGAGGAGGTACAGCCCGGCGGTACGATTTTGGTCGCCGATGGTCACTACATGATGCCGAGATTCTTTGCCATCACAACGAGCAACGTCACGCTGCGAGGGCAGTCGGGCGATCGGCATAAAGTTATTCTCGACGGCGCCGCGAGCCGACACGGCGAGTTGATTGGCATCACTGGTGCCACCGGCGTGACGATTGCTGATCTCACGATTCAGAATGTCAAGTGGAATGGCATCAAGATCAACTCGGATCGAGATGCGGACAGAGTCACGATCCACAACTGCGTGATTCACAACGTCTGGCAGCGAGGCGTGAAAGCACCGGCGATGCCTGAAGAGAAGGGCGACAACGGACCTCGTGATTGCCGTATTCAGTTCTGCCTGTTTTATAACGATCGCGCAAAGCAATTCTCGGACGACGAGACCGACACGACCGAATCATACAACGGCAACTACATCGGAGGCATCGATGTCAAGAATACACTCGACTGGACGATCAGTGACAACGTGTTCATCGGCATCCAAGGCCGCACACGCGAAGGTCGGGGATGCATTTACATTTCCGAGAATGGCCGCGGCTGTAGGATTGAGCGAAACATTTTCATCGACTGCGACATCGCCATCGCACTTGGCAATCCATCGTTGGGTTACTCGCCGCTACAAGCGATCAACTGTGTCGCTCAAAACAACTTCGTTTCCCAATGCCCGGAAACCGGAATTCTGGCTTGCTATACGCGAAGTTGCCAGATTCTAAATAACACGGTGGTGGAACCGAACAGCCGAATGCGGCGTTTGATTTGGGTACAAAAGTCAAACGACGGTTTGCGGGTCGAAAAAAACTTGCTGATCGGGGCGCCGCCGCAGATCGCTAGCGAGAGTCAGATTGTGCGAAGTGGCAATGTCGTTAGAGACGAATGGGCCGAGAGGAAGGTGGGAGCGGGACAGAACTTCTTATCCCCGTCGGCGGTGACCCAAGCGATCGAATTGCCGCAGAAGCTTAAAGCAGATCGCAAGCAAGCCGCTACCGATCGTATTAAACCCGGAATCCAGCCACCCCAAGTCTTGGCCGCGATGCGCCAGGTCCACGAAAGATTTGATGGTCAGTCCGGCTATGTCGCCCAGTTCGGTGATTCGATAACGCATTCGATGGCCTTTTGGACACCGATTGGCTGGGACGAACCACAACGCTATCTCACGCATGATGATGGTTTACCGAATCGGCCCAAGAAGATGCGATGGCGTGACTACGTGAAAGGAACGCGCGACAAGGGCCCCGAACACGGGAACTACTCCGGCTGGCGTGTGGGTCAGGTTTTGAAGGCGGTGGACAACGTGCTTGAAAAGCAGAAACCGGAAGCGGCCATCATCATGGTTGGCACGAACGACATCTCCGGTGGACGGGTCCCGGAAGGGTATCGTGCGGGCCTGGAGGAAGTCGTGCGTAGGTGCATGGCAGCTCACTGCGTGCCGATTCTGAACACCATTGCTCCGCGACGCGGACACGACGAAGCTGTCGATGACGCGAACAAGATCATTCGCGCGATTGCCCGCCAGCAGCAAATACCTCTGGCCGACTTCCACGCCGAGTGTTTGCGTGTTCGCCCAGGGCACTCATGGGACGGTACGATCATTTCTGTCGACGGCGTCCATCCCAGCGGCGGCGCGTCGAACAACTATAGCGACGAGAACCTGAAGCACTGTGGGTATGCACTTCGCAACTGGGTCAACTTTCTCGTGTACCGTCAGCTGTACTTCCACGTCTTTGCAGCGGAATCCCCAACGGATTGAACCCGCTCACGCAGATATCGGACAAAATCGATCGGCGACACCTGCGTTAATTACGAGACCGATCGGGCCATTGACGATGATAGAATAGAAAAAAAACGCCATTCAACTCCTTGATCGTATTCTCGATCCCGTCGCTGAGGCATTGTCTGCCGAGGCGGCCCAGCGTATCGTCGCGCTGAGGGCAGATGCGGAAATGCAGGCTAGAATCGACGAGTTCGCCGTCAAGTCGAACCGAGGTTAGCTAACCGATGGCGAGAAGGCGGAGTATAAGAGCTACGTCGACCTGATCGATTTGATTTCCATATTTCAGGCGAAGCCCCAACAAGTGTTGAACGCCAACCGATAGTCTGATGGACAAGGCGACGAGAGACCAAGTCATCGGGCGAGCGGGGAACACGTGCGAGTAATGCAGACGTCCACAGTCCGCCCACCCCGTTGTCACCTTCCATGTTGACCATGTCATCGCCTCGCAGCACTACGAAGAGAATCGTCTTACCCCCAAAATCTTCCTACCTCCCGATCCCAGCGGCGCCCGAGCCGGCGCAGCCGAAACAGAGCAGGCAGAATGATCCGGGGCAGAATGATCCGGGCATTCAATAACTCGCCGGACGTTGGTTATTTGACGCTCTCGATTCAGGACACCGCACAGGACACCGCACTCCCGATTAAAACGCCTTCGGATCTGTCGTGTCTTCTCAGGGCGTCGCTATGCGAAGCGGACCGTCTGGAAATCGCGAAGGCGATCACAGCCCCCGTCAACGCGACGCGATCTTGTGATTGATGACTTGATCGGGAGCTGTCGCTACAAACTGGACAGTATGTCGGCCTTCTTGGCGTCAAACTCTTCCTGTGAAATCAAGTCCGCGTCAAGCATCGCTTTGAGCTGGGTCAGCCTCGCTGTCAGATCGTTGGAGGGAGCGGCGGACGTTGGGGCGGCAACCGCGTTGTTGACAACAACCCCGCCCGCCGCATTGCGGTCTTCTTCCATTTTGCGAGTGCGTCGGTACTCTCGCATGATTTCTTCTCGTTCCTGCCCGACGCGGTAGACGCTTCGGGCCTGTTCCTTCGGAAGGTGATCGATTTTTTCGGTGTGACCATTTCGCCCCGTGACGTGAATCGTAGCGCCGACGATTCCTTCAGAAATATGGATATCGCTGACGTCGAGCCATGGCACGTCGACCATGTTCACCCTGCCAAGGGCCTTGCTCCGAAATATGATCACGCGACGATCCGTTAGGACGATCGCGTCGGGGGAGGCGATCGAAGGAAGGTGCTGCACCGCGATGTATTCGGGCGTCTCCGAATCCGTGCAGATCTTCTCAACCCGCGTCAGCAATTTCCCCACTGTCTTAATTGGCTGACCCTCAGACACGAATCTTGCGAGCTTGGAATCGACTGCGGGTGTAGGTGGGACATTGGCGACCGTCGAAGCCTCAGCTGTGGGCGTCGTGATTGCCGGCAACACGGGCGGTTTCGCGGGTACAGTTTGCACCTTGGAAACGGCATTGTCCTCAGGATTGGGCGTCGTAGTTGGCGCTGACGCTGGCGGTTTCCTAGCTTCCGGTGGAAGCAGTTCGGTTTTCGCAACTGAAGCTCCGACCAACTTCTGCGCGGTTTTGCAGTTTGGACACTTCGCAACCGCACCTGTTTTATCTGTTGGGAACTTGATTCCTTTACCGCATTTTTTACAGACCATGCGTGATATTTCAGCCATTCAAATCCTCGTTGTCTCTCAGTCCAAAACCGTTGGAGACGAATATCATACACCGACCTATGCGAAGGTGGGGGAGCGGACTAGCCCAGCCTCGGGCAAAGGTAGGGGGCGGTGTTTGTCTGACGACCGTTGGTCCACGACCTATCGTCCTCGTTTTCTTTCGCGCGTGCAGGAAAATGGGTTTTGCATGGGGCCGCCCCTTTGGGTCCTCTTCGATCGATCGGTAGAATGCGGCGATATCAAGGCCCGCGCTATCGAAAACAGAGTCCGGCGTTTTCCAGGGCAAAAGTCCTGGGGGGGCTTGGGGGGACGTTTGCGGATCGCCTGGGTCCTTCTGAAGACTCCCTTCCGATCGCGGTGAAAAAAGGCCCGATCGCGCGATAGTTTGTCCGTCCGTCCGCTTTAATGCGGGGCGGGGGGCGGTCCGCCTTCGGGTCCTTCCCGGCGAGATTATCGCAGGTGCTATCCCGTCCATTTCGGAACTTTTGCGTAGGATCGACGTGAAATCGGATTACCACCACTACCCCTTTTGATCGCGCGACCAAAGGGCTACCGATCTCGCTGAAGAATCGGCAAAATAGTGTTCCGATCGAGCTGATCACTCGATCCTTCAGAACAACCTTCGGATTGATCTCCGATGGTTTTGGGTTTGCGAGTCGCCCTCGCTTCACGGTCGCTCCGACACTGAGCTGTCTTTCGCTCAAGTCGGATCGATCGGCCCTTCGGATAGAGAACGACCATAAAATGACTACCGATGAAGGCTCGCCCGTAGAAAGAGAGATTGATCGTCTGCAGCGTCAGTTCGAGGAACTTTGTTTCTTGGATACCGAGCTAGTGATCTACCAACAAGCCGAACTAAGCCTGACTCCCATTCGCCGATCGTATCCTCCCGTCTTTGCGAAGGATGACGACAGGCCTGCAATCGTAGGCGATGGATTTAGGGTGAAACTCAAAGTCGCGAAAGCAACACCTGGTTCCAAGTCAGCAAAACTCTATTACACCGTCAATGGACAAGGCGAGCGACTTCGCGAAGACCTTGAGATCATTAACCCAGGATGGAAAACAAGCTTCGTCCTAAGAAGCTCCGACGACGCTACCGACATTAATTTACTGAAACAATGCCTGCGGAACGCCGATCGATGGGTTAAGAATCGGTGGAAACAGCTCTGTCCGATCGTATTCTTCGACAACACGAAATGGTCCCGAGACCTGCCGAATCAGCCGTGGGTGCATCTGGTTTACATTCTTGCAGAAGTCCGAAGTGATGCCGGAATACAGCCTCTTTTCGATGAAGTGTCGTTGCACGACCCTCTTCCGTACCTTCCTTGCCTTCCATTCAATGGATGGAACCACTTAGAAGGCCCCAATCAGTTTCATGCTTGTTCCGAAACCTTGATTACCGATAGTGTCGGAGCCTTGGAGTATCTGAGGAAGGCTATCGTGAATATTGATCCGCATGAAGGTGATACAGAAGGACGCCTTTTGGAACTCTCTGACGCTGAACGTGATCGCTCGCTAGCGATTGCGGTGAAACTGCTTTACCGCGAAGCCTTTGACGTGAAACAGGCCGATGTGGATCAGTGTTTGGCGATTGCGAAGAAGATGGGTTATCCCGATGTGAAGTCGAAAGTCGACTTCAACGAGGACGCTAACGGGAAAGGGGCCACGAAGAAGAAGTATCTGGCATTTGCGAACGACCGTCTTGGTTTTCTGAGGCCGCGGTTTCTAGAGGCTCTCAAGACTTTGGAATCGGAAAAAGATTCCTAGTTCAAGTTTCTTGTGACGACTCTCGCTGCGATTTTTCGTCTCTCGCTGACTTCATTGTCGCGCCGGTGTAGGAAAGTAGATTCCTACTGTTCCTAACAGTTTCCAGCACGATTTCCCCTTCCTAGCCTTCCCCTCAGTCGCGATCGACACGTCGATCGATCGCATGACGCTTTCGCGTTTCGAGGGGGTTGTCTGATGGCAACAGAAGTTGAAGAGCTTCTCACGAAGAAGCAAGTCGCGGGGATCTTGAAGATCTCGACGCGATCACTCGATCGACTGATCGAGCGGGAGGACTGGCCGAAGGGCGTCAAGCTTGGCGGGGTCCCTCGCTGGCGGCGCTCGGTGGTCAATTCTGCGATCGATCAGCTTGGCGACAACGATGGTTGATCGCTGCGACGCTTGCGGGGTCGCCTCTGACGATCTCGCTGTCTGTTTTATCGATGGTGAGCGGACGATCCGTTGTTCGCAGTGCGCGGCGGGGATCATCCCTGCCCACGATGGAGAGTATGGGCGGATCGTGCCGCCCGAAGATTGTGAAATCGAATCTGACAACGAAGATGAAAAGGATTAAACGCTATGTCTTCTCAATTTGTAGTTTCTGCTGCCGGTGGTGTTCCAGCTGGTTCGTATAACGCGAAATTCGCGGGGCTGGAAGCCTACACCGAAAACGCTGATCGGTTTGGCGAGGGCGTCTTGCTCGCGTTCAAGATCATCGGCGGTGATCTCGACGGCGAATCCGTTCGAAGAAGTAGAATCCAGATCCTGAGGATCACTCTCGCTTCGGTATCCGATGGAATGGAACATCGACTGATCAGGCCTAAAGATCTACACGTCTCCCCCGAGCTGTCGGAATATCTGGCGGGCAACGCGGTCGAGTGTCTGTCACATAACCTGATGGCTTTGGACTCCCGCGCCCGCCATTGCTTCGACACCAACGGAACCTTGGGACTGCTGTCGCTTTCGAGCCTCCCCTTGGGGATCGGTGGTATAAACAATCGAAGCGAGTCTTATTTGCTGGCCGTTTAGACTGCTGGAAACCCGACGCCCATTCGGATGCCTAAAAGAAGCTCGTGTATTTTGATCCTGAGACGATACCGTGAGGAAAGAAATGTTCGTTGCTCGATGCGATGCGATTGTCGATGATTACGTCGACGCGTCCATAGCCCGAGAGTGTTGATTCTTCAGGCGTTTCTTGCAAAACCACAAATCCTGGACCAACTTGAGACAACGCGATTACTTGACCTGCAATCGCAAGTTTAAGAACAACCTGAGCGGAATAACGAGAACGTTGCATAGACATGGATACGGACGATTCCAAATCGCGAGCTATTTCCTACTGCCGAATGAAAGACAAGTGGCCGGATTTTGACAGCCTTCTTGGGAACGGGGAAGAGGGATTTGTTTGGCGGACAAGCCACGACTCAGCAATCAAGGTATACGATGCTGGAAGGCTTCGCAATTTTTCGACGGAATTAGCTTGCTACGAAATTCTCGCGGATAACAACGTAACTGAACTGGAGGGATTTACCATTCCTTACCTAGTGGGATCGTCTGAAGAGTTGCTGGTTCTGGAATTGTCGATAGTTTCCGCCCCGTATGTACTCGACTTCGGAAAAGCCTACATCAACGTCCCGCCCGATTTTTCCGAAGAAGTGCTCGCTGATTATGACGCCGAACGCGAAGAAATGTTCGAAGGAAATTGGGACTTGGCTCAGTGTGTCGTTGGTGCTCTGCAATGGTTTGGAATCTTCTACGCAGATGCTCGTCCGTCTAATATCAATTGCCAAGGCCACCCAGAGGCGGTTTAGCAGCGATTACGGTTTCCCTGCCGAACCACTTCCCTCTACCACGCGACGAAGGAATCCTGATCAATGGCAATCATCAAAGCCTAAACAGTTTCAAGGAATTTCAGTTTCTCGATCGCGGACGCAGCCAAGAATGCCTGATCCCAAAATCGGACGACATCAATCTGGTCTCCGGAAAGATGACGATCAGATCGGAGATGACTCCGCCGATCCGCGAATGCCCGATCTTCCCCGAATTGCGTCCGCACTTGATCAAGACAACACAGACACCGACGATCGCGACACCGTACAGCACGGAAAGACAGGGGAGCAAGGAGAATCAGGGGAGATATCGATCGAGACGGCGAAAGACGGTCTTTGTCTCGATCTAGCTGATCCTGACGTCATCAGAATGATGCGTAGAAGCTACCCCGCTAGGACTTGAACCTAGAATGGCTGGACCAAAACCAGCTGTGTTGCCAATTACACCACGGGGTAGTGACTTGCGTCTGAGGCGGAAGTTTAGCAACTGATTTCCATCTGATGAATAGGAGGCGGCAAGACTTTTGCAGGTTCGCGACGGAAAATTTGTCGCAGTTTCGACTCCGGGGCCTCCACTGGCATGAAATTGTTCCCGTCGCGAGCAAATTGGGCTGGGCGCCCCCTGACGGACGGGTTTCTGAAGCACGGTGGCGCCGGCGGGATCCCCCAGGAAAGGTGGCGGAACACGGCCGCAGGTGGAGGCAGAGCCGGGGATGGCACGCTGGAGGCTTGCTCCACGGGGATGGCAAGCAGGATGCTTACTCCACGGGGATGGCAAGCAGGATGCTTACCCCACGGGGATCGGCAAGCAGGATGCTTACCCCACGGTGGGGTTTGATTCGGCGGGGAAATCGAGCGGGTCGGGGTTCTTTTCTCGGGTGATGTGCAGGTGATGCAACAGGGCCGCTGCAGCGTTGTAGGCTCGCAGATAAAGCGCGTAGAACACGGGAACGAGGAACAGCACCAAGAAGGTCGCTAAACTCAGCCCGAACGCCAACGAGGCCGCCATCGGGATCAACAGTTGGGCCTGGAACGAACGTTCCAGCATCAACGGGATCAACCC
This sequence comes from Rhodopirellula sp. SM50, assembly GCF_002289565.1. GTDB lineage: Bacteria > Planctomycetota > Planctomycetia > Pirellulales > Pirellulaceae > Stieleria. The sequence goes on along the minus strand of NZ_NTFY01000031.1, from coordinate 53,290 downwards.
CGCGATCGTCGTCAGACTGGTCAGCAAAATCGGCCGGAACCGACGCTGGCCTGCGTCGGCGAGCGCTTCCATCGGCGGGTGGCCTTCGCGGACCCGTACGTTGATGAAATCGATCAACACGATCGAGTCGTTGATCACCACTCCCGACAACGCGACCAAGCCGAACATGCTGAACAGCGTCAGCGGGAGCCCCAGGATCGCGTGTCCCCAGACCGCTCCGATCATCCCGAAGGGCACGATCATTAGGATCAAGATCGGCTGGACGTACGACCGGAATTGCAACACGAGCAACACGTACATCGCGATGATGGCGATTCCAAAACCCACCATCAGACTGCCGACCGATTCGCGACTCTGTTCCGCTTGGCCTTCCCAACGCACCTCAACGCCCGGAAACTGCTTCGTCATCTCGGGCAAATAATTCGCCTGCAAGTCAGCGATGATCAGCGACGAGTTGGCGGTTTTCCAATCCAAGTCCGCACTGACGGTGACCGAACGCTGTTGGTCGACTCGGTTGATCTCCGAAAAGCCTCGCTTGAGCGTGACTTCGGCGAGTTCTTCGATGGGGTGCTCGTTTCCGGCGGGGTCGCGGACACGAATTTCGCGAAAATTCACCAGTGAGCGGCGTTCTTCTTGCGGGTACCGGACCATCAACTTGACTTCGTGCCGCCCGCGTTGCAAACGCATCGCTTCGGCGCCGAAATACGTGTTGCGAACCGTGTTGCCCAAATCCGTCGGCGTGATTCCCGTCGCCAACGCGGTGTCTTTGACGCGAAATTGAAACTCCCATTTCCCCGGCGTGTTGTCGTCGGCGATGTCGAACACACCGTCATAGGTGGCCAAGCGGGCTTTGACCGCGTCGGTGGCCTGCAGCAATTGATCCTCATCATCGCTGTCGGCCAGCAATTTAAACTCGATCGCTTTGCCGCCCGGACCGACTCCGACGCTGCCGTACGTCACGCTTTCCACCCCGGCAAACTCACCGGCCTCGGCCCGCCACATCGCGAGCAGATCCTTGCTATGGATATTTCGAATGTTGGTATCGTGCAGTTCCGCAAAGATCTGCCCGACGCTGCTTCCCGAACCGCCGCCGCCGGCAGGGTTTTGCGTGTTGGTCGTGTTCCCGACTTCGCGATACGTCAACCGGACGGGACCGGCGATCACGTCGTTGCTGCCCGGATAAAGGGTCTTGATGTCGATGTCTTCCTCCGCCGCGCGTGCCTCCGCGACTCGTTGGCTGACTCGGCGCAGGGCACGTTCCATCTCCCGCGTCGCCCGATCGGTTTCGATCGCGGGGGTTCCGTCGGGAAACACGATGACGGCCTGCAAGAAGTTGTTGTCCGATTTGGGAAACAAGATCGATGGGACGATCCCGCCGCGAATCATCCCCCATGTCCCCAGCGCCATCATGATTGAGACCGCGATCGGGATCATCGGATAATGCAAACTGAACCGGAGTGCGGGAACGTAGAGACGATTGCAGACAAAGTTCAGCCCGGCGGCGAAGCGTTCGCCCAGCCACGCCAACAGCAATCCCAGCGGTCGCAGCGGGTAGGTGACAATTTCCAGCACGCGAAAAAATCCGGTGTGCGAATGCGCCAGGTGACTCGGCAGCACAAAAATGCTTTCCCACAATGAAATCACCAGCATGGCGATCACGGCAAAGGGGATCACGGCCATGAATTTCCCCATCACCCCCGACACAAAAAACATCGGTGCGAAGGCGATGACGGTGGTCATGACCGAAGCGGTGACGGACGGAAACACTTCCATCGTGCCATCGATCGCCGCCTGTTTTCGCGTCTTGCCCATCTGGCGGTGCGCGTAAATGTTCTCGCCGATCACGATCGCATCGTCGACCACAATCCCCAGCGCGACGAGAAAGCTGAACAGCGACAACATGTTGAGGGTCTGGTCACCCAGGGCCAGCGCCGCACCGGCTCCCAAGATCGAAACAGGAATTCCGAGCGCGACCCAAAACGCCAATCGCATCTCCAGGAACAACGTCAGCACCAGAAACACGAGCAGCAACCCTTGCAAGCCGTTGCGTCGCAGCAGGTCCAATCGCCCGCGAACCTCCGTGCTGGTGTCACTCCAAATTTCAAAGCGGTACCCCGCCGGCAACGTCTTGTCGGCCACGTAGGCACGGACATCGTTCACCATCGCCAACAAGTCTTCGCTTTTGGAGCGTTCGACGTTGACGACCATCGCCGGTTCGCCGTTGATTTCACCGACCATCGTGGAATCTTCGAACTCATCTTTGACGTTGCCCAGGTCGTCGACTGTCAACACGACCCCGTCGGCACGGGTAACGATCGGCAAGCGTTTGATCTCCTCGCCGATGCGGCCCTTGTTCTTTGCCCGCAGCAAGATCTCCTGGCCTTCGGTTTTCAATTGCCCGCCGGGAAGTTCCACGTTGTGGGCACGCAGAATGTCGGCGACCTGGGTCAGCGTCAGGTCATGGCTGCGGAGCGTCGACTCGGGGATTTCGACATCGATCTGGTACGGCCGCGTGCCCATGATGGACGCGGACGAGACGGTCGGCAGCATCAACACGTCGTCGCGGATGCCTTCGGCGATTTCCCGCAGCTTCAGTTCCGCTTCCTGCGAGCGGTCTTGGGGGCCAATGATCCCGATCCGGATGGCGGCGTCGCGGAACGTGATCTGCTGAATTTGCGGGTCCTCGGCCAATTCTGGAAAGCTGGGAATTCGATTGACTTCACGATCGATTTCCGACATCACTTTTTGGACGTTCTTGACGTCGGATCGCAATTCGGCGAGCACGTACGCACCGCCTTCTCTGGCGATCGAGGTGACTTTTTTGATCCCGTTGATCGAGCGAATTGCTTCTTCCACCTTTTGGCAGATCGCTTCTTCGCTGTCCTTCGGAGTCGCTCCCGGATAAGGCACCGTCACCATGACGACCTCGAGTTCAAATTCCGGAAACACCTCCCGGCGCATTTGAACCAACGAGAGCGCCCCGATGATCATCAGCGCCATCATCAAGACATTCATACCGGGCGCGTTGGTGATGGCCCACGTGATCAGTCGCTTCATTCTTGAATCTCGGCTCGCGCAGGCAGCCCTTCTGGCGGAATCGAATCGAGTGGCGAAACGACCACATAGTCACCGACGGCCAAGTCCGACGAATCCGCTTCACAGACCCAGACGCGATCGGGCGATTGCAGCGACGGCGCCAAGTTCGGGTCCAGCACCCGGGCGTCTTGCAAACGCAGGGAGTCGACCGGATAGACGGTTTGCGAGTATTGGACCAAGCCCGCTTTCCAGGCCGCGGGGTCGAACGGCTGGTCCTGTGGATCTTCCGATGCGTCGTCGGATGCCGGAGCGGCCACGTCGGTCGATGACGAGGCAGCCACGGTCGGCGGAACCGACTGGGCCGCTTTTTTCGCCGCGGCAATCTGCTCGGTCAGAACCGACTCGTCTGCCTTGAATTTCCAGACGCGGTTGCCGGGGCGAAGAGCTTTGGCGGGAATCACGACCAGTTCGGATTGGGGACGCAGTTGCAAGCGGACTCGGACGAACATGCCACGCAACAAAGCGTTGGTGCGATCGGCAACTTGTTCCCGCCCCTTCTCATCGATGTAGTGCGTCGGGTCATCGACCAGCAAACGAACCGGCACGGTGCGGGTGTTGGGATCAATCCCGATCCCATCGTAGGAGACCAGGGTGCCGTTCCAGCGATGCACGGTTCCTTGCCGTCCCGCGACTTCGTATTCGATGATCGCGTCGGTCGCGGGTAAATCGTATCCGGCCGTTTGGCTGGTTTGTTGCTGAGCCTGCCCCCGTTTCTGGTCCAGCACCCAATGCAGTTGATCCATTCGCATGCTGGCGGCGACTTCCACTTTTTCCGTGTCCTCGATCGTCACCAGTGCGGTGCCGCGATTGACAAAGGAATTGACGTCGGCTTGCTCACTGACGATCACGCCGCTGATCGGGGCAACGATGGTGCAGCGTTTCAGATTGATCTCGGCCGCACGCAGTTGTGTCGCGGCGAGTTGTTCGGCGGCCTCCAATCGCAGGCGCCGTGACCGCAGCAAGTCGAGCTGGTTTTCCAGGGTGACGAGTTGTTGACTGGCTTGCAGCAACGCGCTTTTGGCTTTGTCGACCTCCGCCGGGCTGGCGAATGTTTTCAGGGCGGTTTGGCGATCGACTTCCTTCTGTTGCAACTGCACCTCTTGGCGAGCGAGTTCGATCGAACGTTGCGTGTTGGCGATCTCTTGATCGTTTTCGCTGATCGCTCGGTATTCGCGATCCCGTTGATTCTTCAACTGTTCGACTTCCAACTCGTAGTCCTGTGGATCGATTCGCATCAGGACTTCACCTTGCGTGACGATCGAACCGGCTTCGCAGTTGACAGATTTTTCGATCACCGTTCCGGCGACTTCCGATGCCACACGGGCCTCGCGAAAGGGAACGACGGTCCCATCGATCACCAATTCGAGTTGTTGACCGGTTTCGGCGAGCGAGCGGACACGTTCGACGCGTGTCGCCGGCAGCGATTGAAGCACGGCGGCCGGCGACGTGTCCGGAGGGGGGACAGGTTTTGCTTCAGCGACGCCCAGGGTGCGAACGATCAGGACACCGGCGAGTATCAACAGAATGGGGATCGCGACGTTGTACAGCAGGAACAGATCCCAGCGTTTGGGTCTGGCGAATTCGTGCGGTGAAGCGGCGGAACTGACCACATCGTAGCCGCTTTGATCGCCGACCCGAGCGGCCGCTTGAGGCCCTCGCTCCTCGCCCCCCTTTCGGGCGGACACCTCGGTGTCATCGGCGTATTCAGATTCTGTCGTCAGTGGCATCGGCAGACGGCCCATCCGTTGAATTCGGGAAGACGAGAAAAGTCATTTCGCAGAAGTATAGCTTGAAGGCCAATTTCAGCCCCCCGGCAAAGCGGCTGCGGCGAGTTGACGGACCTCCATCGTCGACAATGAATGCTCATCCGCCACACGCCGCGCATCGTCGTCTTCGACTTTGACGCGTTTTTTGCCGCCCGGCAATGTGACCGATTTTGCCTGGATCGGTCCCAACGAGGTGTCGATCGTGATCGACTGCCGCGGCAACGTGTCTCGGTCGGCGAGGTAGCGACGGATTCCGATCGTGGGGGTGTGCTGAAAAATCAACTCTTCCAGTTTCGCGATGTCGTCGGTGCGTGACATCACCGACAGAATCACGCCACTTCTGCCTTTCTTCATCGTGCAAGGCGTTTGCGTGACGTCCAGCGCCCCGGCGTCCATCAACCGGTTGGTACAATCGGCGATCTGCTCGCCGGTCGCATCATCCAGATTCGTCTCCAGCACCACCACCTGGTCATGGTGGGTGTGGGCATGCCCGCTGGACGTTTCGGTGGCTTGCCGCCGACCGAGCAGGACGCGGAGCATGTTGGCCTGGTCGGGCAGATCCATGGTTCCGGCGCCGTAACCGATCGAGTCGACGATCATCGAGGGAATCGGCCCAAATTCGCTGCACAACTCTTTGAGGATCGCGGCGCCGGTCGGCGTGGTCAACTCTTTGGCGATCGAGCAAGACGCGATCGGGATCCCAGCCAGGATTTCAGCCGTCGCCGGTGCCGGGACCGCCACGAGCCCATGGTCGATTTTGATGGATCCGGTTCCCGTCGGAACCGGCGATGCCATCGCTGAGGTGATGCCCAAACTCGTGATCCCGACCGCAGCCCCGACGATGTCGGCGATCGAATCGATGGCCCCGACTTCGTGGAAGTGGACTTTTTCCAGCGTCGTCCCGTGCACCTTGGCTTCCGCGACCGCGACGTGGCCGAAGATTCGCTTGGCCAACGATTTGGCGGCCTGGTCGATTTCGCCGGCCGAATCGATCATGTCCGTGATGTGGTGCAAATGCCGGTGGGCATGCTCCGGCGGATGGTTGATTTGAACCGAAACGGCACGAAACCCGCACTTTTTGACATCGCTGGCCGTGATCGACAGATCCGGCAACCCCATCGATCGAATCGCCGCCTCGATCGCCGCTGCATCGGCCCCCAAATCGATCAGGGCTCCCAGCGTCATGTCGCCGCTGATCCCGCTAAAGCAATCAAAGTAAGCAAATCGTGTCATGAGTGGTCAAAGAGTGGTCGGGAATGGGTGGGATGAGATGTAGGGTACCCCAGGGCATTCGCATGACGTAGTGGCCCTCTGTTCCAAGTTTTGGTGTCTACAACAGTCGCAAAACTCGAAGTCACCTTTCCACACAGAGGTCGTGCAGTTTTTAAGTCGTTGATAGCAAGGGTTTTTCGTCACTCTTCCCCTGGGAGAGTCGAGCGTAGCGAGGAGAGGGTTTGCGTTGTTGCATGGGGCCGCCCATCAAGAATGAAGTGAACGCCGCGATTCACCGTTCGCCCCTCCCCTCGCTGCGCTCGACCCTCCCTGCCAGGGAGGGTGGCTTTAGTTGTATCGACACCAATGCCTTCCAAGAATGGCGGGTGATCACCCAGAAAGCCCTGCCACGACCACCCAGGAATTCGTCGGGGAGGGGGGAGCGCAAAATGATTGCTCTCGACAGGGTCACAGGGTCGCTATACACAGTCCCTAAAGGTCGTTATACTCCGCGACCCTCAAAGCGACCATTGATCGCGAGAACCCGGGGAGAGGCTCCGGGGCATAGACACAGACTACCAGCGTTCGACATTCGAGCGCCACCCGGTGAGAGATTCCGATGAAAGTTGTCAGCAGCATTGGCGCACTGAAGTATCGCCACCCCGATTGCCAAGTCGTCAAACGTCGTGGTCGGGTTTACGTGATTTGCAAGAGCAATCCGAAGTTCAAAGTCCGTCAGGGCGGCGCGAAAGTCAAAAAGACCCGTCGCTAGGGTTCGCTTGTGGGACGGGCTTCCAGCCTGTCTTGCACGAACTTGACAGGCTGGAAGCCTATCCCACTTTGAAGCGAATTCAACGAATCGGCAGCCGAGCGGCTGCCGATTTTTTCGTGCGCGCCGGCGAATTCCCCGCCTGTCGAACTAATCGATGTTCCGAAATCAATCAATGATTCCAGGCGTGACGCATCAGTGGGGGGGGCGCCGCGTGGCCTCTTGCTAACGCGTGCGGGCTTCAACCCAATACCGCTAAGTGAAGCGTCGTTTCCTTAGGTGAGTGCCCGTAGGCTCGCGCCAAACGGCTGATATTCGTTTGATATCAGCCGGTTCGCGCCAGCGTCCGGGCCCCTGATTGATGTTCACTCGCGGTATTGGGCTTCAACCAACAAACCGTTCCGCGACGAGGAGCCGGTCGTCCGCCCCTCGTCATCGTGGAAGCCGGCCCTGGCCCTAGAGTTTTTCGACGTAGGCGAAATAGGCGCCGAAGACTTCTCCGGAATCCGTTTGGAAGGTTGCGGTCATCGTCGTCGTTTCGGGCTCCAGGTCCATCTCGAACACGACTTCTTTGGCACCTTCGGGGACCTCAGCCGACGCTTCCTCGTCACCGATTTTTAGCGTGGCTTTGGCTGCCGCGACGGGCTTGCCGGGTGTTTCCCGAAATGCTTTTTGTCCCGGGACCGGCGGCCCCGGTGGCAGCGGGCTGGTGATCGGACGATCGATTTCTTGGGGCCAGCGACGCAACCGAACGACGTACTTTCCGGCCTCGGTGACCTTGACGTTCCAGAACCCGGTATTGGCCGGGCCGTTCATCGCCGCCCGCACCTGGCTTTGATTCCAGGGTGTCATCCGTGTGGTGATCCAATCGTGGCTGGTCAATCGGGCCGGATTGTCGGCGGGATGGCCCAGGTAGATCGCCGTGGATTGGTCAAACGTCGGCTCCAGTTCCGCCCACCAGCTTTCATAAAAATTTCTCAGTCGCTCGACGACATCTGGGTGCTTCGACGCCACGTCGTTCTCTTGTCCGGGGTCAGCGTCGATGTCGAACAGTTCCTGTCCGTTGCACAATCGCCAGCGGTCGGTCATCACCGCCGAACTCTTCCACTTGATCGGATCTTTGACGCGTTGGGAGTCGGTGACCAGAATCCGATCCGGCCAATCGGTCGCTCGATCAAAGATCAGCGGGGAGATGTCGACGCCGTCGAACCGAACGCCTTGGGGCGGAGCGACACGACACATCGAAATCAACGTCGGCAGAACATCGACGTAGCCGGTCAGCGTGTCGACGTCGCGTCCGCCGACCAGATTGGCGTCGGGCCAGCGAATGAACAGCGGCACGCGGTGCCCGCCGTCATAATGGCTGCCTTTCTTGCCACGCATTCCGGCGTTGAACACCTTGTCGCCTGCGGAGGTGCCGTTGTCGGTGGTGTAAATGAAGATCGTGTTCTCGGCAATCTTCAGATCTTCCAACAGCCCAAGCAGCTGTCCCACATTCTCGTCAATATTGGCGATCATCCCGTAGAAATTTGCCAATCCCGTGCCCTGGTTGGCGTACGGCTCGCTGTACTTTTCGGGGGAGTGCATCGGGCCGTGCGGCGCGTTGGTGGCGATGTAGGCCAAGAAGGGTTTGTCGGCCGAATGCGAATCACGAATGAACTGTTCGGCATAATCAAAGAAGACATCAGTGCAAAAGCCTTGGACCGGAGTCACCTTGCTGTTGTGCCAGTAGGATCCGTCGAAGTAGGCGTTGTCCCAGTGATCGGGAGTCTGGCCGACACCACCGCCGCCGTGTCGCATCACTTCGCTAAAGCCGCGGTCTTCGGGGCGGTAGGGATAGTTGTCACCCAAGTGCCACTTGCCGAACATCCCGGTCTCGTAACCGGCCGCAGAAAAAACGTCTCCCATGGTGACTTCATCTTCGCGCAACATCGAGCGGCCCATGATTGTGTGCCAGACACCGGTGCGATTGGTCCAGTGACCGGTCAGAAACGCGCAGCGTGTCGGCGAACAAGTCGGCGCGACGTGATAGTCGGTCAGCCGCACGGAATCGCGATGCAGTTGATCCAGGTTGGGCGTTTGGAGGATCGGGTTCCCATGGCACGACAGATCGCCATAGCCTTGATCGTCCGTGATCACGATCACGACGTTGGGGCGAGTTTGCTGGGCGGAGGCGACGTCGGCCAGAACGCCGAGGGCGGGCAGGGCGAGCGCAGCCAACAGGACTGCCGTTGTCCCGCTTGGAGGGATAGAAAACATAGTGATGGATCTCGGTCGGTGTGGGACTGGGGCGTGGGCCGCGGAAAAGGGGGCACTGCGGAAAAAGGGGGCAGGTACCAAAAATGCGAAGCACCCGTTGGGCCATTTGGTATTTGGTACCTGCCCCCTTTTCCGCTCAACAAACGCAACCCTAAATTCAGATCGGGACGGAGCACTAGTTTACCTTCCCCAGGGCGCCCGAATCTACACACCGGCGACGGCACGACGTCACGTGCTGCAGAACTCGTGGCGTCGTCGAGTCCGAAGACGTTGCATCCGGCGTTGAGGGGGCATGCACGGCATGCCGTTACACCTGTTGGCTCTTGGCAAACAGAGCGCCGGCGATCCCGCCGAGGATGACCATGACCAAGAACGCACCGATCCGCGACTTCGGTTTTTGGAACACGAAGTAGACCAAATAGATGATGGTGCAACACAGGAAACCGACTTTCTTGTCCTCTTTGAATCCTTCGACGACCAGCTTGACCAAGGCGCCAAACGCCACCAAAGCACACGCCGATCCGGCCAACTGCAGGAAGGTCTGCATCGCGTTGAAGTTGTCTTGGCCCGTCGTGCGATTGGCCGACATGACGGCCATTACCGCCAATCCTGTCGCACTGCACAGAATGAACAGGATCAAGCCGAGCATCCACCAGGGCATTCCGGCGCGCTCGGTCATGTCCTTTTGCATCTTGTCCGCACGACGCATGTCTTCGGCGGCTTTCTGCAGTGCCAGCGTTCCGGTCGAAATGTCGACGCCGGGTGTCAGGTGACCACGCACCGATTCACCGGTGGTCTTGTTGAACCCACACTTAGTACACAGGATCGCGTCGGCCGCCATGGCCGCCCCACAGGACGGGCAGACCGCGGCGATGTTGGTGCCGAACCCTTCCTCGTCGAACAAGTCGTTCATCGGGTTCCCGGCCGCGGTCGTACCGACCGCCTGGGCCGACGGGGCAGCGACGTTTGGGGCGGCGACTTTTTGGGCAGACGCCGCCGGAACCTTGATCCCCTGCCCACAAGCGGGACACTTGACCGCTTTACCCGCGAATTGATCTTTTACCGCGAGAGCTTTCCCGCACTGGCATTTGATTTGAATCGGCATGGAGGCAACGAACGAAAAGCGTGACGTGGAAATCGGCAACCCAACAATCTTTCTATTGTCCACGTCAGGTTCGGGTCTGTCTACTCGATTCAAACGCGACCGGTTCGAATCTGTCCGCATTTACGCTCTCTCGCGTCGCCGATCGGCAAAATCCGGACAAGCGGCGCATCATCCGGACAAGGTTTATCACCACTCTGGGAGGTCGTGCGGTTTTTAAGTCGTTGATCAGATTGGATTTTCGTCACTCTCCCTCCGGGAGAGTCGAGCGTAGCGAGGAGAGGGTTCTCTTTGCTGCTTGGGACGCGACTCGGTTAGGCGAAGTAAAACTCGCGATTGACCGTTCGACCTCCCCTCGCTGCGCTCGACCCTCCTGCCAGGAGGGTTGCTTTAAGACTGCACGACGTTCACACGGGAGGGTTACTTCATAACGTGATACGTCTTTCCCGTACTACCCGCCCCGTGACGTCCAATGCGGGACGCTCTGGCCGGCGACGGAGATCACTCGAAGAACGGGTTGGCCTGAACCACCGATGATTTGGATGTTCGTTTCTTCCCCGCCAGGGCTTCTGGCGAAGCGTTTTCGTTGATCCATTCGGCCAGTTCGTCCGCCGATTGGTAGCCCACCGCGTCGCCGATCTTGCGACCGTCTTGCAACAAGATCAATCGCGGAATGCTGTTGACGCCATACCGTTCAGCCATCTCGGGGCGTTCGTCGACGTCGATCTTGCGGATTTCAACCGGCAGACTGGTCCGCCCCAGCTTGCGAAGCTCTTTGTCGATCATCCGGCAGGGCGGGCACCACGGGGCACCAAATTTCATCAGCACCAACTGCGGGGCCGACCCCGAAGCCGAATTCGGATCGAACGCGGCCTGTCCTGATGCGTCCGCGGCTGACTCCTCGATCACAATTCCCGATCCGTCCACAGAACTTGCCGAATCGGAACGCATGGTGAGGTTGAAATCGGACGACGCCGCCAAATAAATCAAACTTGCGAATGACAACACGGCTAAGGGGGCAAGGATTTTCATCTCAATTCAACGTCGTACAAAAAGGTCGTCCACAAGGGTCGTACGGGGAAATCGTACTGGGAAGTCGTACCCGGGGACTCGATTCACGGCCGCGACAACATCACCGCCACGACAACAATGCGAACCCGCGCTATCGGAATCTACACCACGTTTCGGTGGGTCGCATTTAAGAAATGTCCAGTTGTCGGCGAGCCCCGCCAGGGCGGATGCCGACCCGACCGCCCGCAGCGTCGTCGGGCAACGCGTCGTTCACCCGTGCTTTGTCAGCTTTGGATTTTTGGGGGAGACCGGACGGCTCGCGGCCTGTCGATTCAATCAGCCGTTTGGTGCAAGCCTACGGGCCCTGGTGTGTTTTCTTCGTGCTACAGGCCCGTACGCTCGCGCGAAACGGCTGATCCCATGTGTGATCGGATTGAATCGACCGGACGGCTCGCGCCGTTCCGCTACGATTTTAGCGGCTGGGCGCGAGCCCTCCGGTCGGAGCCAACCTCAAGTTAAACCGAGCCAAAGCACTACAGCGCGTTGTCGAGCATGCGGGGCAGCTGCCGCAGCAGAAAACGGGGCAAGATGGCGACACATTTTTGGCTTTTCGGATCGACCGCCACCGCACCGATGATCTGCTCGTTCACGGCGGCACCTTGCAGCACCATGCCGACGCGCTGCTGCGTCTCTTGAGCGGCCGCGGCGTCGTCAAACCAAATCACGACCGGGAACCGATCGAGCGATGCGTCCGATCCGATCCACCAATGTTCGCCATCGACGACGCGTGCCAGCATGTCTTCGGGCTCCAGTAACTGTTTCATCGTATCGGCGGCGGAAACCCCTTCGCCGGTTCGCGGCATCCGCTTGTCGGTCGGTTTCAGATCGCGACGTGCGGCGTCCTGCCAATTGACATAGCAGGTCGCCCCGTTGAGTTTCGCGATTTGCCGAACCAGGGCCGCCAGGGTCGCCGCCTGAATTCGCGGTGGGCCCGAGACACCGGCTTGCAGCTTCGGCCACGCGTTGACTTGATCGTCATACGTCCCGCCCCATCGGGCGAAGATCGCATCGGGCAATTTGCCGGGGGCGCCGCGTGCCCGTCGGATCGCCTCACAAACAAACACGGCCAATTGGGCCGGCCCACCTTCGGTCGGAATCGTTACCTTGGTGGGATCCCCCTCGGTCTGTCCCAGCAATGCGCGGGCGACGGTGACGGCGGAATCACTTTCAGGCGCCAGATCACTGAGATCCAACAGTTCGGCGACGGCTTGATTGAATTTTTCGTCGGTCGGACGCAGCGTGATCGAGCGGGCTTTTTTGTCGAACGTGCAATCGGTCGCCGCACACACCGCCGTCAAAATGTCTTCCACCGTTGGCCATCCCTTGGGCAGCGGGACGCGCGAGTTGATCGGGACGCCAACGATGTCAAAGGAAACCCATTCGACTTCAATCGGCACGCCGCTGAGTTGGCTGAGCAGCAACATCAAATCGTTCAGCGGATAACCGGTCGGATCGGAGGTCTGCATCGCCACGGTCAGGCCGAGGGCTTGCCGCATGTTTGCTTCATCTCTCGGATCCAGTGCGACTTCCAAATCGACGTCCACCTCGGCGGCACGATCCAATTGGATTTCGTCGATGGTATCTGGGGCCGGTTGCGTTTCGGTGAACTGCGGCCGACCGATTCCGCCAAGCCCGTTGAGCAGCCCCTGAAGTTCTTTGGGCAATTCCGTCAACGTGCCGGTCTCGTCGTCGGTCGGATCGGGGGCGTCTCCGAGCGGAGGCGTCTGCAGGGGCGCGGCGGGCAGCGGGACCATGCCGTCCAACGGGCTGGACGAGAGCAGCGGACTGTCGGTCAACAGGTCGCTCGGCGGGGCGGCGTTTTCGCTCGACGGCGGGTTGTTGACCGGAGCCAGCTCCGCCACCCCATCGCTGGGGTTGCCCGACGGTTCGTCATCGACGGACACCATCGGCGGCTCTGCGGTTTCATCGACCTCGGCGTCACCGTCGCTGCTCCCGTCGCTGTCCCCGTCAACGGTGTCGTCTGCCGAGGGTGTCCCGTCAGGCGTGGATTGCGGCTGGCTCGGTTCCGCTTCGGCAGCGGTGTCAGGTGTCTGTGTCTGGGTCTGGGCGGTTCCGGAACGGCTGCGACGGAAGACGGCAAACAGGACGGACGCGGAAACAACGCTCGCCAGAACGACGGCGACGAGCATCGCGATGCGCCGCGACCGCGCATTTTTTTGACTGTGCCAATCCGGTGGCGGCGCGACGGGTTGTGAAGCGGTCGGATCGGCGGCGGCTGCGGTATCCCGCGAGGGCTGGGATCGCGTCGGATCGGAGGTAACGACCGGCGGCGGCTCGGCAAATCCGCCGGCGGGTTGCACCGGCGGTGCATCCGAATCCGGTCCGTCCGACGGGCCGATCGAGTCCTCCGTCAAGGCATCGCTGTCGACCAGATGGGTTCCCACCGCGATCGGAGCGGCGGCCCCCGGATCCATCTTCGGCGGCGCCAACTGAACCATCGACTGGCACTTGGGACAGCTCACGATGCTGCCGACCAGTTCCGGGCGGCTGACACGCAACCGGCTGGAACAGGTCATGCAGGTGACGGAAAAGGGCTGGAAATCCAAGCGGAAGGTCCTTCAGGGACGGTGGAATTCGACTTCAGACCCTCTATGTTACCATGCGATTGCGGGGACTCGACACATTGGTGTGGGCGAGATTTGCACGGTTCACTAGGATTGCAGCTTGAGCGGCCTATCGATTGAGTCCAGGTTCCGAAATCAACATTGTGCGGTTAGCCCGACGCGTCAGCGAGGGGCGCCGCGGGCCCCGTGCTGACACATGCGGGCTTCAATCGACAGGCCGCTAGCGATGACCTACACTCCGTTACCCCCCTGGAAAACCAGACGCGAAACGGCGCACACTGGAACGGAATTTCTTGATCACAACGATGCTGGACACTCGGCGATATGACGACCGCGAGCACATGTTGCTCGCCAGTTTCGCGATGCGCAGCCGAGACACTCGGGGGCGCCGGTATGCGGAACCCGATCATCCCTATCGAGGCCCCTTCGCGCGGGACCGTGATCGAATTCTGCACAGCAGTGCCTTTCGGCGGTTGTCGGGAAAGATGCAGGTGTTCACCGGCGAGATGGGGATCTACCATCGCACGCGGCTGACCCACACCTTCGAAGTCGCCTCGATCGCACGCACGATCTCGCGTGTGCTGCGGCTCAACGAAGACCTGACCGAGGCGCTGGCGCTGGTCCATGACATCGGGCACCCGCCGTTTGGGCATTGCGGCGAAGACGCGTTGAGTGAATGCATGCAGCCGGTCGGCGGGTTCTCCCACAACGGGTTTGCCCTCGTCATCGTCGAGCAACTCGAACAGCGCTACGCGAAATTCCCGGGACTGAATTTGTCGTTTGAGATTTTGGACGGGCAAGACGTGCGGGCCCACAAGGCGGAAGCCGCCGTCGGCCGGAGCCCGCTGTTGGAAGTCCAACTCGTCGACGCAGCGGACTCGATGGCCTATGACGCCCACGACGTCGACGACGCCCTGCAAATGGGCTTGTTGTCGATGCACGAGTTGATGGAGCTGTCGATTGTCCGGCGTGCGATGGAACTGGTTCGCGAAAAACATGGCACCGATCGACTTCGCGAAGAACGTCAGCTGTTGGTTCACGAGCTGATCGATCTGCAAGTGACCGACTTTTTGAGCGAAGCCACCGAGCGCGTCGTGGAGTTCCAGGGCCAGAGCGTCTCGGAAGTCCGCGATGCCGGATTGAGACTGGGGCACAGTGATCAATTGGCGCGGGAACGGGCCGAGTTGGAATCGTTTTTATTCGAAGCGGTGTACCGTCATCCGCGGCTGATTCCCGTCCGTCGTGCGGCCTATCATCGATTGCAGGACATGTTCGAAGTGTTGCGGCACGATCCTTCGCGATTGCCGCTGCGATTTCGCCGTCGCTGTGAATCACATCCGGTTGAAACCGTCGTCGGCGAGTACCTTGCCGGCATGACGGACTCGTTTTGTAACGCGCAGTACAAATACGCGACCGACGGCAGCACCGGCCCACTGGCCGACTGGTAACCAGAAGCGCCGCCGGTGACCTCGTTTCAGGCCTCGTTCCAAGGCTCCGCCTTGGAACGCAAGGCTGGTGTGGCTCCCGCCACACGCGGTTTACGGTCCAGGAGGCGGGAGCCTCCATGACACAGTGTTCCCAGGCGGGAGCCTGGGAACAAGTTGAAAGCATTTTTCCCATGTGTTTCTTGAGGTTTTAGCGGCAGGGCGCGAGCCCTCCGGTTCCTCATCTCTGCCAAAACACCGGAGGGCTCGCGCCCTGCCGCTAAAAAATGCTTCACAGCGTTGCCTTCCAGGGGGAGAGTGACGAAACCCCATTATTTTCAGCGACATGAAAACAGCACAACCTCGTGTGAGTTTGGGGGAAGTGGCGAGTTGAGGCCAGAAGTCTGGCAAAAGCGTCGAAAGTTCGTTGCTGGCTGGGCTTGTGACCAATTTTGGCCTTCCATATCATGCCGCTCTTGTATTTTGCCTACCCAACCAGATTAGAACCCATTCGGTCCGAATTGTGATCCAACCGCTGCTTCAATTCGTACCGTGGACGATTCTGGCCGACGACGTGGCCCCGGAGGTCGCCGAGCCGAAGCCATTTGTCTTGCAATTGATGGAGAATCCGCTGTTCCCGATCGCGGGAATCATTTTGATCTTCTACCTGACGTTGATCGCTCCGGAGCGTCGACGCAAGGCGGAAGAGGCAAAGCGGATCGCGGGGATCAAGAAAAATGATCGCGTGATCACCAGCGGTGGATTGCACGGAACGGTGGTCAGTGCACCGAGTGACAGCGATGTGGTGACGCTTCGGCTGGACGAAAGCGGGACGGTACGGGTGAAGGTCAGCCGGTGGGCGCTGACGGTCATCGAAGAAAAAAAGCCGAAGGACGACGCGAAGGACTAAAGAACATCGATTCGACATCGAATCCCCCTGCCTGACACGCGAGCGTTTCGAATCGTTTGCCCGCACTAACAGATTTTATCAAGACTGCCCCAATACACCCGAGGTGGTAACGCGACCCGACTGGGGTTGCGGTTTCCACGTTCCCGATCACTGCATTCGTCACGTTTGCATTCCTTTCGACTACGAAACAACCAACGATGGACTGCTTTTCTCTCGTTCAGCCCCTGGCCGATGTAAGTCTGACCGACCCGAGTCTGCTGCCCGGTCTGCTTTCGACGATCGACACCGCTTCGATCGCGGGATGGTTCGGCGACCTGCTTTCGGCCAGCCCGATCGCTCAAGGCGAAGCCGAACAAGGTATCTCATGGCAGCAGTACGGATTGCTGGCCATCGCCTTGGCGGTGATCGTTTTGCCGTTCACGGTGGGTGGCTTTTTCGCCAAGCGGCTCAAGATGCCGACCCACGCGACGCGAATCGGCTTCATCCTGCTGGCGATCACGGTCAGCGTGACGGTGTTGCTCAATCGCTTGCCCGATCAAGGGGTGGACCTTCGTGGCGGGACGATTTTGGTCTATGAGATCGACCCCAGCAAAAGCAATCCAGACGCCGAACAGCAGGGCAACGGAGTCAAGTCGAAGGATCTGGTCGGACCGCTGACCAAGCGAATCAACCCCAGTGGCACGCGCGAGATCGTGATTCGCCCGTACGGTGATTCGCAAATCGAAATCATCATTCCCGAAGTCGACCAGCGCGAAGTTGCCCTGATCGAAGAGACGCTCAAACAAGCCGGGATTCTGCGTTTCGCGATCGTTGCCAACCGCACCGACCACCAGCGGGTGATCAACCTGGCGGCCGAGCAAGCCGCTTCGCCCGAACGTGCGATTCGGATGAGCGAAGTGATCTCCGACGCCGATGGAAGCACCGTCGGCCGCTGGGCGATCGTCGACCGCGAAACCACCAAGACTGGTGACAACGGACCGTTTCGGGTCAACATCGGCAACGCGATCGTTCGCAATCCCGACACCGGTGAGTTCGTCGAGTTACCCCCGCAAGTTCGCGGCGACCAGGTGCTGCAAGCCCAGTGGGTCGACGACAACGGGCTCTCGGGCCTGGAAGTGCTGATGATCATCGACCCCCAGATCGACGTCAAAGGGGAAGACCTGGCGTTCGCCTCGACGACCTTTGACGAGCAGGGTGCGCCCGCGGTCGCGTTCAACCTGACCGACTCGGGCAGCAACAAATTCCGCGTGCTGACGACCGAAAACGCTCCCCAAGGAACGCGTCAACGTCAACTCGGTATCGTGATGGACGACCGCCTGCTGTCGGCGCCGAACATTCTGCAGCCGATTAGCAAACAAGGACGCATCACCGGGAATTTCACGACCGAAGAAGTCAAGGCGCTTGTCGACATCCTCAAAGCCGGCCAATTGCCCGCCGCGTTGACGAAGCAGCCGATCGCAAAGAATCAGATCGACGCGACGCTCGGTGCCGACACGATCCGCAAAGGAGTGATGGCGATCGGCGTGTCGCTGGCTCTCGTGCTGGTCTTCATCCTGTTCTACTATCGCTTCGCCGGTGCGATCGCTTGCTTTGCCCTGGTGCTGAACCTGGCGATGATCTTGGCGACGATGGTGTTGATCCACCAACCGCTGACCTTGCCTGGATTGGCCGGTCTGGTTTTGACCGTCGGTATGTCGGTCGATGCCAACGTGTTGATCTTTGAACGGATACGCGAGGAAATCAACAAGGGCGCCAAGGACCGCATGGCGATTCGAAACGGGTTCGCCAAAGCGACCGTCACCATCGTCGACGCCAACTTGACGACGCTGTTCACCGCGATCGTGTTGTATGCGATCGGAACCGACCAGATCCGTGGCTTCGCCGTCACGTTGATCTTGGGCATCCTGTATTCGATGTTCACGGCGATCTACATGTCGCGAACGCTGTTCGATATCGCGGAACGACACAACAAGGTTTCGCTCGGCATGTCCGACATGGTCAATGCGATGAAGAACTCGGTGTCCGGTGGCGGCATGATGGACTTCATGGGCAAGGGCAAAGTCGCCCTCGCGATCTCGTCGGTGTTGATTGTGATCGGCATCGGATCGCTCGTCGCCCGCGGCAAGACGATTTTGGACATCGACTTCGCCGGCGGATCGTCGGTGCAGTTCCGCGTCAGCAAATCGACCACCACCCAGTCCATTCGTGACATCGTCAGCACGGGAATCGGTGAGCAAGACGGCACCCCGGTGCAATTCACCGTCAACGGCGTGACCATGGACGGTGCCGACGACGGCACCGTTTTCAAAGTCGACTCGTCGCTGGTGTCGGTCGATGACCTGCAAAACCGGATCGTCGAATCATTTGCATCGGCGCCGGAGACCGATCTGGTCACCTACGACGTGACCATCTCCGATGTGGCCGGCGGATCCGGCACCTCCTCGATCGATCGCGATTCCAACGGCGTGATGCTGGTCGCGATGCAAGCGGAAACGGCTGACGACGCGCCAGCCAGTGACGCGGCAGCCGAAGACAGCGACGCGCAAGCCTCGACGACTCAACCCTCCTTGACCGCGGCTGAATCGGCCGTCCGCCGCATCAGCCTGGGGATCGGCGGCGGCGACACGAGTGCGTCGATCAGCGGCCCGACGTTGATCCAGCGAATGAAGGAAGCCGCCGAAGCATTGAAGATCCCACTCAACGAACGGGCCGTGGACTTACTGCCCAGCGGCGAAGGCGCCGAAGACTGGAAGAGTGGATCAAGCGTCCCGTTTTCCGAATGGCGGGTGACCTTGCCAATGGGCAACGAAGCGGCCGACCAGGTGATGCAAGCCGTCGAGCGATCGCTCGGCGACGAACCGGTCTGGGTCAGCAGCAGCAGCGTGGGTGCACGGGTCGCCGGTCAAATGGTCGGCCGTGCTTCGGTCGCCCTGTTCGCCAGCTTGATGGTGATCATCTTGTACATCTGGTTCCGATTCCAACGCGTCATCTATGGCTTCGCAGCCGTCGCCGCATTGGTCCACGATGTGTTGATCACGCTCGGTGCGATCGCGATCAGCTACTACGTCGCCGACGCGCTCGGGTTCCTGCTGATCGATCCCTTCAAAATCAGCCTGACCGTGGTTGCGGCCCTGCTGACGATCATTGGTTACTCGCTCAACGACACGATTGTGGTCTTTGACCGGATTCGCGAAACGAAGGGCAAGTCACCTCGCTTGACCGGTGAGATGATCAACACCAGCATCAATCAAACGCTCAGCCGAACCTTGCTGACCTCGATCACGACCTTGATCGTGGTTGTGCTGTTGTACTTGTTCGGCGGCCAGGGCATCCACGCCTTCGCGTTCTGCTTGGTCATCGGGGTCCTGGTCGGAACGTACAGTTCCGTGTTCGTCGCCAGCCCGATCCTGCTGATGCTGGTCAAGCGAGGCGAAAAGCCGGCCGAAGCGGCCTGATCGGTTACCACGTTGTCATGCAACGCATGACGACGTGGTGTGAGGCGGAGCGATAGCGACAAGGGACGCAGCAACCGTTGGTGTCCAGCCTTTAGGCGCATCCACACTCGCTGCGGAGCAGCGAAGCGGACGGCTGAAGCCTGCACACCAGCGAATGTTGGTGTCCAGCCTTTAGGCGCATCCACACGCGCTGCGGAGCAGCGACACCGGGCGGCTGAAGCCTGTACACCAGCGAATGTTGGTGTCCAGCCTTTAGGCGCATCCACACTCGCTGCGGAGCAGCGAAGCGGACGGCTGAAGCCTGTACACCAGCGAATGTTGGTGTCCAGCCTTTAGGCGCTCCCACTCGCTGCGGAGCAGCGAAGCGGGCGGCTGAAGCCTGCACACCAGCGAATGTTGGTGTCCAGCCTTTAGGCGTTCTCATTCGCTGCGGAGCAGCGACACTGGGCGGCTGAATCCTGCACACCAGCACCTATGCCCGTGCCCTTGGTACCTGCCCCCGATTCCGTTTTGATAGCTGGCACATGATCACCCGAAAGAACTCGCAACTTAGTGGGGCGTCCCACAACATGACAGCCACCGCGCCCGTTGCGATGCTGTTGGCATTGGCGCAAATCGCATTGCTTTCGTTCGGTGCGGTCCGTTGCACGGCCCAAGAATCCGGCGACGTCCGTTCGGCGGCCGTGACCGATTCGCTTCGCCGGGACATCCAATTTTTGGCGTCGGAGGAACTCCGCGGGCGAAGCATCACCGACGAGACGATTGATGTGGCGCGCGATTATTTGCGTGAGCGGATGGAATCCATCGGCTTAGAACTCGACTCCGTCGCCGGCGGTTCGTTCCAGCGTGTGGAAATCCCGGTCGGAAGCGAAGTCCGCAATGAGTCGGGCAATGTTTGCCGGATTCAGATCGCCGACCAGCCAGCCGTCGACGCTGGCCTGGGCGATGGGTTTGGGCCACTGGGGATCGGAAGCGACAAGCATTCGGTTTCGGCCCCCGTCGTTTTTGCGGGCTACGGCATCAGCTCGGAAACGCATGAGTACGACGATTATCAAACCATCGATGCGCGCGGCTCGATCGTGATGTTGTTGCGGAAAGAACCCGGCGCCAGCGATCCGGACAGCCCCTTTGATGGGGTCAAAAACACCCGCCACGCCTACTTTGCCACCAAGGTGAGCAACGCGATCGAGCACGGCGCCGTTGCCGTCCTGATCGTCAACGATCCCGACAGCACGCGTGAAGCGGTGCAAAAGGTTCAAAATCGGATCGACCAGGAACAGCGCCGCACGGAACGCCTTGCCGAGATGCTGTCCAATCTGCCGCAACAAGCGGTCAAGAATCGCGCCGCGACGGCTGAAAAAATCGCCGGCACGGATCGAATGATCGCGGCCATGCAGTCCGAACTTGCGTCGGCCCGCCGTGGCATCTTGGGAATCACGGACGCCGGCACGAAGTCCAAGCAGAGCAAAACGATCCCCGTCGCCTCGATCGCGCGTGATCTGGCCGATCGGATGTTGCGCGCCGGTGCCGGCGCGTCGCTGGAAGCACTCGAAACGCAAATCAACCAGACGTTTCGCCCGGCCAGCCGAGCCTTGGATTCGGTCACGGTCTCCCTGTCGGTTGACCTGAAGCCGGCGATTGCGGTCAGCGACAACGTGATCGGCCGTCTGCCCGGCAAAGGTTTGCTTGCAAATCAGACCCTAGTGATCGGGGCGCATTACGACCACGTCGGCATGGGCGGATACGCGTCGATGGCGCCGGGGACGATCGCGGTACACAACGGGGCCGACGACAACGCCAGCGGGACGGCAACGATGCTGGCTTGCGGAGCGGAATTGAAGCGTCGGCTCGAACAAGTGGACTCGCATCGCACGATCCTATTGATCGGGTTTACCGGCGAGGAGCGTGGGTTGTTGGGCAGTCAGCGTTATGTCGAAGCCCCGGTACGACCGATCGAAAACACGACCACGATGATCAACTTGGACATGGTCGGCCGGCTCCGCGACAACGAGTTGACGGTGTACGGAACGGGGTCGGCCAGCGAACTGGAAGGCGTCGTGGACAGCGTCAATCGAGACTTCCGATTCAATCTGTTCAAGGTGGCCAGCGGGTATGGCCCCAGTGATCACCAGTCGTTTTACCGGGTCGGCGTTCCCGTGCTGTTTTTCTTTACGGGGCTGCACAACGATTATCATCGCCCTTCTGACGATTTCGACAAAATCGATTTTGGGAACCTAACCCGTGTAACCGATATGGTCAGTGGTGTGGCATTCCGCCTGGCGGTGCTCCCCCAACGGCCCCTTTATGCCGAGACCGATCCGAAGGTCCAGATTCGTCGTCAAATGACGGCGTACTTGGGCATTCGAATTTCGGAGCAAAACGGCGTGGTGAAAATCACCGAGGTGACCGATGGGAGTCCGGCATCGAAAGCGGGATTGCAGATCGACGACCAAATTCAGCGTATCGGCCGGCAGGCGATTCGCACCACGGGCGACGTTTTGTCCTGGGTGCGGGCACACGAACCGGGCGACAGCTTCGAAATCGAAGTCCGTCGAAATGCAAACGCCGTCGTGTTGCGTGGAAAGCTTGAAAAACGCTCGTAGAAAATGGCGTGATCAATCTTTACGTGGCCCAGGGCGATTGCCACAATCGGAAAACAGTGAACAAACGCCGGAGCGATTTCGGCACGTCAGCGAATGAGTGATTTGGTACAGGCAACGGATGTCTGCGTCGAGCCATTCCGAGCGAATCGATACCGTAACACGATTCGTTTCAACGCTGAGACAAAGGACTGCGACTCAATACGCAAGGAGAGCGAAAGTGCGAACCGTTCGCCATCAAGTCTGTGGAATTGCCATCGGATTGGCAACTGTGTTGGCCCCGTGTCTGATGACCGGTACTGCGTCTGCACAGGATTCGGCTCCTCACCGCGTTGCGGTCGTGGACGTCGCGTACATCTTTAAAAATCACCCGGGCATCAAAGTCCAGGTGGCGAACGTCGAAGGCGATCTGAAGGCCTACGATGCAGAGCTGAAACAGAAGCGTGAACAGCTGCAGAACACCGCTGCAAAGCTGAAGACGCTGTCGCCGGGTTCGCCCGAGTACGCTCAACTGGAAGAGCAACTCGCGAGCATGGATTCGAAGCTCCGTCTGGACATGGCTCGCAAACGCAAAGAGCTGGCCGATGCGGAAGCCAAGATTTACTATGACAACTATCAACAGATCGCCGCCGGCGTGAAGTTCCTGGCCAATCATTACAAGATCAACTTGGTGCTTCGTTACAACAGCGAAGAAATGAATCAGGCTCAAGGCGAATCGGTCATCCGTGGCGTGATGAAAAACATCGTTTACCACGATGCCGCCTTGGACATGACCCCAGGCGTCATGCAGTACCTGGACAAGGTGATCAAAGCAGATCCGGCGATCGCCGGCCGCAACGGCACCTCGCAACGCCAGTAGGCAGCGAGTCACGCCGCAAGGCAATGAGCCACGCCAGGGGCAATGGCGTTGGCTCAGCTAAGACGCGAAACGGCGGACAGCGATGTCCGTCGTTTTTATTTTCCTGATCTAAAAAGTGGCTTGGTTCGGCAGGGAGGCACGCCGTGAAGTTATCACGCAACCAGCATTCGATCGCTTCGTCTTGCCGGCTGAGTGGTCGAGGTTATTGGACGGCCAAGGAAGTCGAAGTCGCCATCCATCCGGCCCCGGTGAACACGGGCGTCATCCTCGTCCGCACCGATTTGCCCGGCCATCCGTCTTGCCCGGCCCATGTCAGTCAGCGGACCGACGCCCAACTGAGAACAAACGTTGCCCAGGGCGACGCCAAGTTCGAAATGATCGAACACTTGATGGCGGCACTCTACGCAATGGAAATCGATAATTGCATCGTCGAAATCAATGGATGTGAACTGCCGGGGCTGGACGGCAGCAGCAAACCCTTTATCGACGCGTTGGCGACCGCCGGATTGGTCATCCAAGCCGGAGAGCGACGCCGCTTGGTGATCGACCAGGTGATCACGCTGCGTGAAGGTTCCTCCTGGATCTCCGCGGCACCGGTTCCGACCGGCGTCAGCCATTTCGGATACCAGTTGGTCTTTGACCAGGAAGGCGAGATCCCCAACCAATGCTACGGCTTTGCCTGCACACCGACGCGGTTCAGCCGCGATGTTGCACCGGCGCGAACGTTCGTGACCGAGAGCCAAGCCAAGGCGTTGCACGCCCGAGGCGTCGCCCAACATGTTTCCTACGAAGACTTGTTGGTCTTCGGTGCCGACGGACCGATCGACAACACCACCCGCTTCAAGAATGAATGTGCCCGCCACAAGGCTCTGGACCTGGTCGGTGACCTGGCCCTGGTCGGAATCGAATTGGTCGGCAAGTTCATCTCCTATCGCGGCGGCCATCGACTCAACGGCCGGATGGCCCAAGCGCTGCATGACCTGGCGGTGCAATCACAGTCGCGGAGCCAAGTCGGTTGCTTCAGTGATCGACGCCATGCTGCCTGAAACGCGGTGCGAAAAACTTTCCATCGGTGGACGAAAAAACAGCCTGATTCCTCTCGATCCAGAAGACCGTAATTCGCTACGTTCCCAATGATCCGCGATTTGATTTCGCTTTTCAGATCGCAACTTCCTTTATCAATTATCCATATTGGTTTGCCATGAGTGTTGTCATCGCTCAAACAGCCGTCGTTGATCCGCGAGCTCAGCTAGGTAACGGCGTTCGAATCGGCCATTTTTCTGTGATCGGGCCACATGCGACAATCGGCGACGGGACGCTCATCGAAGAACACGTCGTCATCACCGGACACTCGTCGATCGGCGAAGACAACCACATCTTCCAAGGCACCGTGATCGGGGCCCACCCCCAAGACACCAGCTACAAAGACTCGCCGACAAAAGTCGTGATCGGTGACAACAACGTGTTCCGCGAACATTGCACCGTCAACCGCGCGACGGAAAAGGAAGACGGCGTGACCGAGATCGGCCACGACAATTATTTCATGGCCGGCACCCACGTCGCCCACGACTGCAAAGTCGGTGACCGGATCGTGATCGCCAACAACGGCATGTTGGGCGGTCACGTGCGAGTCGGTAACGATGTCACCATCGCAGGTGGCGTCGGCGTCTCTCACTTCGCCAGCGTCGGACAACTGAGCTTCGTCAGCGCGATGAGCCGCGTGCTGCATGATGTCCCGCCCTACACGATTGTCGACGGCCAGCCGACCAAACCGCGAGCGGTCAACACGATCGGCTTGAAACGACACGGTTACACCAGCGAGGACATCGCGGTGCTGACCCAAGCCTTCAAGTTGTTGTATCGGGCACGCGTCGGCGTCGACAAAGCTCGTGAGATCGTTTATTCGCAAGGCCCGATCCGGCCCGTCATCAAACACCTTTTTGATTGTGTCGATCGTTCGTGCAACGGACGCCACGGACGCGGTCAAGACCAACGGAGCAAGAAAGCAGCATGACACGTTTGCGCGTAGCCGTCATCGGCGCCGGCCATCTGGGACGAATTCACTCCAAGCTTCTCGGCAGCGTCGATGGCGCCCAACTGGTCGCGATCAGCGATCCGATCGAGGCGGCCAGAAACAATGCGGCAAAACTTTTTGACGTGCCGACCTTTGCCGACTACCGCGACTGCATCG
The DNA here is from genome assembly GCF_002289565.1 of Rhodopirellula sp. SM50. Taxonomy (GTDB): domain Bacteria; phylum Planctomycetota; class Planctomycetia; order Pirellulales; family Pirellulaceae; genus Stieleria. Next base: position 27,991 of record NZ_NTFY01000031.1, on the reverse strand, counting down.
ACCAAATCGATGCCGCCGTCATCGCCGCCCCCACCGATGCGCACGCCGAGATCGCAACGAATCTGCTCAAGGCCGGCAAGCACCTGCTGGTCGAAAAGCCACTGGCGACCACCGCCGCCGACGCCGACAAATTGGCGATGCTCGCCGCGTCGCGACGGTTGACGCTGCAAGTCGGCCATGTGGAACGATTCAATCCGGCGTTCACCGCGCTGGGAGATATCGGTGTCGACGTGAAATACGTCGAAGCCGTCCGCGCCTCACGCTTTCCCGGTCGCTGCCTGGACGTCGGCGTTGTGATGGACCTGATGATCCATGATATCGATCTGGTTTGCTCGATGACCGACGCAGCCATCGCCGATGTCTCCGCCAGCGGGATCGCCGTCGTCAGCGATCACGAAGACCTGGCCGAAGCACGCCTTGAATTCGCTTGCGGTCTGGTCGCGAACTTGAAAGCGTCGCGGGTCAGCCCCGCACCGGCGCGTCAAATGCAAGTCTACGGCGGTGGCGGATTCGCCGAAATTGATTTCTCCGGCCCGGCCCTGCACGCCGTGCGGCCGAGCGAGTCGCTGGTCGATCGCGATTTCGACCTGGACGAAGCCACCGACAATCCACTCGGCTATGCCGACACCTTGTTCACCGACCACCTGCAGTTGGAAACCAAGCAACTCGAATCGCGGAATGCGATTCTGGACGAACTGCACGACTTCGTGATCAGCATCCAGTCGGGGATCTCGCCGACGGTCAGCGGGCTGGCCGGTGCCCGAGCCGTCACGATCGCCGAAAAGATTCTCGACGCGATCGCCCGGCGGGCTTGGTACGCCGAAGCCGCCCCGTCAGAAATCGGCCCCCTGGCAAGCATCCGCCGACGCATCGAAACGCCCAGCCGCTTCCGAAAAGTGGCGTAAGCTTCCAGCTTGCGATCCCGCAAGCTAAAGCTTGCCCCGGAAGGCAAGCAGGATGCTTACCCCACTTGTCTCTTGTTCCCGGGCTCCGCCTGGGGACACACTGTGATGGAGGCTCCCGCCTCCTGGCCGTAATCGGCGTGTGGCGGAGCCACACCGGCCTCGCGTTCCAAGGCGGAGCCTTGGAACGAGTGAAGCTTGCCCCGGAAGGCAAGCAGGATGCTTACCCCACTTGTCTCTTGTTCCCGGGCTCCGCCTGGGAACACACTTTGATGGAGGCTCCCGCCTCGCGGCCGTGATCGGCGTGTGGCGGAGCCACACCGACCTCGCGTTCCAAGGCGGAGCCTTGGAACGAGTTAAGGATGCTTAGCCCACGAGCGCGATCGCTTTGTGGATGGCCTTGGACGTTGCCGCACAGGCTTCGTCGTTGTCCAGCTGATTGAGGGCTTGATTGAAAGGTTCGGCGCGAACCGGGCCGTCATAACCGACGTCGATCAGGGCCTGCAGGAAAGACTTCACGTCGATCACTCCCGTCGCCGCCGGCAATTCACGTCGGTTGTCGATCTGTTCGTCGACCGCCAGCCCCGCGGGCGCGTCATTCAAGTCACAGCCGACGATCTGCTGTGCATTCAACGAACGAATGTCGTCGGCGGTTTCACCGGCGGTGTACCAGTGCCAGGAATCGAGCACGAACCCCATATTGTCGACGCCGATGGCCGAATGCAGTTCCGCCGTTTCGCGCATCGTGTGAAGGAACGGAAATCGCTTGGAGTTACGCAGCGTCGAGGTGCCGACATACTCCAGCCCCAATCGCAGCCCGTGGTCTTTGAGGATCTTGGCGCACTCGCGGAGCCGATCGGCGTGTTGTTTGAAGTTGGCGACGTAGGTCAGTTCGTCGTGGCAGGGCGAGATCCAGGTGCCCATGCGGTCGACCCCGGCGCGACGCAGCGCCGCGGCCAGAGCGGGCAAGGCGGCGAGATCACTTTTGAATTTCGCCTCCTCCTTGCGAAAATCGACCGGCAACCCCGAAGAGCCCCAAACCAACCCTTTCGCTTTCAAGTCGCCGACCAACGCTTCGCTTTCGGCATCGGACAGCTTGGCCAAATCATGGGGTGCCGCGGCGACAGACTCAAAGCCATGTTTTGCCGCCAACTCGATCGCTTCGGTCTGGTTCGCCTTGACGCCGATGCTGCCCCAGCGAAGGTCAACGGTGAACTTGCGTTTCGACTCGGACAAAGCGAACACGGAGGGGCAGGCCGTAAACGAGAGCAATCCGGCCGAAGCCGCTAGGACATCGCGTCGAGAGAGTTTCATAAAACATCCGCGTGTGGTGTGTAAGAAGCAATCGACATCCAGTCTAACATCGATCATTTCTCCGCGTGCTGGCCGGATGATCGATTCGGCTGATATCCTTTGCAGGGGACGTCGATTGTATAAGTGTCGGAGTTGATCGGAGCGGAAGTCGTCAAGAATCGGTTGCCAACTCCTGCAGTAACAGAATCGACGTCCCGCGCAAACGCCCGCCCCCCCTTTCCAACACCGTTCCAGATGATCCTGATTGCAACCGACGAAGCCGGATATGGTCCCAAACTGGGGCCGCTTGTCGTCGCGGCTTCCGCCTGGCAGGTTCCCGTCGAACCTGCGGGCCCATCCGATCTGCAAGACGCGTTTTCGGCCGTCGCCCGGCCCGTGATGGTCGACGGCAGACGCATCGTGGTCAACGATTCCAAGGCCGTTTTCAAGCCCCAATCGGTCACCCAAAAATCAGGCGGCTACGGCAAGCTGGAATGCGTGACGCTGGCCGGAGCCCGATGGTGTGGACTGGCCGACGAGCGATTGGACCTTGTCGGCGATCTGTTGGCCCACGACCGAGACTCGATCGGCGCGGCGCCGTGGCTGGCGGGTCTGCTGGAACAGACGATCGAAACGGGTGAGGCGAATCCGTTGATCGCCGCGTGGGAATCCGGTCCGGCCAGGCTGGTCGGACTCAAGACACGCGTGATCACCGCCGCCGCCTTCAACCGGTCGTGCCGCGGCGGAGCGAACAAGTCGGACTTGTTGTCACAGAGCACGCTAGAGCTCGCGAAGTCGCTGCTGGACGAACTCGCGGTCGCCCCCGACGAGCAGGTCGCAGTGTATTGTGATCGGCATGGAGGGCGCCGCTATTACGCCGGCCCCCTGCAAGCGACCTTCGACGGCACGCTGGTTCGTGTCATCGCGGAATCGAAGGCCGAAAGTTATTACGCGGTGCCCTACGGGGGTGGGCCTTACCGGGGCGGAGAGTTCACGATCCGCTTCACGGTCAAGGGCGATTCCTTCACGCCGGTGGCGTTCTCGTCCATGGTCGCCAAGTATGTCCGAGAAAAGGCGATGGAATCATTCAACGCGTACTTCGCCGACCTTGCACCACAACCGCTTCGCCCCACCGCGGGTTACCCCGTCGATGCGGATCGCTTTTTGAAAGACATCGAAGCGATCGTTCGAGAGCAGCACATCGACTTGGCCACGTTGGTGCGGTCGCGGTAGCAGGAACATCTTTTAGCGGCAGGGCGCAAGCCCCTCCGGGATACAGCACGTGATCCCCAGCCTCACCCTCGTCGCCGAAACCCTTCGCCGCCTAGCAAGAATGCTCGCAGGTGGTTGCGGCAGGTGGTCGCGAACTCGGCCACCGCAGCGGTCCGATAGTCGGGGTAGGTCCAACGATGGTGCACCCATTTTTTGGCCGTGTACGTCAGCGTGATCTCGCCGAACATCCCGTCGCGCAGGTAAACGCGATGATCACGATCCTTCGTCGTCGCCAGGACCAGTTTGGCTTGGGTGATGTAGCCGGGATCCAGGTTCAGCGGCCGCTCCGCTGCAGGTTCCACTGCGGATTCCACTGCCGCGACCTGCGTTTCCAGGGCGTTGGTCCAATGTTTCCAGTCGGCCAGTTCGGCGGCGTCACAGGGCTGGCGAAATCCGATCAGTTCCTTTTGCAGGTGCTCGCCCATCGATCCGGCGTAGTAACCGCCGGCTTCAAACGGCAGGGGGTCGGATTGATGAAAAATCTCGCCCCAGTGGCTTGCCAAAGTCTCGATCGCCCGCCGCCGAATCAGGGCGTCGCCGGAAATCACCGCACAAAACCGAATCACAGGTTCAACGTATAGCACCTCGGCCACAAGTCGTCTCTCGTCTAGAATCTGCACACCTTCGTTTCGACGTGACGTCTGACGCCGCGTCACCACTGATCTCTCAAAGCATAACAGAACCATGCATCCTTGGATCGCCGACCGCACCACGACCTTTGACGCCAGCGGGATTCGTAAAGTCTTTGATTTGGCGGCCAAGTTAAAAGATCCGATCAATCTGTCGATCGGACAACCGGACTTTGACGTCCCAGAGTCAATTCAGGATGCGGCAATCGATGCGATCCGCGGCGGCAAGAACGCCTACTCGCCGACACAAGGCATCGGGCCCTTGCGGTCGGCTCTGCAACAAGAAATCGATTCCCGCTACGGCCACGACGACCGTGAGGTGTTCGTCTGCAGCGGCACCAGCGGCGGGCTGATGCTGTCGATGCTTTCGATGATCAATCCGGGCGACGAAGTGATCTACTTGGACCCGTTCTTCGTGATGTACCCGGCGCTGTTGAAGATGTGCGGCGGGGTCGCGGTGCCGATCGATTCGTATCCCAGTTTCCAGCTCGATCCCGACGCGATCGCGGCGGCGGTGACGCCCAAGACGAAGATGATCCTGCTGAACAGTCCGGCCAACCCGACGGGGGTCACGGCGACGGCGGAGCAGCTCGAAGCGGTCGCCCGACTGGCCGCCGAGAAAAACATCGCGTTGATCTCGGACGAGATCTATTCGCGGTTTCATTACGACGACGCATTCGTATCACCAGCCCAATTCAACCCCGACACGATTGTGATTGACGGGTTCAGCAAAAGCCATGCGATGACGGGCTGGCGCGTCGGCTACGTCCATGGTCCCGGTGAAGTGATTGCGACGATGCTAAAGATCCAACAGTACTCGTTCGTCTGCTCGCCCCAACCGGCCCAATGGGGCGCGTTGCGGGCGATGGAAGTCAACCTGCAGGGCCACATCGACGACTATCGCAAGAAACGTGATTTGATCTGCGACGGATTGGCCGAACGATTCGAATTCACGCGTCCCGGCGGCGCGTTTTACCTGTTCCCCAAGGCTCCCGGCGACGCGGGCGGTGAAGCGTTCGTCCACAAGGCGATCGAACGGGGCTTGTTGATCATTCCGGGGAAGATTTTCAGCGCCCGAGACAGCCATTTCCGCATCAGTTTCGCAGCTTCGGATGATACCATCGCCAAGGGCGTCGCGCTGCTGAATCAGTTGGCCGACGAGGCTTGAGGCCAGTCCCCTTCCGAGATTCCCGTCTCTGAACGAAACTAGAGGGCGTTTCCTTCACACCACCGGTCTCCCGAACCCCCCACCGAAACATCATGAAATATGTCATCGTCATCCCGGACGGATGTGCGGACGAACCGATCGAGGCGTTGGGAGGAAAAACACCGCTGCAGGAGGCCTCGGTTCCGGCCATGGACCGGATCGCGGCGAGCGGGGTCAGTGCCCTGTCCAACAACACGCCGGCACACCTACCGGCCGGCAGCGAAGTGGCCAATTTGTGCCTGTTCGGATACGACCCGGACCAGTACTTCACCGGACGAGCGCCGTTGGAAGCGGCCGCCAGCGGGATCACGCTCGGGAAGCATGATTTCGCCGTCCGCTGCAACCTGGTGACGATCGAAGACCAGATCATGGTGGACTTCACCGCCGATCACATCAGCACCGAGGAATCTCGGCAATTGCTGGCCGCCGCCGGTGAGGCATTGCTGGGTTCCGAAGGCGGCCGCTTTGAATTTGTCCCCGGCGTCAGCTACCGGAACCTGTTGATCTACCGCGGCGACGAGAACACGCCGCCGCCGTTTTCGTCGGAGACGCGTTCGACCGCGCCCCACGATCTGACCGACCTGTCTGTGACCGATGATTTTCCGCGAGGCCCCGGCAGCGATCTGCTGGTGCGGCTGATGAACGGGTCGGCCGATGTGTTCGCCAATCATCCGGTCAACCAGGCCCGACAAGCCGCCGGCAAACGCCCCGCGACCCACGTCTGGCTGTGGGGCTTGGGCGGGGCACCGTCCATGCCCACCTTCGAAGAACGGTTTGGCGTTCGCGGTGCGATGATCACGGCAGTGGACCTGTTGCGCGGGATCGCGGCGCTGGCCGGATGGCCGCGGATCGAAGTCGAAGGGGCGACCGGATACCTGGACACCGATTACGCAGCCAAGGGCGCCGCGGCGATCAAGGCGCTCGACCAGTACGACCTGGTGTGCGTACACGTTGAAGCTCCCGACGAAGCGTCCCACGAGGGGCGTCACGACGCCAAGATCGAAGCGCTCGAGCAGATCGATCGCCACATCGTCGGGCCGCTCGCCGAAGCGCTCGCGGGACACGGCGACCACCGGATTCTGGTCACCCCGGATCACCCGACCTTTTGCAGCACCAAGAAACACACCCACGGCATGGTCCCGTTGGTCATGGCCGGGGCGGGAATCGAACCGGATTCGCAAACGACCTACGACGAAATCGCAGCCGCAGCGTCTGGGCGTCGCTTTGACCACGGCTGGGATTTGATGGATGCGTTCATCCGCCGCTAGTGCTTCGTCAGCGAATCAAAGCGGACAAAGCACGACAGATCACTCCACCGCATTTTTTTCTAAACCACACCCCATGTCTCTGATTGTTCAAAAATTCGGCGGTACAAGCGTCGCCGACGTCGAAAAGATCCGCGCCGCGGCGCGCAAAGCCATTCGTGCCCAACGCCAAGGCCATCGCGTTGTGATGGTCGTCAGCGCGATGGGAAAGAACACCGACCGGTTGCTGGAATTGGCCGAAGAAGTCGGCCCCAATCCGCCGGCGCGTGAAATGGATATGTTGCTCAGCACCGGCGAACAGGTCAGCGTCGCCTTGGTCGCCATGGCGATCAACGCGTTGGGCAGCGAAGCGGTTAGTTTGACCGGCGGCCAGATCGGGATGCAGACCGACAGCAGTTTCAGCAAAGCTCGGATCCGTTCGATTTCTACCGAACGCATCGAACGGTTGCTGGACGAAGGCAAGATCGTCGTCGCCGCCGGATTCCAAGGGATTGACAACGATCTGAACATCACCACGCTCGGACGCGGCGGCAGCGACACGACCGCGGTCGCGCTGGCTGCGGTGTTGAAAGCCGACGCCTGCGAAATCTACACCGATGTGGACGGCGTTTACACCACCGACCCGAGACTGCTGCCCGAAGCACGTCGCGTCGATGTGATCAGCTATGACGAGATGTTGGAACTGGCCAGCCTGGGTGCCAGCGTCATGCACAACCGTAGCATCGAGTTTGCCAAAAAATTCGGTGTACCGATTCACGTCCGCAGTAGTTTCTCGGACACCGAAGGGACGATGATCGTCACCGAGCAAGAGTCCGCGACGGCACCGGTCAGCGGAGCCGCGATGACTCCCGACGAAGCCCGTGTGACGATCCTGGGTGTCCCCGATGTCCCCGGCATGAGCCTGCAAATCTTCTCGGCGATCGCGGACAAGAAGATCGCCGTGGACATGGTGGTCCAAAACGTCGGCGACGGCGGCAAAGCAGACGTCTCCTTCACCGTCCGACGTGATGACCTGCAAGCAACCCTGCAAGCGCTCGCCCCGGTCCTCGACAGGATCGGAGTGGAAGGCGTGACCCACGATGATCAGGTCAGCAAGATCTCCGTCGTCGGGGCGAACATGCCCGACCAAGCCGGCGTCGCCAGCGAAATGTTTCGCGCCCTGGCCGGTGCGGGCGTGAACATCCAAATGATCACCACCAGCGAAATCAAAATCAGTGCCTTGGTGCCGCGTGACCAGGCATCGATCGCGCTCCGTGCCGTCCACGAAGGATTCAAGCTGCACGTCAAACCCGATGACGCCAAGTCATGGAGCCAGATCAAGGCCGATCGGGAATCGGGCGTCGAAGTCGAAACACTGATCAGCCGGCTCCGCGATGATGCCCTCGAAGCGTTGACGTTGACCGGCATTTCCGTACTCGATCACCAGGCTCGGGTGACGTTGATGGGTGTCCCCGACCGACCGGGGATCGCGGCGGACATGTTCGAACGCATCGGCGCGGCCGGTATCTCGGTCGACATGATCGTCCAGGGATATGACGGCGAAGACGGATCGACCAGCGTCAGTTTCACCGTCCCCCAAGACGCCCTGGACGCGAGTCTGAAAGTCGCCGAAAAAATCGCCGCCTCGCACGGCATGCGGGGTGTCCAAGGCGTCCGCGAAATCGCCAAGGTCACCGTCAGCGGAATCGGACTCCGCAGCCACACCCATGTCGCCACCCTGCTATTCGAAACGCTGGCCGGCGCGGACATCAACGTCGACATGATCAGCACCAGCGAATTGCAGGTCAACGCCGTGATCAGCAGCGACGCCGCCGACACCGCCAAACGTGGTTTGGAAAAGGTGTTCGCCGGATCGCTGGGCTAGGGAGGGAGGCGAGGAGAGGGGGAGACAAGGAGACAAGGAGACAAGGAGAGAGGGAGAGAGGGAGAGAGGGAGTAGACTTCTTGTCGTCGGTGCATTTGGTTCTTCATCATTCTGCCCCGAATCGTTCTGCCTTCCTTCCCACCCACCTCCCGGATCAAGGCACTTAAAGAATTGTTCCCAAACTTTCCCGAGGCGGATTTCTTCAGGAACAAGCGAAAAAACCGAGTGTTTATCGCTTCGTCGGCGAACAAAACGATTGCGTCGGGGCCTGGATTGAGAGATATTCCGCAGGTAATGGATCTGCTCGGGCCAGAAATCCCCGTCCGTTTTGCAACTTTGTCACGCCCCAATCCGGCTCCGCGATGCCCGTCCCGCCTTCCAACGCCGCCCCCAACGGCCTCCCCAAACACAGGGCCTCTCAGTCTGGCAACGTGGCGGGCAGCGGCAAAGCACGCCCCAAGGTGTTGTTGCTGGTCGAAACGACGATGGCGTTCGGACGCAGCGTGTTGGAAGGGATCAGCCGCTACCGCATCGAACGGCAGCCGTGGTCGGTTCAGTTGGATTTGCGTGAGCTGATGGCCGGACCGCCGGCCTGGTTCCGGTCTTGGGACGGCGACGGCATCATCACCCGCGACACGACTCCCGAGATGATCGAGATCATTCGCGAGACGGGGATTCCGACGGTCAATCTGGGCGACATCCGTGACGATCAAAGTCTGCCTTCGGTGATCAATGACCACGAAGCGATCGGCCGACTCGCCGCATCGCATTTGGCCGACAAGGGAATCGAGCATTTCGCGTTTGCGGGATTCAGCGACCACCATTGGTCCTCCCAGCGGCTGACCGGCTTCCTCGCCGGACTTGCCGAACGAGGTGTCGAGGATCCGGAGCGCGTGCACGTGCATCAATCCGGTTGGTCCTCGGCCAGCCAAGGCGGATGGCAACAGCAACAAGACCAGATCGTCGCGTGGGTCAAGAGTCTGCCGCGTCCGATCGGGATCCTGGCCTGCAACGATTTTCGCGGGCAACACATTCTGGAAGCCTGTCAAACGGCCAAGGTGTCGGTTCCTGATGAGATCGCGGTGTTGGGCGTCGACAACGACCACGTCCTGTGCGATTTCTGTGACCCGCCGCTTTCGAGCATCATCCCGGCGGCCGAACGCATCGGCTATCAAGCGGCCGTGATGCTGGACCAAATGATGCGGGGGCAGACGCCGGACAAGCTGCACGTCCAGATCGCACCGTTGGGGATCGCCGAGCGGTTGAGTACCGACGTGATGGCGATCGACGATGAAGACGTGGCCGCGGCGATTCAAATGATTCGTTTCCGAGCCTGCGAAGGGTTGACCGTCTCGGACATTTTGGCCGAAGTTCCGATCGCGCGGAGCAGTCTGGAACGCCGCTTTCGCCAATACCTGGGACGTTCACCGCAAGCGGAGATCCGTCGCGTTCAAATCAAACGCGCCTGCCAGTTATTGCGTGACACCGAACTGAGTCTGGTCAAGATCTCACGTCTGACCGGTTTCAAGCACGCCGAGTACTTCAGCGTCGTCTTCAAACGCGAAGTCAACCAGACGCCCGGCCGCTACCGAGACGCCAGCCGCGCGAAAGCCAGAAAACCGTTCGGATGACCAATCCCCAAAAAGGTGTCGGACACCTCTTATTTTAGGCGGTCGCGGGCGGAGACGCCCCAGTACATAAAGTGTGGGCGATCGCCGACGTACGGCACCGCGCGTTCGCATTCCCACACCCGGCTGCCTCTGTAGTCCAGCTGGAGGGGCAATTGGCTCAATTGGGCAGCGGCAAACCGCCACTGCTGACCGCCGCCGGACTCCACCGCTTCGATCAACAGAATCAACTCGGGGTCTGTCCCCATCACGAATGCAAAGACCGCACCGTCGAGGATCTCATGGCGCTCGCTGCGGTAACGATAAATCGGTTGAGCGAGCAGCCGGAGCGACCCCTGTCCGTCAGCGAGCCCCGGAGGGATCGTCGCTTCAAAGTTCCTCGCCAAACGTCGCATCTGGGTCAAACGGTGCGTTGCGATCGGTGCCGGCGGAGCTGCCTCGGGGATCGCCGTGGGCTTGATGCCGGGTTCGCGCGCGTTCCAGTCGGGGACCACACCACGCCGACTCTGACGCGGCTCATGCTTGGAGCTGATCGGGGCGAGCGAAAGCGAATGAAATTCATGCGACAGACGGCGTTTGGCGGGATCGTCCGGGGAGATCACCGACCAAATCGCCCCGACGACTTCGGGCCGACCGTCGCTCGTCCAAACAAAGGCGGCTCCATGCGTATCGCGGACCCGCACCGGATTGGTAAAGGTCAGCAGGGGAGACGACACGAGTTGCAGTTCTTCGGTGTCGTCACCGAGTCGGAACATCTGGTACTGCGCCGCTTCCTCTCGGTACACGGCGTTCCAACGTTCGCGTTGATCCGTTGTCGGCACCTCGTCCTGGCCGCTCGCTGGTCCGGCGGCAAGGGCAATCGCAACCAGAAGAAACCCATGAATTCTCGGCGACATCTGCCCGCTCCTGAGATGGTTTAACGAAACCGCTTCCAAAATAGTCGTACCGTCTATTTTGTAAACACTTGGCCAGCCCGGTGCAAGCATCAGCGTTGCCGGCGGCACCAGGGGGGGCGTGAAAGCAGTGTTCTGCCACAAGCTCGTTTTCGGGTTCGGAGCGCCGGTGGACGATGTCTTAATCATTGCATGCGCATCCCGACGCTTGGCGGGCAGAAACGCACGCTGCCCACGATCGTGCCCGAAATCCTGGCACCTTGCACGGCGATTTCGCATCTCGCTTGGCGACGATGGAGGGCGAAAGGCCCTAACGATCCCGCGAAGGCGATCTAACGAAAACATCGACACTCTAAACGTCCCGTGTCTTGCCCCTCATTGAATCAGGTACACGTTTTGCCCGTCGTTGGCCATGCACGCTCCTGCTCACGGGCGACGGAGAGGTCGTATCGAGCTCAACCGTCTCACCACGATCCCCTGGGACGACCTTGAGAGATTCAGTAAACGCGTTCACGGTTTGTCGATTGAAGCACGCATACATTCGCAAGGCGCCACGCGGCGCCGCTTGCTTTCGCATTCGCACCAGCAACGTCGCGTTGAATTCGGAACACCGATCGGATCGACGAATCGTGAAGACATTCGGTGAAGGCGTCGTGCGGCCTGTGCTGATACGGACGACCGACTCATGAGTGATCGGCAAGTCGTTTTGGTGACCGGCGCTTCGGTCGGCTTGGGGCTCGCGATCGCTCGTCGTCTGCTGCTCGAGCAACGCAATCAGAATCTGCACCTCGTTTTAACGGCTCGGGCAGGGTCGCTGCATCGATTTGGCGAGCAGGGGATTGTCGAGCGCGACGACGTCTGGATTCGTCCTCTTGATATCACTGCCCCAGAACAACGGGACTCCATCGTCACCGAGATTGCGTCCACGCTCGGCGGTGTCGATGTGCTGATCAACAACGCCGGTGTGGCCTATCGATCCTGTGTGGAGCACGTCACCGAACCGGAGCGACTGCAGCAGATGAACATCAACTTTCGATCACCGATCGAACTGACGCGCTGCGTGTTGCCGGGAATGCGTCAAAAACGGCGTGGCAAGATCATCAACATCTCCTCGGTAGGTGGCATGATGGCGATGCCCACGATGTCCGTCTACTCGGCGTCGAAGTTCGCCTTGGAAGGAGCCAGCGAAGCGTTGTATTACGAAGTCAAACCGTGGAACATTTCCGTCACGCTCGTCCAACCGGGGTTCATGCGATCCGACGCTTTTGAAAAAGTGCCGTACACGACATTGAGCGCAGACGCATCGGGCGATCGCCGAAACCCGTACCACGAGCACTATCATCACATGGAACAGTTCATTGCCAAGTCAATGCATCGAGCGCTCGCCACGCCCGATTCGGTCGCGCTCAAAGTCATCGGAGTGATGCGGCGGAAGTCTCCGCCGCTGAGAATTTACGGAAGTATCGACGCATTCTTGTTTTCGTTCCTGCGTCGTGTCCTGCCGAGGCGATTTTACAATTGGTTCCTGTACCGCAACCTGCCCCACGTGCAGCAGTGGGGAAAACGTTAACGGTCTGTCGGTTGAATTGCGAGTGCGTTACTGCGCGAACGCCGGGTTGCGGGCGGCGGGGCCTGGAGCCAAACCGGGGCCGGCTTGGTTTTGGAACATCGCGGCGGTCATCATCGCTTGGGTCAGCGCGGCGTCGAATTCTTGCTGGGTTTTGGCGTCCAGCATCGGCTGCAGGAACTGGTTGGCCATCCCGGCAATCATCCCGGTCGCTTGGGCCATCTGTTGCTGCGAGGCTTGAAAGTCTGCTTGATTGTTTTCGAATTGCTCCGCCATTCCGCTGGCCATCGTGCCGCCTTTTTCTTTCCACGTCGCGACGAAGTCTTTCGGCATCCACCGGCCGCCATAGGCGACCATTTCCACGACGGTTGTCCCGCCGCCTTGTTTGGGCACCGTAATCGTCCCACTCGAATCGTCGATCTGATTGACGACGATCGTGCCGGTGAACTGCTCGATCATTCCGGGCGGTGCTGCCTGGACCAAGACACGCAGGTGTCCGCCGATCCGTGGTCCGTAATGATCGACAAAGCTGGTGACCGAATCGTCGACGATCATTTTGGAATCGAACACGCACTGAACCACCTCGTAGATCAGCCCGCTGGCAGGATCGTACAGCGGCTGAACCATCTGGGTCACTTGCGGCGGCGCCATCTTCAACATCGGCGTGTTCAGGATGAACTGCTTTTGTCGAATCAGAATCTCACAGACCTGGTTGGCCACCTCGTGAATCGGCTGTTGCGTTTCGACTTGCATTTCGATCGCCGGACGCATCGCCGCACGGACCTCCGCACTGTCGACTTCGTTGCGAACCTCGGCCGGCAACGCGTACCAGATGACTTCGGGATGCCCGGCCGAGAGTTGCTCGATCACAAAGTCGACGGTCTGCTGCAGCGAACCATTCTCGGGAAAGGCCGGCATTGCCGGCACAGGAGGAACGGCGGGTGCAAAGCCGTCGCCGTCGCGAGCGATCGCCCCTGTCGCCGATCCGGACGGCGTGGCGGGCTTGGCGACCATGGGCTTGGCAGCGGCCGGATTCGATTTCGCGGCCTCGTAGAGTTGCTTGGCCCGATTCCGACTGGCGTCGCTCAGCCGTGCGATGGGAACGTTTTTGGTCGAACCGTCGGCCAGACGCAAAACGACCGATCGGCCTTCGACCCCCACAAATTCCGCTTCGATCTTGAATTGCCCGGTGTTGTCGGTCCACGTTTCCGCGCGCACCTCATCGGGTAAGGCCAGCGGAAAGAGTAGGAACGCCAGGAGGAAAAACAAGGAAAATCTCATGGGGAATGCCTGGGATGATGGTCAACGGATGGAATGGCAAGAGTCCGGGCCCGAGGAGAAAGCGATCGAGGCGCCATTATAGGCGACTCCGTTTTCGGAGAGTGCTTTGTCTACTTTGGATTTTCGGGTTGCGTCGGTCGAGCGAAAAAGGGATTCAGCAACCGTTGGTGTCTCGCCTTTAGCCCAATACCGTTAAGTTAAGCCCGACGGGGAGGCCCGGACGCTGGCGCGAACCGGCTGATGTCAAACGAATATCAGCCGTTTGGCGCGAGCCTACGGGCACCGAGTTGAGGAAACCACGCTTAACTTAGCGGTATTGGGCTAAAGCCTGCACACCAACACGCTTGCCGGTGCCACTCGGGGCACTAAATGCCGTAGCGATCCCGGAAGCAGTTACGATGGGTGCGGGCCAGTTCACTCTGGGCCGTCCGGCCGGCGGCGTCGGCCGCGATCGCGATTTGCTCGAGCAGTTCCGCAAACGCCAGCATCGGTTCGGCGCCCAAATCCCATCCCGCACGGACCCACAATTCGTGGGCCTGGGCGGGCGGTGCTTGTTGAGCCAACGCGGCGAAGTGCTCGCGGACTCGATCGCGTCGATCGCTGGCCGAAGGGACACAAAGGCTTTCGAAATAACCTTGCTCGACCGAATCAGAGGGCTGATAGCCGATCGCCATCAACCGCGCAGCGGAAAACTTTTGGCCTTCACCGCAGAACCCATGCGTGCGGACTCGCACCGTCTGATCGGTGAAGATGGAACAGTTCAGCCCGTTTTGGTAGTGATCGATCGCAGCGGCGAGATTTCCCGCTTGCTCCTCGCTGTACCCCAACACGTCCCAGGCCCATCCCAGTTCCGGCGCGAACTCGGTCGCGCGACGGCAATAGCGCATCGCCGCGTCCCAATCCTGCTGGTCGAGAACCTGCTGGTGGGAAACGTTTGTCGCGACCACCTTGTCGATCCAGTCCTTGTCCATCAGCCGGTTGTCGAACAAGCCGCGTTGGAGTTGTTCGGGATCGTCGATGTCCAAGCCGCGCAAGGCATCGTCGCTGAGCAGCGGGTTCTCTAACGCATCGATCACCATTTGACACAACACCGCCGCCTGGCTGATGTGGCGATCGACCATCTCGCCAGCCAGCTTGAGACCGCTGAGTGATTCCAAATCCGATGCCGACCGGTGTTCCAGCCGACTGATCGCCCATTGATTCAATTGATGGCAGGACCGATCGCTTTGGTCGCTCGCTGAACCTGCGGAGATCGCGTGGTCGCGACGGCTGCCGGGCAGCTTGTGCCGAACGTGGTCAAAGTAAATCGCTTCGGCGAGCGAGTCGCCCCAGGGGATCCAGTCGCCGCCGCCGTGGTACCAGTGGACGACTTGTCCGGCCGAATTGTCGGCGGCGATCCGGACGCACAACCAATCGCCCATCGTGTTGGTCAGGATGGGGAGAAAGTCACAGGGCATCAGTGCCGGCCAAATCGCCGTGGGCGCCTCGTCGATGAGTTCCTGGGGCGGGATCGCCGAGGCGAACCGGTTGCCGACGCTACCGTCGGCCGAACGCCAAATCTCGTCGTCGAACCATCGCGATAAGTCGTCGGAAAGGACGCATCGAAACCTCGCTTGGATCTGGTCAGTCCAAGATCCCGAGGCGGCGGATGGTTGGGTCGGCTGTTGCAAGGTTACCGAATCAAACTCATGTAAAAGCTGAAGATACGCTCGTTGTCAAAGTCAGACTTGTTGACCGGGTAGGCAAAGTCGAACGCGAGCGGGGCCGGCCCGAGGGCGGGGATTGCAACACGCAAACCCAAACCGGGCGCGACACGAAACGAGTCGGCGTCCAGTTTAACACTGCTTTCGACGGTACCAAAGTCACAAAATGCCACACCGCGAAAGGCGTCGTCGGCCGTGATCGGGAACATGTACTCGACCGAATTGAGGAATTGGAATTCCCCCCCAACGGCAACGAAGGGATTTCCGCCCGTACCGCCCACCACGGGGCCTGCACCGCGAAAATCGAAACCTCGCAGCGTCGCGTAACCGCCGGCGAAGAAGTTTTCGAAGATCGGTGTGTCGTTCCCGCTGAATCCGACTTGCGTGCTGTACGAGAAGGTTTGTTTACCGCTGCCGTCGGCGCGTGACGCCAGCAACCAGTACTTGCGGTACTCCAACTCGATTCGGGAATAGTCGTAATCGCCGAAGGTTTCTTCGAACTGGAACTGGAAATAGTGCCCCTGGCTGGGTTGAATCGGGCTGTCACGTGTGTTGTGCGTCAGCGTGATGCTGCCGCTGTACAGCTCGTTGTCACCCTGGGCGTCAGTCAACTCTTGATATTCGGCCGCATCGCCGGGCGACAGGATGGCGGTGTTAAGTGCCCGAACTCGACTGAGGTCGACATTCTGACCACTGATGCCGACGGCAAGCGACAAGTCGGGCGTGATGCGATAGCCCAACGAAAATCGACCGCCGAGACGGTTCTCGTCCCAGTCGTCGTAACGCCGGTCGTACAGGAAACCGCTGGCTGAAAAACTGATCGGCAAGTAACCGAACAAGTTGGGGTCGGCGAACTGAACGCTGTAACGATCAAAGTCGCTGCCCGGTGCGGCTTCCAAGCGAAAGGTCTGCCCGGCACCGCGGAAGGCCGTCCCGCCGAACAGGTCTCGGAACGAGCGTGGCCAACGCATGATGTCGAAGTTTCGTTCGTCGATCGTGATCTGGCCGGTCACACCGGCGTCACTGTTGACGGCACCGCCGAACATGATCCGTCCGGTCCGTGCGGGAAATCCGTTGACGATCAAGTCTGCAACGCGAACGTTGGGCGTGTACACCGGATCGGTGCCGATCGGCGGAAACGCGGTGCCACTTCCCGGGACCGATTGACCGGGTTGGAGCACGCGTTGACGCGGCCCGAACTGGGTCGGCGGAAACGTCGTCTGCGGCGCCACCTGTTGCGGCACCGGCTGCGGCACATAGTTTTGTTGTGGCGCGTAGTTCTGCTGTGGCGCGTAGTTTTGTTGCGGCTGAACGTAGGTCCCCGTCGCCGGGTTGTATCCCGGCGGATAGTTCTGGGCGTTGGCCGAGGAGGTCCAGGACAGCGCGGTCCAGAACAACGCGGTGCAGGCGAGCAGGGCGATTGGAACGGCCAGGCCGCGTGCCATCGGCGTGTGGATGGCGGCTCGCCTGGCCAATCGTTTCGGCAAATCGATCGATTCCATTCGGGTTGATTCGCTTGCTGGGGTCAGGGGTGATGGGATAACGTTGCGGTCGGTGTCGGGGTGGGAGCGGTGATTCATTAAAACGCATCCTCCCGAGGATCGACGATGATGTCAGGCGGGTCGGCGATTTGCGGATTGGTTTCCAGCAACTGACTGTTGCTCATTCGCCGTCGACCGATTTCCAACAGTCGGCGGTCGATGAAATCACCTTCGCGCATTTCCAACATGTTCAGCATCACGGTCTCCCGCATCAGGTGCGGTTCGCCTTCGATGTTGACGCGGATCTCGCCGATCTTCCAGCGGTCGCCTTCTTCGATCTGGTAGACCAAGTCGACGGTGTTTTCTTCGTCGCGCATCACGGTCTTGGGCTGGACGTCGGCATAGATGAATCCCAGTTCGCCGTAGCCGTAAACGATCTCGCCCACGTCGCGTTTCAAGATGGTGCCGTCAAACATGTCGTCGGCCTTCAGTTCCAAACGCTGCCGCAGCGAATTCTCGGTGACAAATTGATTGCCGATGATTTGCACGCTGTTGATTTTGAAACGTTTGCCTTCGTTGACCACAAACGTCACGTCCATCCATTTGCCGTCTTCGCTGTAGGAGATTCGCCGTCCGACGGTGGCGGTCAGGTAACCGAGGTTGTGATAGGTCGCAGCCAAGATATCGACGTCACGATCGATCTTGGCCATGTTCGCGACGTTGAAGGTGTAGTAGCCGAGTTTGAGAAACGGTCCACGGCTCTTGATCAGTTTCTTCAGCCGGGCTTCGCTCAACAGGGTATTGCCGATGACATTGATGCTGGCGATTCGTTCTTTGGGGCCTTCGTTGATCCGAAAGATCACCATCCCCGGTTTGTCCTTGAACCCGATCGTCGAGGTGATCGCGACCTGGTTGAACCCTTCGTCTTTGTAGTAGTCGATCAATCGCCGGCGGGCGGATTCGACGGAGAACTCGCTGAGCGGATCTTTGACTTCCAATCCCGCGCGGCCCTTCAGATCGCGGTCGTTGACGCGGTTGTTTCCGTGAAAGGAGATCGCGGAGATCAGGGCGCGTTCATGCACCACAAACGTCACGTCGACGCCGGCATCGTTGTCTTTGGTTTTGAAGGTGACGTGGTCAAACGATTTCATTTCGTTCAACCGGTGGACGTCCCCGAGCAACACCTCGCGACTGAAAAATCGCCCTTTTTTGGTCTGCATTTTCTGCAGGATCTCATGCTCGCTGAGCGCTCGATTGCCGACAATTCGCACGCTGGTGACGACCTTGTCGCCGTGTTCGCGGCCGATCGGCAGGGCATCCTGGTTGTGGACGTGATCGCGAAACTTGGGACGCTCCGCCGGTCCCGCCGGACCGCCGCTCTGAGGACCTCCGCCACCCATGCCCCCCATGCCGCCGCCCATTTGGGCCGCCGCAGGCAAGGACAAGACCAAACTGGACAGGAGTGCGATCAACAGGGATGCCGACGCGCCGCCGGCGGTCTTGCACCAGCGGATTTCGGTCTCGGGGCATCCGTGCGTATTGATTCGTTGTGTCATTAGACGAAGGCAAACCGTTTCGACGAGGAAAACGCGATCCGTCCGTGGATCGTGTTCGGGCCACCGCGCGGTCATTTACAGCACGCGCGATTCATGGCGTGAAAGGGTGTTACCAACGCGGCAAGTGCCAAGACAAGGCAGATTCCCCCAGCATCTTGCGTGAATCTGGTTGGAATCTTCGAAGAATGATGCGACAAAGAGGGTCAGGTACCCGAGAGACGAGAACATTTTCCGCACCGAGAGCGATGACGTTGGACGTGATTTTGTTTACCAGCCCCAAGGCGGGCAGCGGTGCGGCGCGCGAACAACTGCCCCGCTTGGCCGAAATGCTCGCCGCCGCCGGGATCGAGTACCAGCGGATCGCGTGCCCCCGCGAACTGAACGCCGTGGTGACGCGTCGGCGTGAAACCGGTGTTTCACAACCGGTCGTGGTCGCCGCCGGCGGTGACGGAACGATCAGCCTGGTCGCGTCCAGCACGTTCCCGGAAACGCCACTGTTGCCGATGCCGATGGGCACCGAAAACCTGCTGGCGAGATACTTGGGGCAATCCAATGACGCCGGAGCGGTGATGAAAACTCTGACCGACGGGCGCGCCGTCCAGATCGATGCCGGTGAAGCCAACGGGCGACTGTTTCTGATCATGGCGACGGCCGGGTTCGACGCCGAAGTCGTCCGCCGAGTGCACCTGCGACGCAAAGGACACATCCGCCGCCACAGTTACCTGAAACCGATCTGGCAAACCTGCCGGGCCTATCAATTTCCCGCGATCCGCGTCACCGCGATTGACGTCAACGGCGAAGTCATTCAACAACGGCAGGTCGGCTGGGCGATGGCGTTCAACCTACCGTGCTACGCGGCGGGATTACGGATTCATCCTTCGGCAACCGGCGACGACGGAAACCTGGACCTGATCACCTTCGCCGGTCGAGGACTGCTGAGCGGATTCGGCTATGCGCTGGGAATCGTCACCGGAATGCACCGCAGGTTCGCCAGCGTCCAAGAGAATCACGTTTTAAGCCTGCGATTCGAATCCGATCAACGCGTCGCCTATGAACTCGACGGTGACTACGCCGGACGGCTGCCACTAGAAATCAAAACACTGCCGCAACGGGTTCGGTTGTTGGTTAGCGGTTAGCGGTTAGCGGTTAGCGGTTAGCGGTTAGCGGTTAGCGGTTAGCGGTTAGCGGTTAGCAAGAATTCGTCTTGCAGCGTGTGCGTTTTTTTGGGTTGAAACTTGAAACTTGAAACTTGAAACTTGAAACTTGAAACTTGAAACTTGAAACTTGAAACTTGAAACTTGAAACTTGAAACTTGAAACTTGAAACTTGAAACTTGAAACTTGAAACTAAAAAAACCGTCCATGTAAAAACCATTCCCCGCTCTTTAAATCTCGAAACACCCACCAAACGTTTCCTGTTTCGGTTTCGATGCGGTAGTAATCGCGGCGAATCGTGGGGCCGTCCCACCAGCCGGTTTCGATGCGTTCGGGCCCCCAGGCAAACGCGACGCGGTGCAGGGCACCTTCGAACCGGAATGGCGGCAAGGTTTGAAAAGGATTGGCGGCTTGGGCGGGCGATTTTTCGACCGCGGTCAAGCGAACGGGTTTGCGCAACAGTTGCATCGGGCGGCGGCGTGCATCGTCACGCCGGGGAGCGTGAAAGGCGGAACGCTCGTCCGCCGTCTTTCGCCGAGCGGGTTGTTTCGATGGCAACCGCCGCAGCGCCTTGCGGGTCCGATGATCGGTCAGGGAATAGGTTCGAAACGCTTTCTCCGGCAACGGATTTTCACTCAATCGGACCCCCAAGACGGCATCGCGACCGAGGCGACCGGAGAGCGTGTCGACGAGCCGGGCCAGGGAACGATCGGAGACCGAGTCGTCTTCTAATGCAAAGGCGTCGTCGGCGAAGAGCGCGTTTTGCTGAGTCCGCAGCGGGCCGCTCTGCAAGACCGACAAGGTGATCTTAGTGATCGGCGACGCGACGCGCAACGATTCCAAACTGGAGTTGATCAAATCGTGCAGATGTTTTTGATCTTGGGTCGGGGCGAACATGCCGATCACCGTGGACAACGGCGCGCGGTCGACGAGTTCTAAACGACACGCCACACGCAACGCGCCGCGTTGACACGCCGCCAAACTCGCCACGATGGACTCCGCCAGCCGACCCACGCGATCCATCACGATCTCGAGATCATCCGTCGGGTATTCCAGTTCATGGCTGCTGTGGTGCTGTTGTTCGGCATGGTGGACTTCCAGCGGGATCTCGACTTCGCCCAAGATCTCGGCAATCCGTTTGACGATTCCGTCGCCCAAGCGTTGGGCCAGTCCGCCGCGTGGAAGTCGCAGCAGGGCGCCGATGGTTTCGATCCCCAATCGGTCGAGGGTGTGTTTGATTTCCGATTCGATCCGCAGCGCGTTGACGCTCAAGTGCAGTAAGTCATCGACACCACGTGTCGAAATCACGGGGTCGTTGACGTCGTAATGGGCCAACGCCCAAGCGGCGGCGGCGTGATCGGCGATGGCCAGTTTGCCGACCAATCCGAGTTCGGCGAGACAGCGGCCGGTGGCATCCAAAATCCCGGATTCATGTTCAAACAGATGCGTTACCCCGGACAGATCACAGAACAACGTGTCGGGCTCCGGCAAAACTTGACCGGCCCAAAGTCGTTTGCCGAGCGATTCGATCGCGACGAGCGGGCTGATTTGATGTTGCAGGGCATCGGCAACGCGTCCCAAGGCCATCGAATCGGCGATCGGATCGTGCTCGACGGTGATCGGGGTCACGCCGGCGGAACCGGCAAGCTCCGTCGCTTGGGCGATCGCGATGCCGGTGCGAACGCCCATCCGCCGCGCCGCGGCGCAGCAGGCGACGACCAGCCGTCCGCGGCGGTGATCGTTCTTCCATAGGATCAACGGTGCCGTGCGGTTGTCCCGTGACGCATCCCTAGGAAGCGGTTCGAGAGTCGCGTCGCGCCGCCACTCGCTTTGCAATCGCTGGATGGGCCAGTTGCGAAGCCAGATGCTCAGCAGCCGTTTCATGCCGTTTCGTCTGTGGGCCGATGGTGGTGGAAAGCGGACGGATCGTTGTCGCGTCGATGATTTGCAGCGCAAGCTGTCTGCCGACCGCACCGCCACGAACACGGTCGAGTGTGACCGAAATGATTTCGAAATCACGCGAGCGGTTGGTGATCGAACGGGCGGGTTCACGCCGCTGCTGCGACACATAAAACTGGACTTCGGCGAAGCTGGGTTTTCCTCGCGCGGCAAACCCACGCACCAGCAACCCCGGTGTTCGACCGCTTTCGGCCGCCAATTGCAAACGTCGTGCGTCGCGATCGTCGACTTGCATGGGCAAAGAAGCCCAGACGGCCGCGGCGGCTCCGGAACGCAGCGATTGATCGATCGCCCAAATCGCATCGGCACCACTGCGGGGACGCAACAGAATCATCCGCTGGTGCGGCACCCCCATCGAGACGGCCGCGGGCGGATAGAACGTGCCGCTGCAATCGACGATCACCAGCGGTCGAGCGGGAATTTGACGCAATCGATTCGCCGCGGCAGCCATCGCCAACGATCCGGCCGCGGCACTGTCGTGGGCGGCAATCCATTCGGTCAGCGTCGACGGGTGCAAACCGCCGGTCGGCAGCCACCGATCCAGCGCTTCGCAGCCGGTCGAAAATCCTCTCCCATCACTTTGCCGCGCCGTGCTGATGCACCCGACCTTGGCCCGCAATGATTTCAAGATCGCCTCGCGGCTGGGAGGATCGGGACACACCGACGAAGGACGCCCTCCTTCTTTTTCGAGGTCGCCCGGTTTTGCGTCACCCTCCCTCTGGGCATCGGTATCTACACAAGTCGCAAGAGTCGAAGTCACCCTCCCTCTGAGAGGGTCGCGGAGGAGTTTGCGACGAGGTGGGGAGGGTTGCTGTGGCTCGGAATCGCTCAGCGACGACCGCTCGACCCTCCCCTCGCTACGCTCGACCCTCCCTGCCAGGGAGGGTTGCTTGTTGACGTGCGCAGCAACGGGGGCAGCGACGGCCGGAGCCTCCATGAACGAAAAAAGTTGCTGCTGATTGGCCATGTCGATTCATCCCGAACGAAATGGATGCAGGACTTTAGGGACAGAGCCTAGCATAACGAATGCTAGCATTTCGGGCTCATTTTTTAAGGGTTGCCGTTTCGGCCGGGCAGACGGCTCGGCACAATCAGGTCACTGGCGCTTCCTTAAACATTTCGCACTTCACTGGACATTTGCATCATGGCGCGATTTCGATGGTTTTTGATCATTTCCGGCGTGTTGGTGCTGATGATCTTTTCGCTTTCCAACACTCAAAGTGTTTTGCTGCGGATGCCGCTGGTGTTTCATCGGGAAGTTCCGTTGGCGATGTTGCTGGCGATTTCGGGTCTGATCGGATTTATGGTCGGTGCGATGTGGACGGCTTGGATGCTGCACCGGAAAAAGGAGCGATTAGGCAAATCCGGCAAAAAAGACAGCCAACCGGAGGGGCCGGCAGGTAGTAGCTGAGCGGCTGACAGGCGGGGTTTATTTTCCGCGTCGAGCGGCCATTTCCTGGCGTCGTTGGGCGACCAGTTGGTAACGGAGCAGGACCAAGCGGGCCAAATCGCCCATGTGGTGAATCCCGTCCTCGGCAGCGGCGTGATTGCGATTCTCGCGGGGGGTGCGATCAGCAGCCGTCGACTCGGCGGTTCGAGAGCGGGAAACGACAGGGCTGGCGGTCACGGGGCTGGCGGCCACCGCAGCGGAATTCACGGCGACGGGGGTGCTGGGGGCGAGCGAGCAGGGATCGAACAGCATCATTTGAGTCATGGCAAAAGCTCCGGCGAAACAGGCCAAATACGTCTCGAATGAGCGATGTCTCATTCGTTGGCTGAATCATCGAGAACGGCATGACACGTCCGGTCACACCCAACGTGACTCTGTGCGAATCGACAAAAATCGTCTAGAATCTCCGGGACAGACCTCCCCAATCATTCCCAATCTGAAAAGGCTTTTCAGCATGGCAGCCGCCGAAGACGAAATCGATTTCAAAATTTCACCGGACGACCAGGACGAACACAGTTTCGTCTCCATTTGGAACATCGCGTCGGCAACCTGTGATGGTCAGCTCGCCGAGACCCGCGCCTTGGCCAGCAAACTGATGAATTTCCTTTGCAAACGTGATTGCGACTTCGTCGTTTGCAGTTCCGCCAACATCGAGTACCTGGACGAAAAATTCGAATCCGACAACAAGATCCTGTACGACTGGAAACCGGAAAGCGAGCATGTCGACATCATCGCCCAGCACGCCGAAGTGCCAGGCAAGGCGTTCATGTCGTTCTTGAAAACCCACAAGTTCAACCCCGAGACGAAATACAACCCGCGCCGCGCGGACCGTGTCGAGTGGTTCAACGATCGCTGGTGCATCGGTTAGCGGAGAACGATTTGATCTTGGACGCCCCTGGCAAGCACCGACTTGACCGCTACGTCGCCGGCTTGGTCTGGGCGGCGTCTCTGATCTTCGTTGGCATCCCGGCCACCGCTCAGCTTCCCAGCGGACCGGCTGCGCCCTCCGGACCGGTTGCGACAGAGCAGCCCGCAGAGCAAGCCGCCGCGGCGCCGGTGGCCGAGCAGAACGACACGCCACCGGCGGCCGATGAGCCGCCGCGTCGGGTTCCCCGCGACGAGCGGACGCTCGAGTACTGGGCCAGCCAGCTGTCCCACGAACGCTTTCTCCGCCGCCAATCGGCGCGACGCCACCTGATCGACGGCGGCCTGGATTCCGTCCGGGTCTTGCGTGACATGCTCGACGGCGGCGATTTGGAAACGGTTGAAAACGTCATCCTGATCTTGGCAAAAGTCGCCGAAGACGAACCGCCGTGGCAGACCGATGGGGCGCTCGCGACGCTGGAATCGATCGCCGCGACAAGCTTTGGCACCAAAGCCACGCTGGCCAAGTCGACGCTCGAATCGTTCGCCGAATCGCGTGGCCGCGAAGCCAGGGTCCAACTCTCCGGCGCCGGCGTCTTCATCGGCATCGACACCGTCGCCTTGGCCTCTCGCAGCACCTCGCACGAGATCGTCCGGATCAACCGGCAATTCAACGGCGACATCGAAGTGCTGGCCTGGTTGCGTTGGATTCGTGAGATCGATTTTGTCGTCATCGAAGACGCGATGGCGACACCGGAAACACTGGCCGCGGTGATGAAGATGCCCGACTTGACGACGCTGGTGATCGTCGAAGCCGAGCTGACGGTGCCGGCCGTCCAGACGCTGCAACAACGTTCGCGACTCGATGCGATCGAGTTACGGTACGTGCGTCTCAATGAAGAACTGTTGACCGAACTGACCCGCGTCCGATTGCGTGATGCCCTGCACTTGATGGGCACGGGTGTTTCCGAACAGCGTGTCGAGCGGTTGCGGGTGGAGATGCCGGGGCTGGACATCACGCTGCGTCGCGGCGGTTTCTTGGGCGTGATGTGTCGCACGACGCTGCAGGACACCTGTGAAGTCAGCCAAGTCACGCCCGGCAGCGGCGCCGCGGACGCCGGCTTGCAAGCCGGGGACGTGGTCATTCGCATCGATGACGCCAAGATCACTCGCTTTGATGATCTGCAGCAACAGATCAACACGCACATTCCCGGCGACGAAATTGCGATCCGCTACCGGCGTGGCAACGAAGTGTTTGACACCATCGCAACGCTGAAGAAACAGCAAAACCAATAGAGCCACAGACGACGCGACACCTTGCCGACTGAGCCCCCGCCACACCACGACGATTGGCAGCAGACCCGCTGGCGAACCGGATTGCGTCGCAAGCTGCTTGCCTGGTTTTCAGACCATGCCCGGGAAATGCCGTGGCGCAGCGATCCGACGCCGTACCACGTTTGGGTCAGCGAGATCATGCTGCAACAGACCCAAGTGGCCACGGTGTTGCCGTACTACCGACGCTGGATGCAATCGTTTCCCACCGTCGCCGATTTGGCCGCCACCGAAGAGTCCGAGTTGATGCGTCACTGGGAAGGCCTGGGGTACTACCGTCGCGTCCGATCGATGCATGCCGCAGCCAAGCAAATCATGACCGAGCATGGCGGCGAGTTTCCCTTGCAGTATGACCAAGTCCTGGCGCTGCCCGGCGTCGGGCGTTACACCGCCGGTGCAGTGCTCTCGATCGCAGCGGGCGCGAAACTTCCGGTGCTTGAAGGGAACACCCAGCGTGTCTACAGCCGTTGGATCGCGCTGCGGGTCCCGCCCACCGAACGCGACGCCAACAAACTGTTATGGGACGTGGCCACTCGAATGCTGCCCCGCAACGGCAGCGGACAATTCAATCAAGCGGCGATGGAGCTGGGCGCGTTGGTCTGTCTGCCCAAGAATCCGAAATGCGACCATTGCCCGGTTCACAACCACTGCCGCGCCGCCGCACTCGGTCTGCAGGCCGAGATCCCAGGAAAGATCAAACGCATCGCCTACGAAGATCGAACGGAATTCGCGCTAATCCTCCGCCGCGAACGACGAGGGGCGACGCAGTACCTTGCCCGACCGCTGCCCGATGGCGGACGCTGGGCGGGGCTTTGGGACTTCCCCCGTTGCACCGATGCGGCGACAGAATCGGTCGACGCGGCTGCCGGTTGGCTGTCGCAGCAATTGGGCGCAGAAATTGCCGCCGGAGTTCGGCTGCAGACCCTTCGTCATGCGGTCACCAAGTTTCGCATTTCGCTGCACGTGCACCAAGCGGCATTTTCAAACACCGTGGCAGACCCAAAATCACCGGCACCGTGGCAATGGGTCTCACTTGACCAAATCCGCACACTGCCGTTGAGCGTCACAGGGCGAAAAATCGCCGATTTCCTGGTCGATGACGACCAATCATTTTTGCCGCTCAGTTAGAGTACTTGTGGCGTAAGCTTCCAGCTTGCGATGCAGTGCGTTGCGGCTCAAACGCAAACTGGAAACTTACGCCACCGAGTCCATCCGCTTTCTATCCCACCTTCGAGAGCCCACATTCACGATGTCAAAACCGAAACGTTCTCTGTTGCGATCCCTGTTTTCGTTGGCACCGCTTTGCCTGACTTTACTGGGCCTGACTTCACTGGGCCTGACTTCAATCGCCAACGCCGAGCCGCTGGACAGTTCCGCCCCCTCCGACACCTCCACGATCACACTCGGCGAAGACCACTCGCTGTTGATGGGAATCCCTGGCAGCGGAAAACTGACGTTGGAAGAAGTCCGCGAGTGGCTGTCCCAGCCGAAGCAACATGAAACGCTGTCGGTCACACTGCCCAAGGGACTCGATGCCGCCCAAGGCAACATCTTCATTCCGGAAGACAATCCCCTCACGCGGGCGAAGATCGAACTCGGGCGGCAATTGTATTTTGATCCCCGACTGTCCAATGACAACACGATTTCGTGTGCCTCCTGTCACGACCCCGCTCAAGGATACGGCGCCCAGACCCAGTTTGGTGTCGGGGTGCGTGGACAAGAAGGCGGTCGAAATTCACCGGTCGCCTACAACCGCATCGTCAGCAAAGCCCAATTTTGGGACGGCCGCGCCGCCACCCTGGAAGAGCAGGCGGTCGGCCCGATCGCCAACCCGATCGAGATGGGGAACAGCCACGAAACCTGCGTTACCGACTTGGCCGCCAATCCGATCTACAAGCTCCAGTTCGAAAAGGTGTTTGGCGATGGAGTGACGATCGACAACGTCGGCAAAGCGATCGCCGCGTTCGAACGCGCGCTCGTCACCGGACCGGCACCCTACGACTACCAAAACGATCTGGACACGTTTGAGAAACTGTTCGCCGACGACCTGGAATACTTGGACGAAGAACCCGAGCTGAAGGCCCAATACGATGCGATCAAGGCTGAGATCGCGGACAACCCGATGAGCGAATCGGCCAAGCGGGGGATGAAGTTGTTTGCCGGAAAAGCGAACTGTGCCACCTGTCATGCCGGAGCGAATTTCACCGACGAGCAGTACCACAACTTAGGTGTCGGCATGGAGTCGGACGAACCCGATCTGGGACGCTACGAGATCACGAAAGAAGAAAAGGACAAAGGAGCCTTCAAGACACCGACGCTGCGAAACATCGCGCTCTCGGCGCCCTACATGCATGACGGCAGCCAGCAGACCCTTCAAGAGGTCGTCGACTGGTATGACAAGGGCGGACACAAGAATCCCTGGTTGAGCGACAAGATGAAGGTGCTGAACTTGACCGATCAAGAGAAAGCCGATCTCGTCGCCTTCATGAAGGAAGGCTTGACCGGCACGTTCCCCAAAATTCAAACGGGACGCTTGCCCGAGTAGGGCATGCTGTGCATGCCATTCGTGCCGTCAGCAGTCGTCGATCTAGCGATCCATGTCATGACGCGACTCGTTCCCAGGCTCCGCCCTACGCCGTGAACGATTTATTTCCTGTGTTTGACGAGGTTTTAGCGGCAGGGCGCAAGCCC
>NZ_NTFY01000030.1 GCF_002289565.1 Rhodopirellula sp. SM50 | reverse complement strand
ACCCACAGATGGCAGCGCGAACCCGCGGATAGCAATCAGCAGAACGATCCGTGGGTTCGCGCTGCCATCCGTGGGCTACTTTTCCGATTGCTGTATATCGGACTGCACGAACGCCGAGATCGGTGACAACTGCAAGTGTTGAATGGCACCGGCATACGTGTTGGTGTGCAGGCTTCAGCCGCCCATTCTCGCTGCGTAGCAGCGACCGGGAATCGCGTAAAGGCTAGACACCAACGGATTGCTGAATCCCGTTTTACTAATGCCCGTGCCATTCGGGACGGGCGTGTTTTGAGCTCCCGACGGCTCATGCACCGCTGGCCGAGTAAGACGCGCTACCGTGGTTTGCTCATCATCAAGCGGTAGTTTCCAGAACCCAACAGATCATCGATTCGGGTCCGCATTTCGGGGGTCACTTGAACTTTGAACTTGTCGGCTTTCAGGTGCACCAATTCGCCTTCGGCCAGCTTCATGCTGAACAGCAATTCTTGTTTGCCGGGATAGCCGCGGACGATCTCCCGTAACCGCGAGATCGTCTGTCCGTCGTGCTTGGCTTCGTCCAGCCGGATCCGCATGCCATGGGTGTATCGGTTGTCCAGGTCATCGAGCGGAATGAGTTCGTCGATGATCAAGTTGGCTTCATCACCGCCACCCCGCCGATCGACTTTGCCTTTGGCCAGCACCACCGCGTCGGGGATCACCTTTTCGCCGTGGTCGGCAAAGCCACGTGGCCAGAGGATGCAGCGGATCGCGCCCTGCATGTCTTCCAAATCAAAGTTGGCGTACTTGGACGGCTGGCCGGGTTTTGGGTTTTTGGTGTGTGCGATTTTGATCGAGCTGATCATGCCGCCCAAAATCACTTCGCCTCGATCCTGAATTTCGGACAGCGAGTCGGTCGTGTGTGTGCGGAACGTGGCGAGTTTTGGCTCGTACTCGGCCAACGGGTGGGAGTCCAAGTAATAGCCCAGGACTTCTTTTTCGTAGCCCAGTTTTTCGCGGTCGGGCCATTCATCCATCTCCGGCAGGACGACGGCCGGTGCGCCACCTGCGGCCTCCTCTTCTTCTTCGAACGCACCGAACAGGCTTGCTTGGCCGCTTTTCTTGTCGGCTTGGACGGCGGCTCCGGCCTGCATCGCTTTTTCAATCACGGCGACCAGTTGGCTGCGTTTGGCGCCGAAACAATCCATCGCGCCGGCTTTGACGAGTGTTTCGATGGCGGACTTGTTACAGGCGTGCGGATCGACGCGTTCGCAGAAATCGAAGATGTCTTTGAAGGGGCCGTTCTTCTTTCGTTCCTGTTCGATCGAGATCGCGGTCGATCCGCCACAGGCTTTGATCGCCGACATGGCGAAGTGGATTTTACCGTCGGCGACACTGAAGTCGGCTTCGGATGTGTTGACGCTCGGCGGCACCACTTCGATGCCCATCCGATCGCAGTCCTCCATGTGCTCGACGAGCGCGTCTTTGCGTTTAAAGTTCCGCCCATCGATGTCACTGGACAACAGCGACGCCATGAACTCCACCGGGTAGTGCGCCTTCAGGTAGGCGGTTTGGAAAGCGACCAGGGCGTAAGCGGTACTGTGCGAATTATGGACGACCAATCCGTTGGCCACGAAGTTGTGATCGTTCTCGACCGTCAGGTCATAGACATCCACCACATCGGCGGGCTCAATGGAAACGATATCGTCCCAGAAAAGATCGCTCTGAGCGTGATCGGCGAGGGATTCCGACTCAAAGAAATCAGCCAGACGCTGGACCGTCGAGCGTTGGAAGCCTCGCTTGGGGGATTGCCCCGTACGGCAAAACTCACGAATCGAAACACCGCTTTGCGACTCCAGATCACGCCACGGAATCTCTCGACGAACGCGTTCTTCCGCCACGAGTGAGCGCACCGCGACCGGCACCAAGTCTCCGGTCGTTTTTGCTTCGCCAGCGTCGATGCGATCAAGCGCTGTCATGACAGATGCTTGTTTGTCTACGATTTGCGGGCCGACGGTGTGAAGAAACTTCAGCCGCGATTCGTGGCCGATTAGATGTACCGTGTAACCGTTCCTTGGCTTTCCGTCTGCCCGCCCCGCGTAGGCGAATGACTTTTCAGTGACCCGAGAAACAATTCCCAAGCGTTGCAAAAGCCTCTGAACATCTCTGGCTAGCCGTGGGGATGACGTCGCATAATAGGTTTGTTGAGACGGTTGTTCGACATATCCATCACCTGCCCAAAGTCTTCCCAGAAGCAATGCCGTCTGACGCTGATTGAATTGGAACACCGCTTCTGGGAGGTGTTTTTCGGCGGCTTTCTTTCCTGTCAGCCCGAGAGAACTGGCCCAGGTAAAGGCACCGCTCCGCAGCCCGGTGATGCGTTTTGCGGCAACCGCGGTTCCAACCCCGGAATGATCGAGACTTCCCAGTCGCGTGTCACGACCGGTCGACAGACAGACTTCGATACGGCCGTCGCTGCGGTAATCCGTCCGCGCCGATGTCTGGCCAAATTGTTCCGAATGATAGACAAAGTCGTCGACTTGAGACTGCGAATTCGAATAGAAGTACAGGCAGGTCGGGTGGCAAAGATTTCCTTCTGAGATCAGCCAGCCCAGGGTGATCACTTCATGATCGGACCACTGGATCGTTTGCACAGATTCGATTGTTCTGGCGACTGCAATCTTGTCGCCGATGCTTAGATCGTCGATGTTCGTCCAGCCATCGAAGGTCTTCATCGGGTGGTTGCCCGTGGCTGTGATTTGACGTCCGGTGCGCGTCGTGACGGTGAACGTTTGACGAACGCCATTCCAGACGACATCGGTGACCTTGCGCGGCACCAGTTTTTGACGGTCGTTCAACGCATGGATCGTGAATTCCCGTTTGCTTTGAAAGAGTTCTTCAACGGTTGTCGATTCTCCGGTGACCGCGTCGATCACTTCCGTTTCGCCGACGACGCATTTATTGAACCCGTAACCGGCGAATTTGACGATCAGATTCCAGATGTCTTCGGCGTCTTTTTGGGCGAGCCCGCTTTCGACGGCGCCCTTTAAGAACACTTCCTGGTTTTGGTTGATCAGCGCTTCTTTCTTTTTACTGATCGCCTTAATACAGGTGTACGCTTTGGCCAGCGGGACGCCGCCGAGGCGGTTGAGGATCCGCATCACCTGTTCCTGGTAAACCATGATGCTGTTGGTTTCTTCCAGGATCTCTTTCAAGACCGGGTGCTTGTATTCCGGACTCTGCCGACCGTGTTTGATGTTCACATAGTCATCGACCATCCCGCCTTCGAGCGGGCCGGGACGATACAGTGCGGCGGTCGCGATGATGTCGTGAAAACAGTCGGGCTTCATCCGCGTCAGCAGGTCGCGAATACCGCCGGATTCCAATTGGAACACGCCCTTCGTTTCGCCCCGTTGCAGCAGCGCGTAAGTCGCTTTGTCGTCGAGTGGAAATTTGAGCGGATCGACGGTTTTGCCCGTCGTCTGTTTGATGAACTTCACCGACCGGCTGAGCATCGTCAGGTTGCGGAGCCCCAGGAAGTCCATCTTCAACAAACCGCTGGCTTCGACGTCGTTCATCGACCACTGGGTGATGACGTCCTGTTTGCCGGGCACGCGCGTCAATGGAACGTATTCCGAGAGCGGTTTGTCGGCGATCACGACCGCGGCGGCGTGGGTACCGACGTTCCGCGCCAGACCCTCGATCTTCATCGCCAGATCCAACAACTCGCGGATCTCCGGATCGCCGTCATAGGTTTGCTTCATGTCGGCGCTTTTTTCAAGCGCTTTCTTGATCGTGATCTTCAGCTCATCGGGCACCATCTCGGTGATCTGGTTGACGCGAGACAGCGGAATCCCCAGCGCCCGCCCGGTGTCCTTGATCGCGGCCCGTGCAGCTAGTGTTCCGAACGTTCCGATCTGGCAAACGTTTTCGCTGCCATAACGTTCCTTCACGTACTCGATGACTTCGACGCGACGTTCTTTTTCGAAGTCGATATCGATATCCGGCGGTTCGGTCCGGCTTTCGTCCAAAAACCGTTCGAACAGTAGGTCGTAGCGCAGCGGACAAACGTGCGACATGTAGAGGGCGTAGCACACGATGGCGCCGACGCCGCTGCCCCGCGCGGTCGCCGAGATCCCTTTTTGTCGGGCGTGGATGACGAAGTCCCAAACGATCAGAAAGTACGTCGGGTAATTCAGTTTTTCGATGACGCCGAGTTCCCGATCCAGCCGCGCCATCACTTCGTCAGACAGCTTGCCGTCGACGATCCGTTCGTCGTCGCCTTCGTAGCGTTCCAGCAACCCCTTGATGCAAAGCTCGCGCAGATAGTCGATCGGCTTCATCTCGTTGGGGCATTCGAACTTGGGGAAGTAGTACTTGCCCAATTCGATATCGATGTCGACGCTATCGGCGATTTCCTGGCTCCGCGCGACGCAATCTTCCATGCCCGGAAAATTTTCGTACATCTGTTCGGGGCTGCGCAGGAAGAACTGATCGTTCTCCATCTTCATCCGCGACGTGTCGGTTCGGAAACGTCCGGTGTTGATGCACAGCATGATGTCTTGTGCTTCGGCGTCTTCCTGGTTGACGTAGTGGCAATCACTGGTCGTGACCACCGGCAAGCCCATCTTGTTGGCGATGTCGACGGCGCCTTCGAGTTGCATCCGCTGGATATCCAAGCCGTTGTTCATCACTTCGATGAAATATCGGTCGCCGAACACCTTGTGGAACCAGCCGGCGATCTCCATCGCCTCCTTCTCGTGTTCGCCGGTGTCACTGGCTTTCATCACCGTGCGACTGAATTCGCTGCTCACGCATCCGGACAGACAGATGATGCCTTCGTTGAACGTCTGCAGGATTTCTTTGTCGATTCGCGGTTTGAAATAAAACCCTTCCAAGGACGCCGCACTGGCCAGCTTGATCAGGTTCTTGAAACCGGTGCGGTTCTTGGCCAGCAGCGTCAGGTGATAGCTGGCGTCTTTGCTACGTCCGGCGCCGCCTTTGTCGAATCGGCTGCCCGGCGCGATGTAGGCTTCGTAGCCGATGATCGGGTTGATGCCGGCGCCTTTGGCCGCGCGATAGAATTCCAACGCACCGTGCAGATTGCCGTGATCGGTCAACGCCAAGGCGTTCATCCCATGGTCGACGGCGCGGTTGACCAGACGTTTGATGTCACCGGCCCCGTCCAGCAAGCTGTAATGGCTGTGACAATGCAGGTGGACGAAGGGTTTGGCGGGCGTGATGATGGTGTCGCTGCTGACGTTGTCCGACATGCGAAAAGGCTCTTCCGTGGGTAGGCTGAGTGGGCGCGATCAGCCCCCAGTCTAACATTCAGATTCGCATCCGATAATCGGATGAAATGGGGAAGACGGGGAGGGCAAAACGATGGGGGCAAAACGATAAGAAAACTGGGTTTAGTTCCGCTTGGTGGCGAGTCGTCTGTGATGCTCCACGGCATGGCCAGAGGGACGCACCCATTGTTTTGCCCCCATCACCGTTTCTCGTAGCGGACCCGATAGACCGGGATCTGGTTTTGCCGGCTTCTGCGTTCGAAGTGGGTTCGGTAGTCCAGATCGTGGGACGAGGCCGCTTTTTCCTCCGGGATCGGGACGCCGAATTCCGGGGCGATTTCCGCGATCATCTCGATGGTGGCTTCGAAGTAGTCCAGCACGTCGGTCCAGAAATGGAATCGGCCGCCGGGGCGAAGGGCAGCCAAAAAACTTTTCACGCTGCTCTCGTTAACGACCCGCCGCTTGCGATGCCGTTTTTTCCACCAGGGGTCGGGAAAATAAACGTGCACCGCTTCGAGTGATCCGGCGGGCACGCGATCTGCGAGCAGCGGTTGGGCGTTGCCGGAAATCATCTTGGCGTTGGATCGCCCCGCTTTGGCCACTCGCGCCGCGGAGTGTTTGGCGTATTTGTGGATGATTTCAATGCCCAAAAAATTGTGCTCGGGATTCCGTCCGGACTCGTTGGTCAGAAACAGCCCTTTTCCGCTACCGACTTCGATTTCCAACGGCCGATCGTTGCCGAAAACGGACTCACTGCGGAGCGTTTCGGGGACCGGGGGGAATGGCATTTCTGATCCGGTGTCGCTTCCCGAAGCCAATTCGCCCGGAATGGGCTGGCGAAAAACGAACAAATGGTCGGTCAGGTCGAGCGTCGGTTTCGGGGCGCGAATGGGGCTGCGGGGCATCGGAAAAATCGGAACCGGTCGGCGGGGGATGATGTCAATTGGTCGTCAAGAGGTAATCGTAACGACAGCGAAAACGTCTACAATGCCGCCACGGATCCTGGTGCCCACCGCTCTCCACTTGAACAGCACGAAAAACGACCCATGCCCAATGACGCTGATTTCGCCGGCCTCCACGTCGCTTCCTTGGAAAGCCGCCGCGGCGACGACATGCGGCGATTGATCGAGCGGCACGGAGGCGTCCCCCACGTGAGCCCCTCGATGCGGGAGGTGCCGATTGAACCGAACCGGGCGGCCATCGATTTTGCCTATCGCGTGATGACCGGCCAAATCAGCACCGTGATCTTCATGACCGGCGTCGGATTTCGCTTTCTGATGCGTTCGATCGAAAAACACGTCAACACGCAGCGTTTCCTCGATTCGCTCTCCGACATCACCACCATTTGCCGCGGCCCCAAACCCGTCGCGGCGCTGCGCGAGGCGGGGGTGAAAGCGACACACCGGATCGGCGAACCGAATACGTGGCGTGAGATCTTGCGTTACATCGACGACCACAAACTGGCCGTCGCCAATCAAGAAATCGGGCTGCAGGAATACGGCATTTCCAACGCCTCGCTGGTCGCCGGACTGGAAGCCCGTGGCGCATCGGTCCAACCGGTTCGCGTCTACGGCTGGGACTTTCCCGAACAAACCGATCCGCTGCGGGAAAACATCCAGGCCATCGCCGACGGACAGCGCGACCTGTTGCTGCTGACCAGCGCCCACCAGATCGTCAACATGATGCGGATGGCCGAACAGATGGGCATCACCGATCAATTGCGATCGGGATTGCGGACCACGGCAATCGCATCGATCGGCCCGACCACGTCGCAAATGTTGACCGAATGTGACCTGCACGCCGACCTGGAACCGTCGCATCCCAAGATGGGCCACCTGGTCGTCGAATCGGCCAGACGTTCCGGCCAACTGGTTGCCGCCAAAAAACGATTGAAAGAGACCGACGACAAGATCCGTCAATCGATTTCGTTCGTCACCCAATCACACGACATGACAGAAAAACATCCCTCCCACGACAGCCTGTTCCTGAAAGCCTGTCGCGGTGAGCCGACCGAACGGACGCCGATCTGGTTGATGCGGCAAGCCGGACGCTACATGAGCGAGTATCGCGAAGTCCGCGCCAAGCAGAGCTTTCTGGAACTGTGTGCCAACCCGGCCCTGTGCAGCGAAGTGATGTGCACCGCAGTCGAACGACTGGGCGTCGATGCGGCGATTATCTTTTCGGACCTGTTGCCGCTGCTGCAGCCGCTCGGTTTTGATCTGGAGTTTGTCGCCGGGGACGGACCGGTGATTCACAATCCGATCCGCGGTGCCGAAGATCTGACGCGTTTAAAACGACTCGATGATCCCCAGTCGCTGGGGTTTGTCTACGAAACGGTCCGACAAACCCGCGCCGATCTGCCCGCCGAAATCCCCTTGATCGGGTTCGCCGGTTCGCCGTTCACGTTGGCCAGCTACGCGATCGAAGGCGGCGGCAGCAAGGTTTACACCCACACGAAGAAGTTGATGTACCAATCGGTTTCGCAAACCGGCGGCGGCGCCTGGGCGGAATTGATGAGCACACTGTCCGAAGCGATCACCGTCTACTTGAATCACCAAATCGCCGCCGGGGCGCAATGCGTTCAACTGTTCGACAGCTGGGCCGGATGCCTGTCGCCGATCGAATACAGCGAATTCGTGTTGCCGTGGATGAATCAGATCATCGCGGGGATCGCGCCGGGCGTGCCGGTGATCAATTTCGCCACCGGAAACCCTGAGTTGTTGCCGTTGCTTCGCGGTGACAGCCGGACGGTGGTCGGTGTCGATTGGCGGATCCCGCTCCCGCTGGCCTGGGACCGCATCGGCCGCGACAAGAGCGTGCAAGGAAATCTGGATCCGGCGGTGCTGTTAGCGGATCCCGATGTGATTCGCTCTCGCGCCGCAGACCTGCTCGACAGCGTCGCCGGCCGTAAAGGGCATATCTTCAACCTCGGTCACGGTGTGTTCAAAGAGACGCCCGTCGAAAACGCGATCGCCCTGGTCGAAACCGTCAAAGAACTGAGTGCGAGGTAGGGTGGATTGGCGAGGAGTGGTGAGTGTGGAAACCGCTAATGAACACTGATGAACGCTAATAAGAGAATGAAAAAATTCAGGACACGCATTGAGTTTTGTGGAAAACAGTGATCGGAATTTGCGAAAGCGGGGGCCGTGATGACAGGAGAAAGTCAAAAGTTTGCCAACGAAGGATACGCGCTCATGGGGGCTGCCTTTGAGGTCCACAATATCCTTGGTGGCGGATTGCTGGAGGAAATCTATCAGGAGTGCCTGGAGATCGAACTTGGACTACGTAAAATTTCTTTCGAATCGAAAAGGCGATTGCTCGTTCACTACAAAGATGAAGTCCTGGAAAAACGCTACATACCGGATCTGTTTGTGTCAGAACAGATTGTTGTGGAATTGAAAGCAGTCCGTGCACTAACTCCCGAACACGAAGCGCAGTTGTTGAACTACATGCGGATTACAAGAAGTCCAGTCGGCTATTTGATAAACTTCGGACCAATTGGCAAGCTTCAGTACAAACGATTCATCTTGTCTGAGTTTCTTCCGCATCTTGATGACACCGAAAATGGCTCCTGAATTCTTCCCATTAGTGTTCATCAGCGTCCATTAGCGGTTTGTTCTCTCGAGCACCGTTCCCCGGCAGAGTCCGAGAACGGCTATGCTGGTTTTACTGGGCGGGGCTGATTCGCGGTGGGCGTATCTGAGGAGAGTTTGTGATCAATCTGTCGACTCGCGTTGCATTGACGGTCGCCCTGTTCGCTTCCTGGACCTATGCCGGAGGGCCTGAAACGAGACTGGTGCCGGATCAGCCCGCCGACGGGCGGTTTGTGAAGACGCCACGGGGATTCATGATCCCCTACGGTCAGCCCATCCCCGGCTCCAACGTGGTCATCGAGATGCTGCCGGTTCCCGGCGGCACGGTGACGATCGAGCCGCCGCCACCGTTTCAGCACTTCGATGACTTCGGAAAACCGGTCGCAAAGGATCAGCCGGCGGGAACCACGCAGCAGGTTTCCTTTGGACCGTTTTGGATCGGCAAGTACGAAATCACAATGGAGCAGTACCTGCCGTATCGACAGTTGTATTACGTGCAGAAGAAGGATGCATCCCAAGGCATCAACCAAGCGAACTCACCGACGGACGTCGACGCCGTGACCGGACCGACGGACGTCTATGACACCCGATACAATTTCGAGTATGCCGGTGCACCGGATTCCCCCGTGACGACGGTCAGTCAATTTGCGGCTCGGCAATACACCAAGTACCTGACGCTGCTGACCGGTCAAACCTATCGCCTGCCGCTGCGAAGCGAATGGCAGCATGCCGCTTTGGCGGGCAGTGAAACGCGTTATTGTTACGGCAACGACGTCAACCGACTCGGCGAGTTCTCCGTTTATCTAGAGAACACGCCGGGCGATTCGTTGACCCTGCGTGTCGGGACGAAGCTACCCAACGCCTGGGGGCTGCACGATGTTCACGGCAATGTTTCTGAATTGGTGATCGAAGACACGGCGGTCACGGGGTTGCGTTATGGGCACGTCGCCTGCGGCGGCAACGGTGACAGCGACGCGGAAGACTGCACGGCGGATTCGGTCGTGCGGACGACGGTCGAGTGGTGGGACGAGGATCCAGACTTTCCACGCAGCTCGTGGTGGATGACGTCCGAGCAGAGTCGCATGACGGGATTTCGCATCATCGCGCCGCTGGCGCCGATGACCGATGCGCAGAAGCACGCGTACTGGGATGCCGACAGCGAGCAGCTTGCCGAAGACGTCCAATTACGTCTGGAAGACGGCCGCGGCAGCCTGGGGCGGGTGAAAACGTGGAAACCGACGACGAGCCGCGTCGATCGCTAAAATATCTCAAAAATTGTGGTCTAATGTCGGCCCGACGTTGTCTCCTAGTTGGCAGCGATCATTCCCCACCCATCACGGATGCGGGTTGACGCCGGTTTAACGACCTGAGTTGACGCGATGTCATGTGACAAACCACAGAATCTTGAGCAGTATCGGCGATACCTGAGAGTCCTCGCCGACATGCAACTGAACCCGCGTTTCCGCTCCAAGGAAGACGTTTCCGACGTCGTCCAGACGACGCTGTTGCGGGCTTACCAGGATCTGGATGGATTTCGAGGGTCCAGCGAAGTCGAATTGAGAGCGTGGCTGAAAACCATTTTGACGCACACGTTGATCAATCTGGTGAACAAATATCAAGCTCAAAAACGTGACATTCGTCTTGAACGTTCGATCGATCAACAACTGCACGAATCGGCGCTGCGGATTATCGGCGAATTGCCTGCCAAGCAGACTTCACCGAGCCAACACCTGATTCGACAGGAACGTGCCGAACAACTCGCCGAAGCGATGGGCTCTTTGTTGGAAGCGGAATGCACCGCGGTGATGCTCAAGCATGTGCATGGATGGAAAGTCTCCGACATCGCAGTGCACCTCGGTCGATCCCCCGAAGCGGTCGCCGGACTGCTTCGACGCGGATTGAAGAAACTTCGAAACAAGTTGAACACGGCGGAACATCATGGCGGACGCTAGCGACGACCCGGATCGCGATGAAGCCTTCGACCGCATCGTCCATGAATACTACCGGTTGATCGAAAGCGGACAATCCGTCCCGCGCCAGGTCTTCATCAATCGTCACAAGGAGTTCGAAAAGGGGCTTCATTCCTTCTTTGCGGACTTGGACCTGCTCGACCAAGCGGTCGAGGATTGCGAGGCGACATCAGACCATGCGAACAACGCCACGCAAGTCTCGCAGCTCACACAATCGTCCGTGCAACCAAACGCATCGATTCGGTACATCGGCGAATATCTCATTCTCGGTGAAGTGGCTCGCGGGGGCATGGGGATCGTTTTCAAAGCACGCCAAGAATCACTGCGTCGAACGGTCGCACTGAAGATGATTCTGAGTGGTCGACTCGCCAATGATGCGCAAGTGGAGCGTTTTCACCGCGAAGCCCGTTCGGCAGCCGCGCTGAAGCATCCGCATATCGTTGGTGTGCATGAGATCGGCAAACATCACGGGCACCATTACTTCACGATGGATTTCATCGAGGGTGAAAGTCTTGCTGGGACACTCCGTGAAGACTCATTGCCGCCCCGTCGCGCCGCGGAACTGGTCGCCACGTTGGCGGACGCAATTCATTTTGCTCACCGGCGGGGCGTGTTGCATCGCGACCTCAAGCCCGCCAACGTGCTGCTTGATGTTAACGGTGAGCCCCACATCACCGACTTCGGGCTCTCCAAGTCGCTGTTCGAAGCTGACGCTGATCTGGGAGAGATCACACATTCCGGGCAGATCCTTGGAACGCCACGTTTCATGGCTCCCGAGCAGGCAGCAGCCGAACATGGTCTCGTCGGTGTCCCGAGTGACGTCTATGCGCTCGGCGCGATTCTCTACACCTGTCTTGTCGGGCGAGCGCCATTCGTTGCCGAGTCAACGGTCGAAACGATTCGCCAAGTCATCGAGAAAGAGCCCGTCCGACCACGTCTGTTGAATCCGGGAGTGCCGAGAGATCTTGAAACCATCTGTTTGAAGTGTCTTGAGAAGGCACCTGAGTCCAGGTATCGCAGCGCTGCGGACTTACGCGACGATCTGCGACGGTTCCTCAATGGACACGCCATCCAAGCCAAGCCTATCGGTTGGTCCTCACGTGCCTGGAAGTGGTGCAAACGGCGCCCCGAGGTTGCGTCGTTGCTATCCCTGCTGATGGTTGCTCTCCTGACCGGTCTCGTCTCAGTCGGGTTCTGGTGGCAGATGGCGGAATACCGGCGGGCCGAAGCAGAACGGGCGACCGCGGAAGCGAAGCAGAATCTGTACGCGTCGTTGATCGGTGAAGCCGAAGCGACGCGTCGCGCTCGTCAAAGTGGTTACCGACAACGCGTATTGACGTTGCTTCAGCAAGCCTTTCGGTTGACCGGCGTGCAGAAGGACGAAGCCCGGATACGACAAGAAGCGATTCTGTGTTTCGGCGATTTTGTCGGGAATCAGCCGACGACCGTCGAAGGTCCCGCGTTGGTTGATTCACCCGGTGCGGCAACGTTCTTGGATGAGGAGCGGATTGCCGTCGCGGTCGCCGGAGGAGACGTGGTGGTGCGTCACGTCGGCGACGGCAGCGAGCAGTCTCGGGTGTACCGAATCGGATTGGATGTTCGTGCGTTGGCCATGGCCAACGGCGGCACGACGCTTCTGATGGTCGACAAAGACTCACTAGAGCGATGGGACCAACATCAAGACGGTCGCTGGACGAGACAATGGGAGTGCACCGCGGCTTACACCAGTCACTACATGGACGTCGGTGCCGGACAGGATCAGATCGCATTGATCGATCGGTTTCAAATCCGATTGATCGACCTTTCCGACGGCAAGTCCGTTCGCAGCTTTCAGGCACCGTCGGACTATGAATTTCTGTTCCGGCAACACGGCTTTCTGACCACCGCGATCAGCCCGGATCAACACTACGTTGCCGCTGCCGATACGCCCGAGTCCGTCTTCATCTGGAATGCTGCGACGGGCGAGCTGGTCAAAAGAATTCGTGCACCAGGGGCTGGAGTGCCCAATATGCAATTCTCCAGCGACGGACAATTCCTGGTCGTCGGATCGGATCAGGGTTTTGCGACGTACCGCTGTGATGATTTTTCACAGTGGTCCGTCATTCAGACGGATCCCATTTTCAGCTTGGCGGTCAGCGCCAATGCCACACGGCTGATTACCGTGAACGAATTGGGCGCGGTGCACCTCTGGAATCTATTGACACAGCGATTGATCGCGACGTTGTCCCACCCCGGTTCCCCGCCACTCGGCTCGGCGGGGTTCAGCCCGGGTGGGACACGCGTTTTCTCCTCAGGAGCGGAGCGGTTACGGATCTGGAACTTGGCCGATACCCCCGAACGCATTGTCCTACATGGACATCAACGACCAGTCAGCTGCGTCGCGTTTCACCCTTCAAAGGCGGTGCTGGCGAGCGGCAGTCAAGATGGTACCGTCCGGTTCTGGGACACCCGAGCCGGCACAGAGCTATCGAAGTTGCCGGTCGGCGAGGCTGTGAAGTCGGTCCAGTTCTCCCCGGATGGTTCACTGGTTGCAGCCGTCACCTCCCGATCGCTCCTGGTTTGGCAACTTTCCGGAAATGGAAACTTGAACGCGATTCTGCAGCTCAACCGAAATGGTCCGGCGTTCAACGACATTGCCTTCAGTCCTGACGGAAAATGGTTCGCTTCGTGTGGCCCCGAAGGCATCCCTGTCTGGGAGATTCAGCGTGTCGGCGATGGCCCGATCGAATTGCGTCAGGCGCGGCGCGAATCGATCTTCGGCCAATCGATGACATTTGACGCATCGTCCAGATACATCGCCGTCAATGCCAGGTTACTTTTCGGATGGATCGATCTGTCCGATCCTGATTCGAAGTCACGCACGATCGGGAAGCGGATGTTTTCCAGCAATCTGGTCGCGTCACCAAATGATCAAAATCTGATCGCCATTTCCGCAGACGGAACATTGCTGGAGTGGGACTTGAAAAAGGAGCAGGCGAACCGCGAAATCGCGGAACTCGGTCGACTGAGTTCCCCCGTCATCGCGATCGCACCATCGGGCGACCTCCTGGCGGTCCAGGCGAGCCACCGAAACGTGCGATTGTTGGACTTGCAAACACGTTCGACGATGTTCGATTTGGCAGATGAACACGCATCGATCAATGCGATCCGATGGGCGCCTGGAGGTCAACGGTTGGCGATCGGACTGACCGATGGAGGCGTAGCGATTTGGGATTTGACGCGCATTTCGCAACAATTGGTCTACGCCGGACTGTCCTCGGGGCTCGAACGTTTTGCACTTCCTGGCGACAAAGTCACGACCACTCCATCGTCCGATATTGCGCAGCAGGTCTGGCAGCCCGCGAAAGTGGATTCGATCCACGACGTTCAAGCGAAAAAGTACTTGGCGACATGGGGAATCGAATCGCGACGAGAACCCTCGAGCCTGGATGAGCCATTCATCGACGTTCCTGTCGATGAGTCGATTCGCGAGGAAATCAATCAATCGCATGGAGGTGCGAGCGAAAACGGGGCATTCGTGCTCGGTGTCCCCATTGCCAACTTTAACCGGTTGGATCAGCAACTCGCCACCGCCGGCTACCGTCTGTCGTCGATTTCACCGGTGTGGAGCGGTGGGCAGGTCGTCGTTTCGGCCGGTTGGCAGACCGGAAAATTTGATGCGATTTGGGAACTGGATTTGAATGAGGAATCACTGAACGAAAAGCAGCAACAAATGATCGCTTCGGGATACCGTTTGGCCGATGTCGGCGGATACGTCGAAGATCGCCCCGGTTCTGAGGAACGCTATTTCGCACTTTGGCGAAATGATCTGCCCGGAACCGCAACACAGTGGCTGGCGCTTGGCGAATCGCCCAAACAGGCAACCGATACGTTTCACGGCAAGATGAATGACTACGAACCGATCTTGCGGCAATGCTACTACGATGCCGACAGCCAGCTACGGTACTGCGAGCTATGGGAACGGTTTGATGAGCCGGCGCTCGAACCCTGGTTTGCCTACACCAATTCCTTCGAAACGATGTTTGGCGAGATCCGACGGGCCGGCATGGACCGCTATCCCTGCCGATCATTCAAAGTGTCACGGTCGCATGATGAAAAAACAACCTTCTACTCCGGTGTCTGGCGGAGCGACGAAAAGGGGGTCGCCACGCGGCTGATCTTCGGAGAATCTCCTCGCACCGTCCAATTAGTCGGCGCCGAAATGCTGCGCAGCGGATTTCGGCCACGCTGTGTCTCGATGACCCCTTCAGGCGATCGAGATCCTGTCGCTGCCGTCGTCTGGGAAAAAGCGACGGCGGTTAAA
The DNA here is from genome assembly GCF_002289565.1 of Rhodopirellula sp. SM50. Classification (GTDB taxonomy): domain Bacteria; phylum Planctomycetota; class Planctomycetia; order Pirellulales; family Pirellulaceae; genus Stieleria. Next base: position 174,882 of record NZ_NTFY01000030.1, on the reverse strand, counting down.
AATTAATCCGCCCGATTTGCGCGGTCGCGTTGTCTAATGAATTGCAACGCTTCGAATCCGTAGTGAACGGCACGGGCATAAACGTTGGTGTCCAACGGTTGCCGCATCCCGTTTGACTTATCCCCGTGCGATTCGAACCAGGAGTTTTTTGCAACCATCGGAAGCGCGCCACCAAACCCATGCCGTCTCTGAAATCATGAAACGTCTCTCTTTTCGAGAATCGGTTGTACAAAACGTCCTGGTCAGCGGATTACTCGTCGCGTCGGTGGCCACGCTGCTGGCCCTTTCGACGCTGCCGCTGATTGCCGTTGAGCGGGCCCAGCCCGCCGTCATACCGTCACAAGATGCGGTTGCACCAACGCCAACCGAGTCCGAGTCGGACACCTCCGCCGGTTCAGCCGACAAGCTACTCGGCGACAAGCCTGACGATGACGTGCCCAAACATCAACGGAAATCGATGGATCTTCTCGACGCCGGAAACGAAACCAAGGATTCGAACATTCATCGATCGCGAGGGGCATCCTCCGCGGGTGGCCCGGCAGAGTTGATTGGTGAACTGAGCGACGCACAACTGGCGGCGCTGGCTCGTGGCGAGCAACCTTCGGCGGCGCTCGCCGAGCAGCTTGAGATGACCGGTGCCGACCTTCATGAGTTGCTGTTAAGTGAATTCGCCGATCGGTTGGGTAGGGATCACCGCGCAACTCCCGAACCTTTCGTAAAGCCTAAGTCGACGGTCGATTCAATCCGGCGATCAGGAGAATCGGTACCCCCGAATCTCGGTATCGGTGCAGGGGGCGATTCGGAAAAAACGTTCGATCAGGGGCCGGTCGCCGTTCGATTGCAGGACGTCATTGTTCAGGCAAAACAGGGGACACCGGCCGGAGCCGTCGTGATCGAACTGGTGTATACCGAAGGACACGGCCCGATTCTTTTTCCTGACCAGTCGTTGTTCCTCGTCGAAAAGCAAGGTCGCGCCAAGTATGTCGCATTCGACATCGCCTACCAGCAGTCGTCCAAACGCTCGCCGTTCGAAGTGGATCGCATCGAGGCGGCATTCCTGGTGAACGGAGAAAAGCCTCTGGAAGTGAAATTGATGACTCGCGATTCGGTATTGCTCGAGCGTCTGGATATCAAACTCGTCGGCCAACCGGCGGCGTTGGCGGCGCTGAAAAGTCGCTGGTGGAAATCATTTTCAAAGATACCGAAAGAGCTCGGTGACGAGCAGAAACTGCTCCGTCGGTCATTGGCCGCAATGCTTGCCAGACGCTACGGAATGCCGAGTCCTTGGCCGGTGCCGCAGAAAGACGACGGGCAAGAAGACAGTGTGTTGGAAGCACAATTCGAACGTGCCGTCGGAATGCTCTTTGGAATGGAATCTGTCAAACTGGCGATTCAAGAGGACGTCAAACTCAATGAATCCGCGCGGTCTGAAACGGCCGACCAGCCCGTGCCGCCCAAGCCCCGGATGGCAAGCGTGGTCATTCCCTCGTTCCGCGACATTGCGATCGAACCGATGGCGATGCACGTGCCCGAAGAATGCTTCTATCTGCGGACGGGAAGCTTGGCCAATTACAAGAACCTGCGGCAGTTTCTGACCGGATGGGGAGGCAACCTCAGCGACGTCGTCGATTCGGGCGCGCTGGTTCGACAGACCCGAGACACGGTGGAATTTCAACTCGCGCTGTCTCCCGAGCAAACCGCATCAGGCCCCTTTGATCAGCTGATTTCCGACATGGCCTTGGTCGGTTGCGATCCACTTTTCAGTGAAGGAGCGGCAGTGGGTGTTGTCTTTGAAGCTGCGGATAGTTTTAAGCTCGCCGATGCAATCAAGCTGCAGCGACGCAAGATGCTCAGCACGTTTCGCGATGTTTCCGAACGTCTGCTGAGTGTCTCCAATCATCGCGTTTCCCTGCTTTCGACCGACGATAACCGGGTGCGTTCCTTCTATGCGATCGACGGGAATTATCATTTGGTGACGAACTCGCAAACCCTTTTGAATCGCTTCTTCCAAGCCGGACGCGGCGATCGGTCGTTAGGAACACTGCGAGAGTTTCGCTATGCCCGACGCAAAGCGGATTCCGCAGGACATCAATTTGCATTTCTCTACCTCTCCGACCCGTTTTTCCAAAACCTGGTCAGTCCGCACTACCGAATTGAACTGACACGCCGGTCGCGTGCGGCGCGAGAGCTTCAACAGTTTCAATTGGCAAAGTGGTTGTCAGCATCAGAAGGCATCGAGGAAGCCTCGATCGGCGGGTTCATCGACGCGAAACTGCTGCCGAGAGGTTTCGCTGTTCGCGCCGATGGCAGCCGGCCGATCCTTGTCGACGATCGTTTTCAAGACTCCCTTCGCGGCATCCCAGGTGCGTTTCTCCCCATTCCAGACGTTCCCATCGACAAAGCGACGCGCAGTGAAGTGATCGCCTACCGAGGCTTTCTGCGGGACTACAACCAGCAATGGCGGCGCGTCGATCCGGTGACAGTTGTCTTCACCCAAAAAGAGATGGACGCGGCGGGGTTGCGGCGCATCGGCATCGAAATCGTCATCACTCCGTATGCGCGGCAAAAATACGCCCTGCTGGAACGCCATCTGGCCGATCCCGGGCGTCGTCGTTTTGCAGCCAGTGACCGTGACCTGTTGAGTGTCGATACGGCGGTAAGGATGCGACGCGGCAGCTCACCCCATCTGCTCTACATCGGGCTGCGCGACGATGATGTTTCGTTCGAAATCAGTCATGGCCAAGTCAAGCTACTCGACCAAGAAGACGGCACGACGTTTGCCAAGCTTCGATCGTTTGGTGTGATCTCGCCGCCGAGCACCGAGATTCTGCGGATGCTCAGCTCGGTGTTGCTCAACGGCAAACCGTTGCCCGACACCCCCACCCGCCGCTCACCGCCGCCCCAGTCACCCTTGCCCTGGTCGACCGCGGCACTGCCATTCGGGGCGCCACCTTCTGGGCAATTGCTCTATTACTTTGCCTGGGGCATTGCCAATCTGCCGCCCGGAGGTGCTTCGGCGACGAAATACCTGAAGATGATTGAGAGTCGCGATAATTTGACGACCGTCGCAATGCAATCGGGGCTGCGTGACGAAGTGTTCAACGAGATTTCACAGGAAAACATTGTCGATCCGCCGAAAGTCCGCATGCGGATGCGATCGCTTTCCGGGGCGGAGATCGAACCCTACATTCAAGCGTACACGTATCTCGCGTCGCGACGCGTCTCGTATCAGAACTCGCGGTTTCTGGCGGATCTTACTCATTGGCTGAATCTGCCACCGCAGGAATCTCAGTCGGTCATTGAGAATCTGTTGAACGCAAAGGTCACTTGCCCGCTGGGCGGAGCCTATCAAATGAAACAAGTTGCCGGGATGCCCGATTACGTCGGCACCGCCTGGAATGATTCAAGCCTTTATGAATTGAATCAAACGCCTGAGACTTGGAAGTTCCCGTTTTTGGATTGGCTCCGCGAGATGGACCTGCGATTCGATCTCGATCAAAACACGCTGCACGCAAAGGTCGATTTGACGATTTTTGATGATCAAGACATGACGGACCAAGTGAAGATTGCGTCGCAATGACGTTCGGGAATATTGTGTCCCGCGATCATTCCCCGTCGAACTGAAACTTTGTGTACGGACCGGTGGCGGAATAGCTTTCGGTCGAACTCAACTGCGGAGCGTCCCAGATTTCTGATTGATTGTATCGTGCACGCATGGCCAGAAAGTTGGACCGGGCGATCGCGTAATGCCATCGAGTTTCACCCGACTGAGTCTGTGCTTCGATCAGCAACAACGCTTCCGGGTCGGTGGCTTTGGCGAAGGCGAACAACCCGCCGTCGGTCACGCCTGCGGCGGCGCTGTCGTAGCGCAGCAGGGGCTGCGACAACAAACGCAGTCGCGTCTTGCTGTCGTCTTTCTCGGTCATCTCCAATTCGAATCGCTTTGCCAGTCCGCGCATTTGAACCAAGCGTTGCGCCGCCGTGCGGCCCGGCGGCGGTGCATCGGGAACAAGCTTCCAGGTGACGCCGGGCGAGGAGGTTCGCCAGTTCTTCTGTCCGCTGCGTGTGGCCACGATGGTTCCCGTCGTTAGCGACTGAAACTCATGGCTGCTGTGCGTGTGCGGTCGGTACCACTTGTAAAACGAAGCGATCACCAACGGGCGTCCCCGGTCGGTCCAGACGTAGACGCCGCCATAGATTTCGCCGACCAGCGGATTGGTCCAGGTCAGCACGGCGTCTTGGCGAAGGCTCAATGCTCGACCATCGGCTGAGATCGCATACTCGTTGGCGATCCGGTCAGCCAGCGATGCGAACGCCGCCGCATTGTCAGCCTCTTGGGCAACACCGCAGGTCGAGACGAAAAACGAAACGCAAAAAGCCACCGCCGTTATGCATGGACGCATCGGAATCCCCGTTTCATGGTGTGATGGTTTGCCAATCACACCAGAATAAGACAGGGTGTCTTAAAAGGCAAGGTTTTTCCTGGGTCCAAGTGCGAGGTGGGGTAAGCATCCTGCTTGCCACCGTTGACGGCTCTGCCGGCGGGCGCGCGAGGCGGGAGCCTCCGAGACATTGTGTTCCCAGGCGGGAGCCTGGGAACAAGTACGAGGTGGGGTAAGCATCCTGCTTGCCGCCGTCGCCGGCTCTGCCGGCGAATGCGCGAGGCGGGAGCCTCCGAGACATTGTGTTCCAGGCGGGAGCCTGGGAATCAGTGCGAGGTGGGCCCTCTCTGGCGTTTGCTTGCTGCGCAAACGCCGTCTCTCCCAGAGGGAGAGATTCTAAATTGGTTACCAAATCCTGCAGTAAACGAGTCGACGTTCCCGGCCGGCGGACGCGTCTATTCGCTCAGCTGCAAACCATCCGTCGGCGGGGCGTCTTCATCGATCATTGGTGAAACGTCTGCCGCTGCGGGAACGGGGGCTTCACTGGGCAGCAGGGCCTGCTCGGTGACGATCGTCCCGTCTTGGATCGAGAATCCGACTCCGGTCGCCTGGACTTGCGACGGATCGAACGATCGACGTGTCACCGGCGGCGTCATCGTGACTTCGCTCGGATCTTGACGCGGCGTCAAGAACAAGCCTTTTTCGTATGCATCACGGGTGGCACCGGCTTCCCACGCGTCTTCGGCCAGCTGGATCTGGTTGTACGCCAGTAGGGATCCCTTTTCCCAGTGCAGGTCGCGGATGGCCAGGTTGTAGTTGGCAAGCGCCTGATAGAACGCCACTTCGCTTTGAACCACCGAACGCTGGGCTTGCAGCAGGAAGTTGATGTTATCGGTGCCATCCAAGTAGCGACGCACCAGGACCTCGACCTGTCGCAGATCCGCTTGGTAGCGGTTGTAGTTGGTTTCAACCAATTGATAGGTCACGTCGATGTTCCGTGCGGCTTCGGCCAAGTCATGGCTGACCCTCAGTTCCACCTCGGCCAAGACCGCTCGCTCTCGTTGCAACTGCAACTTTGCGTTGGCGATGGCGACACCGGCTTGACGCAGGCCGACCGGAAGCGTGAATTCAACGCCGGCCTGCCATTCTTGAAATTCGCCATTGAGGATGGAGGAACTGAGTCCATCGAAGCGTCCATCGTCGATGTCGCCGAGCAGGTTATCACCCAGGCCTCGATAGCGGTACAATCCGACGAAATCGAGTTGGGGGCGTTTATTCAAACGCGAGGCGTAGAGTTCAAACTCACGCCGTTTGACGAGGAAACGTTGTCTGCGGATTTCAACGCGGCGATCGAGTGCTTGCGAGAGGGCGGAGTTCCAATCGAAGACGACTTTGGAATCCAGCGGGTCGGTCGTCGGCTTGATGAGTTTTCCATCCGAGGCCGGCATCCCCAGCAAGTAGCGAAGTTTTTGTTCGGTCGCGTAGAGGCCGGTGGAGCCACCGAGTTGCGATTGAACGTTTGCTTCGAATTGGTAGTACTGCGACTGCGCTTGTGCTTCTTCGTCCTGGCGTCCTGCACCGACATCCAGCCGCACCTTTTGGTACTGATAGGTACGAAGCGCCGATTCGCGGCCTTTGATATTGGCTTCAAGCAGGCGATAAGCGGTCGTCAAATCCCAATACGCTTGCTCGACATCGGCGACCAATTTAGTCACGGAATCTTCGAAATCCGCCAGCGCGACGTCCTCGTTGGTTCGCGCGATCAAGACGCCGTTGTAGACGCCAGGTGTTTGACTGGATCCGACGATGCGGTTGTATTGCAGACCCGATCCGCGCAGGATCGGCTGACGCCACTCCGCTTCGACCCAGCCGACGAAATCGCTGGAGAAGTTTCGGTTCGGGTTGTTGTTGCGGGTGTAGTTGACGACGTGACGGATCGTGAATTGAGATCCGAAGGCCGACTTTTTGCTGAGCGAACTGGAGTAGGCCGCCGAAGTGCCTTCGTCGACCTGACGTTGGAAGTTTTGCGTGAAAGGATTGATCAGGACGTTCCGCGGCGCGTCGGTTCCCGACCAGTTTAGGGTGTTGCTGTATTGGGCATCATATTCCGCCAACGCCGCTTCGACGCCCTGGGTCGAGGAAGCCATTTGGGCCGGGTCGAAGACCGTGGTCGCGCTTTGGGTCGAGAACGTGGCGCCGATGGGAAGCGATCGGATCACGGGGCTGTCCCGCATCGCCATCGCCACGGCTTCGTCCAGCGAGAGTTCGATCGTGGGAAGTTTCGACGGGTCTTCCAACGAATGGGGGGCAGTGGCCGCTTCGGCCGCGATCGTCACCGCCGTCTCGCATTCGGCGACTTCGGGATATTCGATCGACAGCCCCACGCCGCGATGGTACGAGGTGGTGGTATCGTGTGGCCCGGGACCGATACGATCCCAGACGTGACAGCCGACGCTGGCCGGAAGTGTCGTCGCAATCGTCAACGCGGTCACGAGGTTTCGCAATAGTCGACGCTTGGTGTTCGTGGAACGCACGTTGGATCTGGTCATCAATGTTTGCCGCGTAGGGTGGCGATCAGCCGGCGATGCCGACATTATCCGGACGAACCCGTCATCGGGTCGAATTGGTTTTTGTCCTATCGACCATCCGCACGGCAGAACTGGAACAACCGGACCACGATTTCCTGTCGCATCTTCGTCACAGTCCGCAAAGTCCCGCAGCGGGTGTCAAAGCTGCGCGGTTGTGCCGGTCAGGGCAGCATCGACTTCGTCCGCCGCAAGCTGTGGGGCGGACGAACCACCAATCCGATCTCGAATCCGTCGCGACGATTCCGCCATAGCGACATCGTTTAAAACAAATGCCAACCTGCCGGCAAGGTCACGATCACGTTGCAAGCAAATGCCGCAGCCGAGTGCTTCGACCCGGTCGGCGTTGTCGAACTGGTCAAACGCCAGCGGGCGAATGATCTGCGGCACACCGGCGCGCAACGCTTGGGACGTCGTGCCGATGCCCCCATGGTGCACGATGGCACTGCAGTGCGGCAACAACTTGCCCAGCGGCACGTAACCGTGCGTACGAACGTGACTGGGCAAAGTTTTCGGAAAACAATTCTGATTACCACCCAACAGCAGACCAGGGCGATCGAGTTTCACGCACACTTCTGTCGCGCTGCGAAAGAATTCACGCGTGTGCCAGTTGGCCGAACCGCCGGTGAACACGATCGGTCGGTCCGTCGGCAGATCCAGAGGCTCGTCGGCCCGCTCCAACGGTGGACCATCAAACAGTGGGAAACCGACGTGGCGCAACTGCGGGATCGCGTTGATCGTCGACGGCGCGAACCAATCCGGATAACACGCCAACACCCGGTCGGGTGAAAGCCACCACCGATGCATGATCCGACGGACGGGAGAAAGTCCGTGTTCTCGTCGAATTCGGTTGATCGGCCCGGCAAGCAGCGGGTCCAGGATGATCTTGTCGCCCAACCAATACGCCAGTCCAAACGTGCGGCGATGGCGTGTCGGTTCGAATCGCCAAGACGTCAGCCGCGCAGGCTGCTCGGGCGTTCGCAACATGACGGGCGCCAAGTGCACGTCGACCAGTGGCGTCGTCGGATCGAGATCACGAAAGATCCGCGCGGCAAAATCCAGCGGATGCGAAACCAAGACCGTTCGTCCGGGGCGGTGCAGCGATCGGATCAGATCGAACTGCGGCTGCAAGTATTTCGCCGCAATGCCACCGATCACTCGCCGCATGCCACGCAGCAGCGTCCACATCGCCGGATCGGCCAGCATGGTGTCGAACGTTTGGCGATCGACCAACGCATGGGGTTCCAAGCCGGCAGCTTCGGCGAGTGGGGCGTAGGGTTCGGCCAACGAGATCGCGACGTCGTAGCCACGGCGTTTGAGTTCCATCCCGATCGCGAGCATCGGATTGACATCGCCGCGCGAGCCGGGCGCGGAGAGAATGGCCAGCCGGCGGTCAGGGGAACGCATCGATTGGATGGATGTCACGATGGCTGGGGAAAACCGGTGGGATAGGCTTCTCGTGCTTCGTCAACTTTGAGGTTTAACGATCGATTTCGTATTCGGATATTTTACGATACGCGGTGGCTCGGCTGATCCCCAGCAGCTTGGCCGCTTCGGGCACACTGCCGCTGGTTCGTTCAAGTGCCTTGACGATCAAACGTTTTTCCCACTCATCGATTCGGAATGTGTCCAAGCGACTGATTCCGGCATCGCGCAGCCCCAGGTCATCGGGTTGAATTTCGGCGTCATCGGCCATCACGATCGCGCTATCGATGACGTTTCGCAGTTGGCGGATATTCCCGGGCCACATGTACTGGCGCATCCGGTCGCGCGCGGCTTTAGAAAACGTCAGCTTGGCGCGACCGTGTTGCAGTCGAAAGTGTTCCAAAAAGTGGTCGATCAACAGATCCAAATCGTCACCGCGTTCTCGCAGCGGCGGCAGCAACAATTCAAAGACGCTCAACCGGTAAAACAGATCTTCGCGGAAACGTTTCTCGCGTACAAATTCGGCCAGATCACGATTGGTCGCCGCGATCACGCGGACGTCGACATGGACTTCCTGCGTGCCACCGACGGGCAAGAACGGATGGCCTTCAAGAATCCGTAACAGCTTGGCTTGTCCTTCCAGCGTCAGTTCGCCGATCTCATCGAGAAACAGCGTGCCGGTGTGGGCTTGTTGGAACCAACCCTCGTGGTCGCTGTCGGCGCCGGTGAAGGAGCCTTTTTTGTGTCCGAACAATTGGCTTTCGATCAATTCGGACGGGATCGCCGCACAGTTGACCGTCAGCATCGGTCGCTTGGCTCTTTTGCTGTTGCGGTGAACGGCGCGGGCGACCAGTTCTTTCCCGCAACCGCTTTCTCCACGCACCAAGACGCATCCGTTGGCCGCAGCGACACGGGCGATTTTTTCTTTCAGCCGCAGCATCACGGGGCTTTCACCGATCAATTCGTCTCCGTCGGCATTGCGTTTGGCGATCTGCTTGGCCTCGACGCGCAATTGATCGTGTTGCAAGGCGCGATCCAAACCGACCGCTAACAAGCGTGCCGCGGCGATCGACAATTCGAAGTCGACTTCGTTGAACGACGGCCGGTTGCGGTATAGATGCAGGATGCCGATGTTCGCTTCGTTGGTGTCCAGCGGAACGTAGATCGCATCGGACCAGACCGATTTGGCAGGCAGTTTTTCCTGCAATTCGGTGTCCAGCGAACGCTTGTCGTTGACCCAGATCGCTTCGCCGCTGCCGACGACGCGACGCAAGATCGCGCGGCTGACTTTGACTTTGTCCACTTCATCAGCAGGTTCGACCTTGTGCGGTCGTTGCCGTCCGTCGCCGCCGTCAAAGGACAGCCCCACGGCGTCGGCACTGGTTCGGTCACGCAGTAACTTGAGCACCGAATCGATGACTTCGTCGGGGTTTTCCAGCCGCAGCATGGAGAGGCTGAGCAGATACAGATCGAACAGGTACCCGGCGTGGGCGACGTCGCGCATCGGATCGTCGGTCGTCTTGGTGTCGATCAACGAAACGTCTTGAACGATCGTTTGGAACGCGTCGTCCAACTCGGCGCTATCGGAGGATGGATCGATGAAACGCAGTTCCGTCCCGCCGATGGTCAGCACACATTGATCCGCGATTTGTGCCGTATCGATCTTTTGACCGTTGACCAACGTCCCGTTCCGGCTGCCCGTGTCGCGAACCTGCCAGCGGTCATCTTCATAGAAGACGACCGCGTGAAACCGGCTACAGACCGGATCGGACAGCATCACTTCACAGCTCGATCCGCGACCGACGTGCATCGGTCGTTCGGGGGCCAACGGGTAATGGCGGCCCTTCTCGGGCCCGGTTTCGACCGCTAAGTACGCGACCATGATTCATTCACGTCGTGGGGGTGAGTAACGGCCGACTCAAGGCGGTCTTCGCCTTGTCAACGACTACGATCCCCCGCCGTGCTCAGAGATTTCGTGACGAACTCGCGGATCTGGCGATCAAACCGCGATTCGAAGCCCCTGTCGCGACGGGGAATTCTCCCGCAGTCGACCGCCCCCATCATAGTCGGAATCTCATTTTAAGACTAGAGAGAAGTGGCGTAAGCTTCCAGCTTGCGAAAAGTGGCGTAAGCTTCCAGCTTGCGATCCACGCGAGCTTTCAGCTCGCCAGTGGCAAGCAGGATGCTTACCCCACCAGCCGAGCTTCCGCTCGCCAGTGGCAAGCAGGATGCTTACCCCACTAGCCGAGCTTTCCGCTCGCCAGTGGCAAGCAGGATGCTTACCCCACTAGCCGGCGGCGGTTTCGGCGGGCTGTTCCAAGACGCCTCGGCAGCGGCCCCAGACCATCAGCCCTTCGACCGCCATCCAGATCTGCAGCCCCAGAATCGAAAACCCGAACGTGGTCAACACGATGTTGCCCGACGGCAGCCAGTTGTAAAACAGGTCGTAGGTGATCGCCCAGGCGGGCATCAACAACATCACAAACATCGGGATCATCACCGAGGCGAGCGGTTTGCTGCGTCGGGCCAAGAAGATCAGTGCGACCATCAGCGCCAATCCGGCCAGCAGCTGATTGGTCGCGCCGAACAACGGCCACAACACCAAGCCTCCCTTGCCAGGACTGTCGCCGGCGAACACGGCGATGGCCAATCCAACCCCGACGGCGATCCCGGTGGCCACGTACTTGTTGGCCAGCGGTTTGGCGCCCGCCGAGAGCGCCAGTTCGCTGATCACGTAGCGCTGCAGACGGGTAGCGGTGTCTAGGGTGGTGGCGGCGAAACAGGCGACCAGGACCGCCATGATCGCGATCGCCATGCGGAGGGGCAGCCCGAGTGCGGACAAGAAGTTTGCCCCGCCGTCGACGAAGGCCCGCAGTTTCTTGGCAAGGTTCTGCTTTTTCCAACCCGCGTCCGGCTCTCCATCAGCTCCGGTTCGATAGTATTCTCGCCACGCCTGATTCCCCGAGACGTCGGCTCGCTCGATCGCGACGACCGACCGGGCCGCCGCCCCTTCGCCCACCGTCGTCACGCTGCGCGTCAGCGGGCCCATGCCCACGCCGGCCGAACAGGCCAAGATCACCAGCACGGCCAGCATGCCTTCGAGCAACATGCTGCCATAGCCGACCGCCTGGGCATCGCTCGCTTTTTCGAGTTGCTTGCTGGTCGTTCCGCTGCTGACCAGGCAATGAAACCCGCTGCAGGCGCCACAGGCGATCGTGATGAACAGAAACGGAAACATGCTCGGCGCATCGGCCGGGACTTCGCTGGCGATCATCGGCGCCGAATCGGTCAATTGGGCTTGACCGGTCAGCGAGGCGATGCCCAGACCGGCCAACAACAGCGCCAGTGCCACGAACAACTGCAAGCTGTTGATGTAGTCCCGCGGCTGTAGCAACAACCAAACGGGAAGCACCGACGCGATGAAGGCGTAAATCAGCAGTGCGATGGTCCAGACGACCGTCGGGGTCCAGAGCAGGCTGTCGGTGGGCAAATAGGGCGTCAAATCGACGGGCAGGTGATAGGCGCCCAGGTAAACTGCGACATACAGCGCGGCCAAACCGACCAGACTGGGAATCACCAAACCGCCTCCGCTGCGATAACGCAGCCCGATCACGACGGCGATCGGCATCGCAATCCAAACGCTCAGCACCGATTCGGGGTAGATCGCAAAGATACTGGCGATGACCAATCCGAACACGGCCAAGACGATCGAAAGGGCGAGCGCCAGGACGATCAAAAACAACACCTTGGCGCGGGGAGAAATCAATCGGCCGGCGGCTTGCCCGATCGTTTGGCCCTTGTTGCGGATCGAGATCACCAGGGCGGCCAGATCATGCACGCCGCCGATCAAAATGGCCCCGAACACCACCCACAGCAGCGCCGGCAGCCAGCCCCAGAACACGGCCAGGGCCGGACCCACGATCGGCCCCGTCCCGGCGATACTGGTGAAATGGTGGCCGAACACGATCGATTTGCGCGTCGGGACGAAGTCGATATCGTCGCGGCATTCCTCGCTCGGCATCCTGGCGTCGTCGGTCAGCCCGAACAGACGCTTGGCCAGCCATCGGCCGTACGTGTTGTAGGCGACGACAAAACCGACCATCGACAAGACGGCGACAAAAAGAGTGCTCATAGGTGATTCGGCCGAACGGCCAACAATGGCGGGATTTCGAGGGGGAAGGCAATGGAAAGAGTCGAGCAGTTTAACCGATCGGCGGCGGTTTGTCCGTTCCACGTCCCACCGCACTCACTCCGCCGGATGTAATGCCTGCCCTGCCATGGAACAGCCGGTGACGCGGTCCTATAATCCCCACAAAACAGCCCCGAACATTTGCCAGAACCATCTCTGAAGGAGTTCTCACACGGTGAGCAACGAGACCGAAAAAACCATCATCATCGGCAGCGGCCCCGCCGGCTGGTCCGCCGCGATTTACGCCGCCCGAGCCAATCTGAACCCGGTCGTCTACGAGGGAACCGTCAAGCCGGAGATGATTCCGCTGGGGCAATTGGCGTTTACGACCGAGGTTGAAAACTTTGCGGGTTTTCCGGCCGGCAACATCCGCGCGTTTGTCGAATCGGCCGTCGACAAGGACCGCCACTGGAACTTGCCGCCGGTTCCCCAAGGCCATGAGCGAGACGGACAGCCGCACTACGCCGTTCAGGGCGTCGAATTGATGGAACTGATGAAGCAACAGGCGCTTAATTTCGGCACCCGTGTGATCGGTGAAGACATTCTCAGCGTGGATTTCAGCGCGCCGGTGAAAAAGCTGACCACCAGCGGCGGCGCGACCGTCGAGGCTCACACCGTGATCATCGCCACCGGCGCCCGGGCCAACTACCTGGGGCTGCCCAGCGAAGAGGCATACAAGAACAAGGGCGTGAGTGCCTGTGCGGTCTGCGACGGTGCCCTGCCGATCTATCGCAGCAAACCGCTGGCGGTCGTCGGCGGCGGCGACTCCGCGGTCGAAGAAGCGACCTATCTGGCGAACCTGAAAGGCGCCGACACGATCTACTTGCTGGTGCGACGCGATGAAATGCGGGCCAGCAAAGTGATGCAAGACCGAGCGCTCAATCACCCCAACATCGACATCCAATGGAACACGGTTGTGGAGGAAGTCCAGGGCGATGGAAACCTGGTCAATAACCTCCGCGTCAAAAGTACCGTCGATGGCTCGGTTCGTGATCTGAAAGTCGGCGGCATGTTTGTCGCCATCGGCCACACGCCCAACACGTCCTTCCTGGAGGGCGCCGTCGAAATGAACGAAGCCGGCTACATCCAGTGGGCCAAGGCGTTTCGCACCAACACCTCGGTCCCCGGCGTGTTTGCCGCCGGTGACGTCGCCGATGACTACTACCGCCAAGCGATCACCTCGGCCGGGACCGGCTGCATGGCCGCACTCGACGCCGAACGCTATCTGGTCGAACTGGAGTGAGGCAACTCGGCCCTCGTGACGAGGCTCCGCCTCGTCACGCAGGTCTCGGAGGCTCCTGCCTCGCGAGACTGCCGGCGGAGCCGGCGAGGATGGCAAGCAGGATGCTTACCCCACTTCGCGCCCTCGTTACGGGGCTCCGCCTCGTCACGCAGGTCTCGGAGGCTCCCGCCTCGCGAGTCCGCCGGCAGAGCCGGCGAGGATGGCAAGCAGGATGCTTACCCCACTTCGCGCCCTCGTTACGAGGCTCCGCCTCGTAACGCACATGTCTCGGAGGCTCCCGCCTCGCGAGACTGCCGGCGGAGCCGGCGAGGATGGCAAGCAGGATGCTTACCCCACTTTGCGCCCTCGTTACGAGGCTCCGCCTCGTAACGCACATGTCTCGGAGGCTCCTGCCTCGTGAGACTGCCGGCAGAGCCGGCGAGGATGGCAAGCAGGATGCTTACCCCACTTTGCAGGATGGCAAGCAAGATGCTTACCCCACTTCGCGTGCCCCCGCACCACACGCAGCGCTTCATCGGCTATATTTCGCGACTGGATCCCCCGCTCCCCCCTCCTTCTCTTTTGTCGCGTATTCGATGACCGATCAACCTACCTCTCATTCTGACGCCGCGTCCGCGTCTGCTCCCCAAGTCAGCGAAAAAGTGCTCGCCGACCGCAAGCTATTGCTCGACGCCCAGGCCAGTGGAAAGACGCTGTCGACGTACGTGCGATTGTCCGGGCCGGGCTGGTTGCAAGCGGCGATCACCCTGGGGGGCGGTTCCTTGGCCGGAGCGTTGTTCCTGGGCGTGTTGGGCGGAACCAGCATGCTGTGGTTGCAGCTGCTGGCGATCACGATGGGCGTGATCATGCTGTCGGCGATCAGCTATGTGACGTTGTCGACCGGGCGGCGTCCGTTTGAAGCGATCAACAGTGAAATCAATCCGGCGTTGGGGTGGGGATGGATCATCGCGACGGCGATGGCAAACATCATCTGGTGCATGCCACAATTCAGCCTCTGTTATGACGCGATCGACAAGAACCTCGCCAACCTGGCCGGCAGTGACGGGCTCGGTGATGCCACGAGCACCAAGATCATCGTCACGGCCGTGCTGTTTTTCGCCGCCGGATTTGTGGTGCTGCTGAACACCAAACAGGGCCGTGCGGCCAAGCTGTTTGACATCGTGCTCAAATCGTTGGTCGGCATGGTCGTGATCTGTTTCTTCGGGGTCGTGGTGTTGTTGGCCATCAACGGCGAACTCGAATTCGGAGGAATCTTGGCCGGATTCATCCCCGATCTGTCGCAGTGGAACAATCCGACCGGCGACATGGCGGCCGTCGTGTCATCGCTGGGGCAATCCGAGCAATCCTATTGGACGAGCCAACTGGTCAGCACGCAACGTTCGGTGATGATCGCCGCGGCGGCCACCGCGGTCGGGATCAACATGACATTCCTCTTGCCCTATTCGATGCTCGCCCGGGGCTGGGACAAACCGTTCCGCGGGTTGGCACGGTTCGACCTGTCGACCGGCATGGCGATTCCCTACGTGCTGGTGACCAGTTGCGTCGTGATCGCCGCAGCGTTTTCGCTGCACAACAAGATCGACGATTCGTTGGCCAGTAACGATTTGGCAACGATGCAAGAGAGCCCGTACTACACGGGCGTCGAACCGATCCTGTTGGGACGGGTCGACCACGAACTGGGCGCCGAGGCAGCCGCATCGATGTCTAGCGAAGAGAAACTACAGCGCGTCGCCGCGCTCAGCGTGGAAGAGAAACGCGTTGCGTTGTCGTTGGTCAAACGCAATGCGTTTCAATTGTCCGGCACGCTGGAACCCCTGCTCGGTCAATCGCTCTCCAACCTCGTCTTCGGACTCGGCGTGTTCGGGATGGGGTTCTCGACGATCGTGATTCTGATGCTGATCAACGGTTACGCGTTTCGCGAAATGGCCGGTCGGCCAGACGGAGCGGCCCCCTTTGTCGCCGGTTGTCTGGTCGCGGGTCTGAGCGGCGCGACGTGGTGGTATTTGTGGGACGGAGAAGCCAAGTTCTGGCTGGCCATTTTTGCCAGCACGTTCGGGATGATGCTGCTGCCGATCGCCTACGTGACCTTTTTTCTGATGATGAACAACAAACGGATTCTGGGTGCGGAAAAGCCGACCGGGGCGCGGATGATGGTTTGGAACGTGCTGATGTTGTTTGCCGTCATTGGAGCCATCGTGGCCGCCGTGTCGGCGATCAGCGAAAAGGCCAACGATCCAAAATCTTTCCCGGTGATCATCGGTTTGATCGTCGTGTATGGCATCGCGGTCATCGTCGGTTTCGTCAAAAAACGCGGCGGAGCGATCGCGGGCTAGCGGCCTGTCGATTGAATGATGCACGGCCGGTCGCTGGCGCGAACCGGCTGATATCAATCGATTATCAGCCGTTTGGCGCCAGCCTACGGGCCCCGACCTGAAAAAACCACGCTTCACTTCGCGGTATTGGTCGACTGGCCCGCAAGGTCATTGGCTGCGACCCCGTCCGAGGTCGATGGGGTCCAATGACGTGTTTCCCGGTGGTGTCGCTACGCTGACCTCCGGCTACTCGCTGGCATCCCTCCGGGATACCGGGGCCGCTCGCACGAACCCACGTTCTTCGGAGGGATTCCCAACGACGACTCCCGGCTTTCGCTTCCTTTCGAAAACAGTTCGGATCGATTATTCTGAGCAGATTGATTTCCCGCCTGTTTGATCCCACCTGCAGATCCAAAATGAAAATGAAAGACGTCGTCCTTCTTGCGGCTGCCTGCTTCACCATTGCTTCTTCCGTCGGCGTTGCCGAGGACTGGCCCCAGTACCGTGGCGTTGCCGCCGATGGAAAGTCGGCCGAGTCGATCGGCAGGACGGACTGGAGCAACGGTGCGAACGTGATTTGGAAATCCGAGACTCCGTTGGGCTTCAGCTCCTTTGCCGTCGCCGACGGGCGTTTGTTCACCGTGATCGCAACCGACCAAAACGAAGTGCTGCTGGCACTCGACGCGACGTCCGGTGAGGAACTGTGGCGGAAGCCGATGGGCAGCAGCCAATACGAACAGGGCGGAGGCAACGCCGGGGCGGCGGGCAACAAAGGCGGTGACGGACCACGCTCGACGCCCTCGGTCTCCGACGGCAACGTCTATGTCTATGATTCCTACATGGTGTTGCAGTGCTACGATGCCAAGACCGGTAACCTGATTTGGAAACAAGACATCATCAAAGACTTTGCCGGCCGCAACATCAAGTGGCTCAATGCCACCAGCCCGATCGTCGACGGAGACGTGGTCTATGTCAGCGGCGGCGGGGCGGGGCAGAGTTTCCTCGCATTCAACAAGAACGATGGCCGGCTGGTCTGGAAGAGCGGTGACGAAACCATCACCCACGCGACACCCTCACTGTCGACGATCTCGGGCGAGAAACAATTGGTCTTCTTCGTCCAATCCGGGTTGGTCGCAGTCGATGCGGCCACGGGAACGGAACGTTGGCGAGCCAAGTTTCCGTTCAGTGTCTCCACCGCCGCGTCACCGGTCATCGATGGCAATCTGGTCTATTGCTCGGCCGGTTACGGCGTCGGCGCCGGACTGTTCGAGGTCCAAGGTAACGGCAAGGTCGATGAAGTCTGGTTCAAGGCCAATGAGTTGATGAATCATTGGAGCACCCCGATCGTCCACAACGGACACCTGTACGGGATCTTCGAGTTCAAAAAGTACGGTCGTGCTCCGCTTCAATGTGTCGAACTGGCGACGGGCGAAATCAAATGGAAGGAATACGGCTTCGGCCCGGGCAATTGCATCCTGGTCGGCGAAAAACTGGTCGTGTTGTCGGATTCAGGTGAAGTCGTCATCGCCGCGGCGACGCCGGATGCGTACCACGAACTGGCCCGCGCCGACGTGCTCAGCGGCAAGTGCTGGTCCACACCGGCCTACAGCGACGGACGTATCTATGTCCGCAGCACCGAAGAAGCCGCCTGCATCGCGATCGGAAAGTAATCGCCCGGCGTTGTCTGAGTGCCGCCTGCGCACCGCGTTCGCAACGAGCGGACGCTGCCTGTCTCGTGTCGCGTCGCTGCCGGCGTCAGCCTTGGCGAGATGGAGTGGCAGAATGATGGAGTGGCAGAATGATTCTGGCTCCGCGATCTCAGCGGTCAGAACATTATTCTGCCCCGAATCATTCTGCCACTTCACGACGCGGCGGGGCCTGTCGACGGGCATCCGCTTGCTACTCGCCCTGTTTGCTTGCCGCCTCTTGGGCCTTCATCTCTTTCAGCTCGGCTTTCAGTTTCTCCGTTTCCTGTTTCAACTCGGTCATCGTCTTGCGTAGCTCGACGATCTCGGTCGGGACCAGCGGTCGGGACGCGTTGAGTTCCGCCAGAGCACGTTTGGCGGCGCCGGCGATCCGGCTGTCTCCCGAATCGGTGTACGATTCGATCACCGCGACGGCGCGAAGGTCACCCAGTTGGCCGAGGGCGCTGAGCGCAGAGGTCTGGACGGTGGACTTGGGATGCTCAACGTGCGAGCAGAGGAATTCGAAGACTGAATCCTTGTTTTCAAGGGGGCGGGCGGTCTTGGCCAACGCCGTCAGCCCGCGTCCGAAATCGCGCGCGTCGAATTCGCCGTGACGTTTCTCAAGGGCGGACAGCAACATCGGGACAAAGGCGGGTTCATTCATTTTTCCGATCGCCGAGATCGCGGCATCAGCCAACTCATTGCGGAACGATTCGGACTCCAGCAGTTCCGTCAATTTCTGTTTCGACGCGTCTCCGTGGAATCGCCCCAACACTGCAATTGCAGCGACCTGGATCGCGGGATTGGATTCTCTTTCCAACACGTCCAAAGCCAGTTCGAGCGTCTCCGGGGTGAAGCGTCCGAATAATCGTTGCACGACGGCTTGCCGCACTCGTGCGTCCGATTGACCTTGCCAACTCGATTTCAATGCGTCGAGCGCTTTGTCGGAACCGTGTTTGCCGAGCGCCTTGGCCGCCTCGATCCGCACACCGAAAAAGGGATCGGTGTTCAACCGCTCGGCCAGCAATTTGACCGATGCATCGGTTTTGCGATCGGCCAGAGCTACACAGGCGAGCAATCGCCCCATCATGTCGTCGGTGTTTTTGATTTGTGTTTCCAGCAAATCGTTTGCCTTGTCGAACGAGACGGTTGCCAAGACCGTGTAGTCGGGATCGAAGCGGACGATCGAGGGTTTCGCGGCCAGGGGAACATAAAAATCTTCCTCGACCTGACTGACTTCGATTTCGCGATCGACGGTTTCGCCATCGACGATGAAACGAAGCTTCGTCGGGAAGTGATACAGCAGGACAGCGTCGCTAAGCTTTTGTGTTTGCTTGATCGTGACCTTGGCCAGTTTTTCTTTGGGCATCCATTTGTAGCTGATCTTCAGGTCGGGGTGCCGCGGATGATAAAGCCATTGATCAAAGAACCGGTCCATCGGTCGGCCGCTCAGTTCTTCGATCACCTGTCTCAAGTCATCCGACACGACACTGGTCAACGCGTGGCGCTGCAGGTATTCCTTGATGCACTTGCGATACAGATCGGCTCCCAGTTGGCTTCGCAACATGTGCAGCACCCAACTGCCTTTGGGATACGAGCGGTAATCAAACTGCTGCATCGGATTTTTGTAGCCGTTGTACACGATCGGCTTGGTGTCTTTGTCTTGGGGCAGCACCCGTCCGGTCGCATCGTTGTAAAGTCCATACAGCAGCGCATCGCGTCCGAATTTGTGGCCTTCGAACAGATGGGTGTAATAGGTCGCAAATCCTTCGTTGAGCCACAGGTGACTCCAGTCTTTGCAGGTCACGTAGTCACCGAACCACTGGTGCGCCATCTCGTGAGCATCCAGTCGCCTGGTCGTGCGAATGTTCTCGGTCGCCTCGGAAAAGATCGTCGTGTGCGTCAGCGTGGTCAGCGACGTGTTCTCCATGCCGCCGGCGGTGAAGTCGCGAATCGTGACCTGATCGTACTTGTGCCACGGAAACGGTACGCCGATTTCCTGTTCAAAGAACGCCATGATCTCGGGCGTGTCACGAAACGAGTTGGCGGCGTGTTCGGCCAGCGTCGGCTGCGTGTAGAAACCGAGTGCGATGTCACGATGACGTTTCTCGAGTTTCTCCAGGTTCCCGGCGACCAGGCAGATCAGGTAGTTGGCGTGTGGTTTCTCTTGCAACCAACGGACGGCTTTCAGGCCCGCCGCATCGATGGTTTCTCCCATCCGTTTTCCGTTGCTCAGCACACGCATGGTCTTCGGGACGTGGCAGATCACTTCGGTCGAGGACCGTTCGTTGGGATAGTCGAAACACGGGAACCAGTGCCGCGCCTCGTGGGTTTCACCCTGGGTCCAGATATGAGTGTCTTGCTCGGGGTAACCCATGTCGGCGGTGCGGAAATACAGCCCCGCGTTGGGCTGGGCGGAATAGTCGATTTCAACGGTGAATTCAGTCCCGACCGGAATCGGTTCTGTGAACGCGATCTGCAGCTCGTCGCGGGTAGCAATAAAATCCTCGACCGTCGCTTCCTGGCAACGCACCTGTTGGACGCGGATATCGATCGCATCCAACCGCAAGAATTCGACCGGTTCGGCGATCGGTTGAGCGGTGATGGAGACCGTGCCGGCGACCGTTCTCGCGTCGAAGTCAGGTGTCACGTCCAGCTTCAAGTGCAGCACATCGACTTGACGATCAGGTGCGTACTGGTAACGACCGTCGAGCTCCAGCCCCAGCGGCATTGCATGGGAGCGGCCATCGGCACAGTAGCGGCAGATGAACTCTGCGCCGCACGATTGTCCAACCAGACAAAACAACAGCGCAGCGGTCGTGGACCAACGGACAATAGAAATCATGGCTCAAGGTGGTTGGGGGGATAAAGCGTGGCGTAAGCTTCCAGCTTGCGAGCAACGTAAGCTTTCAGCTTACCGGTGGCGTCAACGTCCATGGTTCAAACCGAATCATGATTCGCAGTCAAGGATGTGCAGATCGAACGTCGTCGACGAGCAGTAAAAAATAGCCCCGTCACGGCGGCGAGCATGGCAACAGTTCCCGGTTCGGGCACCGCCGACAGTTGCCCGGTGAATCCGACGTTATTGAAGTCGACTTGATTGTTCGTGCCAGAAAACACCGCGTTAACGAATCGGACGTTCTTTTGGTCCCCGATCGCGATTGTCTCGCCGACAATCGGAAACGCTTCCGAACCCTGAGTGTTGCCAAAGACCGGGTTGATGACCGAAAAGTCCCCGACCTGAGTCGCCGAGGCGTTAAAGAAACGGAGGTCCACACGATCGACGTCATAGGTCTCCGTCACGTAATTCCAAAGGTGGAATGACGTGAGATCGTAATCAACGCCAAAATCGAAATCGACTTCCAGCATTCCACCGGAAACCCAAACATGCGTCGACTGATTGTGAAATTCCGTCGCATCGGCAGTCGGCAGGTCCATCATGCTGGCCAGCGAATCTGCCGACGACCGATTCGCAAAGGGTTCGGCCGCCATGCTTGCCCCCAACGCAACCGACGCATTGCTATTGTTTAGGAAAACGAGTTCAGCCCAACCTGGGGTGCTCCACAGCATGCTGCACCCCAACACGATCATCACACTTAGCTTTGTCGTCATCGATCACTTCCCGCAAGGACACCCGATAAGAAAGAATGCTGCCACGGGATATCCTAACTTGGCCGAGCAACATTGTGTCGGCTGGGCGTGAACGCCACGGAAAATCGCGATGTGGGGCTCCAGTCGGACGTCAATTGTGTCCACAATCAGCGGCGAAGGAGACGTCGAATGTTCCATAGGGCTTGACGAATGGACAACGACGATCTCGGCGGAATCCTGACGAACCGGGTGAGCGACGTCCAAAACGGCATCGCTGAGCTTCGCGGTTCACGACTCCGCATTTCTCGTGAGCCTCTTTGATCGACGAAACTGGCCAGACGCTCTTCAAATCGACGACGTGTTTGCGGCGGCCGCGGTTTGCGCGCCGGCTTGGACGCCGCTTGCCGGGCTTTCCTGGAGTGTGATTTCGCCATCATCAGCAGCCCGTACGCGGCAGCGAGTCCGAGCGCTGAAAACGAGCAAGAGGTCAAAACCACTAACGAAACGGATGCGGCGGGTAAGATTACGCCGATCCCGAACCCGAGCAAGGCGCCGACGCATGCCAGGATGATAATGAGAAGCAGATCCATTCGTCATCACCTCGTCGATGCGAAGCATGTCATGGCGACCGGTAGCCGTCGGCAGCACGTGCAAACGTAGGTCAGTATAGACGCCCTGCCGCTGACAATCACACTTCGTTTGGTGCCAAACGAGAGCGTCAGCGAACCGATATTTCCCGAAGGGATTTCAGCAATTAGCCGGAGGTCAGCGCAGCGCCACCTCCGGGGCGCCGACCGCCGGATTCCCACCGACCCCGGCGGGGTCGCAGCGAAACATTCTGCGCCGGCGGCGCAGTTCGCCTTGCCGAACGAGTTGATCGGGATGCGGGTTCAATCGGGGCATCAGGCCTGGTCCGAGGGTTCTGGCGTGATTTGCTTCGACACCCTCGGGGTCGCGGCGCGTGGGTGGCGGGATATCCGGAGGTGTCGCTGCGCTCACCTCCGGCTACTGGCTTTGACCCCGCTGGGGTCATCCCGGCGACCCAGCAGCGCCCGTAGGCTCGCGCCAAACGGCTGATGGCGCTCGGGTGATCAGCCGATTCGCGCCAGCGTTCGGGCATCGTGCAAGGTCCCGCTCAGCGGGCCTGTTGGCTCGCGGCAACGGAGGTGGGTATGGGCTGACCCAACCGCCAAGCACGATGACAGCCACTCCAGGGTTCCGACAAGGCGTCCGTCGAATCCGTTAGAGACCGCAGATTTCAGAATCTGTTCCGCAATGTCTCGGGGGATGCGTTCCGCGAGGTTGGTGTTCTAGTATCCTGTAGGCTTGATGGGGCTGCGGCGGTGTGGTTGACGGACAGGTTCGAGGAAACGTGATGAAGTATTTGGTTCTGTTGATGATGGTTTTAGCGGGCGCCGGCGCGACGGGGGCCGACGTGATTGAGTTTGCCGACGGGGCGAAACTCTCCGGCACCATCACCTCCATCCGAAAGGCCGAAAAGGAGTTTGATTTCAAACCCAGTGACGACTCTCAATCTGCAAAAACGGAATATCGGTTTGATGAGGTCTATCGTGTCTCCTACCAAGGCAAGTGGTTCGTTTTGACGCCGAAAGCGGAACCGACGTCGTCGGACAGCGATGCCGGGGGCGATGGTGGGACGGTGACGCGATCCAAAGCGGAGGTCTTGGCACTGATCGAGGCTGCCGGGAAAACGCCGCCCGATTGGTTCGAATCCACGCCGCTGAACTATCCCAAAACGCTTGACCTTTCGTGGCCGATCAAGCCGCCCAAGGGGCCGTGGCAAAGCCACAAGAACATGGGCCAGTACGTTTGGTCGGTCATCAACGAGAATCCGGGCCGCTGGCATTCGGGGATCAAGCTGCTGCACCACTGCGTGTCGTTGCACAAAGACGACCGGGTCTTGCTGCAGCGTGACATGAACGCACTCGGCGACGCCTACTTCCGATTGTTGCAAGACTACCCGCGTGCCGCTTTCTGGTTCCAACAAGGTAAGGCGACCGTCGACAAGGTGCATGGCATTCGATTGGCCGAATGCTATTGGCGATTAGGAAACCGTAGCATGGCCCTGCAAATGCTACGCGGACGGCGTCTCAACCTCGGCGCGATCAAACTGTACGGCGACATGGGCGAGATCGACCGGGCGCTCAGTTTGACCGCCGCCTTTGTGAAATCGGGGAACGATTACCAGGCCAATATCCTGGCCGCCGACGCGCTGCGATTGGCCGGACGACCCGACGAGGCGATCGACTATTACCAACGTGTCATCGCGTCCAAGCGGTTTCGAAACGATGAGTACGAGAAACGTTTCAAAGCCCGTGCACAGGAGAGTATCGACACGATTCGCTTGTACGACCAGGCGGACGTCAGTCGCGTCGCCGACGGAACCTATCGCGACAGCAGCACGGGTTACAACGGTAAACTTTCCGTCGCAGTCACGGTATCGGGCGGCAGACTTGAAGCGGTCAAAATCACCGACCACAAAGAGAAACAATTCTACTCCTCGTTGACCGACACGCCGGAGCAATTGATCGCCCGTCAAAGTGTGCAAGGTATTGATGGAACCAGCAGTGCGACGATCACGTCGCAAGCCATCGTCAACGCGACTGCCAAGGCGCTGGCCCAGGGAACCCGATGAAACGACGCGGTTTGGCGCTGGCCGTCGCCTTGTTGGCCGCCGCAATCTTGGTGGCCGTCACTGAAAACCACTGGATTGCGAATCGGATGGGCGTGCCATCTGCACTGGCGATCACGGTCGCGGGCGTGGTGCTTGCCGCGGCCGTCCTGACGCTGCTGACCAGTTTTGATCTCGGTAGCCGTGCGGTGCTGCGACTGGACTGGTTTTCACCGGCCCTTCGTCGACTCAAACCCCATCAATACGCTTCCCATTCCTTGACCGGGCGGTTGCTGCGTTGGCTGCTGCCCGAGGGGCTGCAATCGGACAGGATGTCGAAGCAGCGAGGGGTCTTGCGCAAGACGTTGCGGCGTTTCGGAGTGTCGTGGCTGGCGTCTCCGGTCCGACGGATCGTACAAACGATCTGCTTGGTCACGTTCGCCGTTCTCTTCTTCTACGTCTGCTGGCCCTACGACGCACGGCCGGCGGCGGAGAGTCGTAACGCCGAAATCGCCGGCGGTGAGCAATGGCCGTCGCACTACAGCGACAACCTGGCGGCGAAGGAGATCATCCCGGCGGAGACGTTTTTGATGATCGACCCGTTGGTCAGTTTGTCGACGGCGGTCGCGTCGCGCAGTTGGGTCTGGTCGCTGGTGTCGGCGGCCGCGATCTTGATCGTTTGCGTGCTGATTCCGCGCGGCTTTTGTGGCTACCTGTGTCCCTTGGGCACGACGATTGACCTGTTCGATTGGGCGATCGGAAAACGGGTCACGCGGTTTCGTGTTCCCGCCGACGGCTGGTGGGTTCACATCAAATACTACTTGCTCGCCGGGACGCTGCTGTGTGCGGTGTTCGGCGTGCTGGTCTCAGGTTTCTTTGCGGCGATTCCGGTGATCACGCGAGGGATGCTGTTTCTGTTTGATCCGATCCAGACCGGAACGCTGCGGGGTTGGCATTTGGTGCCCGCGATGAATGTCGGCCATGTGATTTCGATCGCGATGTTTTTGGGCGTGCTGAGTTTAGGGTTCTTTCGGCCGCGGTTTTGGTGCAAGTACGTCTGTCCAAGTGGAGCGGTGTTTTCACTTGGGAATCTGTTTCGAATCACCGAGCGAAAGGTCGAATCGTCCTGCATCAACTGCAACAAGTGCGTCGAAATTTGCCCGTTCGACGCCATCAAACCGGACTTCACGACGCGGACCACCGACTGCACGCTGTGTCAGTCCTGCGGCGGTGTGTGCCCGACGCACGCGATCAAGTTTGTCGAACGCTGGAATTTGGTCGAGTTGAAGGTCGAGAACGATCCGCCGACGCATGAGACGGCGTTGGGGCGACGGGGGTTCTTGTCACTCGCCGGAGGCACGGCGGCGGCGGTGGCGGGCAGCGCCGGAGTTTCGCTGGCGACGAAAGCCTTCGGTGCACGCCTGGACGATCCGAATGCGTTCCTGCCCGTCCGTCCACCCGGCAGTGTGCCCGAGCAAGAGTTTCTGGAAATGTGCATTCGCTGTGGCGAGTGTTTCAAGGCCTGTCCCAACGATGTGCTGCAACCGGAGGGATTTCAGCAAGGACTCGAAGGATTGTGGTCGCCGCTGGTCAACGCCGATTGGGCGGGGTGTGAATCAAGCTGCAACGCGTGCGGGCAAGTCTGCCCGACCGGTGCGATTCGCGCGTTGCCGTTGGCGGAAAAGAAAGTCGCTCGCATGGGCCTGGCGATCGTCAACGAGACGACCTGTCTGCCGTTTGCCGGTCAAGAAGAATGCGATCTCTGTGTCCAAGAGTGCAACGCGGCGGGGTACCATGCGATCGAGTTCAAGCGGGTCGGAACGGAAGTGGACGACAATGGTGTCCCGATCGAGGGCACCGGCTATTCGGCGCCGGTCGTGTTGGCTGATCAATGCGTGGGATGTGGGCTGTGCCAGACACGTTGCCATGCGATCAATGTCAAGGAAAGAGGTCTGTTAGGCGAGTCGGCGATCATCATCGAGGCGGGTGAAGGAAAAGAGGATCGGATGATGTCGGGGTCGTACATCGCGCTGCGGCAGCAAGAGTCCCGCGACCGCGCCAGTGCGTCGCCCGGCGTGGAGTACTTTGTTCCGGAAGCGGACGAGCCGGAGTCGCCGTTTGGCGTGCCGGAGTCACCGTTCGGCGTGCCGGGGACGCCGGCGATGGAGCCGACGGAGGACGTGTCGGATGACGACCCCTTTGGGACTTTGGGGCTGGAGTGATGGTTCGAGACGCCTTGCCGCGATTGCGTTTCGCTACAATGCGGAACCAGTCGCCTTGTGCGTCTTGTTCCACCGATTCCCCCAACGATCCTCTCGCAGATGAATCCGATCACCGTCGCTGCCGTTCAGTTCAACCATCGTCCGGGTGACAAAACGTTTAACCTTGGTCGCGTCGAGTCGCTGACGGCCGAAGCCAAGGCGAAGGGAGTCGATTTGATCGCGTTCCCCGAAATGTGTTTGACCGGCTATTGGCACGTAAGAAACCTGTCGGCCGAGCAGTGCAGGGAACTCGCCGAACCGATCCGTGGCGGTCGATCCACCGACGCGTTGTTGGAACTTGCCGCTCGACAGGACATGACCATCGGCGCTGGACTGATTGAACTCGCCGAGGATGGACGACTGTTCAACAGCTACGTCGTCGCGATGCCTGACGGCCAAGTCGCCGTGCATCGAAAACTGCATTGTTTCATCAGCGAACACCTTGATTCTGGCGACGATTACACGGTGTTCGAGATTCCCCAGGGGGCTACGGTGGGCGTGTTGATCTGCTACGACAACAACATCGGCGAAAACGTTCGGATGAATGCGTTGCTGGGGGCGGACATCCTGCTCGCCCCTCACCAAACCGGCGGCTGCAATTCACCCAGTCCCCATTGCATGGGCGTGATTGATCCGAAACTTTGGGAGCAGCGAGAGACGAACCCCGAAGCGATCGAAGCCGAGTTTCGCGGTCCCAAGGGACGTGAGTGGATACGACGTTGGTTGCCCGCACGGGCGCACGACAACGGTTTGTTCGTGATCTTCAGCAACGGAGTCGGCGTGGACGATGATGAAGTGCGAACCGGCAATTCCATGATCTTGGGTCCCTACGGTGAGACGTTGGCGGAAACGTGGAAGGCCGGGGACGACATCGTGGTTGCTCAGCTTGATCCATCGATCCAAGCCACCAGCACGGGGCGTCGCTGGCTCAAGTCCCGGCGCCCCGAACTCTACGGCCCACTCGCCGAGCGGACCGGAATTGAACAAGACACGCGGGTCGTTCGTTTTGCCAAGGTGACTGGCGCCCACTCTGACACGTGAACGCTTGTCTCGGGTATCATCGTTGTTTTCGGGGGGCATGAAATAACGGATTGCAACCTCCAGCGTGCGTTGATTGCCGCTGTTGCAACCTTTGCGCCCTGCAGGCACATCGGCGGTGAAACCATCTTCCATGACCGATCCCGAGGACGAAAACGACCCGCGTGAAGACCAACGCGAAACGCGAACGCGTCTGACGGACGATCATTCCGGATTTTCACGCGACGACGGTGACGATCCGATCGGCGAAACGATCGACAGTGCGTCGATCACCAATCCGGACAAGCGGCCGGAGCAAGACGACGAAGAATTACCCGCGTTGATCGGGCGTTATCGCATCGAAAAGGTGCTCGGCAGGGGCGGGTTCGGATCGGTCTATCTGGCCTTTGACGACGAACTGCAGCGAAACGTCACCATCAAAGTGCCGCACACGCACCGCATCAAGACGTCCAAAGACGTCAATGCGTTTCTGACCGAGGCACGGACGCTTGCCAAATTGGAGCACCCCAATGTCGTGCCCGTGCATGACGTCGGCACCACGCTTGAAGGGCAGTGCTTTATCGTTTCCCGATTCATCGACGGAAGCGATTTGGTGGGTCGGATGCAGGCGTCTCCCCTGTCGATCGGGGAGTCGGTCGAATTGGTCGCGACCATTGCCGAGGCGCTGCATTACGTTCATCACCAGGGTGTCATTCATCGCGACATCAAACCGAACAACATTCTGTTGGACAAACGCGGCACAGCCTACCTGGCCGATTTCGGCCTGGCGCTCTTGGAAGACGACGGCATCGGGTCCAGAGCGGTCGCGGGCACGCCTGCGTACATGAGTCCCGAGCAGGCGCGGGGCGAAAACCATTTGGTCAAAGGCACGTCGGACATTTTTAGCTTGGGTGTCGTGCTGTATCAGCTGTTGGTCGGGCAGCGGCCGTTTGTCGCCGAGCCGGGACAATCGGTCACGCAATTGATCCAAGAACAAGACCCCAGTCCGTTGCGAGAGGTCAATCGGGACGTGCCGGCAGAACTCGAACGCATCTGCATGAAGGCGTTGAGCAAGCGCGCCACTGCTCGACACCAAACGGCGCTCGACTTTTGTGAGGATCTGCGCCACTTTCTCGCCCACGGCGAAAACCTGGATTTGATCAGCAGCACCCTGCTCTCACACGAACGAGAACATTCCGGCGAACGCTCTCGTTCGAGTCGTCGGGCGCTCGGAATCGTCCCCAGGGGACTTCGCTCATTCGGACCGCAAGACGCCCATTTTTTCATGGGGCTGCTGCCGGGGCCGTACGACCGCGACGGGACGCCCGAATCGATCTTGTTTTGGAAGCGTCGGATCGAAGAACGAGACCCCGGGAACAGTTTTCGCGTCGGTCTGATCTACGGGCCGTCGGGATGTGGCAAGAGTTCGTTCGTCAAAGCGGGGTTGGTTCCGACCCTTTCCTCAGACGTCATCCCGGTGGTCATCGAGGCCGCACCGGGGGCGACGGAAACCCGTGTGCTGAATCGTTTGCGTCGCAGTTGCCCTTACCTGGATACCGAGTTAGGGCTCGCCGAGTCGATCGCGACGCTCCGCCGCGGTCACGTGATGGGGCAAGGCAAAAAAGTATTGATCGTGATCGATCAATTCGAACAATGGCTGTATTCGGTAGAACAACCCGAGCACTCCGTTTTGGCCAAAGCTCTGCGGCAATGCGACGGCGAACATGTGCAATGCATCTTGATGGTCAGAGACGATTTTTGGTTGGCATTCAGCCGATTCATGGATCATCTGGAAGTCGACCTGATGCAAAACAAGAACATGGCATTGATCGACTTGTTCGATCCGCAACACGCGCGGCGGGTGTTGACCGAATTCGGCCGCGCCTATCATCGTTTGCCCGAACACAGTTCCGAACTCAGCCGCGATGCGCGGTCGTTCGTGGCTCAGGCGATCGATGGATTGGCCGAACACGGGAAAATCACGCCGGTTCGATTGGCGTTGTTTGCCGAGATGATCAAGAACAAGCCCTGGACAACCGCCACCCTGCGCAAGATCGGTGGTACCGCCGGGGTGGGCGTGATGTTTCTGGAAGAGAACTTCTCGTCGGAAAATGCGCCCGCCAGCTACCGAGTTCATCTCCACGCGGTCTATGCGACGTTGGGGGCGCTGTTGCCGCAACCGGGGGCGAATCTGAAAGGCCACATGAGGTCTCGCGAAGAACTGCTTGAATTGTCCGGCTACGCCGACCAGCCGAAACAATTTCAGTCCATGATGCGTGCGCTTGATACCGAGTTGCACCTGATCACGCGGACCGATCCGGAAGGCCGTGGAGACCTGTCGGTGACCCGATCGGGCGTTCAGTCGGACTTGCAATCGGGAAACCGATCGGGAGTCCAGTCCGGCAGCCTTTCGCAATTGGTCTACTATCATCTGGCACACGATTATCTGGTTCCCGCGATCCGTGATTGGCAAGCCCGCATGCAGCGGGGAACGCGTCAGGGGCGTGCGGAGATTCGTTTGGCCCAACGCACCGAGGTGTGGGACGTCAGGCCGGATTCGCGGCACCTGCCGACACTGCCCGAATGGGTTTCGATCTTGGCGTTCACACGACGAGATCTCTGGGACGACGCCCAGCAACGGATGATGAAATCGGCAACGCGGCGACATGTTTCGAGCATCGCGATCGCGACCGTGTTCACGCTGCTGGCCGGTTGGGGCATTCTTCAGTATTCCTCTTGGAATCGGGCCAACGCACTGACCGGTCAATTGGCGATCGCCAAGGTCGGCGAGGTCAACGGGCTGCTCGATCAATTAGAAGGGCGTGAGCGTTGGACGACGGGCCGATTGATCGACATTCAACAAGCCAGCCAACCCGGGTCGCCCACGCATCTTTTCGCCTCGTTGGCGCTGCTGCGTTCGGGCAGCGACGAACTTGAGAACATCAAACCGGCTCTGCTTCGTTCGGATCCAGAAACATTGGCCCTGTTGTGCCAGGAACTGCGCCAGCAGGGCGGACGTCTAGCCGAGGACATTTGGAAACAGGCTGCTGACGAATCGATCATGCCTCGATCGGATGACAACGGTCGCGTCGTCAGTCCCCGATTCAATGCGGCACTGGTGTTGGCGAACTTTGATCCCCCAGACCAATCGCCGCTCGCGGCAAGTCGATGGAACGCACTGGCAGCTTATTTTGCCGACGAATTGATTCACTTTGCCAACACCGATCGTCGATACTTCCGCTCCATGGTGGACCTGATTCGACCAGCGACCCCGGTGCTGATCGCGCCGCTCGCCGAAGTCATGGTCGATCCCGATGATCAAGAGACGGAGCTGCGTCGGTCGGCCGCGCAAAACCTGCTGATCAATTTGCTGGAAGACGACATTGTGGAACTGACCGATCAGCTCTTGCACGCCGACGTCGCGCAGATCACGTTTTGCATCGACCTGATCGACAAGCACCGCGACTCCATTCGACCGCTGCTGAACACCGCGGTCGCTAAGAAGCTTGACCTCCGTGCCCCCGACTGGAAACGTGACGCCAAACGCAAGGCGACCGCCGCAGCGATCTTGTTGCGGCACGGTGCGTCGAACTCGGACATCTGGTCTACCTTTCAACCGGATCAAATGCCGGCGGTCGGTTCGGCACCGGAACTCGAGTCGGACGATTGGGTGCGCAGTGAGTTGAAACGTTTGCTCGCGGAAAGGGAGTACGAGGAATTGGAGTCCGCCGATCGCGAGAAATTGGTGTCACGCTATCGTCAGATGACCTTCGGCAGAACCACGATCCCGAACGCGCGGACTCGATTGGTTCAGCGGATCCGTGCGTTCGGTGTCGATCCGGACCCGATCGCCCAGCGATTGCTTGTCGAATCCGAGGTGCAGACCCAGTACGGACTGATTCAAGCGTTGGGGGAATATCCTCGCGATCACGTCAACGAGGATCTTCGCGATCGAGTGACCACCTTGGCCCAAGGATGGCTCACGTCGGCCAGCGATGCCGGATTGCGGGCCAATGCGTTGTGGTTTCTGCTGCAGTGGGACGAGACCGATTGGGTCCGCAGTCAACTGTATTTGGAAAAACCCGAGCATCCATCGAATCGAAATTGGTACGTCAATTCGGAGGGGCACACGATGATCCAATTGCCCCCACACGAAGCCGACGACACGTACCGCATTGATGCCGCAATGGCCGAAGTGACCCTGGGACAAATGAAACGTTGGATCAGCGATGGCGTGGAGTCCAGGGGGTGGAAGGCACCGTCGGATGATGCTGCCGTCGGAAGCGTGAATTACCACGACGCGGTTGCCTACTGCAATTGGCTCTCACGCCAGACCGGCCTTCAGGACGATCAGCTCTGTTATCCCGATCGCATCGACGACGCGATTGAGCCCGCCCTGCTGTACCCGGACTACAAGCAGCGAACCGGGTATCGGCTGCCGATGGCGGAGGAATGGTTTTTCATGTGCACCGCTGGCGCGATCACCGACTATTCCTTTGGCAGCTGCAAAAATCCCTCGTACTTGCAGTCGACGGATCGAATTTCCGACGGATACAGTCCGGCGAAGCCGACCGACGGAAACGGGACCTGGGCGGTCGGGCTGGCGCGGCCCAACGGGTTCGGCATCTTCGACGCCTATTCCAACGTCCGCGAATGGACCAACGACATCGATCCGGGAAATGCAACGCGGCTACAAATTTGCGGGTTCGATTATCGGTTTCACATGGGCATGACTGGAATCCAGCCCCGCTACCTGGGATGGTCGCAACCGCACTCGCAAACTTCTTTTTATGGTTTTCGTGTCTTTCGATCCAGACCGACAACTCCACACGCGCCGCTCGCTAACGCTTCCCGCTAAGGTGCATCCCAGCACGTGGCGTCAGCCAGTGGCGCGTGATCGCAATCAGTCATCCGACGCGGCGCTCGCTGACGCTTCCCGCTAAGGTGCATCCCAGCACGTGGCGTCAGCCAGTGGCGCGTGATCGCAATCAGTCATCCGACGCGGCGCTCGCTGACGACGGTCTGGGTTTGGTCATGACCGCGAACGCCGCGATGATTCCTGCCGCAACGACGATCGAGATCAGGTTTTTGGCGAGCGGCGAGAGTCCCAGATCCAACGCCGTGATTCCCAATGCCGCCAACCCCGCCAAGCCAACGGCCGTCAACGCTTCACCGGCAATTACACCGGACGAAAACAGGATCCCACGGTGCAACACGCGGTCATGCTCTTCACGCCGGGTCGCCTTGGTACAGAACCATGCGATCAATCCGCCGATCAAAATCGGTGTCGCCAATCCGAACGGCAGATACATGCCGACCGCGATCGGCATCAGGTGGGCACGATGTTTGGTCTTGCGTTTGAGCAGTTCGTCGATGCCCAAAATCAGCACCCCGATGCCAGCGCCCAGACCGATCAGTCGCCAGGGAAGTTCGCCTTCGCCCGCAAACCCTTTGGCCAAACTCGCGAACAAGCTGGCTTGGGGCGCGGACAGTTGGGCGCCTCCGATCCCGCCCGGGGTGTTGTTGTGCAGCAGCGTCAGCACCGGAGCCATGACAAAGGCTGCGACAAACACGCCGGCGATCTGCATGGTTTGTTGCCGAAACGGTGCCGCCCCGACCAACGAGCCCGTTTTCAGGTCGTTGCAGACGTCGCCGCTGGTGCAGGCGACGCAGCACACGATCGCGGCGATGCCCAGTGTCGCCACCATGCCTTGGGTTCCCGAATAGTTGAACAGCCACAACAGTCCGCCGGCCGCCAGAACTGCGGTGATCGTCATCCCGGACACGGGGCTGTTGGAATTGCCCACCAGACCGACGATGTAGCTGGCCACCGCGGTAAAGAAAAAACCCATCGCGAGCATCACGACGGTCGACAAGACCGAGACGCCGAGGTCGTCGGTGAAACGAAAATTCACAAGGCCCAGCATCGCGGTGCAACCCAAGCCGAGCACCAAAATCAGTCCCGACGGAATGTCGCGTTGGCCGTGATCCTGGGTGACCCGGCGACCACGCAGTCCGTGCCATAGCTCCGTGATGGCAGACAGCAGCCCGCGGCGCACCGCGATCAGTGACCCGATCCCGCCGACGACCATCGCTCCCACACCGACGTATCGGATTTCGGTACTCCAGATGGTCCAGGCGCCGCTGATCGGATCCTCGTACTGGGACGCACCTCCCATCAGCGGAATGCCGATCAACCAGCCGATCGAGCCGCCGAGAAAGATCAACACCGCCACGTTCAGTCGCACGATAAAACCGACGGCGACCAACATCGGGGACAGGTCCCCGCCGAAATAAAAGATCCGCTCGCCGGTCGTCCTGGCGACCTGCAGCGTATCGTTGACCAATCCCATGAATCCGGCGGTGATCTTGAAGACGGCTCCCAGTGCCCCACCGATCAACAAGCTGGTCGCGGCGTCTTGTTGATGGTCGCCTTCTTCGCCGGCTTCCAACACGGCCGCACACGCCACGCCTTCGGGGAACGGCAGGTCCTCGTTGTCCGCCACGAACACGCGGCGCATCGGAATCATAAACAGAATGCCCAGCAGCCCGCCGGTCAGTGCGACCAGCGTGACGGTCCAGAAGTCGAACGATTGCCAGTGCCCGATCAAAATCATTGCCGGCATCGTGAAGATGATTCCCGCCGCCAGCGACTCGCCCGCCGAAGCGCACGTCTGAACTTGGTTGGCTTCCAAGATGCTCGATTTCCTGAACAGCAATCGGAACAGCAGCATCGCCATCACGGCCGCGGGAATCGAGGCCGAGACGGTCATCCCGGCCTTTAGTCCGACATACACGTTTGCCGCGCCCATCACGACCGATAGGATCAGCCCCAGCACGATCACGCGGGGTGTCAGCTCGGGAAGTTGCGCTGTGGACGGTTCTGACAAATCACTCATGGAACGCTGACTCATTGACGGTTCAAGACTGTGACGTATCGACAGGCTGGAAGCCTCTCCCACGTCGTTTCCGCGCTTGGTTAGCCTGCCGCTTGCGGTGTTCGCAATTCGATCTGTTTTTCCTCGGGCAGCACCGACACGTCACTGTCGTCTTGGTAGTGTTTTCTCAAACGCTCCAGTTCCAGTTTCATGTCTGAAATCTGGTTGGCGTACTCGGGGTTGTTGTATTGGTTGGTCAGCTCATCGGGATCGTTCTCCAAGTCATAGAACTCCCATTCGTCGAACTGATAAAACCGAATCAGCTTGTAGCGATGGTTGCGGACGCCGTATTGCCGGGGCACCATGTGCACACTGGGGTATTCGTAATAGTGATAGTAGATGCTGCGCCGCCAATCGTCGGGATTTTCACCCTTGAGCAATGGGACCAGTGATTTGCCCTGCATGTCATCGGGCACTTGGGCGCCGGCCATTTCGAGAAACGTTTCGGCGTAGTCTAAGTTTTGGACCAGATGGTCGTCAGTCGAACCGGGTTGGGTCACGCCGGGCCATTTCACGATCAACGGCATTTTCAGCGATTCTTCGTACATCCAGCGTTTGTCGTACCAGCCATGGTCGCCGATATAAAAACCTTGATCGGAGGAATAGATGACGACGGTGTTGTCCGATAGACCCAGTTCATCGAGCGTTTCCATCAGCGTGCCGACACTTTCGTCGACGCCTTTGACGCATCGCAGGTAATTCTTAGCGTATCGTTGGTACTTCCAGCGAACCAGTCCGTCTGCCGACAAGTTGGCTTCGTGAAACGCCTTGTCACGAGGACGGTAGGCGGCAAACCAGGTTTTCAATTGTTCCGGTGTCATCCGCTGCATGTTGCGCCAGGCCGATTTGTCGTAACGGCCGACCAATGCGTTGCCGTCGAAATCGGGGGTCAAGTCGACAAACAGATCAAAATTGAGATGCATGTGGCGATCGATCTCCAGCTCTTGGTGTCGCGCCGGCGGAGCGTTGTCGTGCCACTTGTCGAACAGTGTGTTGGGTTCGGGCAGATCGATGTCGGCATATAGATCCAGGTGCCGGGCCGCCGGCATCCAGTTTCGGTGCGGCGCCTTGTGCTGGACCATCAACATGAACGGTTTGTCATCGCTGCGGCCTTGCTTGAGCCACTCGACGGCCAAGTCCGTCACGACATCGGTACAATGTCCTTCGATCCGTTTGCGGCCTTCCGGTGTGATCATGTCCGGGTTGTAGTACAGTCCTTGGCCGGGCAGGACTTTCCAGTCGTCATAGCCTTGGGGCTCGCCCTTGAGGTGCGATTTGCCATAGATCGCTGTCGTGTAACCTGCCTTTTGCAACAGCTTGGGAAACGTTTGCTGGTTCCAGTCGAACGAGTTCCCGTTATTCATGAAGCCGTTTTTGTGGCTGTGCTTGCCCGTCTGAATCACCGCCCGGCTGGGGCCGCAAATCGAATTGGTACAGAAACTGTTTCGAAAGACGATCCCCTGTTTGGCGAGCTGGTCGATGTTGGGCGTCGGGTCGACGCTTTTGAGCCAGCCGTCATACGCGCCGATCGCATGCGGTGCGTGGTCGTCGCTAAAGATGAATAGAATATTGGGGCGGTCCGCCGCCGAGACGCGAGGAGCATGCGACGCATTGGCAACCAAACAACCGAACAGCACGAGAACGTGAAAGAGTCTAAAAGGCATGATCATGACAAAGAAGCGGGGGGGAATCAATCGAGCCATTCGCCTACTATACACGCTGGCCTTGCTGTTGGTGGGCAGTGCGGCCGCCCAGGAAACGGCGACACTGACCGCGACCTTTCGTTACCTGGAGCGACCTCCCGCGGTCCAGCCCATCACGCCCCATTTGGATCGGCAATTTTGCGGGAGCGTGCCGATTCCCGATGAGCGGCTGATCATCAATGGCGACAACCACGGGCTCAAGAACGTCGTGCTGTACGTCTACACCGGACGGCGAGGCACGGTGTTGCCGGATCAGAAACGTCGCACCGAAACCAAGCTGCTGCAAATCAAACATTGCAGGTTCGAGCCTCACATTCTGCTCGCACAAAAAGGAGACACCCTGCGCGTCGAAGATCATGACCCGGTCGGCCACAACGCAAATTTTCAGTTTTTCAACAACTCCGCGCTCGGGATCACACGTCCGGTTGGGGCGCCCTGGCAGCGATCGCTGGACGAATCCGAACCCGCCCCAATCCCAATTCGTTGCAACATCCATCCTTGGATGAACGCCTACCTTCTCGTCTTAGATCATCGTCTGGCTGGAACCAGCGACGGCGACGGGAAACTGAAAATCACGGGGTTGCCGGTCGGACAGACGATCGTCTTTCGGGCCTTTCATGAAAGTGCAACGTTGCGCGAGGTGGTCGTCAATGGAATGGCCGAAACATGGGAAGGCAGTAGGTTCGAACGAGTACTGCAGGCTGGCGTGAACGACTTGGGGGTCATCGGGATTCCGGCGTCGGCATTCACGATCGATCGGAGGCTGGATGGGAAGGCGGGAGAGAAGTAGACAGGAAAATGGGTGACAAGAAAATAGTTGGGGATGGCAAGAAGATGACAGAAAAATGGGGGGCAGAAAAATGAGAGCGGACGACTCGGTTTCAATCAAGATCGACTCAGCCGAGGACTCACATGTTCTTGTCACCCATTTTCTTGTCTCACATCCGAAATCCCATTTCCCTGCCCCCCATTTTTCTGCCACCTTTATTTAACCTCTCCGCTTTCCTTGAGCCCCAATTCATCGAGCTGGACGTCGGCAAAGAAGACTTGTGGAGCGGCATTGTCGCCGGCTTGATTGTCATGGACGACCAATCGGATGGCGTCGCCGTTGCCGATGTCTTTGATCGGAAGCGATCCGAGAAATTTTTCTTCCAGGAAGACAAACCAGTCTGTTGATTGGCGTTCGAGATCGATCACGTGAAAACGATCGAACAGCGACGCGAGCGCCTTGGAACGGAAGGACACATCGACGTCACCGAAATCGGACGTCTTGCTGCCCAGCAGGGTCTGATCCCCCTGCAATCTGACGCATCCGCGTTTGGCGGACGGATTGGCGGGATCAAAGGCGAAGTCGATGTCCACGGCGCCACTGTTCTTCTGCAGCCATACGAACAGGCTGATCCGCGGAATGGCCGTCGTCGCGTACCGCCGGGTCAACGCCCCCTTGCGACTGATGCACGCGATCGAGGTTGACGCATCGGGCGCCTGGACGGTTTGCCAAGCTCCGACCATCGACCCGCCGACGTCCCATCCGCTGAGCGTCACGCCGTCAAACAGCGGGGTGTTGCCGATCACCTGTGTAGGCTTCCGCTCGCCCGGCCGATATCGGAAAGACGGCAACAATCCGAAGGTAAGGGCTACCAGGACGAAGATCGCGATGGCGGTCAGCAATCGAGCATGGGGCAAGCGTCGACGCGTACTGGATCTGGAGAGTTCGACGGTTTGGGTGACGATCTCGTCGGGCACATGGACCGGACTGACCGTGGCCGTTTCTGCTTCTGGCTCGGGCTGGGCCCGGTCGAGGGTCGGATGTTGACTGACGAATTCACGGCGAGATGTTTCGGCAACGAGACTCGCCGGCAGCCCCACCGGCTCAGCCGCCGGAATCGTGGTGGGCGTCGGCGCCGCGTTGACATCGAGGGCGTCGATCGCATCGATCAGTTGTCCGTAGCTTGGCGGACGCGAATCGGGATCAGGATCGAGCAACCCCAAGAGCAACGTCATTTGGTCATCGGGCAACCGGACCGCGAGGTCGTCCGGGTGGGGCGTCAGCCGTTCCGATTTCTGTTGATACAGTGCAGCGATGCTGCGGCCTTGATGCGGCGGCTTGCCGAACAACAGGTGCCAGGCGGTCGCGCCGAGCGAATACATGTCGCTGCGAAAGTCGACGTCGCGCCCACCGAACTGCTCGGGCGACATGTAGGCGGGGCTTCCCATCACCTTGTCGCCGGTCGTCAGTTTCAGTTGTTCGGCGGATGGATCGGCAAACATCGCCAGGCCGAAATCAGCGATCTTGACGATCTCGGTTTTTGTCGCGGACCCTTCCGGTGGCGGCAGCAGAATCAGATTGGCCGGTTTGATGTCTCGGTGAATCAGGTTCTGGCCGGCGGCGTGATACAGCCCCGACGCGACTTGGCGTACGATCGACCAGGCGGCTTGCGGCGGCATCAGCCCGCTCTCACGCACCAGTTCCTCGCAGGTGCGTCCAGGGACAAACTCCATCGCAAAGTAGTAACGCCCATCGTGCTTGCCGAAGTTCAGGGCCTGGACGATGTTGGGGTGTTGGAGTCGCGCGAGCGCCTTGGCTTCGCGTTCGAAACGGGCTGCGGCGTTCGGCTGCGACACGTTGCTGATCAAGATGATCTTCAGCGCCACGATCCGCTCCAGGTCGGTCTGCAAGGCGCGGTACACCGCCCCCATTGCACCGCGACCGACTAGGTTCAAAATCTGGTACCCCGGTGCGACGTCCATCGGGTGTTGCAGCGAATAAACGATGTCGACATCCGCGGGCGTCAGCAAGCCACGTTGCAGCGCCGTTTGCGAAATGTCGCGTCCCGATGCGCCCAGGTTTTCACTTAACGATTTCGCATCGGTCTCCTGGAGCAACTGGAGTTCAAGACAGGTCTCGATGAATTTCCTCTCCTGGTCGACGCTCGGCATGTTCGATTCGGTTGTCCGTCGAATGGTCTATCGGTTCAATTGTTCGAGTTGCCGAAGCACCGAGTCGACGGTGGGGCGGTCGGCAATCGATTCGCCCA
The DNA here is from genome assembly GCF_002289565.1 of Rhodopirellula sp. SM50. Taxonomy (GTDB): domain Bacteria; phylum Planctomycetota; class Planctomycetia; order Pirellulales; family Pirellulaceae; genus Stieleria. The sequence continues at coordinate 135,881 of NZ_NTFY01000030.1, read as the reverse complement.
CGTAGGCAAATCGGACACGCCCCTGCCGATCGATGATGTAGGTGGAAGGCTTGGCCAACTCCGCTCGGATCCCCAACTGATCGACGCCCATCAAATTGATATCCAACAGGATCGGATACGGAATGTCTTCGTTGGGGATTTCGCCCCCCTTGATCCGCTTGGTCAACTCGCTCAACTTCGGAGCGTCTTGGTCGGTTTCGGTGGGGAAGATGACGACGAGCTGCGCGTCGTAGGGGTCCAATTCGTCGAAACGTCGTGCCCAGCGTGACGTTTGCGATGCGCAATAAAAACACACGCCTCCGTACCAACCGCGGGTGATGACCAGCACCAGATACTCTCGCGTCATGACCTCGGACAACGCGACGTCCTTGCCGTCTTTGTCGGTGAATCGCAAACCCGAAAAGTCCTCGATCGTGATCGGTTGCGACGCGGTCACCTCGGCAAATCGAACGCCGTCGTCGGGAATGCGGCTGCACCCGAGCGTCGCGAAGGCGAGCACGGTGGCGAACGATAGAATCGAGAACGGAAACTTGCCAAACACCTGATGACCTCTCCTGGGGGATAACTGCAAATTGTAGGGGGTCAGCTAGGTCTGCGGTGACAGAACCGCCTTCGTGCGGCGGAATGGCAGAAAAACGGGGGGCAGGAAAATGGGAGACGAGTAATCGGAGAATAAGCTCGCTCTTGTCGTCCCCACCGATTTTTGTGCCACCCATTTGCTTGTCTCACCTCCGGCAACCTATTTTTCTGCCCTCCCATTTTTCTGCCATCTTCTTCTCGATTTCCCGGTTTCCTTGAGCCCCAATTCATCGAGCCGGACGTTCGCAGCGAAGGCTTGCCGCCGGATCCCGTATTTCGCTCCGGCTTGATCGATCGCTAGAGTCCAGCAGTCCACCGGGTTCAATCGACCAAACCGCGTGGAACAGGATGTTTCCCGCAACCGACGCACGGATGGATTAAAGAATTGAGAGCGAGGACGTTCCTAGCCGCAGTGTTTTCGGTCGTGGTGATGCCGGTGCTCATCACGCGGCCTGTTGTTGCGCAGCAGGCATCGCGTTCGGTGGCCGCGGAGCCCGTCGCTCACGCGTCCGCTTTGACGACTGCGTCTCCGCAACCGGCAGGTATGACGCCCGAGCGACTTCGGCAACTGATGCGACCCAGTGTTCGGTTGGGATATCAGTGGCTGGCTGAAGCGGACGAGGTTGAGCTTTCATCGTACGACGCAAGAGTCACGATGCCGTTGTATCCGATCTTCGGTCCCCCTCCGCCGATGTTCAGCCTGGGATTCGAATACACCGACTTGAAGGCACCGGCGGTTTTCGATCTGCCGGGCGATCTGTACGAGACTTCAATCGGGTTGTCATGGAGTCGCCGTCGCAACGATCGATGGTCGTTCCGCTGGATGCTGGGCGTGGCCAACGCGACCGATGGCGACAACCACTCCAGCGACGCGTGGCAGTTCCGCGGCGGCGGATTCGCGCTGTATCAGCCCAACGAGCGTTGGACGTGGACATTCGGTGCGATCGCACTCGGTCGTAATGACATTCCGGTTGTGCCGGCGATCGGGTTCATCTACCAGCCCAATCCCAGCCTGCGATTCGACGCTTCGTTTCCTCGACCCCGCGCATCGCTGTTGTTGGCCGACGATGGAATTCGCCAACAATGGGGCTACGTCGGCGCCGGGCTGGAGGGAGGAACGTGGGGCTATCAGTGGAACGATGGCGTTGACGATCAACTGACCTATCGCGATTGGCGATTGGTGCTCGGCTGGGAATCAACGCCTCGCCGACAACCGGGCATGCCGTTCGCGCTGGGACGCAAGATTTCTGCGGAAGTGGGATACGCGTTTGGTCGGCGGTTCGAATTCGAACGTGGTCGCAGTGATCTTGAAATTCAAGACGCGATGCTGATTCGGGTCGGGACCCGTTTTTAGCGGCGGGTGTGATTGAGCGTCGCCAAAAGCGTCAAGCCGTCAAAGAAATATTGCCCGACCAGCGGCGTCACCGTCTTGATCGACGGGATGAAAAGCGCGCCTTGCAGGTAAGCCATCAAGAGGTGAAAGAAAAAGGTACCGAACAGACACACCGGCAACCACATGATCAAGCGTTGTGCGACGACCGGCCAAAGGGCCCCCCGGAAAATAGCCAGCCACATCACGGCAAGGGCTGCACCAGCAAGCCCCATCAGTAAGGCGAGCCACACTTGCGTCGCGCCGGGCGAATCCGAGGTCCAGCCATTGGAAAGCAAGATTTGTTGCACGATCAGCAGTCCGACTGCAACGAAGGTGGTCCACAAGATCAGATTCCCGATGCTGAACGAAAATTTTCTCAGTCGGACGCCGTGGACGACACGATTGCTGTGTTTTCTTCGCGATGATTTCGAAAACGTGTCCAGGCAGGTCGCACCCGTCATCGTCGCCAAGGCTTGCGTTGTGACGACAATCACCCAACAGACTTCAGAGGCGTCGCCAAAGCCGATGAACCGAAACGGCGTGATGATCCACCAGCACAAAATCGAAACGAACGTCAACGCGGCACAGGACACTGCGGCGTGACCACGAAAATCAGCTGCCCAAAGGGCGACCATCGAGCACTGACTGAGCACAAATCCGACCAGGAGCAACCAATGATTTTCCACGCCCTGCCACCGCGTGACCGAAAACGCCGATGCGACAAGCACCAACGCGTACAGCGTGAGGCAGATATTACGGACGAACTTTCTTGCGTTCGTTTCGTTCCCATGGGCGGCGCCGGACTTCCGTTTTGACGGTGGCATCGGTTTAATGCGGTTCGTGTCTGATGCGGAGGATCGCAACGCTGGAGCGCCGATAGACGAAATCGGTGTGTGGAGCGTGTTGCAGACCGGGAAGGCAGTGATATTCTAGACAGCAACGTCTTGGGTGTGGAATGTGACCAAAAACCATGCGGATGATGACTCCGCGATCATTCCCCCGTGGGCATGGGCAAACGTCCTGTCGCTCGATTCGGTCGCCGTCGGCTTGGTTTGGTTGCTGGTGTTCACCGACGAGTATTGCGATCGACTGCCGTCGTGGTACGAATTCGCGATCATCGGGTTGTCGATCTGGCTGGTCTACACCGCCGATCGGCTGTTCGATTCGATCCGGCTGGACACCCGGCGCCGGCACTCGATACGCCATCACTTTCACTTTCGCTATCGAAAGCAGCTCTGCCTGGGATGGTTTTTGGCGTTGGGGCTTGATACCGCCCTGGTCGTCGCGTTTGCGTCCGATGCCCAATTGCGTTGGGGATGTGCCGCGATCGCCGTCGTCGTGGCGTACGTCGCGAGCGTGCAGTTCCCGAGGAACTCGGCGCCGTGGTTGCCCAAGGAACTATTGGCCGGGTTGGTGTTTGCATTCGGGGTCAGTTTGAATGCGTGGACCGCATGGACGCCCCAGGGGACTTTTTCGCTGCCGGTTTCGGTGTGGATGGCTGCGATCTTATTCACCACAAACTGTTTGACGATCGCGATGTTGGAGCGTGATTTGGATCGGCTTCAAGCGTTCGACTCATGGGTGTTGCGCGTGCCGCGTACCGTCAGTGTTTTACCAGCAGCGCTGATCCTGCACGCCTTGATCACGACCGTATTGGTTGCGACCAATTTAATTGCACCGGGCATCGGGTTCTGTTTGATCGCCAGCGATGCGATGCTGTTCGTGCTGGCCGTCGCCGGTTCACGGTATCTGACGACCGAGTCTGTCGATGGAGCGGGGGCCGTTTCGACCGGTCGGTTGGTTGTCCTGGCGGATGTTGCGTTGGTGGTACCGCCGGTAGTGTTTTGGGTCGCCCGTTCAGTCGTCGAGAGCATTTCCGGAAACGCGGTAGGATGATCCCAGCACGTGGCGTGAGCCAGTGGCGGGAGATGACGGTGAACGCAACACACGCCGCTCGCTGACCGGGCTGTCGACTTAGTGAGCCGCGACGCGTAAGCGGCCGGGCATTTCGGCGCCCGCCCGAGGCCTTACGGCCAGCGGCTCACCATTGACTCTGCAAATCCCGATTAAATCGACAAGCTGTGACGCTTCCCGCTGGGGTGCCGCTCGCTGACGCTTCCCGCTGGTAAAATCACGCTGATGAAAAACAACGCAAAATCGGTACGCGGATACGACCGACTGGCAAAGATCTATCGTGGGCTGGAAATCTGCCTGTTCGGTAATGCACTGCACCGGGCGCGTCTTGCGCTGCTGGACCAACTCCCTCGCGTCGGTCGAGCGTTGGTTCTCGGTGACGGAACCGGACGGCTGCTCGAACAACTCTGCATCACCCAACCGGATTGCCGGATCACGTCGGTCGACCAGAGCCGCCAAATGCTGAATCAACAGCGACGACGGGTCGAACGGATCGGGGCGCTGCATCGCGTTGAGTTTGTTCAAGTTGATGCACGATCGTACGACGTGCCGGAAAACCGTTTCGACCTTGTGGTGGCCGCATTCTTTTTGGATTGTTTCACCGAAGACGAGTTGGCCGCTTGTTTGCCCCGGTTTCTTGCCTCCCTCCGCGACGACGGGACCTTCTACTTCGTCGATTTTGTCTGGCCGTCTTCGACCTGGCGGCGGCGGCAAGCCACCGCGTACCAATGGTTGATGCACCGTTTCTTTCGTTGGCAGACGGGATTGCCGAATCGACGATTGGTCGATCTGAACGCAGTGTTGGCAGGACAGCGTCTAGTGCTGCATCACTCCGCAGATCGAATCCACCCGATGATGGCGTGTCGCTGCTATCGCCTGCAACCGTTGGTGTTTAGCCTTTAGGCGATTCTCTATCGCTGCGACGCAGCGACAGTGGGCGGCTAAAGCCCAATACCGCTAAGTCAAGCGTCATTTCTTCAGATGAGGGCCCGTAGGCTCGCGCCAAACGGCTGATATTCGTTTGATATCAGCCGGTTCGCGCCAGCGTCCGGGCCCCCTCATTCATGTTAACTTAGCGGTATTGGGCTAAAGCCTGCACACCAACACGTCTGTCCGTCCCCTTCATTCAAACCCTTTTTCAGGAATGATCAGAGATTCCTCTTGTTGCATGATGATGAATCCCTCGATCACGCCGACGACGATCGCCCCGACCAGGATGAATGCGACGAGTGTTAGGTAGTTTCTTTTCCCCGCTTTTGACTTTTGGGAGCGTTTCTTTCGCTCAAGTTTTTCGGCTTTCGAAAGATCATACTCTTTCTTTTCTTCGGCATGCTTTAGCAGATCACATGCCGTTTTGCTGGCGGCATCCGTTTCACCGTTGGAATTGGATTTGCGTTGGCGTCCCAAACGCCGGTCGAACGCCTCACGGAGCGGCGGAAGCATCCACGTCAGTGACAAGATTTTGGTCTTGGATCGTGCGTAGCGGTCCATGTCCAGGAGCAAGTCGACTAATTCGGATGGAGCACCTTTGACACCGCGCAGGTCCAGAGGGATCCGGTGTTCGTGCGAATTGATTTCGTGAACGATGTCAGCCCGCAGCATTTCGATGTCCATGGAGTCGTCGTCGGTCCAATGGAGTCGGACGACTTTCTCGCCGGAAATCTTGTCCAGTTGTCTATCTAATCGAGCCATTTTTCACTCGCATTTCGCCCACGCTGCCAGCGCGTTGACACGTCCATTCACTTGAATCGAAATGGTAACGGCTGATGCACGAGCTTGACCGATAAAGTCAACTCCTAACCGTATCTTCAGCAAAACACAACATGTTGTTAAAGCGTGCTTGTTGTCGGTGTGAGCATCGCGATCGGCAGGAGTGTGGATTCACTGTCAGCGCGCCAGACGATGCAGATGGTAATGGTCAGGCTCGAGCGCGGACTGCGCCAAATCGATCAGGTGTTGATGGTGGGTGAACAGAATGACCTGGGTTCGCTCAGACAATCTCGAAAATCGCTTCATCGCCGCGATGGTGCGTTGGTCGTCCAGTTGGATCAAACAGTCGTCGATCACGACGGGAATCGCGTGCCCCGCGGAGAGTTGGTGTTCGAGCGATGCGAGCCGCATGGCCAAGTAGAGCGCGTCGGCGGTCCCCAGGCTCATCGCGTCGACGGGCACCAGATTTTCTTCTCCCGCGGGCGACGCGGCGATGCCGAATAATTTCGAACGCCCCTTGTCATCGAACTCGGGTTTCAACCCGGCATATCGGCCGCACGTCAACTCTTCGAAGGCTTGGCAGGCGATTTTTAGTACCGGACTTTCGTTCTCGCTGCGGTAGTGCTCGATCGATTGTTGCAAAATCATCGACGCGATTCGCAGTTTGGCGTACTGCTGCGATTCCCGCTGGATGGTTCCGTGCAGCAGTTGCAGTTCCTGGTTCAGTTCCGCGGCACGATCTCCTCCGTCGATTCCGGACAGCTCTTTCTTGAGCGCCCCGACCTGCTGTTCGACTGCGGACCAGCGTTCGTTGAGTGTCTGCAACGATTCTTCGAGTTTGCCGATTTCGTGTTCCAATTCGACCCGATCATGCGATTCCACTTGCTGTGCAAATTGTTCCACCGCGACCCCACCGGCGATCAACGCCAATTGTTCTTCGGCGCGGGCACAGGCCTGCAGGGCGGTTCGCTTTTCGGCGGCGTTTTGTTCCACGCCGGGCAATGCGTCGGTGTTGTCGACGCCGGCTTCGCGACAAAGTTGTGCAAGCTGTCCCGAGGCCGCTTCGAGCACCTGATTGTCATCGACAAGTCTGGCTTTTGCCGCGGTCAGATCGGCTTTGAAACGTTCGGTTTGACTGGCTGCGTTCTTTGCCGCCTGCAGTCGTTCGTACAATGCTTGTGCGATCTCCGCACTGGGTTGGTCGGGTTTGCATTCCAAACCGACGATTCGTGCGATCACCGCCGCCCGCTGTGCAAACGAACGGCCGTCGTCATCGATCGAGCGAATTCGTCCGAGAATGATGTCGCGTTCACGAGTCTCTTCAAACAGTTTGGCGATCTTTTTCAACCGCATGCTGATCACGCTTGGACTGACGTCCTGGTCGCCGGCGAACGATGCAATCGCCTGCTTCCAGTCGCTGTCCCATTGCTTTCGTTTCGCCGCATTGGATTCATATTTGGCTTCGGCCGCGGGCAGCGCCGCGTGGATTTCGTTTCGCTTGCGGCGGATCTGTTCCAGATGCGAGGCAGCTGCGACGAGTTCATTCCGCAGCGCTGTCGCACGGTCGTGCAAGGATTCCAGATTCATCGGGTCATCCACCACTGCCGACGTCCCATCATGGCCGGCAGCGACATGGCCGGCAGCGACATGGCCGGCAGCGACGGGACGTGAGGACCAGGCCCCTTGCAGGGCGTGGGCTAACCGCGTCGCATTGCGATCCATGCGAGTCAGTGTGGAATCCAGCCGTCCGCGTTCTTTTTCCAGCGAGTGGTATTTTTCAACCAGGGTCTGATGTTTGGCGACCCAGTTTCGCATTTCGCGGACCTTGCCGGCGGCGATCCCGCGGCTTTCCCACAGCTGACTCCACTGCTGGGACGCCTCCGCGGCCAGACGTTCGGCCTGGATGACCGCTTCGTCCGCCGCGTCGATCGCGTCTTTTAAGTTGGCAATCTCCAGCGTGACCGAGGCCCGCTCGGTCACCTGCTTCTGGTGGGAGCGAATCGTGTCGACCACGTCGTCGGCGGTGCGAATCGACTGCCGCAGCTTGCGTGTGGATTGTTGGAAGGTCTCTTCATCGTCGCGTGAGTCGGCGAGTCGATCGACCGATTGGTCACGTGTTTCGCGTGAATGTTCGAGTTCTTGCTCGGTCGGAAGCGGTTGATCGGCTTGCAAGCGGGTCAGTTTTTCGCCGGCATCGTGAAGCTGTTTCCGCAAGGTCGCAACTGTTTTCTGAGCATCATCGACAAAGCGGGCGCGATCGCGGAGTGTTTGGTCGTGGTCATCGATCTCCGCGGCCGTCGGCGGTTGCAGGCGTGCCGCATCGTCGAGGCTGACTTGGCCGAGGCGAAGTTCTCGGATCAATCGTTCGCACTGTGATTCGAGATCTCGGCAACTGGACCGTTCTTGGTCGGCCTGATCCATCAGGGTCGCCGGCGGACCGATCTCTGAAAGCACCGACTCGATCATCGCCGGGTCTGCGACGTCTGGATGTCGTTCCAGTTCGTCGTCCAATTCGGCAAGTTGTTTCCGCAACGCTTGCAGCGACTCCAGTGAATCGCGTTCCTGTTGTCGCAGCATCTCGCAATCACCGGCTAATTCGTTGATTCGAATTTGCGCCGCGTCGCTGACGTGCAACCGGTCGACGTGTTGATCGACTTCGTCGTCCGGCGCATCGTCGGTGATGTCGATGTCCAGATCACGCAGCAATTCACGCAGGTGGCGGTTCCGGTTTTTGACGACCCGGTGCAGGTTGGCTTGATCTTTCGACGCCGCTTCGCGCGCGGCGATTCCTTGGAACAAGGCGACGATTTCGGTTTCATGCTCCATCGTCGCCGGATCGATCAAGCACGATTGGATTTCCTTTTCCGTGGCCTCGATCTCACGTTGTAATTGATCGACCAATCGTTGATAGGTTTGACGATTCGCGGACGCTTCTCGGCGGCGGGCGGCAAAGTCTTCGTCGAGCGTCGGCACCGATGACAACGTTTCCAATTGGGCCTTGTGCCGTCGCCAGATGGGAACGATCGCGTGGGCTTCGCGAATCGCTTTTTGTTTGGCCAGCGACTGGGCCAACCGTGTGCGTTCATCGGCCAGTTCTTGCGATTGTTGCTGAGCCTCGGCCAACTGGCGTTTGAGGAGTTGGTATTCGGCCGGCGGCGTCTGGAGTTCACGCACGATTTTGCGTTTTTCGTCCAGTTCACTCAGCAAACTGTTGATGCGTTTCTTGCCGCGTTCGAGAAACAGTTCCTTGCTTTCGTTTTCAAGTTCGGTTTGAATCGCTTTCAGCCGGCCGACGCCCGCACCGGCCGCAAACAGGATTTCACCGAGTTCACCCTTGCTGTCCAGGACGGCTTGTCCACCGGCAACCAGCTGTTCGTGAGAAAGCCCGAAGCGATGGTGAAAGGCGGCTTCGTCGATGCCCCCGAGCATTTGCTCCAATTCCATCGGGTCGATCGGCGTCTTGTCGTCCTCGGCGTGCAGCTTTGTTTTGCCGTTCTTGCGCCGAATCACCGTTAGACGATTTCCGTCGGGACCGAGCAAGGTCGCACCGACGCGCAGTTTTGCGTTGGAATGCAGAAAACTGTCCGTCGTCCGGGTTGGGATGCCGAACAGCAGCGCGCTGATCGCTCGCAAACACGTCGATTTTCCCGATTCGTTGGGGCCATAAACCAGGTGGAAGCGACGGGGGCCTGCGGACAAATCCAGGGATTCATCGCTGAACAATCCGTACGCTTTGAGATCGAGTCGTTCGATGATCATTTCTTGGCTCCTGCCGCACCCGCGGTCGATTCGTCTTGTTGAAGTCGCCCGACGACGTCGGCCGCGGCGGATTCGACCAGCCCCGCGACCCATTGCTCATCGCCAAACGGAAAGGCCGCCTGGTCTTCGTCACCCTTGAGTTCCTTGGGGAGTTTCTTCGATAACCCGGCAAGTTCTTGTTCGATCACGGAGGCGAGCGACGGGTCGTTGCGCAGGGTGTTGAGCACACAGTCCAGACTTTCGAGCGGCCCGTCGAAATCGAGTGAGATCTTTTGGTCGGTCGGCATGGCGGTTCGAATCTTGACGTCTTCTAACCAAACCTGTTCGTTGCCCGCGGCGACGCTGATCGCTTGTAATTCCGCGCGAACCCACTCGGTGTTTTGATGCAGCGCCGCGTGCAGCGACGACTGGCCGGTCAACCGAACCCGGGCGACCAGCAAGCGGCCGTCACAGGCATCGATTTGTTCGGAAAGCCAGCCCTGGTAGGCATCCAGTATTTCATCGCGATCCTGCATGTGACTGGCGTCGATCACACATTCGTGCCAACGCAACACGTCCAGCGGATGGAAATCGTATCGGCAACGGTTCCTGGCATCGACTTCGATCAAGACGCAGCCCTTGGGACCTTGTTCGCCGATGTGTCGGCCTTGCAAGTTGCCGCTGAACACGATCGGCGGTCCGCCTTCGATTTGATGGTCGCCACGGACGTGGATATGGCCGAGCGCCCAGTAGTCGTAGCCCTTCTCCGTCAACCCGGCCGGAGTGCATGGAGCGTAGTGGGCGTGCGAGGTGGCACCTTCCAGTCCGGTGTGCAGCATGCCCAGGTTGAACATTCCCGCGACCGCGTCGGGATACTTTGCCGCCATGTTCGACTTTTCGGCGCGGCTGCGAAACGATTGTCCATGAACGGCGACGCCGATGTCTTCCAAGAACCTCGATTCCGCCTTTCCCGTTTGCAGGAAAATGTCGCTGCCGTCGGGGTTCTTGGGCAGCGGCAGGGACGCCGTCATTTGGTTCGCCGCGTCGTGGTTGCCGCGAATGACCAACACCGGAATTCCTGCGGTGACCAATTTGGCGGCCTCTTTGACGAACGCCAATCCGGTGTTTTGGTCGGGCCAGTCACCGTCATATAAATCGCCTGCGATCACGACCAGATCGACGTCTTCTTCAATGGCCAGCGTGGTCAGGTTTTCCAGCGCGCGACGAGACGCGCGGCGAATCCGCTGGGACGGCGCACTGTCGTAGCGGTCGAGCTTTTTGAGCGGACTGTCCAAATGAATGTCCGCGGCGTGAAGGATCTTTCGTGTGGTCAAGGCGATGTTGGGGATTGGGGAAAACAAGACGCAAGACGTGAAGTCACCCTCTCTGGCGAGGTCGTGCAGTCTTAAAGTCGTTGATATTCAAGGGTTTTCGTCACTCTCCCCCTGGGAGAGTCGAGCGTAGCGAGGAGAGGGTTTCCGTTGTTGCTTGGGATCGCCCATCAAGAGTGAAGTGAACGCCGCGATTCACTTTTCGACCTCCCCTCGCTGCGCTCGACCCTCCTGCCAGGAGGGTGACGTTAAAACTGCACGACCTCCAGGGAAGGTGATCGTCAACGTTCATACCAATTCGAATCTCCGGCTTCATACAATAGCGTTTCTCCTTCGCTGGGATTCGTGTCCACGCCCAGCGCCGCGTGGATCAATGCGGCCGGTTTTTTGTCGTCAGGTTTACAGGGTTGAACGACCATGTAAAGCGCCTGGCGGGGGCGTGTCATCGCGACGTAGAGCAGGCACAGCGCCTCGGTCATTTTGCCTGCCGCATCACGCCCGAACGCTTTGCGCCAGCGGGTGTCCAGAAAGTGCCAGGCCTCGTTGGTCAAGAATCGAGAGAGCCCGACCGGCGGTTCGGTCAGATTCCGCGAGTCTGCGATGCACAGCGGAGGTTGGCCGGTCAGATTACCGTCCAGCTCTGGCAAAAACACGGCGTCGAATTCCAAACCCTTGGATTGGTGAACCGTCATCACGCGAACGGCAGCCGACTGCGGTCGTTCAACTCGTTTCTCACGGACCATTCGGACAAAATCTCGCATGCGGTCGGTCGCGTTGGGCTCATAAGCAACCGCCAACTGGGCCAATTGTTTCAGACGTGTGGTATCACGGGGGCCGCAAACCGGTGCGAGGAAGGCGGCCAAGTGTTGGACGGCACGTGCGATCCCGACTTCGGTGACCAGATCCCTGACGTAGTCGGCCGACATGCCCTCGACCTGACCCAGCGGAGAATGATCGACATGAAATTTCCAACGACCGTCGGCGGGATGCTCGGCCATCATGAATGCCGACAGGACCAAGTCGACTGCGGCGGAATCGACCAACGGGTTTCCGCCTTCCTGGCTGACGTCGACGCCGAGTTGTTCCAGCAGGAAGATCAGATTGGCGACGCCTTTGTTGGTTCGCGTCAAGACACCGATCGAACGCTCCGGCGCGGCGCGCGAGAGTTCGGCAATGCGTCGGGCCGCCAACTGATAACAGGCTTGCGTCTTTTCCGCGCCGTCGCGGCTGTCGATCTTCTCGCAGGTCTCCATGCGAACGTAACCGGGTAACGAAGCCTTGAACGCCACGTGTTGCGGGAACCGTTTGGCGAACTGGGTGACGGCGCGGGCTTCGTAGGTCGCTTTGTCGGCGTCGTGTCCGTCGGAGGCGGCGTCGGCGATCTTGTGTCGCGAGAGGTTTCTGAAGACGCGATTGATCAAATCCATGATCACCGGGCTGCTGCGGAAACTCGTGTTCTGTTCGATCGATTCGACGCCGCCGATTTCGGCACTGACCGCATCGAAGATCTCTGCCACGCCGCCGCGCCAGCCATAGATCGCCTGTTTGGTGTCCCCGACACAGAAAAACGAGCGTTTGACCGCGGCTTCCGGATCGGGATCGGGGTCGATTGCCGCATCGGCCGATCGAAACGCCAGCGGCCGAAGGACCTGCCACTGGGCCGGCGAAGTGTCTTGGAATTCGTCCAACAAGACATGGTCGATCGCGCCATCCAAGCGTCGACTGATCGAGCGATGGTCGACCTTGGAAAACTGTTTCGCCAACCGCACGGCAATGTCGTCGAAGCCGAGTGTTCGCAAGGATTGTTTCAGCTGCGCGACTTGTCCGTCGTACAGCGCCAGTACCTGGCCGGTGGCATCGTTTTGTGCGGCCAACAGCGAGAGGGTGTTTGAACGCGCGGCGGCATACAACGCGCCCAGTGCGTCATCCAGGCCGTCGGGCAGCGCGGATCGGCCCAGCTTCGTCGGCTCTCCGTTGCGTTTTGCTTTGGCATAGTTCTTGATCAGCGTTTCGGTCGCCAGCGAATCGAATTGACGCGTCTCGAGGAGTTCAGCCATCGCATCGAGTTTGGCGCGAACCGTTTTCTGTGGCGGATCGGACAGGCGAAAGGAACCGGCGGCGGACGTCAAAGCGGCATCGTCGGGCGCGGTGGGCGCGTCCAGATTGGTCCAAGCCTCAGGCGCCGTCTGCCGTGCTTTCGTGTACGCGCCCGAGACGATTTGAATCAGCTCACGAACGATCGAGCGTTTTGTTTCACCTTTGCTGAGCATCGCCAACAGGGTCGCCAACTCGCCGGGCTGAAGCATTGAGACCATCGAGTCGATCGCGCGTTCGCGCAACCACGCTTCTTCGATCTCGTCGGTCAATCGCCAAACCGGCGGCAGTTGCAATTCAAAGGGAAACGATTTGGCCAGCTGGGTGAACAAGCTGTCCAAGGTGCAGATGCGGATGCGATGAATGTTTGCGACCAGACGCTGCAACAGTTGCAAACACAGGCTGCGGGGCAATGTCTCCAGGCCGACTTGCCGCCGCAGATCCTCCAACGCCGCATCGTTTTCCGGATCGGCGGCTTCGGCCAGCGTCAACAGGATCCGCTCCAGAATTTCGCCCGCCGCTTTACGCGTGAACGTGGTCGCGAGGATCGATTCGGGGGCCGCCCCCTGGAACAGGATCTGTAACAGTCGTGCGGTCAAACGATACGTTTTCCCCGTGCCGGCCGATGCCCGCACCAAGACCGGCGGCAGGTTGCCGTCGAGGAACACGTCGCTGGGGGAACGGTCGTGGGATCTGATTTCGGTGCTCACTGGTCGTTGTCTCCTTCGGCGATCGTCGCACCGGCCAGCATCCGACTGGCAACTCCGGTTTGCAAAATCATTTCGTAGTCGTCGTACATCACGCCTTGGTCGCTGGGTGCGAAATCACAGGCAAAGATACGGCGGACGCATTGATGAATCAGATCCTTGGCTTGCTCCATCAGGGGTTCACCGAATTCCGCGATGTTGATTTTGGTTTCGTCCGCTTTGTCGCTGACATTAAAATAGCCCAGTTGGACTTCTTGCGGCGGCGCTTCGATGCCGAGAAAGGGCACCATCATTCGGTACAGCGGCAATTGCAGATCGATCCATTCGAATTGGCCGGTGTCGCGGTTTTTGCGAAGGTGTTTTTTCTCCGGTTTGTGACCGTGGGTTTTGTAGTCCAAGATCGCCCATTGTCCGGTTTGAACGTTGCGGTCGATCCGATCGAAACGCCCTCTCAAACCCATTTTTTTTCCGTCCACCGTGATCGAAGCGCCTTTGGATTCTTCGACACTGGCTTCGGTCGCGTGGATTCTCCAGCCCTGCGCGATGCGTGCGGCTTGCTCGGCGGCGACGAACTGCAATCGTCGCTCGGCTTGACGGACTTGCAGCCGGACGGCACTTTCGGCGTGATCGCCGTACTGGTCAGCCGCATATTGGTGCAAGTGATGTCGTAACGATTCAAAGATCCGCTTTTCGTCCGCTTCGTCTTTCTCGGCAGACTCCCCAAAGTGCTCGACCGCAGCATGGACCAAGTCGCCGAATTGGTTGGCGGCCAGTTCGCGGGCCAAGTCGTCGACGGGTTTCAGATTCAGCACATGTCGCAGGTAAAACCGATAGGGGCATTCGAGGTAGGCCTTGAAAGCCGTCACGCTCATCGATTTGACGGGGCATTCCTCGGGATGGAATTCTGGAATGGGAAGATCGGTCGTTTTGCGATCGCTGTCCCAACGGTGCGAAACGTTGACCTTGTCGCGATCAGCGGCCAATAGCATCCGGATTCGCCGAGCCACGTCCGGGGGTGATGAAGCGGCCAACAATCGGCTGGGCGGCGTCGGTGTTCCGTCGGCAGAATTCTTGCCCACGATCAAACGGATGTCTCGGCGTGTCGACAGCAGCAACTGCGTCACATAGAGATCACGAGCATAGCGGCGTTCGTTATCGGCGATTCGCAGTCGCGAACGCAGCGAACCGGGCAGAAACGGATCACTGGTGACCGCCGAGGGCACGAAGGGATGATTGAAACCGACCACGACCATTGCCGGCGAATCATCCAATGCCAAATCCAACCAGCCATGAATTTGAATGTCATCGGCGTGCTGGTCCTGCCCGACTCGCAGATCGGACAGACGTGACGTGATCAGTTCCAAAGCCGACGCGGCGGTGACGGGCGCGTCTAAATGGCGGCTGAGTTTGGTGAACCGTGTCAACAGGTCACGGACTTTCGCGACCGCTTCGACGGTCAACCGGCGATCGGGCTGAGTCGCGTCGGCAGTTCCTTGGTCGGCGGTTCCCAGATCGGCGTAAATCGAATCCAGCCATTGCAGCAGCCGATCGCACCAGTCGGCGATCGGTTGGGTCGGTCGCGGTCCGTCGGACAGATGCTTGGGGATCAGTGGCGCGAGCCATTGAAGGACGGCATGGTGCAGTTGTTCCGCCGCGGGATAGCGTTTCAGCGCCGCCGGCGGCAACGGATCCGACAATCGCACCGGCAGATGATTGGCAAGCATCTGGTCGAGCGGAATCAGGTAGTCTTGCTGTGCCGCGTCGCTTTGGGGTTGGTTGAGTTGAGCGTGGAGGAAACGATGGGCATCGCCGTGCCGCACCAGTGCCGCGAGTGATCGCCAGGTCGGCCGGGCGACCAGGCTGGCGGTGAGCGAAATGAGTCGCCCCACGGCGGTCGACGCGACGGTCCAGCCGACGTGCCGGTAGGTAGGAAAACCACATCCGTCGAGTTGCATCTCGGTGGCGGCGACGTGTGAATCATCGGTCACGCCGACGGCAATCTGTGCCGGTTGATAGCGCGATGCAAATTCCGTCACCGCCTCGCTGACCGCGGTCGCTTGATCGGCGATATCGCCGGCCGGCACCAGATGGTCATCGGTCAGCGGCAATTGGAAATCGGCAAAGGCGTCCGGCTTGAGGCAGCCGAGCCAATCAAAGCAAGCTTCCTTGTCCTGGGGCGCCGCGATGAAGGCCACGACGTCGCGCTCGACTTCCGCGATCACCTTGGCAATCGATGGATTCAAGTCACTGGTGCCGACCAGCGCGATCAAGCGTCCCGACCGAATCGTTTTTCGTTTGATCGCACGCCGACGCTGCTGGTGCGGGTCGCTGCGTCCGGCCGCGGCAAGCTCGCCGAGGTAAAGTTCGAAGAGTTCTTGCAGCAGTTTCCAGCGGGCCTGCTCGGCATCGCTGTCGGTGACCGAAACGACGTCCGCGAAACTCACCTCGTGGGCCGCCAGATCGGCCGTCAATCGCCGCAACGTCCCGGCGAGTTCCAGCCAGGGGCCGATCGCATCGGATTCCGGTAGCACCGGCAGCAGCGGCCGCAATGACTCGGCGTCGCGATGACGCAACACCCTCGCCCAGGCCAGCGTTTGCTCGAACTCGATCGCGATCGGGGCCTCGGGCTGGTAGAGCAGTTCAGCCAATTCTCCCGACGTCGTGATGCGGGGCGCGAGATAGTCGAGTCCCTGGTCATCGGCCGCCGATTGCAACAGCCGACCGAAACGCAGCATCGACTGGGCCGTGGGCAGCACGCAAATCCAGTCGCTCAAGTCCAAACAGCCGGTTTCGCCCGCCTGATCGATGAAATAGCGGACCACCCCGGGCAGCAAGGGCCGGTCCCAGCCCAGAAACTCGCGTCGGCACAGCAATTCTGGAAAAAGATCAAATGACACGGCGAAGCAGTCCCCCTGGTGAAAATCCGTTTTTAAGCCTGCGGCGTTGTTGTCGTGTCCGGTCGTGACACGTCTGGTCCAATCCTATCGATTCCGGGCTTTTTGTGTGACCCGTGGAGGCAATCCACGGCCGCACGGCCGCGACAAACGATTCCAGCGTTACAGGTGCTAGAGGCCCGAGAATCGTTAATGTCGCGCCAACACGCATCCGATACGTAAACCAACGGACATACAGTGCGCAATCACTGTGTGCCGTCGGTGTGCCGAGGGGGGCACATCCTTTCGATGAACCGAACGCGGTTCATTGGGGCCGAAATCACCGGGACCTAGGAACGCGGCATGCGTGTGAACAACGCGAAATTGACAAGCCAAAACGGCGACCCATCCAGACGAATCGCCAAGCGAGCGGTTCTGGTGGCGGTGTTGGTCGCGTCCGGCTCAACTGCGGGCGGTCAACAACCGCAAGGCGGGATGATCCAATCGCGTTTCTTCAATCAAAACAGCACCACGCCGGGAATCGTCCATGGCGGTGCACCTACTGCTTCCCCGATGCCCATGGGCGCGGTCCAGTCCAATCCGTTTGTGGCGCCCGGGCAGGCTCCGGCGACTCCCGCCAACGGGGCGGTTCGGTCTGCAACCATGGCCGGCGGCCATCCGTCGATGGCGGCGTCACCGGTGGGACGCGTCAGGCAAAATCCGCGGTTCCATGCCCCGTCAGCGACCGGCGTCAGCGACCGACCGCTGATCGCGCTCGGATCCAGCGAGCAGGTCCCCGCGACTCAGGTCGAAGCCTTTGACCGGTTCGGGCCTGCCCCCGCCAAGACGTTCGCCCAGCCGAATCAACCCGATCAAGCACAACTGTCTTGGGCGGCCAAAACAGCGGCCATGAACTCTCCGGCGCCGCTGGCGATCCCGACCGGCGCGGCCACGCCGATCCGGTCCGCAGTGTCATCCAATGCCGCGTCTCGGCTGACCGTCGGGCACACCGCTCCCATCGGCGTCGCCGCCGAACAGGATTCGCGTGTCATTCCGGTCGCCGACGCCCGCGACGAGCAGACGCCGATCCAGGAAACGCAACCGATCTTCTTCACCCTGTCCGATGACACCGCTGAAGCCGGTGATGCGTTCACCAGCGAATTCGCAGTCGAATCCGACACCGAGATTCCGGCAGCAGAAACTCCGGCAGCAGAAACTCCGGCAGCAGAGGCTGCGGTACCAGGCGGTGCGGTCGGGGCAGGCCCGTCGACCGACAACGCCGTCGAACTCGACGGTGAATCGACACCCAGCGTTCAGGCAGCTGCTGAGCCACCGATGCAGGCGGGTCCGAGCGCAGAGCCGGCGGCATCAGAGCCGGAGCTGTCAGACCCCGAGCTGTCAGACCCCGAAGCTTCGCAGCCCGCGACGCCACCGGTTGCCGCCGAAACGCCGGTGAAACTCGCTCCGGCGGTGAATTTTGCCGCGGAAGCCTTGGCTCCACTCGCTGACAATGCAGTCGCCGCTGCTGAGACGATGGACCGATCCGATGTCGATGCGGACCAAGTCAACGACATTGGGGCCGACGACACTGGGATCGATGAGTTGGTTGTCAGCAACCGAGCACGCGTGCCGCTGACTGCCAAGTCGCGCGTCATCAACGCCGAACAGCACGTCACCGCGAAAGCGGACTCACAGGTCCCGGTACTGCTGCAACGCAAAACCGTCGCGATCGCGACGCCGCCGATCGAATTGCAATTCGGCGATAGCGACGACGCGGTGGTGCAATCCGCGATCGATCCGATTCATTTTGAACCTGCTCCAGCGGCGCGCCAGGACGAATCGTCAAGGGATCGACCCAGCACGGCCGCGATCAACGAAAGCCTGGGATCCGCTAAAGAGGCGGAGTTGCCGTTGGTCCCGAAGGCGGCCGTCGCCAGAACGCTGGAACATCGCTCCCAAGACGTCCCGGACACTGCTCCGGTCGGCTCGATTGTCGAACCGAAACGCGACGCGATGGAAACGCTTTCCCGACGCGATCCCGTTGCCAGTCGAACGCCGCTGAGCCAGCCCGTTGCCAGCCAGCCTGTTGCCAGCCAGCCCGTTGCCAGCCAGCCTGAACGGACAGCATTGCCAGCACAGGCCCAGGGGCACGCGATCGTCACGTCGGTCGCGCCGGGGATCGAACAGATCGGCACCGATGAAAGCCCGTTGATCGCGGCACCGGTCGCGGTCAATCCGTCACACGTCGGCGCGTCTCGCACCGCGGCCGTTCAACCGCCCCACCGCACGACGCCTTCGAGCACTCGCGCTCGGCTCGCATCGTCTCGCCACAGCATCCTGCGTCGGTCGATCGAACCGGAGCAGAAACGAATTGATGTGACCGTTCCCGACCCGAACGTGTCACCGTCGCAAGGGGCTCACACGCAAGACTCCAACGGACAACGCCCCGCGGTCGTCCTGCAACTCAAACGTGCCCAGGTGCGATCGATGACGATCGGCGGTCGCGTACGGCGATTCACGATCGAAAACAAGGACGTTTGCCAGGCATTCGCTTCCAGTGCCAACCAGATCAAATTGATCGGTACCGGCACGGGCCAGACCGAATTGACGATCTGGGCGGATGTCGCCGACGGCGAACCGACCCGCAAACAAACCTTTCAAATCCAAGTCAGTGAAGGGGTCGATGCGATTGGCGACAAGGTCGCCGCGCACACCGAATTGCTGAACGATTCGATCGACCAAGCCTTTCCGACGGCCAGCGTTGTCGTCTCCCTTCGGGGCGGAGAGTTGGTCGTCACCGGTCACTGCGACGACGAAGAGACGGCGAAACAGATCGTTCGCATGGTTCGAAAAAGTTGCCTCGTTCCCGTCCAAGACAACTTGAAAGTTAGATGATCCAAGCGGGACGGTTTGCTCAGTGCCCAGGGACGGGGCCGACATGCCAAACGCGATTCAACTTGATTCAGATACGTCACACTAACCACTGATCCTTTGCGGAATTGTTCCGCACCGATTACGTCAACGAGGTTCGACATGAACATCCCTCTGATCCACTCCGTCATCCGGCGTCACGCCGCAAGGGTTCTGGCGATCGCCGCGGCCGCCATGATCGCCGGTAGCGGCGCCGTGGCTTCGGCGCAAACCGGATTGGTGGGCTCACTCGGCGGAGACCAACAGGTGTCTTCGTCGGGCGCCGCGATGTTCGGTCCGGGCACCAAGATCATTGCCGCCTCCGACGTCCGCACCGCGGCCGACGTCAGCCCCAGCGGAATCGCCCCGGGATCGATCTCACAAGCCTTGGCCACCACCTCGGGGCCGCTCGGATCGGTCAACGCCGGCCGTGTCGCCCAAGTCAACTACGGCTGCCAAAGCTGCATGCAAGGCTCCTGCAACGGATCCTGCAACGGCTACGGGATGTCCGGCTACGGTGGTCAATCCATGGCCTGCGGGATTCCCTGCGATCCCTACTACTATGTGTTCGTCGAAGCGATGTACATGGAACGCAACGGCGCAGACGGATTCAGTCTGACCCGCAACGCCCGGATGGACGACTTCGGCTTCGAATGGGTGCCGCGGATCACGGTCGGTACCCTGCCGAACTGTGTCAACGGTTATGAATTCACCTTCGTCGGACCGACCGAATGGAATCGCAACCTGCGGGTCGTTGACACCAGCTCGCCGGGAAACATCGATTCGAATCTGTTCGACGGTGACGGCCCCGCGACCGTCGCCAATCCACACCCGCAAAACTTCGATGGCACGTTCCTGGATCCGTTCGACAACGCCAACCTGCAAACCCAGTTCTACAACACCGAGTACTGGAGTGCGGAATTGAACAAGACGCTCGTCGGTTGGGATGTCGCCAGAGCCCTGTTCGGTGGACGCGTGATTCGCGTCGAAGAAGATTATGGCTACGCGTCTGAAAAAGACATCTTCACGTCTTACTCGGACCTGACCGCGAGCACGCAGAACACGATGGCCGGGCTGCAACTCGGACTCGACCTGCTCTATCCGGTCACGCAGCACGTCTACACCGACGTGCGACTGCGGGGAGGCCTGTACTATAACTTTGCCGATTCCGACGTTCGGCTTCGCAACCAAGGCGTCACCGTGCTCAACAACAGTCGCGACGATGACGACTTTTCAGGCGTCTTCGACATCGGGTTGGGGCTTCGCTACCAGTTGGGAGAGATGCTGTCGATCCGCGGCGGCGGTGAATTGCTCTACATCACCAACACCGCATTGGTCCCCGGTCAAGTCAAAGCGAACGTCACCAATGCAATGGGCACCCGCATCGACATGAACGACGGTCTGCTGTTCTACGGCGGATCCTTCGGGGTCGAACTGCGGTTCTAAACGCCTCGCTGGGAGACTTCCGCAGCGACTGCTCTGCTGTCTCCTGCGGGTTCGATCAGCAATTTACCCCGTCAACGATTCACCCCGTCAACGATTCACCCAGTAGCCGCCCGGTTCTCTCCACTTCGAGAAACACTCGAAGCCGGAGAGGATCTCGCGGCTATTTTTTTTGTTTTCCGGCGACCTTCTTCTGCAGCCAGTTTTGCACGCTCTGTTTGGATTCTTTGTGTTCTTCTGGCTCGGCCGACAAAGCGATGTCGGCGGTCAGTTTCTCCGGCTTGACCTCACGCGCTTCCCCTCGCCCGATATCGCGCAGACATCGCGGACAGGTGCGGGGCGGTTGGCTGATGCGGATCCCGCACGAGGGACAGTAATACTGAATCTCTTGACGGACGGCGGCTTCAAACAAGCCACCGACGTCGCTGGCCGGGAACCACGCCGAGTCGTTCTTGCGCAAACGGGTTTCGGGTTTGATCTCACCCCTGCGGACCATCGCCAATAATTCGCTCGGACGCAACGGTCCCACTTCCGTCTGAACGTTGCCTTCCATTCGCTGAAAAAACCAAGCCGTCACGGTTCGATTCGCTCCCTTGAAAATCCCCGGTTCGCTGCGCCGATCCACGCACCTCGCCAAGGTTCATCGGCGGCGCAAACACGGGTAATCGTCACAACCTTAAAGCACTTGTGCGGTCCCAGTTTAGCAGAATCACGCGGCAGGCGGCAAAAAACGCAAGGCCTTGCGTTTTCGCGTCGTTTGGCGAGATAATGGCTGACCGATTCTCTCGCCCTGCACCAACCGGTCGCCCATGCGCTGTCCATTCTGCCACCTCGACGAAGACCGTGTCCTCGACACCAGGACAGCCGAAGGCGGTTACATGATTCGCCGCAAACGGGTCTGCACCAATTGTAACCGCAGATTCGGGACGGTCGAAAAAATCGAGCAGTTGACGTTGCGCGTCGTCAAACGCGATCAAACCCGGGAACCCCTCGAACGCGAGAAAATCCGCCGCGGCATCGAGCGGGCGTGCTCCAAACGATCGGTCCCGAGCGACAAAATTGAACAGGTCGTGCAAAGCATCGAAACGCAAATCTACCAGGAATACGAGACGGAAATCCCGGCCAAGGAGGTCGGTGAGATCGTCATGGCACACTTGGCACGACTGGACGAAGTGGCCTACATCCGATTTGCTAGCGTCTATCAGGAATTCCATTCCGCCGACGACTTCATCAATGAAGTCACCCGGCTGACGAAACGGCCGATCCGGAGCTGACGACGCCCGCGTGCTTCGTCGACTTCAAAATGGAGGGGGCCGCGGAAAAGGGGTCAGGTACCAAAAATGCGAAGCACCCGTTGGGCCATTTGGTTTTTGGTACCTGACCCCTTTTCCGCTCGACCAACCCAATCCGAAAATTTTATAGCTGACGACGCACTAGCGTTTGGAGCGTGACTGCATCCACCACGCGTACTCGGTGACGGTGATCGTCCCGTCTCGGTTGGCATCGGCATCGGCTGGACTCATCAGCATCTTCTTCCATTCGCTGGCGACCAGCTTTTTATCTTCATTGGTGTCGTAACGGCCGATGATTCGTTCGGCGTAGCTGATCATCTTTTCATCGGGCGTGCCCACTTCGCTGCTGCCGGAGGAGTCGCTCGATGCGGAAGCGGTGGAGGCCATCGTGGTGGCCGAGGGCGTGCTGGCACCCCGCTCGACCGCTTGAATGGCTTCCTCGGCGGTGATCACACCGTCGCGGTTGAGATCCGATTGAAAGAACTCATTGACGGTGTCGTCATCCCATTTGGTCGCGAATTCGGCCATTTCGACCTGGCCATCCTGGTTGGCATCCTTGTCGGTGAAGAAGCCGGGCAAACCTTCGGGCGCCCGTTTTTCGCCGCTGATCCGGTACGATTTTCGGCCGCCGTACACGTCAGGCGGTTCGACATCGCCGCTGCGATCACTCTCGCGGCGTCGGTTGCGATCGTCGTCGCGAGACTGTTCGGAGGATTGGCGGCGACGGGCGTAACGCACCGCGAGTTCGCCTTCGGTCAACCGTCCGTCTTTGTTGCGGTCGAAATCCATCGGGTTGCCGGAGAAGCGACTGGATAGTTCGTCCTTTTTCAAGACGCCGTCGCGGTTGCGGTCGTAACGCCGGATCGTTTCCAGGGCTTGTTTGCGATCTTCATCGGTCACGACGACGTCCATCAGTTCCGCCGCCGGGCCGAATCCGGCCAGCATCGGTGGTGGCACATCGGTTCCAAAACCGGGCACCAACAGTTCGGGTGTCAGCGCGTCGTCGCTGGACGAACCGCGATCGCGCGACGAATCGCCGCCGCGCTGTTGCTGCATTTTCGCGAACGACTCACTGACCCGTTTGATCGAAATCGGCTGGCCGGGTTTGATGCTGGGATCGGACGACTGCAAGCGTTGGATCAAAAACTGCGCCGGCCCTTGTTGTTCGTCGGGATCGATGGTGCCGTTGCCGTTGCGATCGAGCCGGCTGAGAAAGCTGCTGGGGTCAAAGCCGCCACCCGGGCCGCCGCGCGAACCGCCGCCACGTGAACCGCGATCGCCACCACCGCCGAAGGGGCTGCCGCCGCCGCCAAACGGGCTGCCGCCGCCGGGGCCGCCGCCGCCACGGAAACCGCCGCCGCCGGGGGGGCCTCCGCGAAATCCACCGCCTTCCTCACCGCCTCCCCGATTGCCGCCGCGATCACCGCCCCCACGCTGAGCGAGCGCGGACGGGGGGTCGCCGAGAACGAAAACACAAAAGACCGCGAAAATCGATGTTTTTAGAGTGTTCATAGTGATGGAACCTCGGGCGGGGGCGAAGGTTCCGTCAGTGTAGCCAATCCGGGCCGATTCACCTAAAAACGGGCGGAAAATCTGTTTTTGTTAGCGGCAGGGCGCGAGCGGCCTGTCGATTGAATCCGATCACACGTATTAATCCGATCACACGTGGGATCAGCCGTTTCGCGCGAGCGTACGGGCCTGTAGCTCGAAGAAAACACTTTAGGGCCCGTAGGCTCGCGCCAAACGGCTGATTAAATCGGCAGGGCGCGAGCCCTCCGGTCGGAGCCCTACGGAGTAAACCGCAGCAGGGCGTAGTTCTTGCGGCCCTTGCGGAGCACCATCACGGTTTCGCTGGCCAGGTCGGATTCGCCCAGGCGACGGTCCATGTCGGTCACCCGTTGGTTGTTGACGTACGCTCCGCCCTCTTTGATCGTCCGTCGCGCTTCGCCACCGCTTTTGGCCAGCCCGGCTTGCTGCAGCGCTTCGACGACCCACAGCCCCTCCCCGGCGAGCACGTCGCGGGCGAGTTCTTGGCTGGGGACATCGGCAAAGATCTCGTTGAGCATGGCATCGTCCATCGCTTCGATCTCGCCGCCGAACAGCGTCTTGCTGGCCTGCAGCGCCGCGTTCAATCCGTCTTCGCCGTGCACGAACTGGGTCATCCACTCGGCCAGGCGTTTTTGGGCGGTGTTGCGTCCGGGGTCGGACGCCGTCACTTCGGCCAGCGCGTCGTATTCTTCGCGCTCGATTTCCGTCAGGTAGGCGATGCATTTCATGACGTCTTCGTCGCCGACGTTCAGCCAGTATTGGTAGAACGCGTAGGGGCTGGTCCGCTGGCGGTCCAGCCAGACCGCTCCGCTTTCGGTTTTGCCCATCTTGCGGCCGTCGCTGGTCGTCAGCAGCGGCGCGGTCATGCCGAAGACCTGTTTGCCCAGCATGCGGCGGGCCAGGTCGATGCCGGCGGTCACGTTGCCCCACTGGTCGCTGCCGCCGGCTTGGATCAGGCAGCCGTGTTCGCGACACAGGTGCACGAAATCGTAGGCTTGCAGCAGCATGTAGCTGAACTCGGTGTAGCTCAGTCCGGCTTCGCTGCCGAGTCTGGCCCGGACGGACTCTTTGCCCATCATGACGCCGACGGGGAAATTCTTTCCGACGTCCCGCAGGAACTCCAGGTAGGTGTAGTTTTTCATCCAGTCGAAATTGTTCAACAGGATCGCCGCGTTGTCGCCTTCGAAGGAAAGGAACCGTCGCATCTGCGTTTCGATGCCGGCGATGTTGCGTTGCAGTTGTTCGGTCGACAGCAGGTTGCGTTCTTCGCTTTTGCCGGTCGGGTCGCCGATCATGCCGGTCGCGCCGCCGACCAGGGCAATCGGTCGGTGGCCGGCCTGTTGAAACCGCCGCAGCAACATCAACTGCATCATCGACCCGACGTGCAGCGAGGTGGCGGTGGGGTCAAAGCCGATGTAGACCGTTTGGGGCTGCGAATCGAGCAGCTTTTGCAAGCCCTCTTCGTCGGTGACTTGGTGAATCAAGCCGCGCCAACGCAGCTCTCGGATCAGGTCGTTCTCAGGCATGATTGGATTCGTGTTGAGTCTTCAGGATCGCCTCGGCGACGATCAAGTCGTTGGGGTGGGTGATTTTAAGGTTGTCGGGCGAACCGGGGACCAACGCCACATGGACACCGATGCGGCCGACAAGTTCGGCATCGTCGGTCGCCGGTCGGCCGCGGTGTTTGGCGTAGGCGCGTTGCAGCACATCGAGCGCAAACACCTGGGGCGTCTGGGCCAGCCACAGCGTACTGCGATCAACCGTCCGGCACGACGCCCCGGCGTCCAACGATTGCTTGACCGTCGCGGTGACCGGTGTGGCCAGAATCGCCGCTCCGGTCTGGTCCGCTTTGGCAAACACGGCGTCCAAGTCCACGTTTCGCACCAACGGGCGTGCCGCATCGTGAATGGCGATCAGTTGGACCGCCGCATCGTCGGCGACCCGGTCGACACCGGCGCGGACACTGTCGGTTCGTTCGGCACCGCCGCACGCCAGTTCGATGCCCAACGCGTTGACTTGCGAGGCAAACTCGCCTTCAAATCGCGGCCGGTCCTGATCCGAAATCGGCATCACGATCCGCGCGACCCGTCGATGGGCCCGCAACCGCTCGGCGGCGACCAGCCAAATGGGGCGCCCGGCCAGCTGCGCGAACAGCTTGTTTTCGTCCTGTCCGAATCGACGACCACTGCCCGCGGCCGGCAGAATCACCGCGACGTTGTTTGGAGAGCTGGACATACAAGCCTGCGTCACGCAAGAGGAATTGGCGAGTGCCTTGTCGGCGTTCAATTTTCGAGCCTGCGTTTGTCGAGCGGAAAACGGTATTGAGCCACCGTTGGTGTTTAGCCTTTAGGCGATTCCCGGTCGCTGCTACGCAGCGAAAGGGGCGGCTAAAGCCTGCACACCAACGCTTAGGCCCGCGCCATTCGGGTCAGGTACCCCTTTTTCGTGGCACCTACTTCCGCGCCGCTTCGTGCCGCAGCGGCACCCAGGCCGCATTTTCTTGGCTACTGGCGACACACTGCTGGATGAAGAACATGCCTTCGACGCCGTCGTAACAATTGGTGTAGACCGAATCGCGTCGCTCGAAGGTTTCTCCGCAGGCACGTTTGGCCATGTCATCGAAGGCGGCATTGTAGACGTTGGCGAACGCTTCGAAAAACGCCTCGGGATGCCCGGCCGGGATGCGGCATGCGGCACGGCCCATGGCGTTGATGTGTGCCGCTTTGGGATCACGCGTGTAGATCTGGTGCGGCTTGCCGTTGTGACGCACGATCATCTCGTTGGGGTTTTCCTGTCTCCATTTCAACGAGCCCTTGGTGCCGTCGATTTCGATTTCAAAATCATTTTCACGGCCATGGGTGACTTGCGAGGCGGTGAGTGTGCCGAGCGCCCCGTTTTCGTACGTGATGATCGCGGTCCCGTAGTCATCCAGCCGTCGGCCTTCGACGAAGGTTTTCAAGTGACAGCTGACCTGGTCGGGCAGCAAGCCGGTCATGTAGCGACCGAGGTTGTAGGCGTGGGTGGCGATGTCGCCGAACGCCCCGGCGGCACCGCTCTTGCTGGGGTCGGTCCGCCAGGCCGCTTGCTTGCTCTCCTGATGCTCCATCGCTTCGACGAGCCAGCCCTGGATGTACTGGGACCGGATCGCGTTGATTTCACCGAGTTCACCGCTGAGAATCATCTCGCGGGCCTGGCGGATCATCGGGTACCCGGTGTAGTTGTGCGAGAGTGCGAAGACGACGTCGCTGTTCTTGACGGTCTCGAGAAGCTGTTCGGCTTGGGCAAGATCGTAGGTCATCGGCTTGTCGCAGACGACGTTGAATCCCGCTTTGACGGCCGCTTCGGCGACTTCGAAATGGACGTGATTGGGGGTCGCGATGCTGACGAAATCGATTCGCTCCTCGGCGGGTAGCTTCAGCTCTGCGTCGAGCATTTCCTGATAGCTGGTGTAGGCCCGAGCATCGTCGATCCCGTAGTCCGGTGCCGATGCTTTGGCCCGTTCGGGGTTGCTCGACAATGCCCCGGCGGTGACAACCGCCCGATTGTCCAGGCAGGCGGCAATCGAATGGACCCGACCGATGAACGAGCCTTGTCCGCCACCGACCAGTGCCATGCGGAGTTTTCGATTCAGGGGTTCATTCATGCCCATAGTAGATTTGTTGACCTCGGTGATGCAAAGGGAGACAATTTGAGCGGGTTGTTGATTTCTCGCGTGGCCGGCAATCGTAAAGACCCGCCGGCTAGCCTACAATTCCCCGTCCAGGCGTCACGCCGGCTCGTTGTCCGGCGGCGTCGGAGTTGCTGTTTGATACAATATGAACGCCCCTCGCCTGTTACCTCATCCTCGCCGCACGGAGCAGAATTCCATGGTTGACCAACTCCCACAAGCTGATCAGCGATCGTTCGTTCGACGTCGGGCGGTCCCCCTGCTCGCGGCCGCGACGTTGACGTCGATTTTCGTGGCGGCGTATTTCGCCGGCCAGACCCACGCCTTGCGGCAAGCCAATCAGGCGACGACAGCACAGGCGGTTGCCAGCGGTGCGGATCTGCCCGCGGGATTGAAATTGCCGACCCTGGACGCCACCGCTGCCTTCTCGAGCGAAAAATTCTCGATGGCCACCGGATTCGTCAGCGACCGCGCCGAAGGCCTGTTTGTGCTGGACCACAATTCGGGTTTGTTGCAATGTTCGGTCATGTATCCCCGACTGGGCCAATTCCTGGGCCTGTTCGTCGTGAATGTCCATGACGCCCTGGGGACGGGAAAAGGTGCCGAGTACATGATGATGACGGGGCTGGTCGATATGCCCAGCAGCAATAGCAATCCTCTGGCCTCCTCGGTGGTGTATGTCCTCAATACGACCACCGGGATGTACGCCTGCTATTACATCCCCTTCAATCGCAGCCTGATGAATGCCAACAAACCCCAACAAGGCAACTTGGTCCTGTTGGCAACCGGCAGTGCGGACCCCGTCGTGGACCGCGACGCGATTCGCTAGCGTTTTGTCAGCTTTAAACTTAGGGTGCCGCGGATGGCACGGGCATCAGTCACAAGGGATGCAGTAACCGTTGGTGTTTAGCCTTTAGGCGATTCCCGTTCGCTGCGACGCAGCGACACTGGGCTAAAGCCTGCTACACCAACACGTCTGCCCGTGCCTCTTGCACCAGCCCCCTTTTCTGCGGCACCCTCGCTACCTCAAAAGGACTTGCATTGGCTCACGGATTGAACCCGGCGCAATCAGACGCCGTCGAAACACTTTCAGGTCCCCTGCTGGTGCTCGCCGGCGCCGGGACGGGAAAGACACGGGTGGTGACGTTTCGCATCGCCAACCTGATTCGCCACGGCACGGCCCCCGATCGGATCCTGGCGGTCACGTTTACCAACAAAGCCGCCGGCGAAATGAAGGAACGCGTCGGCGAGCTGCTGGGCTATGCCGGTAAACGAAAGAAGCGGGGCGAGAAACGCCCTGAGCCAACCATCAGCACCTTCCACGCCCACTGCGTCCGCGTGCTCCGGCGACACGCCACGGCACTCGGCTATCCGGCGAAATTCTCGATCTACGATCGCAGCGACCAGGAATCCCTCGCACGCGAAATACTCAGGCAGCTGCGGCTTCCCGGCACGGCGCTTAAACCCGGAGACCTGTTGGGGATTATCAGCAACTGGAAAAACGATTCCATCCACCCCGACAAAGCGCCCTTGGTCGCCTCGACCGACAAAGAACACCTCGCCGCGGCCGGCTACCGACGCTACCAGGAAGGACTCAAAACGCGCGGCGCGATGGACTTTGATGACTTGCTGTTGCAGACCGAAGTCCTGTTCGATGAGCATCCCGAGATCCGTGACGCCGAGGCGGCGAAGTTTGATCACGTGCTGGTCGACGAATACCAAGACACCAACGGCAGCCAGTACCGGATCACCAAACACCTCGCCGGCAAACACCGCAACCTGTGCGTCGTCGGTGACGATGACCAGTCCATCTATGCCTGGCGTGGGGCCGACGTGACCCACATTTTGAATTTCAAGAATGATTGGCCCGATGCGAAGATCGTTTGCTTGGAAGCGAACTATCGAAGCTGTGGGTCGATCTTGGAAATGGCCAACCGGCTGATCAAGTTCAACGCCACGCGTCACGATAAAGTCCTGCGTCCCTCGCGTCCCGACGGCATGCGGCCTCGGATCGCACAGCACAAGGATGAAACGAAAGAATCGCAGTCGGTCGTCGGCGAGATCAAGCACCTGATTGAAAACCAACACGTCCAGCCGCGTGACATCGCGATCTTGTTTCGCACCAACGAACAGCCCCGTCTGTTCGAAACCGAATTGCGCAAAGCCGATGTTCCCTACGTGATGCTGGGAAGCCAATCGTTCTTCGATCGCCGCGAAGTCCGCGACATGGTGGCGTACCTGAAATGGATCGACCAACCCGATGACGAAGTGTCGTTGCTTCGCATCATCAACACGCCGTCGCGCGGGATGAGCCCCAAGAGTGTCAAGACGTTGATGGAGCACGCCGTCGCCGACGGTGTCTCGATCTGGCAAGTGATGCAGCGCCGCGAAATCGTCGCGGATTTGTCCCCGGCCGCCCAGCGTGGCGTCGCCGACCTGCAATCGGTCTACGCCGACGTCACCGCGCGGGCTAAAAGCGAGTCGCTGACCGCGGCCATGGAAACGCTGCTGACGCGGACGGCCTACGCCGATGAAATCAACCGACTGTACGACGAACCCGAAGACCGCCAAAACCGCATGGCCTCACTCGGCGAGGTGGCCAACGCGATCGGGGCGTTTGAAGACAATCGCGAGGACGCCGATCTGACCGGCTTCCTGGCCGATATCGCGCTGTCCGGTCGTGAAATGGGAAATGAAAAGGACAAGCTGGCAATGCAAAACGCCGTTTGGCTGCTCACCCTGCATGCGGCCAAGGGGCTGGAGTTTCCGGTCGTCTACATGGTCGGCATGGAAGAGGGCTTGTTGCCACACTCCCGGAGCGTCAAATCGGGACGCGAAGAAGACATCGCCGAAGAGCGACGGTTGTGTTACGTCGGCATCACCCGGGCCCAAGAACAACTGACCCTTTCGATGGCGCTGACGCGACGCAAATGGGGCAAGCCGCGACCGACCATCCCCAGCCAATTCCTCTACGAAGTCACCGGCCAAGCGACCAACCCCCACCAGTTCCGCAAACAGCGAAAAATGGCCGGTCGGTAAATGCGGTCGGTGGGTTGATGGTCTTGCCTGCAGAATCCTCTTACCCAATTCCATCAGCCGATCTGGGAAAGAGTGGCAACACAATTTGGAGCAGAGCGATCTCAGGCTGCAATCGTCTCGCCCCCATCGTTTTGCCTGATGCCGGCGCGGCGCAACGACGGTCTGAACCCAGCTTTGCCCCGGCGCGCAGGAAACAAGGAGACCTCGCCCTTTTGGGGGGTCTAATTTCGGGTCGTTGAGGTTTGCTTGGAATCGTAGACAAACGCATCGTTGGGGAAAAGCCAGACGAATGCCTTGGACCCATCCGGCGAGATCAACAGACTATTTCGAGCGACCATTTCGTTTGGGGACGCCTGCCGTAGCTGCAGCAATTGTCGGTTCGTGCTCAGGTGCCAGATTCGGATCGCGCCGTTGATGGCCAAGCTAAACAATCGCTGTCCGTCGGGGTGAAATTGCAAATCATTCAGTCCGCTGCTATCACCCGACCATTCCGACATCAACGCTCCGGTTTCGACGTCCCACAACCTGATTTGGCGGCCGTCATCTCCGGCGGCAAGGATCGTGTCATCGGGACTGAAACGCATGCTCTTCACCGGTCCCCTGGAACGCGGAAGCGTGTGTGTCAGGCTGCGGCGTTTCAAGTCCCAGATTTCGATCGTGTCTTCGGGTTTTGTCGCGATCGCAAGCCACCGCCCATCACCTGACAATGCGATCGCGTTGCACCGTCGAGTCGGCAGTCGCGCTGCCGGGTCGAACGATGGCAACTGAAACCAGTCGAGTCGCTGATCGGTGTGCACGCAG
This sequence comes from Rhodopirellula sp. SM50, assembly GCF_002289565.1. GTDB lineage: Bacteria > Planctomycetota > Planctomycetia > Pirellulales > Pirellulaceae > Stieleria. Next base: position 104,863 of record NZ_NTFY01000030.1, on the reverse strand, counting down.
AGAAGCTGCCCATCGCCCGAAATCTTTAACGCTTCGATCGGTGCATTGATGCCGTCGAATCGAAATTGCTCTGACAGGTCTGCCGTGCTGAGATTGCGAATCGATCCGGAATGCGATCCGGCCCAAAGGTCGCGACCATCCGGACTGGTCGCGATGGCTGAAACATGCCCATCCGCGGCCCGCAGCTGTTTTTCCTTCAGCGATGCATAATCCCAAACGCGAAACATGGATCGATCCGAGGATCCGTTTGTGACAATTGCATCATGGGGGACTTCCACCGTCACGAACGTCTTCTCGTCGATCGGGGCCCCCGAAGTGAACGCCGTGCGATGGCCGAAGGGGATCGCTCGCGTTGAAGTCAGGTCGGCGATGTTCCAAAGGCGAATCCGACCGGCAACCGATGCTGTCACCACTACTTTGCCGTCGGGTGAAAAGCCTAGTGACGTGATCTTTTCTTCGTGGGCACACCAACCGATCGGATCGCGTCCGGCATCCTTCCACGGGGGACTTGTGGAAGGTCGGATCGGCCAAAGACGCACGGTTCCGGCACGGTCGGCGTCAGCGCCCCACTGGCCATCGTCCGAAAAATCAACCGCTTCGACGGCATCCAGGTGGGGCGAGACGAACAGTTCGTCCTGCCCATCGACAGGGAATCCGAACGCTCCTTGCGTCAACGACCCGGCGATCACCCATCGTTCGTCCGGCGAGAAGGAGACACTGGTGAATCGGTAAAAACGCTGAATGACTGGGTGGGCGTTGTACGCTCCCGCTGCGTCCAAGTCCCAACGTCGCAACGATCGATCGCGACCGACCGATGCGAGAAACCGGCCGCTCTTGGAGACCGCCAGGCAGTCGATCCGTTTTTCATTCCCCTCGATTTCGCTGACGCGATCACCGGTTGCAGCATCCCAAACACGAATGACCGGGTCGGCGTCATCACCCGACGAAATGATCCACTTCCCATCGGCCGAGAAGACCACGTCCGTCGCCGGCCCGTTGTGGGCGGTAATACGGACGGCCTCGTTTCCGGTCTCCACGTCGCAAACGGAAACGACACCACCGCCCGTTGCAACCGCGATACGGTCGCCTTGGGGAGTGAATGCGAGGCCGTTGAGTCGGCCGAATGGCAGCGGTTGGTTGAGCCGCTGTTGAAGGGTCTGGGCGTCATAAATTCGCAAAACACCATCGTCACCGCCGGAGGCAACCCGACGCCCGTCGGGCGAATAACGAACGCAGGCGACGGCCCCGGCGTTATCGTGCAACTCACGATGCCTGATGTCCACCATCCCTTTCAAAAAGTGATACTCAAAACCATGCAAGTGATCCGCACCAGGACGAACCCGATTTCGGTCCACCAGCAACCTGAGCTGCCGCATGTCGCCGCCGGCAGCGGCCTGTCCGGCCAGCCGCATGTCCGAGGCGTACGCGAGCTGCTGCGTGACGCGAAGGTTTTCTTCGGACTGGGCGAGCGACTGGCTCAGCGACGCATTCAAGCTGCGAACCCGCGCATCACGACTGATCAGGATCGCGTAGACAAGCATGGAGGCGAGGACGATCGTCGTCACCAGAGCGGCTTGTGGTGGATTACGTTTCGCCCAAAGCCAGGTTCGACGCCCGGGGCCAAGACGCCGCGCACGAATCGGTTCAGCGTTTTCGTAGCGCTTCAGATCTTCCGCCAGCTCCTTGGGATTCGGGTAGCGGCTTTCCGGCGACTTTTCGAGACACCGCATCGTGATTGCTTCTAGATCACGCGGGAGTGCGGGATTTCGATGGCGAACCGACGCCGGCACGGCGTTCATGACCTCGGAGATCAATTCGGCTTGGCCCGTTGATTGAAACGGGACAGTCAGGGTGAGCAATTCGTACAGCGTGACCCCCAGCGAGTAGACTTCCGCAGGAGGTCCCACGTCCTTGCTGCCGCGAAGCTGTTCGGGAGCCATGTATCGCGGCGTCCCCAGCATCGATCCCACGGCGGTTTCAAATTCTGTTTGCGCGTCAAAAACTTTGGCCAATCCGAAGTCCGACAACTGCACCACGTAGGGAAACGTGTCATCGGCTTGTTCGCTGCTCTGCAGCAAAATATTCGACGGTTTGATGTCGCGATGCAGGATGCCCTGCTGGTTGGCATGATGAACGGCATCGGCGAGCTGCGCGACGATGCGTGTGGCGGTGCCCGGATCCATCGGCGTTTTTCGTCCGTTGAGCCACTCGCGCAGACTCGGACCGTCGCAATACTCGCGGGCGATGAAGTATTCCAGCCCGTCTGCCTTGGCGTCCAAAATCGGCACGATGTGCGGATGGTGCAACCGTGACACCGCTTGAGCTTCGCCCAAAAAACGGTTCAGCAAAGCGTCCGACAGCAGCACATGCGGTTTGGGAATCTTGAGCGCGACACGCCGCCGCAGCAGTTCGTCTTGGGCCAGGTAAACGGAAGAAAAGGCCCCCTCGCCGACGCGATGGAGCAGAGTGAATCGCCCCAGTCGAAATGCCCCTTCACCGGCGTCGAAGATCGCAAGCGCATTGTGTAGTGAGGTATTGTCGGCCATTTCCGATCTCCTCGGAAACGCCTCGTCGAGCAACTGGAGTGTCTCAAACAGGGATGATCCGGCACCGATTTGCTCCGACGGGTTACCCGACGGTGGCGACGGGGAACTGCGGCTGATGGAAGCTTTGGGATCAATGTCACCGTCGTGCATGGAGCAGATTACTCGATGTCTTCGGAAAGGCTGTGTTTGAGCTGCCGAAGTGATTTTTGCCAACGTTTGCGGGCTGCTTCGTGAGAGATGCCCATGCGGTTGCCGATTTCTGCGAACGACAGCCCCTGTTCGTGACGCAGCAGCACCAGCATGCGAGCATCGGCCGGCAGGCGATCGATGTGCGCCAGCAAACGTTCGATACGTTGCTCCTGAAAGGGGCCTTCGGACGAAACCCGGGCCTCAAGTTGCTCTGCCCGCTGGATCGGTTGCTCGTTCGCGAGCCGGCGTTTTGTCGAGGTGACATAGCTGCGATGCACATCCACCATTCGATGTTTCAGGATCGCGACGAGCCAGCGGACGAGTTCCAGCTCGCAGGTGCCTTGGAAGTCCTTGAAGTTCCGAGCGGCCTTGAGGGTCGCGTCCTGGACCAGATCTGACCCGCTGCATTTCGGTCGAATTTGGCTGTCCACCAGATCATTCGCCACACTGAGCAGATACGGGCGGACCTGCTGAAGTAGCTGACCGAGCGAATCTTGGCAGCCGCCACGAGCATCATCCGCCAACCGCCGAAACCTCGCCTGTTCGGTCATAGGGCCGCTTGAGAAAGAGGAATCCGACCAAAAAAGATGCAACGGTTTCTCCGCCCAGGCAAAACAGTATCAGCTTTAAGAAGCCCATACAACTCTGTAAGTGTGCACTTCGTTTCACCGATGAACAATTCTGAGAAATCTGAGACAGAAAAAGTTGTGGTGCGATACAGCTCTACGTTTGTGGGAGTGCAGGGACGGCTGATGCTGTTGTTGCACGGGTTGATCCGGGGCAGGTCCGATTCGGATAAGAACGTTCACCGGACGTTTGCCCTCAACCATTCGCGTGCATGCGATTTCGTTGGTGCATCGGCGGTTTTTCGTGCGTTTGCCGGTCAACGGCCGTTCACGTACACGCGCAACGTGGGCGGTCTGTTTCGGCCAAATCAAACACTGGCTGAATCAAACACTGGCTGAATCAAACACTGGCTGAAACGCTGGTTGGGGAAACAGACAATCTCAACAGGGGAAGATGGCCGTGACCATGATGCATCAAGAAAGGGCGGGCAGATCCGCCAATGGATTTACCCTGGTTGAGTTGCTGGTGGTGATCGCCATTATCGGGATCTTGGTGGGGTTGTTGCTGCCGGCGGTTCAAGCCGCCCGTGAGGCGGCCCGGCGGATGTCGTGTCAGAACAACGTCAAACAGCAATGCCTCGCGTTTCAAAACTACCACGCCCAATTCAAACGACTGCCGTCGGGCTCGCGATTCGCCAAAGATCGTGGTCCGGTCGATGGTGTGGGAGGGGCTTGGACATCGATTCTGCCCCATCTGGAACAAGACGCCACCGCCGAAAAGATCGATCCCGCCGTGCCGTGGTACCTGGTCAAGCCGAAACTAGCCGAACTCGTGTTGCCTGTGCTGCTGTGCCCTTCGGACATCACCGACCAGCGGCACACCCACCCGTTCATTTCGGTGATGAACCTGCCCTGTGGCGAATGGTTCGGAAGCAACTCGTACGCGATGAGCGCCGGTTACAGTGATGCGGTCACCTACACCGCCGGCATGAATCCGAGGAAGCACACGCTCCATACCGGTGTCTTCGGATTCCAGTCGGAAACGCCGTTCAAACAGATTCTGGACGGACTCTCACACACCTTTGCCATCGGTGAAGCGGCATCGGGTTTTCCGCTGTGTGAGGGAATCGGTTGCACGACGCCGATCATTCCCGCCGATCAACCGCTGGCGGACACCAATACCGTGCACAGTTGGCTGATCGGTGGTGCAACTCCGTCGGTTTTTTTTGACCAAGGAATGCGTTACGCCGGGGGCTACGGAAGTACCGTCGAACCGCTGAACAAATCCCCGGTCACCGACTCTTACTACGATGTCGCCGATATGACCAACCAGACACCCAGTTGGCAGGGCGGACCGCACCGGCTCAGCAATTTTCGAAGCTATCATGTGGGCGGAGCAAACTTTGGCTTTTGCGACGGAAGCGTTCAGTTCTTCACCGAGTCGATCGACATGAAACTCTATCGTGCTCTCTCCACCGTGATGGGACGTGAGATCGTCCAGCTTCCCTAGTCGTCGCGGGCAGTCGTGGATTCGTCGACGATCACTTCTGTCCTGTTCGTTGCATTGCACATCGTCGAAACGTAGATCGAATAGCGTTCCACTTCGATGGTTGATCTGAAGTGTCGATCACAAGAGAGTGGATGCATTCCAGCGGGACGCGTCAGCGAGCGGCGAGTCGGAGACGCCGCAGCACGGGCCGCTCGCTTACGCTTCCCGCTGGGATAGTAAGATGGCAAACCGCGAGCTGCACCCTTGATCTGCGGCGATAGCGACTTTGGGAGTCGCGACATTTCACTCAAAGTCAGGCTGGAGATCTGTCGTGGGGCGCGTCGGCACGTTCGCGGGCGGATCTTGCCTCCGCATGGTGTCGCTCCCGATCCACGCCCAGGTACTCCAGTTCGGCATCGGGAAGGACGCAACCGAGTTGCGCGAGGATCTTCAAACCACGCTCGCGATCCGTGCTTGCATCGGGATGCTCCAGCATCGATTTGTCGATCAGGGCGCGGGCGTGTTCGTATTCGGCACCGATCTTGGTGGCCGCGGCGATCGCCTTGTTGAACGCCTTGATCGCTCGCTTGACGCGTCCCTTGCTCGCCAGTAATCGACCGGTCACGCGATGCGAGTGGGGGCGGTTATTGGGAAAGACTCGACCGCTGAGTCGCGCCATCAACGCGGAACAAGTCGCATAGCGACGATCTCGTGAGGACACGGCGCGGCGATCTTGTTTCACCCATTGTGTTCCCAACACAGCCTCCACATACAGCGGAAACGCAGGGACAGTGATCTCCATGACCCGCGTCGGCGGAAGCAATCGAATCGACTTCGCGAGCGGTTTGCGAGCCCCAAGAAAATCCGAGTCCTGCAACAATGCTCTCCCACGCTCAAGGTAGGCAATTGGGATCGTCGATGAAGCATGACAACCCTCCAGTATCCGAATCGCCTCTTCAGCGTCTCGCAAAGCTCCTTCACAATCACCTGCTCGTGATCGGCCGTCTGCCAATCCGTACAAGCCCCACGCGATTACAAGGGCATCGCCGGTTCGTCTGCCAATCTCCACCTCGCGGTCGGCAGATCGAATGATTTCGTTTGCATTTCCTCTGACGGACCAAAGGTGGCGCTGAAAGTGGACCGCGAGTGACCATCGCAAATTGGAGGATCTTGAAAACAAAAACTCCGCATCAATCAGCAAAGGCAATGCTTCGCCTAATTGGCCTGAGTAATAGCAAACACATGCCTTTTGAAGGACTGTGTGTGCTTTGTGATCATCCGAAAGGCCGTGAACGTTGTTTTGAACCACAGCTGACAATCGCTGCGCCAACCACCAAAAACCGCATACCCCCGCAAAGTGAGAGTAGCCGCCATACGAAAGCGTTATGGCTGTCGGATCCTTTAGTCGACGGGCGAGGACACAAGAACGTAGCATTGTGTACATGTATGAAATGATATCGAAATGCATCGACATGTGACCGTATTTGACGTAAAGCTCAGCGGCTGTGGCCAACTTGCGTCGGGATTCCTGCGAAGTCAACGGTAGCTCGGCCGGCATCAGGTGAAACCGAATCAGAGCAGCATTCGTTCTCAGCAGACCTCCCAGCATGGATCGTGGCAGTTTTTCTCCCAGTGCGGCAAAGGCAAGACGACTGACGTTCAATGACTCTTGATATTCCCCCAGTCGCCACCGTGCCTCGGCAAGCAGATACCGTGCTTGGGCTTGGTCCACGGGTGACGTTGCGAGAGTCGCTGCCTGATGCAAGTGGTCGAGACTGGATTCGACTGAGTTTGAACCGAACAACGCCCTCCCCAGCATCATCTGCAATCGGTAATCGCTTTCGACGCTTGTGTTAGCGGGCCGCAGACGCTCCGCGCGACGCAGGTATTCTGCGGCGGCATCCATCGCATAGGTTTCGAGTGCTGCTTGGCCGGCCTGCATCAGGTATTGGAACGCTCGGGGGTCCTGTGCTTGTTCGAAATGGTGAGCCAGATCGAACGCACGAGAATGGACCGGGGGGCGATCGCTGTGCTGTTTTTGACTTTCCGATTCTCGAGATTGCGTTTCAATCGTTTCCGCGTAAGTCCGGTGTAGGCCGATCCGCCGATCTTCGCCCATCGACTCCAGGGTGAGCTCCCGGATTTTGTCGTGATAGGTGTCGACGAGTTGTTCCCGTTGGGAGTCGACCAGACGGACGAGCCGCTCGCTCCGCATGTGCGTCAACGTCGCCAATCCGCTGTTCGTGTACCCGGCGACTCGCATCACTTCCTGCGGCGAGACGGCCTTGCCCCCAACGGCGATGGCATGGAGCAGTTCGGAAGCACCCTCCGGGCAACGTGCCAGTCGATTGCCGATGATCTCGGACAACGAGCGCGAACGGATCTCGCCCGTCTCAGGATTGAAGCCTTCGATCAGTTGTTCCAGCAGGTACGGGTTTCCCCTGCAATTCGCATAGAGTTCATCCACTTGCGGCTCGAGGATCGCGTAGGCTTCCTTGAAGCGACGCCGAAGAATCTCGGTGCATTCAGCGCGAGTCAGCGCCGCGATCGGGATTTGGCGAATCGAGATCAGGTTGGGTTGCGCATCCATGACGCTGTTCCATTCCCTCAAGAATGGGCTGTCAACCATCTCGTCGCTGCGGAACGATCCCAGCAAGAGCACCGCAGGCGGCATCGGTGGTGCGAGTAACTTACCGAGTATTTCAGCGCTGTCGCGATCTCCCCACTGAAGGTCATCGACGAACATCACGATCGGCCTGGAGTGTCCGATCGCATGCAGAAGATCCTTCAGCGCGGCGAACGCCAGATTGCGGAGTTGCTGCTCATCGCTTCCCCTTTTTGCTCGGCGGCAGCGTTGATCGATGGGCTCCACACGTCGAAGAATCGGAAACAGCTGTGCGAGTTTCTCGATGTCCCGTGGCAGAAGACTCTCGAGCTCGGGTTCCGACAGGGAACTCAGGTATTTGACGAGCGAATCGATTTGACTGTCGATGACTTTGAACGGAACCATTTCTCGGTCGTAGCAACGCCCCGACAGGACTAGCATTGCCTGGCCGCGTCTCAATGGCCGCAGAAAGCTCTCGGCCAGCGTCGATTTTCCTTCACCACTAAGCCCCGTCAGCCACACCGCCAGCGGCGTTCGCCGCTCCAGCAATTCTGTTTTGGCCGATTCCAGCTGAGTCAATTGCTGTCCCCTGCCGATCAAGGATGGCTCCGACTTACCCTCCGCCCAATCGTTTTCTGATGGCTCCAGCTGCGAGTCACTGCTCCCGTGGCTCGTCGAGTCGAATTCGATTGATAGGGCGATCGCAATCGCCTCGGTTTCGGGCCGCTTCCGCGGGTCGCGGTGCAGCAAACCATCGACAAGGTTCGCCAGGTCCAGCGGCAGGTCCAGCCGGCCGGAAAGCGGAGGCGCGTCAACGTTCTGCTTGCGGATCAGCAATTCGGCCTGGGTTCCCCGGAACGGCGTCTCACCGGTCAGCGCCTCGTAGAGCATTGTCCCGAACGCGTACCAGTCGGTCGCCGTTGAGCGTTGCCCCAACGCTTGCTCCGGCGCAGCATAGCGTGGTGTTCCGGCGAAGTGACGCGAATGCGCGCTCGCGGTCTCATCGGTGCGTTGCTCCAGTTCAGCGATCAACCCAAAATCGAGAATCACGACCCGGCCGTCGCGATCGACCATCACGTTGGATGGTTTCAGGTCGCGGTGCAGGACTTGTCGGTCATGCAAGGCGATAATGCCGTGCACCAGCTGCTTGATCGAATGCCGCAGGCGACCCTCGTCAAGCGTTCCATCGGGTCTGACGTAGGAAAGGAAATCAACGCCCTCGACCAAATCCATCGTGAAAAACCACTGGCCGCCGTCGACTTCCAGCGTCTGCATTCCGACCAGGTTGGGGTGATTGATTTCGGACAGGCTTCGAAACTCCCTGCGAAATCGAGACAGCCGTTCCGGGTTGACCACTTGACCGTCGCTGCCGGTGGGCAGAGTCTTGAGCGCGACTCGGTTTCTCTGCTGGATCTGCACCGCCTCGAAGACCACGCCAAAGCCGCCGCGGCCGAGTTCGCGCAGCAATTCATAGTCCCCGATCCGGTTGGCCGCCGGCGAATCGACCGTATCGGGCATGTCTCCTGAGGCTTCGATCGAGGTGCTGATCTGTTCCTCGATCGAAACGGCTGCCGAATAGTGAAATGCGTCGCCGATCACACGTTTAAAGTCGGGGAAACGGGCCAGATAATCTGCTGCCGAAGGAAGGTCCCCGGTGCGTTCCCGGTATCGGATTTCAACAGCCAACAGATTGCGAAAAAGCGTCTCGCTGGCATCCTCGGGGACTTTCCGCAGAAGCTCCTCGATTCTCGGTCGCTTCCCCGCCTTCCATTGCCGCCGAAAATTGCCGCAAATCGAATCAATCAGGTCGAAAATATTGACACTGATGTGGTCGATGTGCTGTTGCTTGTTGAAGGTCAAACGACTCGATCTCCACTGATTTCGCCAATGGTTTCCAGAAACACAGCACGGGGACGCGTTACCGCGACTCAGCTCCGATCCGTGGTGGAGTGTCCCGATTCCGCATGTGTTTGAAAGATGAGGTGGGGGCACAGCCAAGCAGACGTAAAAGATGGTCGTGGACCAACCTTTTTTCGGCAAAAATTCGAATGTTCAGTTTCCAGCGCTGAGAATCAGTTTCCAGCCCTGAGAAATGGTGTCCGACACGATTGGCACGGGCACAAGCGTTGGTGTGCAGGTCTCAGCTGCCCAATGTCGCTGCGTCACACCGACCGGTGTTGGACTAAACGCTAAACATCAACGGTTGCTGGATCCCTGTTTACTTCTTTCCGCGTCATCCAAGTGGGCCGCGCTCGATGGGAGCCATGGGACTCACGGGGCCAATATGCCCTCTGTGTCCTCTGTGTCACATTGCGATGACACGCCCCGGGGGCGTTTGTGGGCGTGCTGCTAACTTGCACCAAGGACGACGGGACGACGGATACGGTCAGAATTTCCAGCGTGTATGATGACGATCCGTGAAATCGACAGTTGCGCAATCGCAAAATGAATTCCAATTGCCAGGAATTTCCGCTGTCAATCGACAACGCGCGTTGTGCACCAATCACGAAAACGTAATGAACCTCGCTTTCACAAAAGTCAACATGAACTCATCCCCTGCTGCGGCAGCTGCAACGCTAGCTGTTATCCGGTCATTACTCCTCGCACTCGTCGCTCTGTCGCATTCAGCAGTCGGCGCGAGTGACGACCGGCCCAACATCGTCGTGTTTTACACCGACGACCACGGGCATGCGGACCTTTCGTGCCAGGGAGTCGTGGATGACATTCGCACTCCCAATGTCGACGCGTTGGCTAACAATGGCGTGCTCGCCCGACATGGCTACAGCACCGCGCCGCAATGTGTGCCCTCGCGAGCGGGACTACTGATCGGAAAGTTCCAATCGAAATTCGGTGTCGAATCCAACGGAAAGTCGTTGGACGGTTTCAACCGCGAAGAGACGATTGCCGAGCGTCTGCAGAAAGCGGGTTACATGACCGCACAATTCGGCAAATGGCACCTCGGCCCGGGGCCAAGAATCACCGAGCACGGATTCAAGCATGTGTTCAACCAAAATTCCGGTGCGCCCTTCGCGGCAAACATTGCTCTTGATGGTCGCGATCGCGAGATGTCGACCTTGCGACCGGAGATGTATCACGTCGACGGTTGCAGCAGAGCGGCCGCCTCGCTCATCGAACGCTACAAAGACAGCCCCTTCTTTCTGTATGTCGCGTACCGAGCGCCCCACGTCCCGCTGGACGCGCCGCAAAAGTACCTCGATCGTTTTCCGGGCGAAATGCCTGAACGACGTCGGCAAGCGTTGGCGATGCTATCCGCAGTGGATGATGGTGTGGGACTGATCACCGAGACGCTGGCGCAGAACAACCTGACCGAAAAGACGTTGATCTTTTACATCGGTGACAACGGTGCGCCGCTGAAGATTCACAAGCTCGACGCGCCCGGCGGCGGACCAGGCTGGGACGGTTCCTTGAACGACCCGCTCAACGGCGAAAAGGGGATGCTCTCTGAAGGCGGCATGCACGTGCCGTTCGTGATCTCTTGGCCTGGGACGATTCCCGCAGGTCAGGTGTTCGAGCACCCGGTCAGCGCGCTCGACGTCGCAGCGACCGCTGCCGAGCTGGCAAAGATCGAATCGAAACCAGGGGACTTCGACGGCGTCAATTTGATTCCCTATCTCACTGGTGAAAAGAAAGAAGCCCCCCATGAATTTCTCGCCTGGCGCTGGGTTGCCCAATCGGCCATTCGTGAAGGCGACTGGAAACTGCTACGCGGCGGTGACCGTGAGTATCTGTACCACCTGAAGAACGATCTCCAAGAGCAACAGAACCTCGCCGGCGAGCATCCAGAGATTGCCGATCGCCTACGAGAGAAGTTAACGCGTTGGGCCAGCGAGCTCGACCCGCCGGGCTTGGCCAACGGTGGCATGTCCCAAGCGGCCACAGGCTATTTCGATTTTTATCTCGACGGCAAACCGGCGCCGCCCCCGCGTAAATCGTTCGCGCCGAAAACCGACTCCGCAGACCCCGAATCAAAAGCAAACGATTCAGCGTCTCCATGGATCATTCGCAACGGAAAAATGAAAGTCACCCGCGCGGGCTTGCAGATAGAATCGCAAACGCTGGGCGAACAGAAAACACCGTTCATTACCAGAAATGGTTTGAGTCTGGTCGGCCCGGTTTCGGTCAGCATGGTTGTCAAGACGGCAACCTCCGGTGCGATCGGCTTCGCCTGGCGAAGCTCAGCAGACAAGGACTTCGCCGCGGCCAATCGCGTCAACGTCGCGGTCGAAAAGTCGGACCAGTGGCAAACAATCCGAACCAGCCTGCCCAGCGAATCGAAGATCATTCATGTCCGTGTTCATGTTCCGGCCGGAATCACGTCGATCAAGTCCATCGAACTGAAACCCACATCGGGGAAGTCTGTCACGCTAACGCAGTAGCGATCGGGCGCCAGGCCATCGTAACGCGTGTTGTCCCAGCGAGTGCTCCAGCTAGGTGCAACAGGGCGCCGAATAAGACCCCTTTCCCCTTAAGTGGTGTCGATGGGTTAAGATCTTCGAGACAGAAAACTTCGAAATTGCCGATCCTCCGTCAAAGATGTCATGGTCCAATCCAACGAGCTGAAGCCGAACACTCTCTTTATCGAAGTTTCGGGTGCAGGTCTTCCTGAAGTGGATGGTCTGTTTGTTCCATCCACGGCTCCGCCGACCGAGTCCGAATCGGGTACCGTTTCGAGCCCTGGCTACTGGAATGGCAAGATGGCGTGGGATCGCGCCGATGGCAAAAGTGCTCGAAGCCCTGCTCTGTCCTATTCCAACAGTTACAAGTCCTGGCGAATTTGTCGACTCGACGGCCATCTCGCCTACGACATGACCTGCGACGATGAACTGCCGCCGACCGAGAGGCAATGGCACGTTTACAAGAAAGGCGTCGCTCCGGCTCCCAAGGTCGTGGTGCACCACTGCGACCCACGACTCCCCTGTCCCAAGGCCAATGTCGTTTTTGTTCTGGGGGGCCCGGGGGCGGGCAAGGGAACGATGTGCGAACTCGCCGAGTCGCAGCTCGGCTGGAACCACTTCTCCGCCGGCGATCTGCTTCGTGCCGAGCGTGAAGCGGGCGGTCCGACCGCTGCGATCATCAACGAGGTCATTCGCGACGGAAAGTTGGCGCCGGATGAAATCATCGTCAGTCTGCTGAAGAAAGCGATGGAGACGATTACCCGAACGACCGGCAAGAAGAACTTTCTGTTGGATGGCTTTCCCCGCTCCCTGGGGAACCTCGAAGGCTGGTACGACATCTTCGGTCGAGATGCAGAGCTGCCAAAAATGCTGTACTTCGAGTGCCCTTACGATGTTTTGCGGCAGCGGATTCTCGGCCGAGCGAAGTACACCGGCAGACGCGATGACAATGTGGAGAGTCTGAAGAAGCGATTTGATACGTTCAAGGCGCAGACGTTGCCGACCGTTGAACTGTTCAAAAGCCAAGGCAAGTGTGTTGAGATCGACACGAGCCAAAGTCGCCAAGCGGTTTATGACGAAGTCGTCAGCCATCTGGCTGAGTACACCGACAAAGAAGTTGTGGCCAAACCGCTCACCGAGAGAGCGGAGATGCTGCTCGGGCTCAGGCCCTATCCCAAGCAGAAGGGCTGAGCAGGTTGCTTGCAACGCATCGCCACGAAGGTCGACGGCGTGCAACACACATCGATCACGCTGGACAGCGTCACACCGAGAGATCCACCGGGACACCGAGAGACCCACCGGGACACCGAGAGATCCAGCGGGCGTCGAGGGTGAAGCGCCGGTCAGATTTGACTTGGGCGACTGGAAAGAAGAAACTAGGTGAAGAAAAGGTACCCGGTTTCTTGCCGCCAGGGGATCACCACGCGGTTTTCAGACAGCGATCCTCTGGTTTTTTTGTGCGCGGAGGTTGCCCGCAATGGCATCCGTCGGGATCGAGACGACCGTCCGGCGTCCGCTCTTCCATGAATGGGATTCATCATGCTTCACTTCCTTGCTTTGACGCGGGCCGGTTGCCGCCGGTCATGTCCAGTCGATGTGCGACGCAGACTCGTTGCGCCGGCGTTGGGAATCGCCGCGGCGCTGATGGCGTCCGTTCTTTCGCCGACGGTTTTGCAGGCCGAATCGGAAACGCTTCCCAACCTCGTCTTGATTCTGGCCGATGATTTGGGTTACGGCGACGTCAGTTATCAGGGCGCGCCGGATGTAAAAACGCCCAACCTGGATCGATTGGCCGCCGAAGGGATCGCGTTTACCGGGATGCGCGCCAATTGCACCGTTTGCTCTCCCACCCGCGCCGCGATCATGACCGGACGCTACGCCGATCGGGTCGGTGTGCCGGGAGTCATCCGGACCGTGCCGGCCAACTCGTGGGGACACCTCGCCCCCGGCGTGCCGACGATCGCCGATCGACTGGGCGATGTCGGGTATCACTCCGCGATCATCGGCAAGTGGCATTTGGGATTAGATTCGCCCAACACCCCCAACGAACGTGGATTTGATCTGTTCCACGGTTTTCTCGGCGACATGATGGATGACTACTACGACCATCGCCGCGGCGGCATCAATTTCATGCGTCGAAATGCGGAGGAGATCGATCCGGAAGGGCACGCGACGGAGTTGTTCACGCGGTGGGCGATGGATTACTTGACGCGTCGCAGTGAGTCGCCCGAGCAGCCCTTCTTTCTTTATCTGCCGTACAACGCGCCGCACTTTCCCATCCAGCCGCCCCAAGAGTGGTTGGACCGAACGAAATCGCGTTATCCGGACATGGACGACAAACGGGCCCGAAACGTGGCGTTCGTCGAACACCTCGATTACAACCTGGGCAGATTCCTCACGCACCTGGACAGTCTCGGCTTTCGCGACGACACCTTGGTCGCCTTCACGTCTGACAATGGCGGATCGCTTCCGCACGGCCAGCGGAATCTGCCCTGGCGCGACGGAAAACAGAGCCATTATGATGGCGGGTTAAAGGTCCCGTTCATCATTCGGCCGCTGGACAAGCGCCTTGCCGGAACCAAATCAGACTATGCTGGGTTGACGTTTGACCTGACGGCGACATTCTTGGACTTGGCCGGCGCCCCGCGTGATGCGGAAACAGACGCGGTCAGCCTGGTGCCGATTTTGCAAGGCGATCCAATGCCGGACGACTCTCGTGAACTCTATTTTGTGCGACGCGAAGGCAACCAACGCTACGTGGGTGGCGCGTATCACGCCCTTATCCGGGGGAAATGGAAATTGATGCAGAACGACCCTTTCTCGCCGCTGGAACTGTATGATCTGGAAGCCGACCCACACGAAGAACACAATGTGATTGAGACGAATCCGAAAATCGTCGGTCAGCTGAAGCGTTCGCTTCAGGCACACATCCAGCGCGGCGGACGTGTCGCTTGGCAACCGTAACTCGCAGGCCGACTCCGATGATCCAGCCCGCATTGATTGCGTTGATTCGCGACGGGGAAACCACGATTTACATTGATCCGTTCGGATCGGTGTGTTTCGCTCGCCAATTGATTTGGGGCCAAGACGCGTTGGAGCAATGGCTCGCCGGACGCCAACCGGTCCATCAATTCGACACCGATTGCGAGGCCGGTGCGGTGATCGATTTTGATGCCCAGGCGTTGCTTTGGTACAGCGAAGAGGAGCCGGTTGATCAGCCTCGAACGATGCAGTTGCTCGACACGCTGATCGCCGAAGCGTGGCGTGGATTCGAGATCTTGTACGCCGACGGGATGTGCGATCTGCAAATTGCCGCCGGCGATTCGATCAGCCACGCCAGCCAGCAACGGTTGAAAGTCATCGACGAGAGCGTTGATCCGCTGGAATTTCGCAGTGAGACGCTCGACGAGGAGTCTCCGCATTGCGAACAGTTTGATCTCGATGACGAAGATGAACGATTCGCTTGGGTGACGATTCTCGATGAAGACCAGTTGATCCACCATCGTTTGATCGGAGAGATCACCTCGGACGTGATTCGAAACGAAGACGATCCGTTGTCGCGACTGAAATCGCTTCCCGCCTACGACGTGCCCGCCGAGCAGAACGTGATCGAAGCGATCATCGTGAACGAGCCCGAGCGTCGAGTCGAAATCTGGGGGGGCCGTGACATTCGAGCCGCTGCCGGTGAAATGACACTCTACTGGCCCGGCTGGGAGGTGGAGTGTATTGAAGCCAACGGGTACGAGCATCAATGCCGTTTCAGCGGCCCCACCGGGACGCCCATGACGGCCGCTGAAGCGCTCGGGACGCTGGTCCCGATGCTGCTGATGACCGGAAACTTCGATCCGTCGGCGATGCTCGGTGAACTCGGCAAATCCTTCAAGGGCTTGATGGCAAAGCTGGTGACCGTGGTCACGGTGCTGATTTGCCTGCCCTTTGTGATCTTCGCCTTGGTCTCCGGGAATTGGAAAGCGGGGGGCATCACGATCGGCGTGATCGTGGCATTGGTGATGATCACGTTCAAACTGATCGAGCGAAAATGGCGGCGTGGTTTTGCCGCCACGCTGTCCGAAGTCCACTCCGACCCAACGATGCCTGACGAGAACGAACCAGCCACCGCCGGACCGCTGGATCCCCAACAACGTCGTCAACAACTCGATCAGCTGCTCTCGCGAGCCGGCCTGCCGAGCCTCGCCGAAATCGAGCCCCATTTCGACAGCGATGTCCCCATGGCGGTGTAGCTCGCATGTCTCCATCGGACCGCGACCGGGACGGATGCGTTACAATCCACCGCAACATCGAGACGATTGATGCACTTGTCCGTCAGTCAGACATTCCCCTCACTTTCCTGCCCCTGCCCATCCATGCGATCGATCATTTGCTTTTCCTTGGCGTTCCTGTTGGCCGCCCCGCTTGCCGCCGGTTATCCGCTGGTGGCCAATGAACGCAACCTGCTGTTCTGGTTTAATGCCGAAGGGAAGGTGACGGCAAAGGTGGAGCTGACCGGGGCGCCCCATGACATTCACGTGCTCGAAAACGGCAACGTCCTGACTCACCAGGGAACCGAGATCGTCGAATTGGACGCGCAGTCACGCGAAATCGTCTGGAGATTCGACGCGCGTTCGTTGGCGACTGCCGAGAAGGTCGAATTGCACTCGATCGCACTTTTGCCCGACGGGCATGTGATGGTGGCGCTTAGCGGCGAAGGAAAGATCTATGAGATCGACCGCGATGGAAACGTTCACAAACAGTTCGATCTCAAACGTGACCGCCCCCATCCCCACCGTGACACCCGTCTGGTCCGCCCGATCATCGACGGCGACCAATGGACGTATCTGGTCGCTCAAGAGGGCGACGGATTTGTCCGCGAGTACAACCGTGACGGAAAGATCGTCTGGGAGTACGACGTGCCGCTGTTCGGAAAACAGCCCAAAGGCGGACACGGCCCGGAGGCTTTTGGAGATTCGGTCTTCAGCGCCCTGCGTCTGCCCAATGGAAACACGTTGATCGCGACCGGAAACGGACACAGCATCCTGGAGGTGACCCCGGAAAAACAGATCGTCTGGCAGGTCGACCAGCATGATTTAGATGACATCACGCTGGCCTGGGTGACGACGTTGCAGGTGCTCGACAACGGGAACATCGTCGTCGGCAACTGTCACGCCGGTGAAGGCCAACCGCAAATCATCGAAATCGATCGAAAGAAGAACGTCGTTTGGTCGTTCACCGATTTTGAACACCTGGGCAACTCGGTGTCGAATTCTGTGGTGCTCCGCTAGCGGAGCATCGGGTGACTAGACTTTTTGTTAGCGGCAGGGCGCGAGCCCTCCGGTCTTGCAAGGTGTTTTTGAGCTGACACCGGACGGCTCGCGCCGTTCCGCTAACACCTTGAGTGCCCAACCAGATAGCACGTGGCGTCAGCCAGTGGCGGGCGTTGATCGCGGGGCGAACGCACGCCGCTCGCTGACGCGTCCCGCTAAGATGTTTAGATCCCGAACCGTTCGCGGGGATCGGTCAGTCCGTCGGCGAGCCGACGCAGGGCTTCGGTTTCGATCTGTCGGACGCGTTCACGGGTCAGGCCGAGTTCGGCGCCGATTTCTTTGAGCGTTTTCGGTTCCGTTCCGTCGAGTCCGAAACGGAGTTTCAAGACCATCGCTTCGCGCTCTTCCAGATCGCCGAGCAGTTCCATGGCGTGACGCAAGATGTCGTGATCGAGCATCATCTCGTCGGGAGCTTTCAGACGCTCGTCCATGACCATCTCGCCGAGTGACCACCCCGATTCGCTCTGGTCGCTTTGCGGCGTGCTGTTGCTGATGCGGATCGCTTTGCGGATGATCGGCAGTTTCTTCTTCGGCAGTCCCAACACCCGAGCGACCTCTTCGTTGGTCGGGGTGCGGCCGAGTTCTTCGCTCAACCGGGCCGTCGCACGACGCCACTTGCTGAGCAATTCGACCATGTAGGCCGGGATCCGAATCGTTTTGGCGCTGTTGATCAACGCCCGTTTGATCGATTGTTTGATCCAGTAACTGGCGTAAGTGCTGAAGCGGGTTCCGACGGTGGGGTCAAACCCCTCAACGGCTCGCAACAGACCCAGGTTTCCTTCTTCGATCAGGTCCTGCAGGCTGAGGCCTTTGCCGGTATAGCCGCGGGAGATGTTGACGACCAGACGCAAATTCGCACGGACCATTCGATCGCGAGCTTCGACATCGCCCTGTTCGATCAGGGCGGCCAGTTCCAGTTCTTCTTTGGCCGTCAGCAATGCCGTCTCGTTGATCTCACGCAGGTAGGTCTCCAGCGGTGACTGCGCCGCATCGGTCCTCCGGCTCGTTTTGCGAGTTTTCTTGACGTCAGCGAGATCCGGATCAACTGATGGGGCGACGAATTCAGACATGAGAATTTTGGGTAGGTTGAATCGGTGCGATTTCGCCACCGCGGACGAGCGCCGGTGGTCGCCGCGGGTGGGCGATCGCCGGAGAGAGGAACGTGAGCAGCTGGCAATCGACATTCGCGGATGCCGTAAGGACTGCATCGGATCCCGGGTCGGCGAAACTGCAATTGCAGTGAATCGGGCACGGGTTTGCCAACGTTGGCGATTGTTCCGGTCCTTCCGATTGTTCACAAAACGCGGCTGGGAACACCGAGCGGCGTGAAGGTGGCTTGTCGTCGGTCAACCAATGCCGTTTACTTTGTCGGTCCCTCGAACCGAAACAGACTACCCGCACGGTTGTTTTCCCGACATGTTGATCGACTCCCACCATCACCTTTGGAAATACTCCGCCGAGCAGTATCCGTGGATCAGTGACAGGATGTCGGTGCTGCGGAAGGATTTTTGGTCCGACGACTTAAACAGCCTGTCTGACGAACACGGCGTCGATGGCTTCGTCACCGTTCAGGCCAGGCAATCGTTGGAAGAAACCGAGACGCTGCTTGCGCTTGCCCAGTCTCAGCCGCTGATCAAAGGCGTGGTCGGCTGGGTCGATTTTGCATCCGATGAAGTCACCGAGCAACTGGATCGATTCGCCGGCAACGAGAACTTGAAGGGGTTGCGTCACGTCGTTCAAGATGAACCGGACGATCGATTCATTCTGGGCGCGGCATTCAATTCCGGCATTCGCCAACTGGCCGGCCGAGACTTGGTCTACGATGTCTTGATCTTCGCACGGCAATTGGATAGTTCCATCGAGTTCGTCCGGTCGCACGCCGACATCCCGATGGTGCTCGATCACATCGCCAAACCGACGATCAAGGACGGCGAGCTCGATCGTCAGTGGGCGTCACAAATCCGCGAGATCGCTGCCTTGCCAAATCTTTCATGCAAGTTTTCCGGCGTGGTCACGGAAATCCGGGACACCTGCTGGGACATTGAAACCATTCGGCCGTATTGGGAAACCGTGCTCGAGGCGTTTGGCCCCGATCGATTGATGTACGGAAGCGATTGGCCCGTGTGTCTGTTGAAATCGACCTACGAACGGTGGCTGGAGGCGGTCCAGTCGTTGGCCGGCGAATTGTCCCGTGACGAACAAAAACAGTTTTTTGGCGACACCGCCAAACGCATTTATCACTTGGAGTAACTTTGGAACATGCGCGCGATACAAATCAGTGAAGTCAAGACGTTAAAGCCGATCGAGATCGATCCGCCTGCGGCGCCCGGCCCCGGACAAGCCCTGGTGCGAACGCATCGGATGGGCGTCTGTGGAACCGACATCAGTTGCTATTTGGGCAAGTTTCCGTTTTTCGATTTTCCCCGCATCCCCGGTCACGAGTTGGGCGTGGAAGTCGTTTCGGTCGGTGACGGCGTGACGAACGTTGCCGCCGGCGACCGTTGCAGTGTGGAACCCTACATGAATTGTGGGACGTGCTATCCCTGTCGTCGCGGTGCAACCAACTGTTGCCAAAACCTGAAAGTCATCGGAGTGATGATGGACGGCGGGCTGTGCGAGTCCTTTCTGGTTCGCGCCGACAAGCTGCACCCGTCCAAGAAACTCTCCTTCGACCAACTCGCGCTCGTGGAAACACTGGCGATCGGTTGTCACGCCAATGACCGCGCCAATCCACAACCGGCCGATCATGCGATGATTATCGGGATGGGGCCGATCGGGTTGGCGACGCTGGAGTTTGCGAAATTCACCGGCGCAAAAATCAGCGTGATGGACATGAATCCCGATCGCTTGGAGTTCGTCCGACGCAATTACGGGATCGAGAACACGATCCAGTTCAAAGGCGATGGCAGCGAAGTGGAGCGGATGCGCGAGCTGACCGGCGGCGATCTGTATCAATCGATCGTCGACGCGACGGGAAACCGTCATTCGATGAGCGGCGCGCTGAACTATCTGGCCAGCACCGGATCGTTGGTTTATGTCGGCATCACGACCGACGAAATCACATTCCGGCACCCGACCATGCACAAGCCGGAAGCTTCGATCCTGGCGTCTCGCAACGCGTTGCCCGGCGATTTCACCCGGATCATTCAATTGATCGAAATGGGGATGATCAACACCGATGCTTGGATCACCCACCGAACCGACATGGATCGAGTCTTGTCGGATTTCGAATCGTACACCAAACCGGAAACCGGGGTCATCAAGGCGGTGATTTCCGTCAGCGGTTGATCACAGATCCAAACCGGCCACCCAGCGGGCCCAGTCGGGTTCGTCCTTGGGGTCCAACAGCGGTTCGGGAATGACGGCCAGACGCTTGCTTTCAGGCGTCCCCGGCGTTTGGGCTCGAACGGTCAACAGTCCATCGACGTTCAATTCGAAACCGATGGAGCGTGTTCGTTTGAGTTGATTGTTGGAATCCTTGTCGACCTGGAATTCGAAGCGTCCCAGCGAGTGCCATTTGTCGCCGTGCACGCCGGAGGATTCGACGACCGACAGGGTCATGGAAAATCGATTTTTGGCGATCGTCAGTTTTCGGTTGGTGCGTGCCGGCAGTTTTTCACCGCGGGGGATGATCGGCAAAATCCGCCGCCGTCCGCGACTGTCTTCGATCACGATTCCGATCGTCTGGCTGGAAACGCATCGCGGCGGCAACAGCATGTCACTGCGTTGGGGCAATTCGGCGGCCAAGCAGGCGGCCGCGCCGCGCGCGATGTCACTGTGATCGACGACACGGACATCCAAGTCGGGCGATAGTTTTTTGAACAATCGGGTCTGCAAGGCATCGATCCGCAGCAGCGGCCCGTGGATCACCGCCGAATCAATCTTCTTGGGATGCACGCCCGCTTGCTGGCAGACCGCATGCATGTCGCGGCGGATTCCGTGAATCAGATCGGCACAGCGTTCCAGCCACGTGTTTCGCGCCACGGTGATCGAATAGGGGCGATCGTCTTTTTCGATGCTGATCGTCACCTCCGACAGCATCAGCAACGAATTCATCGCATGCTCGCACGCCATCTGCAACCGCGACGCTTGGATCGTGTGCTCGGTCGGATCGAAACCATGACGTTGCCGAAACCCGTCGGCGGCGAGCGTGACCAAGCGGTGTTGCCAGCTCAGCATGCTGGTATGCCAATGGCCTGCGGTGGCCAGTTGTTTCAGCTGCATGCCGTCGCGCTGCACCAGAGCGACCTCGGTGGCTTGTCCCGACAAACCGATGAACAGCATCGTTTCGGCCGAATTGATGTCGATCGGTTTATTCTGGCCGGACACCACGCCATCGATGTCCAACAGCAGCGACTGGATCGCTGCGACGTTTCGGTCGACCAGACGAACGGATTCGAGCCCCGCGATGCGACAGGCTTGCTTGATGCTGCGTCGATGAAATTGGTCGTAACACGCCGGCACCACCATCGAAGTCAACTTGGGCATGGCGCGTCCCGGCCAGGCGTTGGAGACGATTCGTCGGATCGCCAGCGCCAGCAGAACTTCCGGCGGACAATGGTTTCCGGCAATCTCGCGGCGGACCATGTCTTTGCCGATGTACATCGGCAGGCAGTGCACGACATGCTTCGGCGCGACCCGACGCATCTGGTTGGCGTCCATGTCAAACAGCAGTCGCCCCTGGTCGTTGGCGATCACCATCCGGAACAACGGCTGGTCATCGCCGCCGGCGACTAGGTTGTGGATGCCGACCCCTTGCACAGATTCCGCCGCCGCGGCGTAAGACATCCCCATGTCGATTCCGAACACGGGTTGATTGGCGATCGCGGTGGAGCCGCCGGACATCGTGGAATCGTTGACGCTGGATTGTCGATTGACGAACTCCGCCAACCAGGCAGGACTGTGCGACTCCTCGGCATAGGCGCCCAGGTCTTCCACGACCTCGTCCAAGGACGCGTAGCGTTCGCTGAGCCGTTTGGCCATCATCCGACGCAGCAGGTTGGACAGCCCCAGGTCGACGTCACTGCGCAGTTGCATCAGATCGGGGATCTCGCCGTGACGATGGCCATAGACCTGGTCCAGGTATTCCCCCTGAAACGGCGGTCTGGCGGTCAGCAGAAAGAACAGCACCGCCCCGAGAGAATAAATGTCGCTTCGGGGATCCGCTTCGTCGGGCGATTCGAGCTGTTCGGGGGACATGTAGGCCAACGTCCCGATCAGGCGTCCCTTGCGTTTGTGATGGGAATCGGGGTCCTGCACACGGCCCAATTCACGGCCGTCTTCGGACCACAGCACGTTGCTGATTTGGGCTAGCCCCAGATCCAACACCTTGATCGTTCCGTCGACGGCGCGGATCAGGTTGCCGGGTTTGACGTCGCGATGCACGATGCCGGCGCGATGGGCGTGCAACAATCCCAAGGCGGCTTGGCGCACGATCGCGGCAGCCATTCCCGGTGACAGGGGACCGTTTTTGGAAACCAGTTTCGTCAACGTCAATCCGTCGACGTATTCCATCACCAAATAATGGATCCCGCCAAATTCGCCGGCATCAAAGGCGGTGACAATATTCGGGTGCATGACGCGAGAGGCGGCGCGGACTTCGTCATAAAAACGCTCCACCGACGCTTCGTCAGAGATTCGATCGCTCCGCAACACTTTCAGCGCGACCTTGCGTTGCATCCGCACATGTTCGGCCGAAAACACCTGCCCCATGCCGCCCGAACCGATCAGGCCCGTGATGCGATACTCGCCGATCTGCTTGGGGACCTTGCCTTTGGAGTCCGCCGAGCGTTTTCCCGGGATGCTGACGGCGGTCGCTTTGGCCGCTTCGATCGCCTGATCGGAGGCCACGCTGAGTTCGATTTCCGGTTCGGAAAGGTCGCCGATCTCGCAGGTCGCGGGATCGGCGCCGACCGCTTCGCTATACGTCGGCACACTTCCTAGGTCTGCCGAATCGACGACGCGACCTTCGAACTCGCTGGAGAGCGAATCGGGCGTCAAATCATCGCTATCGGAGAGGGATCGGGACAAAGTGATGGACGTCGCGGTGGGGAGGGGGGGCGAGGTGAAGGTCGAGTGAGATCCGGCCACCCGATCACCCCCACCCAATATATCGCAATCCCGGTGGAGTTGTCGGACTCGGATCTGGCACGTTACTCTAAGACCCGGAAAACGAAGTCGGTAGGTTGTCGCCCGACTCGTCCGTTAGCCTTCACACGAACTCGGCCCATTATCTTGCCAGCACCGGATCAATCGTCACTATCCGACCGCCAGCCCTCCGATCAGCCGGCGGGTCAGTCGGATCCCCGCGTCCTTCGGATTGCGACCCGAGAAAGCCCACTGGCCCTTTGGCAGGCGCAGCACGTCGCCCAACTGTTGGCCAAGCACACCGTTGCGCCGCGGATTGTGCCGATGGTCAGCAGCGGCGATGTGGACATGCGGCCGATCGACGGCAAACGCTCCGTCGGCGTATTCACCAAACGAATCCAGCAGGCGCTGTTGGACGATGAGGGGGATGTGGCGGTGCATTCGATGAAGGATCTGCCGACCGAAGCCCACCCGAGCCTTCGAATGGTCGCCTCGCCGGCGCGAGAAACGATGGCCGATTGCCTGGTCTCGCCGAGGGGGTTGGAACTGGACGCGTTGCCCCACGCCGCCCGGATCGGCACCGGCAGCCGCCGCCGCGCGGCACAATTGCTGAAGCTCCGCCCCGACCTGGACGTCCAACCGATTCGCGGTAACGTTCAGACACGGCTGCAAAAGATGCGGGACGGTGAGTACGACGCGATCGTGCTGGCCGCGGCGGGAATCGAGCGGCTGGAGATGCATGATCTGCCCCGCGTCCAGCTGCCACTGGAATGCATGCTGCCCGCTCCCGGCCAAGGCGCCTTGGCGATCGAAGTGCGTGGCGATGATACCGATGCCGTCGCGGTGGTCTCACAAATCAATGTTCCCCGATCGGCCGCCTGCACGCTGGCCGAACGGACGTTGTTGTCGCAACTTCACGGCGGCTGTTTAGCACCGATCGCCGCCTTGGGAACGGTTTCCGAAGTTGAGGCCGACGGGCAAACCGTGT
Organism: Rhodopirellula sp. SM50; assembly: GCF_002289565.1. Taxonomy (GTDB): domain Bacteria; phylum Planctomycetota; class Planctomycetia; order Pirellulales; family Pirellulaceae; genus Stieleria. The sequence goes on along the minus strand of NZ_NTFY01000030.1, from coordinate 80,657 downwards.
CGGTCCTGCACTTGGTCGCCCGCGTGTTGTCGCTCGATGGCAAAGTCTGCTTGGAATCCGAAGCCGACACGACGCTGGACCTGGCATCGGACGATTGGCAAACCACGGCCATCGCGTTGGGGCGACACGTCGCCGAGATGCTGATCGACCAGGGAGCCAAACCGCTGATCGAAGCCGGACGGTGAGGCATGGTAGGGAACGTCGATTCTTTTGCTGCAGGATTTTGCAACCCATTTCGATTCTCTCCCCCTGGGAGAGACGGCGTTTGCGCAGCAAGCAAACGCCAGAGAGGGCCGGCGCTGCGAACGTCTTAGCGCCTTCCGCTACGATCAAATCCGCCACTTATACAATTGACGTCCCTAACCGTTTGCGCAAGCCCCATGCCACCGCCTTTGACACCAACCGGGGCGTTGTTTGTTAGCGGCAGGGCGCGAGCCGTCCGGTCTTGCAGCTGTTTGCGATCTGCCACTGGACGGCTCGCGGGTTGTCGTTTTTGTGAGCCGCGACGCGTAAGCGGCCGGGCATTGCGACGCCCGCCCGAGGCCTTACGGCCGACGGCTCACCATTGACTCAGCAGATCCCGAATAAATCGACAGCCCGCTCGCGCCGTTCCGCTAGCACTTTCCGTTGTTCGTTAGCCCTGGCCGCAGGCAACACAGTACGCGTCGATTTTTCGTGATGGACCGCGCCGCGAGACGCTAAAATCGGTCGACAAAACGTTGCATCCTTTCCACGCTCCCCACTTCCCAAGGTACACACCGGTGCTGACACGTCCCACGCCATCCGACCGCGCCGCCGTTCCCCCCAGTCGCCGTCAATTCATCGCCGTCGCCGGTGCGACTTGCGTTGCCGCTTGTGCGGCGACCGGCGATGGCGTCGCCCCGTCCACCGTCGCTGCGGCGGAGCCGTTTGCCCGCAGCGGTGGACCACGCTTTCGCGTCGGGTTGGCCGCCTATTCGCTACGCAACTACTTTTCGTTCATGAAAGGGAAACGAAAAGAACCGGCCTCCGGAGGCAAAGCGATCGACATGGTCGGGTTCCTCGATTACTGCGTCGCGGAGGGCTTGGAAGCGGCTGAATTGACGAGTTACTTTTTCCCGCCGGATGCCGACGACGCCTACTTCCTGGAACTCAAACGCCAAGCGTTCCTTCGTGGCGTGACCATTTCCGGCACCGCGATCGGCAATAACTTCACCCAGGGTGCCGGCGATAAAATGGAGCGGGAGATTGAAACCGCGATCCAGTGGATCGACAAAGCCGCCGTGATGGGGGCTCCGCACATCCGGTTCTTCGCCGGCAAAGGAAAGGAACTGGATGATCATCCCGAACGCATGAACGAGGCGGTTGCCGCGATGAAACGCTGCGCGATGCGGGCGGGCGAGCGAGGCGTCTTTTTGGGCATCGAAAACCACGGTAATCTCCGGCCCGACCAACTGTTGCCGATCGTTCATGCCGTCGACCATCCCTGGGTCGGCATCAACTTGGACACCGGCAATTTCTACAGCGACGATCCGTATGGCGATCTGGAAAAATGCGTGCCCTTCGCCGTCAACGTTCAAGTCAAAGTCAACATGAAGAAACCCGATGGCACGGAGTATCCGGCCGACATGGATCGGATCGCCGGGATTCTTCGCGACAGCGGCTACCAGGGGTTCGTGGTCCTGGAATACGAAGATGAAAACCCCTACGAACACATTCCGGCGGCCTTGGATCGGATGCGCAAAGCACTCGGCGTCTGACGAACCGCTAGCGGAGCGGAAAAGGGGTCAGGTACCAAAAACCAAATGGCCCGAAGGGTGCTTCGCATTTTTGGTACCTGACCCCTTTTCCGCGGCACCCTACGTTTTAATGTTGACGAACCGCTAGGACCGTTACGTCCGAAACAACCGGACGCGTTTCCGGGATCGGAAAGGTCAAAAGGAGACTTTTCCTGAAGCTTTTGTGTTGAACCCGCCGGAATCGGACTAATGTCTAGGTGTGCGAGGGACGCGACACGCAGCAAGCACAACAACGAGATATTAAGCGTCCCCCCGTGCGAGGCGGGGTCGGTTCTTCGGAATCGGCCTCGCCTTTTTTCGTATCCGCGTCACCCAGGTTGTCATCGCCAGGACCGCCAGCAAACTGGCCCCTACGGCGTACAGCGGTTGCCGCCACGGCCCCAGTGCTTGGACCAGCAACACCAGCAACGGTCCAGCCAGCACAATCGCAACCAGCCAGCCCGACCAGGCCGCCAGATTTACATTGGCCGTCACACTGCGAACCATGGCGTACGCGAGACTGGGCAAGACCAACAGGTAGCCGCCGCCGGGCAGCCCAAAGGCCAACGTGGAGCCCAATGCGGCGGTCACCAGCCAAATCCAATCGCTGACCAATTTGAATTCTTCTGCTGATGATCGCGATACCAGCCACTCCAGCAGGAATGTCGCGGCCAGAAAGGACGCGGCGATCGTGAACAGCCCCGCCGGCAAATCAATCGGCGTGTATCTGACTGCGTTCCACGGCGTGGTCAGCAATGCGAATCGGATTGCCAAGCCGACAGCCAGACCGACCAGGACCGCCAACAGCGTATTGAGCAAATGGCGCGGCAAACGTCGCCAAAGCTGCCCCTGCCGTTGACGCAGACAAACCGTACCGATCAAAACGACCGCGATCAGCGCCAACACCTTCTGCACACCCTCGCTGAAGTGGATCACGGTCAAACCATACAGATCAAAGAACACGGCATTGTCGGCATCCGGCTGCGTGGATGCCTGCTGCACGCGTTGCAACACGTCGGCGGGTAATCGATCGACGGCGCGGTGCATCGAGAACAGATGCGCCCCCATGTGTTGCAGTGTTCGATCGCTCAGGTTGGCCGGCGTATCGTCCACTTGGTGATAACGATGGGCGCCCCCGATGACCGCATAGTTGAATCCGGGCAGACCCAGTTTGCCATGCCAGGCATTGAAGTCGGTCGCGTTGGGGAGCATTCGATAGACGGTGACGGCCAGCGAGGACGTGATCTTGGGCCGCGCCAGATCGTCGATCAGCACGCTGACCCAAGCGTGATTGCCGGAATGCGTTTCGAACATCGGGATGCCGCCGCTGCTGCCCCGGGCATCGAAGTTCAAGACGAACATCGGTGTGGCGAACGGCAGCGAGTCCTGGGCCGCGATCGCGTAGGCGCCCAGCAACCCGAATTCCTCTCCATCGGTAAACAGGTAATGGGTGGTGTGGATCGGTGGCGTCTTTGCCAGCACGCGAATGTGTTCGACCAAGGCGACCACCGCCGACCCGGCGTCACCGGCGCCGGGGCCCCAGCGGCAGGAGTCATGGTGGGTGGCAACCAAGATGGGTGCCAGCGAAGGGTCCGAGCCTTCGATGGTGACCCACAGGTTCTTCAGCACCGGGTCGGGCGGCAACAGATCGATGCGTCCTTTGGGATGCCGATCCTGGCGGTCGGGGTCGAAAACGATTTCGATCCGCCGGGTCGAGACCTCGTAGCCATCGAGCTTTTGTTCCAGGCGTTGCAAAAACGCTTCGCCGGCCGCGGTGCCCGTCGTGTGTTTCTGTGGGGGATCACCCAACAATTCAACCAGCGTTGCGCGCATCCTCGCCGCCGACGGCAGACCGACCGGGGCATCTGCCCCCAACGGTGCAGGCCCGCGATAGTGGTACCAACCCAAGAAGATGGAAAGGCCCAACGTCAACGTCGAGACGATGATTCGTCGACCGAACTGTGACGCGTCGCGTGTCAAACCTGAATCTCCTTCCCCCAGTGGCGTACGCTCAATGTCAACACCTTTGGCGTCTCGAGGTGTTAGCGGAACGGCGCCAGCCGTCCGGTCGCGCTTCAAAAACACCGTGACAGACCGGAGGGCTCGCGCCCTACCGCTAACAACAACATTCCGCTTGGCGTCAAAGGAGGTGGCACTGAGAGTAAACTTGCAGCTTACCCATGGCAAGCTGGAAGCTTACTCCACTTTTATGCCGCGAACGAGGTCGACTGTTGTGTGAATCGAAGGGCGATTTGCGCGACAATTTGTTTCGCGGCGTCGATATCGGAAAGCTGCAGTTGTCCCATCCGCCGCATGTCGCTGCGTACTTTGCGTGATTGCCGTCGCGGCAACATGTCGAGAACGGTTTCGGCGGTCTCGTTGGGCAAACCGCACAAGACCAAGAATGCTTGTTTGGTCGACACCATCCCGAGTGCACGGCAAAGCTCTTGGGGCGGCAGTTGCGTCAAGAATCGATCGACACGCTCGGCCAATTCCGCCGGATGACACAGCATTTCTTCGGCGTAGGCGTCTGCTTCGTCGGCGCGTGGGGCGTCCACCGCGTACCGTCTATCATTGATTGGCAACACAACGGGACCCTGGCCCGACGCGTCGTCTTGCGGTTGCCGGGACGGGCGGCTTTCGTTTTGCCGCAGCGCCGACGGCAACACTCCGGCGGCCTGTGTCTGATGAAATTGAGCAAACATGCGTTCGGCCGATTCACGGTTCGGCGGCATCGCCGCAGTCGCGGCATCGGTGTGGGATTGCTCTGGGTAATCAGTGACTCTCGTGGGCTCAGTGGCTTTAGCAGGCTCAGTGTGCTCCGCGGGCGGCCCTTCGACCGCGACTGATTCCACCGCAGACGATTGGCCAAGGCCGCTTTCGCGTTGAAAATCTGCAGCCGTGTCGGCGACGGCATCGGTACCTCGATAGATCGATTTGGATCGTTTGGGTGAGACTCTGGCGCGGCCGATTTGAATCTCGTCCTGAATCTCCGATTCCACTTTTTCGACGCGGCTGGTTTCGGTCTGCAGCTCGTCGCGCATCCGCTTCATGACATGGACCTGCTCCATCGCGTCGATTTCACCCATCGCCGACATCTCTTGGGCGATGCGTTGTTTGTCATCGTTGCCCAGTTGTCCCAGCAGGACGCGGTGGGTCCGACGTGGCAGCGTGTGCAACAAGATGGCGATCTGGCGGATCGAATCGCCGCGATCGGCTGGGGTGCCGGAGTGTGTTTCGGTCGGGGTGATCATGGACTGGGTGGATGGGTCGGGTCATTGGATGGATCGGTCACCGTCGGCAGACGTCAAACCCGCTCAGGCGGCGTCGGCCATCCAGCTGTGGACGATCTGGGCGGCCAGTTCGGGGTTGGATTCGACCATTTCGGCCAAGTCGTCTCGCATCGTGGTATCGGCCGCGTTGGACGGGGGCTTGGCCGGCCGATCGGGGTGTCGCGGTGAGGGGTTGCTGGTTGGCATTTCTGCGATCGATGACGCCGTCATCGAAGGATTTCGCAGTCGCATTCGCATGGTGGCGATGGCAAGCACGCTGGCGATCAATAACAGGCTGCCCAGCGAAATCGCCAGCACCGGATTGGCTTGTAGCGGACCGATCATGCCGGCCCACCGACCGACCGAATCGACCGGTGATGGATACTTGGGCGTCTTGTCGGGATCCGGGAAGCTCCAGACGCGCACCGTTTGTTCGTCGCTGTCGGCATCGCTCGCCACCAACGGTTTGACCGCATCACGAATATTGTCCATGACTTTGGCGCGAACGCCATCGAATTGTGCTTGGGTCGGCGCCAGCGGCAAGGCACTCTCGGGATGTTGCGACCGATAGTCGTTGACCCATTGGGCGTGGAACTGGCTTTCGGGCACACCGACTGAAACACGCATTTGAAACTCGCCCGATGTCGATTCCTTGTGAATCGACTTGGACAGCGCGATCGGTTTGCCGTCGCCCGACTCGCAGAACACCGATCGCGCCGCGATGTGCAGCCCGCGATAACCGCCCAGCAGTTCGGTCAGGCGTTGTTCCAATTCGTACTCCGCTTGACGCTGTTGGCGGGTCAATGGATCGTCCGATCCGTTGTACGTTTTCCGCGCCGACGTGTCCGTGACCGTCACCTGGTCCGCTGCCATGCCGGCGTAGGCACCGGCGACAAGGTTCTGGATCATGCTGATCCGTCCCGGTGCAATCGGTTTGCCGCTGTCCGAGACCAGCAGCACGCTGGCGGATTGGATCGTGCGGCCGTCGAATCCACCGGCGGATTGCTCGTCATAGTCGACACTGGCCCAGAGGATGTCGTCAAAGGCCGCGATTTTTTTTCCCAGGTCGCGTGCCTTGGCATATTGATGGCGCGTTCGTCGGGCCGATTCCGATTCGAAATACGGTGCCTCACCGAGCGCCTCTTCGACGCTGCTTTGCAAGGCGTAGGGATGGGCGGAGGCTTGTTCGAGCGCCGCCAAATATTCGTGCCGGGTCTCACGCGGGATCAACATCCGTCCGTCTTCGCGCCGCCAATCGCTCAAGCCCGCTTTGCTGAACGCGAACTCGACTTGACTGAGTTCCATCTCCCGGAGCACCTTCCCGCCAAAGAGCGGCTCCATGGTTTCGGTCGAACCGGCGGGAGCGATGTAGTAGATTCCACCGACAATCAGCAGCCCCGCGATCACACAGGCGACCGCTCGTGACAGAGCCGACGCCCCGGAGAGAGGCGGGACGGTGTCGAGATGGGATTTGAATCGTTCGGTCCGCTGACGCAACACGCTTAGGCTGCCAATCGACTACTGGATGATTGCGATGGGAACACAATGGTGACAGCCACTCCGCCCTGGGGGCAGTTCTGCCACTGCAGCTCCGCATTGATGGCCGCCGCCGCGATCGGCAGGTGACGCTCGCGTTTGGTCGCGTCGGTCCCGCTGTCGGCGATCTCCAACTCCAATCCCGATTCGCTCTGGCAAGCGGTGATCATCAGATCGCCACCGTCAGGCATCGCCTCCAACGCCTGCTTGCTGAGCGCCGTGATCAGATCCGCCGTGCGTTGGTGGTCGCAGGGGATGGGGATTTCCAAGTCGATGTCCAATTCCAGGCACACCGGAGCTTGGTGTTGGATCAATAACGGTGCGGTCACAGTCTCGACAAGAACCAAGAGGTTCCTGCACTGTTCCGGTTCCATCCATCCTTTGGCCATCGTGGCCTCCGCATTTATCGAATGTTCAAATGATTTTGACGACCCGCGGGATGCGACACGCCATCGACTCCGGCGATGGATCTCACCTGAGTAAAAACAGGGAAAATCGTCGGAATGACTCAAGTCGTTCTCCACAATGGACCGGCATAGCCTTTTCTCGGCGGCGGTCGCAAGGCGGATTGGCCGGCAAAGTCCAACCGCGAGCGACAAGCCGGGGGGACGCTTCCCCTCGGACGCCTCGATTTTTTGTCAATCAGGCGTATGATGGCCCTAGAGCTGCGTCTCTGACTGCATCACTCTCTGCCCCACAAGAAAATCGAACTTTCCATGCGTTCACTGACTTCCCTGCTGACCATCACCACGCTGATCGTCTCCGCCACCTGTTTCGCCGACGATGCCCGTGGACAAGGACTGCTGCAACGGCTGCGAAGTCGGATTGTGCCGCTGGTCCAAGATCAACTGCAACCGCGAGACGGCGAAGCCACCAACAACGACTTGCCGGCTCGACCCCTGCCCGGCGCCAGAAATCAGTCTGGCGCCGGAAACCAGCCCGGTGCCGGCAATCCGGCAAACGGATCGGCTCAGAATCCCGCCGCCGCCAGCCGAACCGACCAAGCGAATCCGCGGGCACGCTATCGCGCCCTGGCTCGTCCGGGCGGCGGTGGAGTCAGTCGCATTCCGTCGGTCACCCCGCCGCCGGCACCGGCTGTCCGTCCGACGCCGGCCGTCGGGCCCGACGGCGTCCGACAAGCGGGGGCTGAGACGCAGCCCCAGGCCGACGCTCCCGCTGCCCCGCGTTCCAATTCGTTCGGTCGCTCGATTCTCTCGCCGCTCGACTTCGACGACGAAAGTGGTCCGGCAGCGGCACCTGCCGGCACCGCTGCATCGATCGGCATCAAGGCGATTGACGCCGATCCGGGCTACCCGGGTGTTCAAATCACCGAATTCGCCAGCCATTCCCGGGCCGACCGAGACGGGCTGCGCGTCGGCGACTTCATCTTTGCCATCGACGGGGTGCCCACGCCATCGGTTGCCGCCTTGGTCGGTCAAGTCGCCGCCCATCAGCCCGGTGACCGGGTACGCTTGCGGATCGGGCGGGGCGGACAAGTCAGTGACCTTGATATCACGTTGGTTGCCAAGCCCGGCACCAGCTCGGCCCCGACCGGCGGACGGACGAAATCGCCCGCCGCCGGCCCTGCGACATCGGGCGGAAATTCGATCCCCGTGCCCATCCAGGCCGCCACACCGACTGCGGCAGAGACTGCGGCGCGGCCGAAGATTGGCGCGGAGGTTCGCGATGTGCCCGGCCGACGCGGTGTCCAAGTGATGGAGATTCAGCCTGGGTCGCCGGCGGACAAGGCCGGCCTGAAAACCGAAGACCGCATCGTCGCGATTGACAGCAAAATGGTTTCCGACACCCAGCGTCTGTTCGACTTGCTGGCGCTCGCTCCGGCTGACGCCTCCGTGGATCTGCAATTGATCCGAGACAATCGTCTGGTCAACGCCACGCTGTCGCTGCGATCCGATGATGGATCAGCGGTCGCGGGCCGAGCGACGGACGCCACCGGCCCCACGCCCGCCCCCAGCGATTCATTGGTCGGCGGCCTCGGTTCGGTGCTCGGCGGCATGTTCGGCCAGTCCGCCCCATCCTCCCCAGCACCCTCCGACACGACGGATCCGCCAGCTGATCAGGCGAAACAGGCCGCTGAGCCGGAATTGCTTCCCGCGGCAAAGGAACCTGCGCCACAGAAAAGCAAGACAGACGAAACAGTTCGAGCCGAGATTCAACGGCTTCGCGACCAACTGCAACAGCTCGAGTCGCAACTGGCAGACTAGCACCGTTGTCGAAGCCCCAGGCTCAAGCAGGGATCCAGCAACCGTTGGTGTTAGCCTTTAGGCGATTCCCGGTCGCTGTGACGCAGCAACAGTGGGCGGCTAAAGCCCAATACCGCTAAGTAAAGCGTCGTTTCTTCAGATGAGGGCCCGTAGGCTCGCGCCAAACGGCTGATATTCGTTTGATATCAGCCGGTTCGCGCCAGCGTCCGGGCCCCCTCATTCATGTTAACTTAGCGGTATTGGGCTAAAGCCTGCACACCAACACTCTTGCCCGTGCCATTCGGGGCACGCACCCTAAGTTAAAAAGTTGACGCACCACTAACCCGCCATGGCGGAGCGAAAGCTCAACACCGCGGGCGTCTCGTCGGCCGGCAACGCTTCCTTCACCAGGTTGCTGGTCAGCGTCATCTTCAACGCCGCAACCTGATTCGGCTCGATCGCAATTCGGCTTTGCACAAACCAGCCGACGTGCGGTGAGCGACTTTCTTGGCGGAGTACCAGGGTGCTGGAGCCGTCGCTATCGCTTTCGCGTGCGAGCACCAATCGCTGGTCGCCGGAATCGCTGGGGAAGACGTTCAGAATCATCGAATTCATCAGAAACCTGGATAGATGACGCGGGCGAAGGAGGGACGTCAAAACTGCGCGGTGTTGAAAGTGATTCTCAACAACAGAGAAGTTTAATGATTCTCACTTGCGCGTCAATCTTTCAAATCGGTGTAAAGTCTTCCAATTTGGTAGACGACAGAATCCGGCGTCCCGACACGCTGTTTGACGTAACGGATTGTCTGGTAACAGGTTAAGGCAAATGGTCGGATTTTGCTTCGGCGATTGGCACAATTCCTGCATCACTTCAATGCCGCGTACAAGGATGTGACAGCCTTGACGAGTTTCTCACCCTCTCTCGCCGGTATCGGCAAAGGAAACTGCCATGTTAGTTCTCTCACGAAAAGTCGATCAGCAGATCAAGATTGGCGACGACATCACGGTGACCGTGGTCCGTGTGGAAGGAAACCGAGTTCGAATCGGAATCAGCGCTCCCCGCGACGTCCGCATCCTTCGCGGTGAATTGGACGCCGAACAGGCGATCGACGGAGAAGTCGAATTCGAGCTTTCGGAGCGAGAATTCGCCTTCGCCCACCAAAACGCATCGGAGCGAATCAAATCCGCCAAAACGCGCGGGTCGGTCCGGCCGCAGGTTTTCGCTGGATCGGTCGCCGCCGACGGCAGCAAGGTGAAATTGAGGGACGAGTCGCCGTCGCGAAAGGCCAAGCCGGCACCCTTGGCCAGCTTCGTTTCGGCCTCCTAGGCCGGCAGCGATGTGTGTTCCCGATCAACACCTCCCTTCTCCGCGAATGGACTCGCGGCCTGCTCCCCTGCGACGCGTTCAGCCCCGGCTGTCCAGCTTGAAACTTGAAACTTGAAACTTGAAACTTGAAACTTGAAACTTGAAACTTCACTGCTCGAAGCCAACTTTCCGAACCGTAGTTGATTCGTCCGGTGCTGCAGACTCGACTGCGTTTTCCGGCATCGTCGCAACGCGGTCGGCCGAATCGATTTCTCGGAGGTGTTCCAGCAGGATCCGGCGGACTTCAAAGATCGCCTGACCGGTCATGTGGATCTTGGTGTGCTCGGCATCGACGATCAGTTCGCTTTCGGTGTCTTCCATCGTGGCACTTTCATAGGCGACAATGCCATCGCCACGGCCGGCTTTCTTTTGCAGCAGCGTGGGGTCTTGCAGGATCCCGATGATGTTGTGGTACTTGACCGTCGGTGAGTATTTCGCCCGCTGCATGACGGGGAAGATCGGCGAGTCGGGGGCCAGCGAATCGATCGCGTTGGCCATCGTCAACAGTTCTGTATCACGAAACAGGTTGGGATTGTTTTTGACCAGGTTCTCGCCCATGGTGACGTTCATCGTCGGCAGCTTGATAAACTTTCGGGCCAACCAGCGGGTCAATTCATTGGCGAACTTGCTGCCGCGGTGGGGCGTTCCGATGGTGATCACCCGGCTGACCGATTGATTGGGCTTGAAGAACAGCGTGCTGACCAGCTTGTCGCGTTCTTCGGCTTCGCCGCGCAGTTTCTCTTGCGGTTGGTCGCTGACGATTCTCCAGAAATCATCACCGCTATCGATCGTCTGCATCCGACTGATCAGCCCGCCCATACTGTGACCGACCAAGACCATCTGGTCCATCGGGGCGTCGTTGTGTGTCGGGTCAAACGTCTGGCGCAGATCGTGGAGGTCCGAACGCATTTGCATCGCACTCAACCAAAACGGCTGGCCGGACGGATACAGATAGAACCAGAACTGGTAGCGCTGGCGGATCTCTGGAAAGCTGCGGAGGTCGTTGAACATGTCCATCCACGTCCGGGGGCTGGACCACAGGCCGTGCACCATCAGCACCGGGATCCGGTTGGGATCGTACGGTTCCAGCATGTACAAGCCGCGGTTTTTAGCGGCATCGGCGGGGTTCAGCAGTCCTTCGGTTTCGTGGTTTCGCTCGCGAAATCGCGGCGTGTCGAGAAAGAAAGCCAGCGGCGTGGTCAGATCGGTTTCCAACGGCACCCAGTGGTTGGCCAATTTGACCTGGTTGGCCGTCAGCGGATCGAAAAACTCGAGAACACAAGTGTTGGCGTCGCCGTATTCACCATCTTTCGGTTTGGCGCAGCGCATCATCGCAGTGACGCTGTAACTGAGTTCGTCGGGGTAATAATTCTCGCGAGGATCGTTTTTTTCGTTGCTCTTCCGCACCGCGATCATTGGAACGCCCAATCCGAACGTCGTGTGCTTACTCCGTAACGTCGCGATCTCGTAATCACTGACGAATTCGTAATGATCAAATTCGTCGGGTTTCCAGTTTCCGCGCAGTTGAGTCTGAATAACGAACTCGCGGTCGGGTGTTTTGACCCGGTAGGTTTGGCCCGGTTTGATGTGATGTTCTTCGCACAGCAGGCGGAGCGTGTCTTCCAGCGATTCGTTGTACAGATCACACGTCGCGCGAAACTGTGGGTCGTATTGGTTTCGCGTTTCCGACAGGTCTTCGTCGAACAGATAGTCGTAGCTGTTGGTCAGCGCGACGCCGAAATGGCCCAGGGCATCACTCTGGTCGCCCTTGGTTTCCGCCTTCTTGCCTTCGACGTAAGACAATTCGGCGAGTGCATGAATCAGCTCGGGGTCACGGTTGTCCCGCAGCGTGGTTTGGATTTTTTTCAGACAAACGTGGGCGTCTTGGTCATAGCCGTCGCGAAGCCCATAGCGTCGCAACGTGTTCCACGTCCGCTCGCTAATTTGCGGGCCTTGACGTGTCATCAGCCGTAGCTGGGCGGCCAACGGATTGTCGCGAACCGACCGAGCGGTCAAATACCGAGCGGTCGAGCATCCGCCGGAAAGACAGAGCAGCAGAATCAGCCCGACCAGTTGCCCAATCCGCAGTCGGCAAACGCGTTGCGAGACCACCGACATCGCCGCGACCGCAACCACAAGTGCAATTTTTCCTACCGCAGAAGCCGGCGCAGCACCGCACGATGCGGCGCGACGCGTGATCGTATCGGCATCGGATTGTGATCGTTCAAACGGAGCGGTCGTGGGTTCGAGCAACATCCTGTCAATCGAAGCGGTGGGGGGCAAGGAGCGCACAACGTTCGCGCCGCTGGCCGGACAGTAGAAAGCCGCCGGCCTCCGTGTCAACGCAGACCGCGGGACCGCCCGAGTTTCACGACCGAGAGGAGCCGGTGGCTTAAAGGTTTACCCACATCTTTGCATCCCGGAGGGCAACGCTGTGAAGCATTTTTCCCATGCGTTTCTCGAGGTTTTAGCGGCAGGGCGCGAGCCCTCCGGTTCTTCATCTCGGCCAACACACCGGAGGGCTCGCGGGCTGTCGGTTTAGTCGATGTTTCGAAATCAGCGTGATCATCTCAGCCCGACGCGTAAGCGAGGGGCGCCGCGCTGTCCCTTGCTTACGCGTGCGGGCTTAAATCGACAGCCCGCTCGCGCCCTGCCGCTAAAAAATGTTTCACAGCCTTGCCGGGAGGGGAAGGCAGAAATTAGCCGGCGGTCGAGCGAAGCGAACACCGCCGGAGCGGTAACTGAGGAAGTTCGCGAGGAAACGTTGGGGGGAGCTTGACGAGGGACGCAGATTCTCGGAAACTGCCGCTCCCAGTTTGACGCGGCCGTGGCGGAACTGGCAGACGCGCTAGGTTGAGGGCCTAGTGGGAGATAATCCCGTGGAGGTTCGAGTCCTCTCGGCCGCATTCCGTTTTTCCCAAGGAAAAACGGCTATCTTGCCATCCTCTGCTGCCGCGGCGACAACTTAAGTTGGCGCGGCAGGTGATCGTGATCCCCCTGCGATCTCAGTCTCGGCGCAGCTAAAATCAGGGAATGAGCCGATCATTACCTGACATTCCCAAACGCAGCGAACCCATTGCGGCCGATTTCTTTCGCTCGATCGCCGACTGCACCGTCGACTGGGAAAGTTGGCTGTCGTGTGAGGGCGAGGTCTTATGGGTGAACCGGGCCGTCGAGCGATTCACGGGCTACTCGCCGGCGGAGTGTTTGGCGATGAAGGATTACCCGTTGCCGCTGATGACCCCCGAGCACCGCGGTAGGATTGCGCGTTACTTTGCCGAAGCCGCTCGAGGCAGTACGGAAAACAACATTGAATTCGAGTGTCTGCACCGCGACGGCTCGACGTCCTGGGTGGCCGTGTCGTGGCAACCGATGACCGACTCCGATGGGCGATCGTTGGGTTTTCGGGCGAGCGTGCGAGACATTTCCGAAAAGCGACAGATGCGTGAGCAGTTGCGTTTACACAACGAGCATCTGGAACAACTCGTTCAAGAACGCACCGCCCGGGTGGCGGAGTTGGAACAGCATCGATTGAAGATGGAGAAGCTCGCGGCGCTCGGTGAACTGGCCGCAGGTGTGGCTCATGAAATCAACAATCCGCTGGCCGGCATTCGCAACGCGTTCGCTTTGTTGAAACGACACATCCCCGCCGACGTCAAACATTACGACAAGCTCGACTTGATCGACGGCGAGATTGAACGGATCAGCGGCATCATTCATCAGATGTATCAACTCTATCGGCCCAGCCAGCAGCGGGCGTCGGCGTTCTCGCTCAAACAGGCAGTGGACGTGGCCATCACGCTGGCGCTTCCTCTGTCACGAAAAGCGAACGTGAAGGTTTCGGCCTCGTTCGGTTCACCGGTTGCGGTCGGAGCGTCGGGGAAAAACGCGAGCCTTGGTTCCGACGAAGTTGTCTTGCGTGAAGGCGAATTGAAACAAGTGCTGTTGAACTTGATCCACAATGCCATCCAAGCTTCCGAGGCGGGGGCTCAGGTCAACGTCCACGCTCGGGCGGACGCGAGACACGCCATTTTGACGGTGACCGATCATGGGCACGGCATCGCGAAGGAAGACATCGAACGAATCTTTGACCCTTTCTTCAGCACCAAGACAGAGACGGTCGGCCAGGGTATGGGCCTCGGCTTGTCCGTCACGCGGGGAATCGTGGAAGCGATGAACGGAACCATTGACGTGACGAGCGAACCGGGAAAAGGCACCGAGTTTGTGGTGCGATTGCCCAGGCGACTCGATGACGACGTGCCCAGCTAGAGCGTATTCAGCAGGTCGGCAGACAAATCGTGCAATGAGGAAAGCTGTCGATCCGCGATGACAAAGTGTTCTTGTTCGGCGGCGGACGATTCGGGAACGATGATGGTTTTCATCTGAGCTGCTTTGGCGGCCAGTAGCCCGATGAACGAGTCCTCCAAGGCGAGGCACCGCGGAGGCTGGACAGCTAGCGCGTCACAGGCGTTGAGGTAGACTTCCGGATGAGGCTTCGAGTATCGCAATTCCGCGCCCGACACGATCACTTGGAACGCGTCATGCAGTTCGAACGCGTCGATCGTCGCCTGGATTAACGTCATCGGTGATGATGAAGCGAGTGCGAGTTTCAATCCTGCCTGTTGGCAAACGCCGATTGCCTGATTCAATCCGGGCATCGCGGGCTTGTGCGTTTGCACCAGTTCAATCACCCGGTCGACGATTCGGCTGCAAACATCTTCGCGGCTGATCGAATCCCAGGGTGACTGTTCGTAGCACCGTTGGACAATCTCGTCGACCCGCATTCCCGTCGTGTCGATCGTGTCTTGGCGGGTGATGGCGACGCCGATCTGCGCGAAAACCTCAAGTTGGGCTTCTTGCCAAAAGGGTTGCGAGTCGATCATCAATCCGTCCATGTCAAACACGGCTGCTTCAATCATCATGCGTTGCACTTTTCGACTCTTCAGTTGTTTGGTCTGCTGCTTGAGCCGCTGCTGTGGTCTTCGCGGATCACTAACACGACCTTTCCACGGTCAACACCGTCTTCAACGCGACGATGCGGATCGGCGGCCTGGTTCATCCAATACGCAACAGGGTCGACACTTCGCCGACAGTGAACGTAGGATCGGACGAACATCAAGTCAACTTTACTTTGCCAGGGATCGCGTATGCGGGCTCGGGGAGTCCGCCGTTCCAATCCAACTGTGCGGGGAACAGGTCGAGCGTTGATTCTTTGCTGACGAAATCCCAGGTGACTTTTTGTCCGGTGTAGGCGGCCATCCGCCCCATCACGGCTGTCAACGAACTCTCGGCGGTTTGCCTCAGTTCGACAATCGGCTTGCCCGATCGGATTGAATCGACCAGGTCTTTGTGCTCTTGTTTGTAGGCGTCGGCAATGCTCCCTTTCATCGACCACAGCTCATTTCCGTCGCGGTCGGTGATGCGTGATCCACCACTGCCCGCATCGATCGTGGCGATGCCTTTGCTGCCGTAGATTACGTTGCCGTTGTCGCCCTGAGTGCCAGGGATTTGGCGACAGGTAAACGACAGCGTGCGGTTGCCGGGGTAGGTGTAGTCGATCGACATGCTGTCCCACATCTCGCTGCCTTCGGGGCGGGTGAACCGGCCGCCGCAGCCGTACGCGGTTTCGGGTGCAGACCCCATCACCCAGTTCATCGCGTCGATGTTGTGAACCGCTTGTTCACAGATTTGATCTCCGGCCAGCCAGTTGAAGTGCATCCAGTTGTAGATTTGGTACTGCGTGTCGGTCATGCCCGGCTTGCGGTTCTTGAACCAAATTCCGTTGGAACAGTACCGACTGGTGGCACCGATGATGTCGCCGATCAACCCTTCGCGGATTTGTTCGACGGCTCCCATGTAGTTGACTTGTCTGCGGTACTGGGTGCCGGTCACGATCGCGGTTCCGTTGTTGACAGCTTCGTCGTGGGTTGCCAGGCAGGTTTGATAGCCTGCGGCGTCAACGCAGGAAGGCTTTTCGCAGAAGACGTGCTTGCCCGCTTTGACCGCTTCGCTTGTGTGCAGGGGATGGAACCCGGGCGGTGACGCGATGAGGACCAGATCGACATCGGGGTCCGACAGGACCTGCTTGTAGGCATCGAGTCCGATGTGGATTCGTTCCGGTTTGACATCGACTTTGTCCCCGTGTCGTCGAGACATGGCGGACAGGGTTCGTTCGCAATTGTCGCGGTCAAGATCAGCCAGCGCGATCAATTGAACGTTCTCATTGATGGTCAATGAATCGTTGATCGCGCCGGTACCGCGTCCTCCCGAACCGATCAGAGCGATCTTGACCACTCGCTTGGGATCACGACTTTCGCCATCGGATGCGTGCAGGCCTTTCGTCGTGGTGGTCGCCATGATCGCCGCCGACAAGGCACTCCCGTTCAACAAAGCGGTGCGGCGATTCGGTGTCGAAGAAGTCTGGGTGGATTGGTGCATATTCATTTTTTGTCCAAAGTAGCCGGAGCACTGGGGTCAGAAAGGGTTAGTGGTCACTCAACGAACGCAGCGGAAAGAGTTCTGCCAAAAGGTCTTCATGGGGATGCCCATGCCCGCGATGCTGCACAAAGACCTCAGCGGCTTCGGTTCCGAATTGGCGGCCTCGATCGATGCAATCGTCACGCATCTTCGACAGGTACTCGTCAATGCCGTTGTGTGCTTTTAACCATTCGCGTTGACTCGCGTGACAGGCCAACATTTCGGTCTTGCGGTCTAGCTGTTCAGTGATGTCAACGCAGACCGTCGGCTCGATCGGATTGCCCATTCGATCGACGCCGCCGTGTCCGTCGCAGTAGTACAAGTACGGAACGGTAGAGCCTTCCTGCAATGGAACCGCCGATGCGTTCGGCGCCGCGTAGACGAAACTCGCTGCCCGTCCAAGCTGACCGGTGACCTCATGGTCGGCGTGGTAGTCGGACAACGGCATCGTGATCACAAGCGACGGCGCGATCTGACGAAACAGATCGATCGTTTGCTGCAACGATTCACGGTCATAGACCACTCGGCCGTCGGGTTGACCCAGGCAATGAAAGCTCAGTCCCGCAGACTCGGCTGCGCGAGTCCCTTCGGCGATCCGTGTTTTTGCAATTTCTTCGGGCGACCCCTCCAGTGCCCCGCAATCACCGGCCGTGGTGGTGGCGATGTGGACGTCCCAGCCGGTTTCGGCAAGTCGGATCAACGTCCCTGCGCAAGTGAATTCGGCGTCGTCGGGATGCGCCATCAGCGCCAACGCAACTCGACGATCGGGTCGGTGATTTGTGGGGGACACGAAGTGATCCTGGTTGGAAACGGGGTGTTTGATCGCTCCAATGATCCATTTTTCAGCAACCGTTTCCTCCTCTTCGTTCGCATGTTCTGATACGATTTGTGCGCATTGATGTTTTTTACTAGCGTGTGCACGCGCATCTTTGCGCGAATGCGTACTTTTTGTGCGCAGCCCAAACGCATGCCAGAGTGTGCCCATGAAGCCCTCCTACGAAAAGCTGGTCCCGTCTTCGGGGGAATCGTTTCGGTGCTTCGACCGATCTGCGCTGCGTTCACCCGTGAAGTGGCACCGGCATCCCGAAGTCGAGCTGACCTACATCGCCAATGGATCTGGTTCTCGGATCGTCGGCGACCACATTGGCAGCTATGGCGATCACGACCTGGTGCTCAGTGGTTCGCAGCTACCTCACACTTGGGCGTCGGACGAGTATCGCGGCCAGCCCTACGATCGACACGCGGCGATTGTGCTCCAGTTTCATCCAGATTTCCTTGGACCCGATTTCTTTTCATGCGTCGAAATGGAAGTCATTGCAAGGCTTCTGGAGCGAGCCAAGCGAGGGCTTTGGTTTCCTCACGACGTCGCCGTCGAGGTGGGCCGCCGCATGGAAGCACTGATCACCGCGGTGGGGCCTGAGCGATTGATCGGACTGCTATCGATCCTGGATCGGTTGTCTCGCTGCGAAACGGCTGAGATGTTGGCCAGTGAGCACTATCGATACCTTGCTGTCGGCGTCGCAAACGATGCCATGGAAACACGCATCCAGACCATTTGCGATCACATCGCCGGCAATCTTTCCAATCCTGATCTCAGCCATCATGAATTGGCGGACTTGGCCGACATGAACCCGTCCGCTTTCAGCCGCTTCTTTAAGCAGTCGACTGGCCGCACGGTCTCTGCCTACATCAACGAGTTACGCATCGGGCTCGCCTGTCGACTGCTCTGTGACACGAACGCTGCGGTTGTCTCGATTTGCCATCAGGCGGGATTTTCCAATCTGTCCAACTTCAATCGCCGGTTCCGGCAACTTCGGCAGATGACGCCACGAGAATACCGAACCCGTTTTCGCACCTCGGTATGATGGGTCTGATTTCGCCCCGCCATCGCGGTGGATTGCCGGCATTGATGTGCAACTTTTAGATTGAGGGTGCCGCGGAAAAGGGGGCAGGCGTCGCGTGCCGACAGCACGCGAACGAAGATTTCATGATGGTTCTTTCGAAACGGATCTCCCAATCTGGATGGATTGGTCCGAAATTTGCGTGCGATGTGGCTGTGAATCGGATACGAATCGGATACCAAGGTACAAACCTCATGTTGCTACACCAATGCTCGATAATCCAGTGACTCGGCCGATCACTCACCGATCCGAACTCTGGTTGCCGGCGACAACCGGCGGTGTCGCTTTCCTTCTGTCCGGATCCGGGGAAAAGCTTGCGAAGATGCCCCAAGAGGCGAACTGATGCTCTTGTGGTTGTTGGCCATCCTGATCGCTGCCGCTGTTGCGCCGACGGTGAACCGAGTCGTTGGTTCATTGGGCGGAGGTTCATTGGGCGGATGGGTTCTGGCCGTTGTCCCGGCGGGCGTGTTCATCGCGCTGTTGAGGCTGTGGCCGTCGGTTGTCAACCAACAGGATGTGTCGGTTTTTGTGGATTGGGTTCCGGCACTTAATCTTGCCGTGTCGCTGCGGTTGGACGGTCTGAGTCTGCTGTTCGGCCTGATGGTCACCGGTATTGGTGCGCTAATTCTGGTGTATGCGGGAGCCTATTTGAAAGGCGACGATCGGCTGGGGCAGTTGTGGATGCTGTTGCTGTTGTTCATGGCCGCCATGCTGGGGCTGGTTCTAGCCGACAACCTACTGACGCTGTTCATTTTCTGGGAACTGACCAGCATTACGTCGTACCTGCTGATCGGTTTCAACAGCGACCGTCCTGAATCACGAGCATCCGCCTTGCAGGCGCTGCTGGTGACCGGCGGCGGTGGATTGGTGCTGCTTCCCGGTCTGATCTTACTGGGTTTGGCAGGCAACTCGTTCGAAATCTCGACCTTGCTGACCAGCGCCGAACCGATCCGTGAGCACGCGTTCTATCTGCCGATGTTGCTTCTGATTCTGGTCGGAGCGTTCACAAAGTCGGCGCAGTTTCCGTTTCATTTCTGGTTGCCCAATGCGATGGCGGCTCCGACGCCGATCAGCGCCTACTTGCATTCGGCCACGATGGTGAAGGCGGGTGTCTATCTGATCGCGCGGCTGCATCCGATTTTGGGCGGGACTGCGGAATGGTTTTGGATGATTGCTTCGGTCGGCGCGATCACGATGGTGCTCGGAGCGGTGCTGGCGCTACGGGCGACTGACCTGAAGCAAGTTCTGGCGTATGCCACCATCAGCGTGCTGGGAACGCTGACCATGTTGTTGGGCATCGGGACGGAAGCCACTTTGGTTGCCGCTTTGGCGGTGCTGGTGGCTCATGCCTTCTACAAAGGCGGCTTGTTCATGGTGGCCGGTGCGATCGATCACTCTGTGCATCAGCGCGATGTTCGTGAACTCGGCGGACTCAGGATGGCAATGCCTGCCACGTTCGCTGCGGCCTGTCTGGCTGGATGTTCAATGGCGGGCGTCTTGCCGACGTTCGGCTTTATTGCCAAGGAAACGTGGTACGAATCGGTCGGCCATGTTGCCGGCAGCGGTTTCCTGGCTGCGTCGATCTTGTCCAACGTCGGTTTGGTTGCGGCCGTGGGATTCGTTTGTGTCAAACCGTTTTTCGGAAGACGAACCGAAAGCACCCGGCATGCGCACGAGGGTGGTCTGGCGATGTGGGGACCACCCGTCGTGCTGGGCATCGCTGGATTGGCGTTGGGGTTGTTGCCGACACGGATCAGCGAACTGTTGGCCGCCGGAAGTGGTGCCATCGCGGGGCGAGCGGTGCCCGTGCATTTGGCGTTGTGGCACGGAGTCAACGTGACGCTGCTGTTGTCGCTGCTGACGTTGGCGGGAGGGATCACGCTGTACTGGATACTGCGTCAAGGACAACTGCATCGGCTGAAACCGTACTTCTACTTTTTCGAGGGTGTCACTCAGTATGGGCCATCGCGGTTCTATCATTGGCTTCTTCGTACCGTCAATCAGTTCGCTCGCGGACAAACGGCGATGCTGCAAAACGGCTACTTGCGATTCTACTTGTTCACGATGGTCGGCCTCACCGTTGCCAGTGTGTGGATGGCGTTGGGGGGTGAATTGCGATCGCATCTGAAGCCGATGCCATTCGATGTTCGCGGCCATGAAGTCCTGTTGGCTTGCCTGATTCTCGCCGCGGCGGTCGTGGCGGTTCGAGCGACGACGTGGTTGCTGGCGGTCGGGGCACTTGGGGTCGTGGGTTACTGCGTCGCGGGGATCTTTGTGTTGTTTGGTGCCCCGGATCTGGCGATGACGCAGTTCGTGATCGAAACGCTGACGGTCGTTCTGTTTGTGATGGCGTTTTCACGGTTGCCCGAATTCCGCCGTCTGTCAACTTCCGCCACGCGGGGCCGAGACGCCTTGATCGCTGTGGTGGCGGGCGCGACGATCACGGTGTTATTGCTATTCGCCATGACCGTCCGTTCCAGTCATCCCATCTCGGATTATTACCTCGCACACAGCGTCTCCGAAGCACACGGTCGCAATGTGGTGAACGTGATTCTGGTGGACTTCCGAGCGCTCGATACACTCGGCGAAATCACCGTGCTGGCGATTGCGGCGATCGGTGTGTATTCGCTGTTGTCACTGCGGCCGTCCAAACAGGCTGACGGAGAGGGCGATGCTGCGGAAGGGACGGAAGTGTCTTTGAGGAAAGGCGTCCCCGGGACGCAGTTCGACAGCACGGCCGGTCACGCCGCTGACCAGGAGGGAGTTTGACCGATGGATTCCGTCATTCTGAAGACCGCCATTCGATTCCTGTTACCGCTGCTGTTGTTGGCGTCCGTGTTTCTGTTTCTTCGCGGTCACAACGAGCCGGGAGGCGGTTTCGTGGGCGGTCTGTTGGCCAGCGGCGCCATTGCGCTTTACGCGATGACACACGGGGCGGCTGCCGCACGGCAGGTCGTTCGGGTGCCGCCTCGCATTCTGATTGGTTCGGGGCTGCTGTTTGCATTGGTCAGTGGAGTGGCGCCTCTGTTTGTTGGCCGGCCTTTTCTGACAGGGTTGTGGACCACAATCACGACCGAAGGCCTGGGGAAACTGCACATCGGAACGCCGCTGTTGTTCGACCTCGGCGTTTATTGCGTGGTCACGGGAGTCACGCTCGTTTTCGTCTTTTCACTCCTTGAAGAATAACCGGCATGGACATTCTCTTAGCGATCACCGTCGGCGGACTTTATGCGGCAGGCATTTACATGATGCTGCGCCGAAATGTTGTGAAGCTGCTGATCGGACTCGGCCTGCTCAGCCACGCCGCCAATCTGCTGCTCTTCACAGCGGGCGGGCTGGTTCGCGGTCGTGTCCCGGTCGTTCCGGACGAGGGAGCGTGGCCGCTGGTGATCGTCGCCGATCCGTTGCCCCAGGCCCTTATCCTGACTGCCATTGTGATCAGTTTTGCGGTGCTGGCGTTCGCGCTCGTCCTGATTTACCGGACCTACCAAACGCTGGGGACTGAAGATCTGGACGAACTGAAGGCGACCGACACATGAATGCTCAGGCTGTCGTGATACTGCCGATCGCTCTGCCTCTGGCCACGATGGTGATGCTGCTGCTGTCGTTAAAATCCGTCCCCGCGCAGAAGCTCATCGGCGTGGTCGGTTCGACGCTGCTGCTGCTGTCGGCCGCCACACTGGCGTGGTTGGTGGACCGTGATGGCATTCTCGTCTTGCAAGCAGGGAACTGGCCCGCACCGTTTGGTATCACACTGGTTGCCGATCGGCTGAGTTCGATCATGGTGTTGTTGGCAGGCCTGATGGTTTTCGCAGTGTCGGTGTATTCGCTCGCGTCGGTGAATGACAGTCGCGTGAGTTTTGGATTTCATCCGCTGATTCAGCTGTTGTTGATGGGGGTTTGCGGAGCGTTTCTGACGGGCGATTTGTTCAATCTGTATGTGTGGTTTGAAGTCATGTTGATTGCTTCGTTCGTGCTGCTAACGCTCGGTGGCGAGCGAAGGCAACTGGAAGGAGCGATCAAGTACGTCACGTTGAATCTGATTTCATCTGCCGTGTTTCTCGCGGCCATTGGTGTGATCTACGCCGCGACCGGAACGCTGAACATGGCGGACCTTGCTCTGAAACTTCGTAGTTTTCCTGACGAAGGAACCGTGTCCGTGCTGTCGATGCTGTTTCTCATCGCGTTCGGAACCAAGGCCGCTGTGTTCCCACTGTTCTTCTGGTTGCCTGCGTCTTACCACACTCCGCCGGTCGCCGTGTCCGCGATCTTCGCCGGATTGCTGACGAAGGTCGGGGTGTACTCGCTGATTCGAGCGTTCACGCTGCTCTTTGTGACCGATCTGGAGTTCACTCACAACCTGCTGCTGCTGATCGCCGGACTGACGATGGTGACGGGCGTGTTGGGAGCGATGGCGCAGAACGAAGTCCGTCGCATCCTGTCGTTTCATATCGTCAGCCAGATCGGCTACATGGTGATGGGGCTGGCATTGTTCACGCCGCTGGCACTGGCCGGTACCGTTTTCTACATCATTCACCACATCGTTGTGAAAACGAATCTGTTTCTGATCGGTGGGGTGGTTGAGCAGCGGTTTAGAACCGGGCGTCTTGATCGGATCGGTGGGCTTTATCGCTCGGCCCCGGTGCTGGCAACCGTGTTCTTTCTATCAGCGATGTCGCTGGCCGGAATTCCGCCCCTGTCGGGCTTCTTCGCCAAACTGACGTTGATCCGAGGCGGGCTGGAAGCGGAACGTTACGCCATCGTTGTGGCGGCGCTGGTGGTGAGTCTGTTGACGTTGTTTTCGATGACGAAGATTTGGAACGAGGCGTTTTGGAAACCGGCGCGGGAGGATGCGGTGACGAACGTGTCTCCCAGAAGACGCTCCAGGATTGGCCGAGCTTGCCTTTATGGACCGACGATTCTGCTGGCGTCGATTACCGTCGGAATCGGCGTCATGGCGGGGCCGGTGATGAATGCTTCCATGGCGACCGCCGAACAACTACTCGATCAAAACGCCTACATCAATGCCGTGTTGCCGGACGGACCGACCGGTCAGGTGCCTGCCGTCTCGAGCGAAAGGACAAGTCAATGAAGCACTTCTTTTTCAATGTCTTTCTGGCGCTGGTCTGGGCACTGGCCAGCGGACGGATCTCTCTGCTCAGCCTGATGATCGGGTTCGTCCTGGGGTACGGTGTCTTGTGGTTTGCACAACCGTTGATGGAGCCGTCTCGATACTTCCAGAAACTGCCAATCGCCATTCGGTTCTTGGGTTTCTTTGTTTGGCAATTGCTGCTTTCCAATCTCCGCGTGGCCTATGACGTCATCACGCCTCATCTGTACATGCGGCCGGGGATTATCGCGGTGCCGCTGGACGCGACGACCGATCGGGAAATCACCTTGCTGGCGAATCTAATCACGCTGACGCCGGGCACGCTGAGTCTTGATTTGTCCGAGGATCGCCGCACGCTGTATGTGCATGCGATGTTTGTGGACAGCCCCGACAGTGTCCGGGACAGCATCAAGAACGGTTTCGAACGTCGTTTATTGGAGTTGATCCGATGATGTTGGACTGCGCTGCAAATCCTGGTGCTGCGGCCTTTTCCGTGTTGGCATCGGCGACGGGGGTGAATTTCACCGCTCAGATTTCGCTGGTGGTGCTGGTGATCGCACTCGGACTCGCATTTCTGCGGCTGGTGCTAGGGCCGTCGCTTCCCGATCGCGTCGTTGCGCTTGATCTGGTCGCGTCGCTGCTGGTCGGGCTGATTGCCGTCAGTGCGGTGGAAACCGGTGACGTGATTTTTCTGCGGGTGGCGATGGTGGTGGCGTTGTTCAACTTTGTCGGGACAATCGGCTTCTGTTGGTATCTGCAACGAGGGACTGGCCAATGAATGACGTGGTGACGATCGTGCTGCTGATCACCGGCACCGCCTTTGCCTTGCTGGCGTCGGTTGCTATCGTGCGAATGCCAGACCTGTACACACGCATGCACGGTGCCACCAAGAGTGCCACTCTGGGCGTCGGGTGCACGATTCTTGCCGCCGCCGTTCAATTCGCCGACATGGAAACGACGACCGTCGCCATTCTCGTCATCGGGTTCATCTTCCTGACGACGCCGGTGGCCGCTCACATGATCGGACGCGCCGCACACCAACAAAAGGTACCGAAATGGAGCGGCACGGTCGTCGATGAATCAGCGCTCGCGGATTCGGCAAACGATGCGAGCGACGACCACGAACCGCGATAGTGCGGTGACGGCCCGCTGCGAAACGACCCGGTCAAAGCTGGCGAGACAACCCACGTCATCGAAGCGATCATCCGTCGTTTCGTTCAACTCTGACGCTCGCCCGATGCGGGGCGGTGGAACGGTTGGTTGTTTGGCGGCCGT
Organism: Rhodopirellula sp. SM50; assembly: GCF_002289565.1. Taxonomy (GTDB): domain Bacteria; phylum Planctomycetota; class Planctomycetia; order Pirellulales; family Pirellulaceae; genus Stieleria. The sequence goes on along the minus strand of NZ_NTFY01000030.1, from coordinate 55,759 downwards.
GTTTCAGTATAGTCTGATTGATCCATTCGATTTCGCGTGTTGGCACGACCAGCGAGCGGATTTCCGGCCAACGCGATCAAGAGCGTCATGCAGAAAACTCTACGCGACTACTTGCAACGTATTCTCAACGCCCGTGTTTATGATGTGGCGGTGGAGTCGCCGCTGGAACGTGCCGCAAAGCTGTCCACGCGGCTGTCCAACCACGTCTGGCTGAAACGAGAGGACACCCAGCCTGTGTTCAGTTTCAAACTGCGCGGCGCCTACAACAAAATGGCACGACTGTCGCCCGAGGAGCTAGAACGAGGCGTTGTGTGTGCCTCCGCAGGAAACCACGCTCAAGGCGTCGCGTTCAGCGCTCGGCGACTCGGGTGCCGCACCGTGATCGTGATGCCCGTCACGACACCGAAGCTGAAATCGGATGCGGTCAACGCACTCGGCGGCAACGTGGTGCTGCACGGAGAGAGCTATTCTGATGCCCACGCCCACGCACTCGAATTGGCCGAGCGTCAGCAATTGGTGTTCGTCCATCCGTTCGACGATCCCGACGTGATCGCCGGGCAGGGAACCATCGGGATGGAGATCTTGCGTCAGCATCAACATCCGATCCACTCGGTGTTTGTTGCCATCGGGGGTGGCGGGCTGATTTCGGGTGTCGCGGCGTACATCAAAGCCGTTCGGCCCGAAATCAATGTCGTCGGCGTGCAAATGGAGGACTCCGATGCGATGATTCGCTCGGTTCGCGAGGGCAAGCGAATCAAGCTGGACGACGTGGGACTGTTTTCCGACGGCACCGCGGTGAAGCACGTCGGTGAAGAAACGTTTCGGCTGACCCGGAAGTTGGTCGATGACTTTGTCACCGTCGATAGCGATTCTGTCTGTGCGGCGATCAAAGATGCTTTTGAGGATACACGCAGCATCTTGGAGCCCGCCGGAGCGATGGGGATTGCCGGCATGAAAAAGTACGTCGCTCAGCATCAACTCACCGACGAAACGCTTGTCGCCATTACCTGTGGTGCGAACATGAATTTTGATCGCTTGCGGTTCGTCGCCGAGCGAGCGGAAGTCGGTGAAGAACGGGAAGCCCTGTTCGTCGTCACGATCCCGGAAGAACGCGGCAGTTTCAAGCGACTGTGCGAAGTCATCGGACATCGCAGCGTGACGGAATTCAGTTACCGCATGGCCAATGCAGAACAAGCTCACGTGCTGGTGGGGCTTGCAACCACCGACCGAAACGAAGCCGAAGCGATCCGATCGGATCTCGCTGACCAAGGATTCGCGTCCATCAACTTGGTCGACGATGAACTTGCCAAGCAGCACGTTCGTTACATGGTCGGTGGGCGGAGTCACCACAGCGAAGATGAGCAGTTGTACCGTTTCGAGTTTCCTGAACGCCCCGGTGCGCTGATGCGATTTCTGTCCCGCATGCACCCCAATTGGAATATCAGCCTTTTCCACTACCGCAATCAAGGCGCTGATTACGGCCGCATTCTGGTCGGGATCCAGGTTCCCGAGAACGATCGCGATGCATTCAAGGACTTTATCTGCAACCTCGGCTACCGCTGCGCCGAAGAAACCCAAAATCCGGTCTATCGTTTGTTCCTGCGTTGACGGTGTCAAGTTTTGCGTCGAGGGAACGCAAAAGACACTCGCTCATTCGCCCCGCTTCAAAAGCCTCTATTTTGTTGTGACGCGTGCGCGGGCGAGGTAGGATGTGGGCTGCGCGACCGAAGAGCTTCTGCAAAGCCGTGTTCTGAAGTCGTGCCGCCTCCCACCTTCGCCAGGTAATTCCCTCCTTCGAACCCACCTTGGAAAATGGCCATGCCCTCCTTTCCCACCCGCCGCTCCTTCCTGAAGTCAGCTACCGCGGGTAGCACAGCAATCGGCCTGAACGCCCTTCAATACTCGCGCGTGTACGGCGCGAATCGACGACTGGGGATCGCCAGTGTCGGAACCGGCGGCAAAGGCTGGAGCGACTTAAACGGTGTGGCCGCCAGTCCTGATGTAGAAGTCATCGCGCTGTGCGACATCGACAGTTCCGCCAAGCATCTTGGTCAAGCGGCGGAGAAATATCGATCCGCAAGACAATACGACGACTGGCGAAAGCTTCTCGATGATTCAAGTGACATCCACGGCGTGTTGGTCTCGACACCCGATTTCATGCATGCGCCGATTTCGATGGCTGCCATGCATCTCGGAAAACATGTGTTCTGCCAGAAACCTCTAACGCACACCGTCCACGAGGCGAGGCAGATGCGAAAGGCCGCCGCGAAGTTCAACGTCACGACGCAAATGTGCAATCAGATTCAATCCCATTCCGCCTATCGCACGGCGGTGCACATGGTTCATTCCGGTCTGATCGGAAAGGTCAAGGAAGTCCATTCGTGGCAAGGAGGACAACCGTCCTGGCCAAGGAACATCCCCAGACCAAAGGGCAGCGATCCTGTGCCCGAGCATGTCCGCTGGGATCTTTGGCAGGGCGTTGCCCCGGAGCGTCCCTTCAAGCTTGACATGTACCACCCGTTCAATTGGCGTGGTTGGCAAGCTTACGGGACCGGACAACTTGGCGATTTCGGCTGCCACATTTTGGATCCCGTTTTCAAATCGCTCAAACTCACTTCGCCCACCAAGCTCACGGTGCAGGCACCGACACTGCTTCCGGAGTCATGGACGGATCGCGCGACGGTGTATTACGAGTTTCCTGGCACCGAATATACGGCCGAGCCAACGCTGCGCGTCACGTGGTACGATGCGGCGGGGGTGTTGCCGCCGCGAGAGAAACTGGGGGATGTCCCCGCGGACTATCAGCTCCCCAAAGCTGGTTCGGTTCTCGTCGGCGAGAAAGGTTCGTTGGTCATTCCGCACGTGGCGATGCCTACGGTTTTTCCCGAAGCAAAATTTCCTGCGAAGGAACTGCCCGTCATTGATGGAGTCAACCACTACACGCAGTGGGCCGATGCCTGCATGGGCAACGGGAACACCACGTCACACTTCGACTACGCCGGTCCGCTGACCGAGACCGTGTTGCTGGGAACCATCGGCATTCGATTCCCGGGGCAAGAGCTTGCTTGGGATGCCGACGCTCTCACGATCACAAACCATGCTCAAGCACAAGAGTGGGTCACCAAGCCTTATCGAAAAGGCTGGGAACCAACCTGGATTTAGTGCTCCGTCAACATTTAGATTGAGGAAGCCGCAGAAAAGCGGGACGGATTGGAACTGACGGAGCAATGAAGTTACCAGTGAGCCCACGGATGGCAGCGCGAACCCACGGATTTTGGCACCCTGTCATCCGTGGGTTCGCGCTGCCATCCGTGGGTGTTGTTTTTGATCGTTAGCCCGCTTACCGCTGTGGTAACTTCGGTGGTGACACCGTTCGCTCGGCGAGATACTCCTGCACCGCGGAGGCGAGGCTGGCGCCGACCGCCCGATAACCCGTTGTCGTGCTCTTCGGTGAATTCCAAATCGTTTCCAAGCACAAGCTCACGGTGTCCGCGTTTCCATTCATGCTGACCCAATTGGCGCTGATCTGTCGCCAAAGCGGATGATAACTGGATCCGGTCACTTTGGGCTGTCGACTCATCGGGATCATGGGTTTGATCTGACTGATTTTTGCATAGGCAAGATCGATGAACTGGTCGCGAAGACTGATCATCGGTTCGTCGATCAGCTCTCGCGGAAGGATGTAGAAAAAACTGGGGTCGCCGGGAGCGGGATTGTGCAGGTCTAGAAAGACATCCATGCGGTCTTCTGCAATCAAGTCCGTGACCATTCGCAGTGCCGCCCTGGTCTCATTCCAATGCGGCTTGGGTGACCAGTCGCGATTGTGGTCATGCGGAAGTGCGTTCTTGCCGCCGTTGCCGGTTGCGGTGTTGTCCACGTCCATGATGGGGATGACAAAGACGTCTGCATGCTGCCGCAGCCATGCTGCATTCGGGTCATCACCGATGATCCATTCAGCGAACCCTTGTGCCACCCAGCTTGAACCGCTCTCCCAGGCATGTTGACGAGCCTGGACCCAGACGCCGAACCGGTCTTGCGACTCCCGCTGGCCCTCTCGCACATGAAGCATGGGAACCGGACGTCCGGCTCGCGAACGACAGAGCACTGTGGCAGTTGCATGAGACGAACGTTCGCCAACGCCTCGCACGAACTTCTCAGCGGTCTTCGGGGTGTAGGGCGGACCCCAAGCGACATACAGTGACGCCGCATTCGGTTTGATCTTGTAGATCATCCACTCGCCCTGGCGTTCACCCGGGGCTGTGTGTTGCCAAGTCTCGCCATCAATCGAATAGGTCGCCTGAGCCGGCATTGCCCACGATGCTGCCAGCGGTTTTTGCTCTTCAATCGCAGCATTCGATCCGCGCAACCGCAACGTGATCTCTTCGTCGACTGCGATCCCGTCAATCCGGAAGTACCACCAACAGGGCCAACCACGTTCGGGATCTCCCCCCGGCGTGAAGCTTACACTCCGCTCTCGTTCATCAATTTCAACGTCGCGAACCGAAGCGCCTTCGAAATCGGCGACAACGACCAGTGGTTCATGGGCTCGACATCGATGAGATGCATGCGAAAGGCAAGCGACTGCCAGCAAGACAACAAACGCTCGATGATTCATGGGACGTCTCGGTTTGAATGTAAAACCCGCATGAAGACGACCTCATGACGGGCGCGAACGATTCCCAACAAGATACCCGAATCATCGTGGTCCCAGGCGATTCCCTGGCCCGCAATCGGTGCTGGCACCGTGACGATATGCTTGAGTTCGCTCTCGTCGGCCGATACGTCCAGGACATAGAGTTCCCCGTGGTCATGTCCGGTCACGAACAGTCGTCCATCAGGTCCGAACGCGCCACCGGAATTGCTATTGGGTAGAAAGCGTTGAACCACAGATTCGGGGAACGACCACTCGCCTGTCTCGGTCCAATCGTCGTCATAGCGAACCAGCTTGGTGTGGCGGACTTCGGCATCACCATAAAAGGCGAACACGATCCACCACGCTCCCTGATGCCGATCGATCCAATTGATCGCTCCCTGTGTTTCGGAAAACAGCTTTGATTCGAGGTGTTTCAAAGTCTCGGCATCAAAGATCTCGATCGTGTTTTTGAGGGGTTTGGTTGGCCAGTTGGAATTCGCGCAATACAGACGCCCCGCGACGACGACGCCGCTGTTGAGATGCTGGATCCCGGAGTTTTCAGGTGCCTGCCAGCGAACAAGTTGCTTCGCCGACTGCTTGTCATAGCGAGCGATCGTGCGGTTTGAAATGGCGTAAAACGACGACGCATCGACGGCCACCGCTTGGTGCGCTTCGGGGATGCTCACGCGTCGCAGCGGCTGGACCGAAAGATCGGCCGCTGAGAGGTTCGCTTGCAAGACTGCCCAAGCGAGCGTGAGAGAGAATCGACCGATCGATTGTTGAACCATGCTGATGCCGCAAGAAGAAATTGGCCTGGTTTGGTCACCCGGCGGATGACCCCATTTCTGCATCAAGCCGAAGGTGATTGACGTAGGGACGGAGCCGAGTGGTTTCAAGGTGTTCGATCGATGAGCTTCATCATGTCCTCGGTGATGGGCATGACTTCAAAATCTTTGAAGAACATTTCGCAGTCGGTGCCACCGTGCATTTGCAAGCCGAGCTTGCCCGTCTTCTCGCACGCTTGGTCGATGAGATCCGACGTGCAGAAACCGTTGAGTGTCTGAACCAGGCGGTCGCCGTACGCAGCGGTACAGGTCGTGTTCCACTGGCCGTCTTTGTTGCGGACCTTTTCGACGAACTCGTCGTTCGTCACGATCCAGCCGCGACCGGGAATCGTCTTGCCGTCGATGATGCCGGCGGTGTGCCAGAGGGCAGAGTCTTTGCCGTTGTTGGCGATTTCATTTTGAAATCCACGCAGGACCCACGGGGCGCTCGTTTCTTCGGCGCGGAAATACAAGGCGCTGTTGCCGCCGTGCATCCGATACGTGACGCGGGCGATGAAGTTGTCGTAGTTCTTGGTGGAAATGACAAGCCCGTCCTTGCCCTGGCTCTTGGAGTGGACGCCGTGCAGAACGCCGTCCTCGGTGAAGGACCATTCTTCGGGGAGAACGAACTTGGCATCAGTGAGCTGGTAACTTCCGTCGTCCGCTTTGACGAAGAACGGTTCCCACTTGCTCTCGCCCAAATCCTTGATGCGGATATTTCTCCAGGCAACCGACCCGGATTTCCCAGCGTGAATCTGCAGTCCCAGAAAACCCTTCATCGAGAAGCTGTCGAACAGATCGACGACCAGCTTGCCGTTCAACCAGGTCTTGATGGACGGTCCGACGCACTGGATTTCCACGTCGTTCCATTCACCTTCCCGGCAGCTCGCCTGGGCAGCGTCCAGGCGATCCTGCGGGGTGTAAGCATCGAGCCAGATAATGCCATGCTTGTGGCCGCGACGCCCTTCGTCGTAGATGCGACCGGTCATGTCGCCGCCGGGACGCATTTCATACTGATAGCCGTAAACACGTTGGCCATCGCCTTCCGGGCGTGCGGCCGAGCGAAACTGGACGCCCGAATTGCCGTCTTCAAGGAACTTGTATTGCAGCTTCAGCACAAAGTTTCCAAATGCTTGTTCCGAACAGAGGAACGTGTTGCCCGGTGTGTTCGGAACGCATTTCCCAACGATCGACCCGTCTTCGACTGCGTACTCCGCCGACCCACCGCGTTTGATCCAGCCGGCCAGGTCGACGCCGTTGAACAGGGAAACAAATCCATCCTCGACCGCCGCCGCGGGCAAACTCGTCGGCGCTAAAAGCCCGATCACCATCGTCGCTACAAAAAGAACTCTCATCGTTGTTTCTCTGAAATGTGGAACTGGAGATCGGAGAAGCTGTATCCTGGTCCTCGCAAATTTTCCCCTCGTCAGGGAGGACCGTCAAGCGACACTCACCCACATCGCGAAGGGACCGCCCACAAATAAGTTGCCGGTTTAGCGGTATTGGGCTTGCGGGCTGTCGTTACAAATCAATCAGGTCACCTATTTAGGGACGGATCCCAAGCAGGTCAGCCCGAGCGTTCCAGCATCTTAACCGAAGAAGTTCGGCACAGTTTCATTTCAGGGCAAGTCGCGGTCAACAAAATGCAATCCAGTCCAGCGGGAATGACGCAGCTGCCCAACAGACTCACGATGTGGAGTGACCCAAAAAGTCTGGGAGGCCGGCTGTGGCATGCAATGGCCCGACGTGATCCGCTTCAATGGCGATGGCGATAGAGTAAGATGACTCGCGAAAGGCCTAATGCCGTCGCTTTCTTCCCCATGTGCGGCATGCTGAAGTCTCAAGAGACTTGAGGCATTTTTATCTGACCAAATTCAACGGCCATGCAATCCAACATGCCGACCGAGAGAGACACCGATGTTCAATACCACCTCTTTGCTTCTGTTACTGTCGGTCGTCGGCGCTCAATCAAGGGAAGACTTGACTGTGCTGGACGGTGGCCCCGCCGGTACCGCGCGATGGATCGATTGGAGTGATCCAGGTCTGATGCTGGTGCATCACCTGAATGACTTGACTCGTGATTGCCTCGCGACACGCGAAGAAGAAATTGGTGAGTTGAAGACACCGGAAGCTTGGGAGAAACGGCAGGCAAAGGTCCGACAAACTCTCGATCAAATTCTTGGACCTTGGCCCGCCCGATCTCCACTCAACCCGCGCATCACCGGGATCATTCGTAACGAGGGCTATCGCGTGGAAAAAATTGTCTTTGAGTCGATGCCAAATTTTCATGTAACGGGGGCACTTTTTATTCCTGAGGGGCATTCGGGTCGTGGCCCGGCCATTTTGAATGTCATCGGGCATTCCGCTCAAGCATTTCGGCGCGACATTTACCAAAACGTGATTCTTAATTTGGTCCACAAAGGGTTCGTGGTGTTCACCATCGACCCGCTTGGACAAGGCGAGCGGTTGCAGTACTTTGATCCCCAGAATGGCAAATCGACCGTGGGCTCTTCAACCCAGGAGCACTCGCATGCCGGACTTCAGTGTTTTCTGACCGGACGGTCCATTGCCCGATACTTCACCTGGGATGGAATTCGCGCGATTGATTACTTGTTGACCCGCTCTGAGGTCGATCCGAATCGCATCGGCGTGACCGGTTTGTCTGGAGGGGGAACCCAAAGCAGCTACGTCGGTGCCATCGATCAGCGAGTCCTCGCAGCCGCACCCACCGGATTCATCACCAGTATCAGTCGGCTGCTGGGGTCCATCGGACCGCAGGACGCGGAACAGGTTTTTTATCGTGGCCCGCTGCTGGGCATCGACCATGCGGATCTCCTGGAAGTGCGAGCGCCAAAACCAACACTTCAAGTGACCACCACGCGGGATTTTTTCAGCATCCAAGGCGCGCGTGAAACGGCTGCCGAAGTGCGGCAGGTTTTTGAGATCCTGGGTCATCCTGAGCACTTCGATCAAATTGAAGACGATTACGAACACGGCTTCACGAAGAAAAACAACGAAGCCACTTACGCATTCTTTCAAGAATCGTTGGACCTGCCTGGCAGCTCCCAAGAAACCACCTATCCGTTTTTGACCGAACAGGAGCTGACGGTCACTCAGACGGGGCAGATTTCGACCTCGCTGCAAAGTGAGACCGTTTTCAGTATCAACCGTCAGGAAGCAGGACCGCTGCTGCAGAAGCTAGAAGAGAGTCGCCAGAATCTCTCCCAACACCTTCCGCGTGCGGTAAATCAGGCGAAACAGCTATCCGGCTTCCGCAGCCCCAACCCGAACATGGCCCCGATCTTTCGGGGACAGTATCAGCGAGATGGTTACCGTGTCGAAAAATGGGGGCTGCCGGGAGAGGGCGATACAATCATTCCCACGCTGGTATTTGCCCCGGATCAGCCCGCTGACCAAGTGACCGCATGGCCGGCCATCATCTATGCACACGACCAGGGCAAGACGACCGACGCCGCTGTGGGCGGAACGATCGAGGCGATTGTTCGAAGCGGTTTCGTCGTCGCAGCTCCAGATCTGTTGGGATATGGCGAAACGGCCTACGAGCTGACGAAAGGCCACGCTCCAGTACAACCCTTTTTCAACGCCCTGATGTCTGGAAGGAGCGTAGCGGGTATTAACGCAGGAGGTGCGATTGGGGTGTTGGCGTTCTTGCAGAATCGCGACGATGTGAAGGCAGACGAGATCGGCGCCGTGGGCTTCGGTGATGTCGCTCCGGCGATGTTGCACGCTGCCGCATTTGAGCCCCAGATTCGTTGGCTGGTACTCGTCGAGTCACTGCTGGACTATCAGAGCATTGTCATGCACCCTCACTACGACGTGAACGCCAACTCGCTGGTGGCGGGGGCATTGTCGGAGTACGACTTGCCCGATTTGCTGGCCAGCATCACGCCGCGACGAGTCGCCTTGTTGCAACCCAGAACCCACTTGCGAACCGCTGCCACAAGGGACCAGATCGCTTCATCGCTCGGCTTCGTCGAACGGCACGCGATGAAAACGTTGCGAGTCGAGACGGGGAAGGTCGACGTCGAACCGCTCATCCGCTGGTGCGTCTCGAAATGATGTCCCGAAGTGACATGGAAACATGGACCTGGCGACTCAATCGAGTTTCTCGCCTTCGGTCAGCCGATCAATCCACTCGGCATGTTGTTTTTTGATCGCATTTCGCCAATGGTGCCGTCCATATTGGATTGCCCTGCGAGCAAATAAACGTCGTAGTCGTCGGCCGAGCAGACGGACGCAAAAGCCAATACAACACAAGCCAAGGCCGCATGAGCCGAGGCTGTTGAGAAAGTCTGAACCATGTTGAATCTTTGTTGTTTCGAGAACCGGCGTGCTTGCGGATTCAGTGTGCTGACGTTTCCATTGACGTTGCTCAGTCTTCTTGAACCGGAAGTCCGTAAGAGACTGTCAGGTTTTCGTGGCAGCGTTTCATTTACCCGTGATTGGATGTTGATTTTGTCGACCCATTTTGGACACATCCAATGGCTCAATGCCCAGCTTCAACGCCGGGCTGCCTGGCTGGAAGCTGAAATCGCCGCCGTCCGGATCTGTGAACAGAGGATCGCCAAATAGACTGGCTTTCTCTTTGCCAATCGCACGCATCTCACTCAGATGTTCGTCCATCCATCGCGGGTCTGTCGGATGAAAATAGAGATTCGAGTCCATGTCGACCTGCTCGAGCTTCGGACCGCCGCCTCCACTGCGGCCTCCGTCTCGAGGCCTGGCCGCGTGGGCGTTTCCACCATCCGAATGAGAAATGATGATGTTGCGATAGACCTTTGAGCCGGTCACGGGCACCCATTCGAAACTGAGATATCCCCATCGCGATACACATGGAAGCCTGCCGACAACACGAACAACCAGCGAAGGATCGCGTTGGGTAGTACAGACGTCCGCAGAGCTTTCATGTGAAGCAAGATGCGTTGGAAGGATTGAGATGAGGATTTCCAACAAGAGGCGTGACGCAACCGAGGCTGGCGAGTTACCGTTCGTTCTGGTGGTGCGGGCTTTCCATTAAGTGCTTCTTCAACAGATCGTCACCGTAGTCGTTACCTGGCTCGCGAAACACGGTGTGAATATGGTTGACGGGACCGGAATTGCGTCCTGGAGGAAAGTGATTGTCAAACTCGATGATCACGGTGGGGCCGTGGATTCGGTAGTAATAGGGCTTGCCCTCGGTCGTGCCGGCCCAGGCGAAATGAATCTTGTCCAAGCCGGATTTCAAGATTCGATCCAGTTGGATGTGAGCGATGTTGTGCTCGTAGTTGTGAACGTATTCGTCAATCAGTGACATCAACAGGCGTTGCTGGGCGGCGTTCAGTTCTGAAGCCGGCAAGCCCGTCGGTGTCTTTAACTGATCCCCGCGCGTCGGGCCGGTGATCACGTCACGGGGGGCCACATTGTCGATGATTGCTTTGGCTCGCTGCTTGTCGTTTAGCGAGGCGAAAAGCCGTTTTCCTTTTTCATCTTCCGCGTTTTGGACCATCCAGCCCGAGTACGTTCCCTCGGGCAGCCTGGCAGGATCCGAGCCCATGAATGCAGGTCGGACTGAAACTTCATCGCCAACGACCGTGATGTTGAGCGCGAGGTGATGGCCGTCTAATTGCCACCCCCACGAATCGTCCTTCGCGGGATCGCCGAAGATACCGATCCAGTAAAGGTCATGCCCAAACATCGGTGTATTGTTGGGGCGGCGTTTCTCAGCCAGACTCCTGAGAATTTCATCAAGATGCATGATCCCGGTTGTTTTCAGATAGCCCTGGCTACTAAGGGTGCTTTGCAGCAATTGATGTGCGAGCGTCCGTTGTTCCGGTGACATCTCCTTGAAACTGACACCTTCCCGTTTAAACGAAGTGGACGGGAGATTGCTCCATGCTCGACGTTCTTTGTCGTCGAGCGGGAACATGGCCTGCTCTCGCAGTTCCGGGCTGAGACCTTCCAGGAAGGCAACCGCAGACTGACGCATCTCGGTGACGGGAGCCTGGTGTTTTTCCTTTGTCTCCTGAGCATGTGCGACGGTAATGCTGAGTAACAGGCATGCGACGACGGAAAGCAGTTTCATCTTCGGAGTTCCTTGGAGCTTGGTCTCAAAAAAGAGAGCTAAATCGCTTCGGTAGGATGTAATTGTATTCGAAAAGACTTCGATGCATCATGATACTGACACTCGTGTCGCCGCACATCCGCTGTCCAACTTGGTCGCGGGATCCTTCGCCGGCGACACTTCGCTGGTGCGCAATGCTGAGCAGACAAGTTGCTACCATGATGGCTGCAAACGCGTGCTGAGTGATGACGAGCGGGGCAGGCATGTTGTCGTCTCCGATGTGGGTTATGTTAGTCGCACGAATCAATGACGAACAAGGAGTCTGCTGATGTCTGCCTATACTGCCGAAGTGATCGGAACCATGATGCTGATCCTGTTTGGCAACGGCGTGGTGGCGAACGTTGTACTTGCCCGCACCAAGGGTAACGATGGCGGCTGGATTGTGATCGCTGCGGGTTGGGGGATTGCCGTGTTCGTCGGGGCATTTTGTGCCAGTGAGTTCAGTGGAGCACACCTCAACCCGGCGGTGAGTGCCGCGATGGCGGCAGCCGGAAAACTGAGCATCGTTGACGCTGGTTTCTACATCGTAGCTCAATTCATTGGTGCGATGCTCGGGGCGGCACTGGTCTATTTATTCTATCGCGAACACTTCAACGTCACCGAAAACGCTGATGCCAAACTGGCGTGCTTTTGCACCGCCCCGAACATTCGCAAGTCGGGACAAGCGTTCTTCTGCGAAGTTGTTGGCACATTCGCGTTGATCCTGCCCATTTTTCTGATGGCGACACCGAGTCTGATTCAAGGCGAAGCACCGTCAGATTCCGATCCGGTGTTAGGTCTTGGGTCACTCGGATTGCTGCCCGTTGGGCTGCTCGTTTTCGGAATCGGTTTGTCACTCGGTGGAACGACCGGCTATGCGATCAACCCGGCTCGTGACCTGGGGCCACGTCTGGTGCATGCCCTGCTGCCCATCAAGGACAAACGCAACAGCGACTGGAGTTACGCGTGGGTCCCCGTGATGGGGCCATTACTGGGGGCGGTGCTGGCCGCGCTGCTGTACCGCTTCGTGCTGTCGAGTTAGCCTTGCCCGTTTTACGTTCGAATTGAAACAGAGTCCGCCACCAGCCAGTGGCCCATCGTTCCGACTTCAACTTCTTCATAGGTCATTCGCTTCATGTTCCATCGATGCTACTTCGTCACGTCACTCGTCATCGGATTTGCGCTCTCTTTCTCGGTCTCACCCGCGGTGTCTCAGGATGTCGGATCCGGGGATCTCAGCTTTGACGCGGTGAAATGCGAGGGTGACTATCAACATCATTTACAAGGTGTCTGTACCGACGACGCGGCGGCGATCTTCTGGTCCTTCACCACCACACTGGTGAAATCTGACCGACAGGGCCGAGTCCTGAAATCAATCCCCGTCGCGAACCATCATGGCGACCTGTGTTTCAAGGACGGAAAGATCTACGTCGCGGTAAATCTCGGACGATTCAACGATCCCAAAGGCAACGCGGACTCGTGGGTGTATGTCTACGACGCCGATTCGCTGGATCTCGTGGCCAAGCACGAAACGCAGGAAGTGTTTCACGGTGCGGGGGGGATTGGCACGACGGATGGCCACTTCTATGTGGTGGGGGGGCTGCCCGACGGTGTGCAAGAAAACTACGTCTACGAGTACGACGCTGAATTTCAGTTTGTGAAGAAACACACCATCCAAAGTAAGTGGACACATCTGGGCATTCAAACCGCCACGTTTCACGACGGAGCCTGGTGGTTCGGCTGCTACGGATCACCGGCGATTCTGTTGAAGACCGACCCCGGCTTCAGTCTAATCGGGCGTCATGAGTTCAATTGCTCGTTGGGGATCATTGGGGTCGGGCCAGACCGGTTGCTGTTTGCCAAAGGTCCAAAAAATGCCGCCGGCCGCCACATGGGTTCGCTGCATCTGGCGCGTCCCGATGCAACTCGGGGACTTGTGGAAGTGTCAACGGCGGCCGGGCCTGAGCAGAGGCCACCGCAAGGCGTCGCGCCAGGAATCGAAAAGCCGCTGCTGATCGCTCCTCGGCCTGGGAACGGCCGCAACAGCGAAGGCGATTTCATCCAGCTCAAGGACGGACGTCTTCTGTTGGTGTACTCGAAATTCATCGGTACCGGCGACCACGCTCCCGCCGAACTTGTCGGGCGTTACTCGTCTGACGGCGGCAAGACATGGAGCAGCGATGATGTACCGATCATCGCTCGAACAGGTCGCGACGCGAATCTGATGTCCGTCTCGCTGCTGCGATTGGCCGATGGCCGAATCGCACTCTTCTACGTTCGAAAGTACGACAGTCCGGAAGGCTCGAAGTATCCGTATCTCGATCACATCCTGATGCGGACCAGCACCGACGAAGGCCAGACTTGGTCCGAGCCGACGTACGTCGTGCCGGAGAATCAGCCTGGTTATCGCGTGCTAAACAACGACCGAGTCATTCAACTCCAGAGCGGCCGTTTGGTCGTGCCGCTGGCTGTCCATTATCTGCCGGGTTGGCCGGGGTTTCAGCGTTCCGCTGAAATGGTTTGCTATTTGTCAGATGATCAAGGGACGTCGTGGCGGGCCGGCACCAGCACGCTGAAATCAGAACTGCTGGCTCAGGAACCGGGCGTGGTGGAATTGAAGGACGGAAAGCTATTGATGTTCTGTCGTAGCAACGATTGTCAGCTGGTCGCGCGCAGCGAAGATGGCGGCGACGCCTGGTCGCCGCTGACGCGATCCTCGATCGCCCAGCCCACTGTGTCGCCCGCATCGATCGAGCGAATTCCTGAAACGGGAGATCTGCTGCTTGTGTGGAACAACGGCAATGATCCGCTGGCGGCCATCAAGCCGGTCGGCCGTCGTCCTTTCACCGTCGCGATTTCCAAAGATGATGGAGCCACTTGGCAGCACATTCAAAACATCGGTGCCGATCCGAAGGGCTGGTACTGCTACACCGCGATCGAGTTTGTCGACGACCATGTGCTGCTAGCCCACTGTGAATTTCCCGGCTTGAATTCGCTTCAGATCACACGCCTGCCGGTCAGTTGGCTGTACAAGTCGAACGAAGATCCGCAGCAGAAATAACGAAGGGGTTAGGCCTCTTTGTTAGGGGGCTGCCCGTGAGGCATCATAGTGGCCTGACCCCTTTTTCGCTTCGAGTTGAATGGCTTTGGGGAACAACACGTTGTTCTCTTTGTGAATGTGTTGGTGCATGTCACGTTCAAGCTGCGCCAGCGAATCGAGCATGGCGCGGTAAGTGTTGCAGGCCCACTCGGGTGGCGTGTAGCCGTCGGTGGTCTCGTTCAAAATCGCCAATGCATTGCCGGCTTGATCGTGCTCGTGTTCCATTTGACGGATGGGATTACCGACGCTACCGCAATGGAATTCCTGGCGTTCGGTGGACGCTTCTAGTTGACGCACGATCGGAAATAGAATCCTCTCCTCCTTCAACATGTGCGGTTCCAATTCAGCTTTGAGAGCCACAAAGGCTTCACGAGTCTTCAGCAGTCGCGGCTCCTTGTCGCCGTGAACGCGGGCGACTTTCTCGGTCATGAATTCCAAACGCGGCAACTCTTCCCTCAAGTACGCGTGGTGCGTGGATTCGATGTGATCAGCCAGCTCTGTCAGGCTCATCGCGTTGGCATCGACGCTGTTGTCATCACTCAGCTTGGCATCGCACTGTTGCAATTGATCGACAACGCTGGTTGGATCAATCTTTTTCTTCGCACAAGCGTCCGCCAGTGGGATTTTTCCGCCGCAGCAATAGTCGATCTTCATCGACTCAAAGACGCGAGCACGACTGGGGGCTTCGCGAACGAGTTCGCCGACGGTGGCTTGAAGGTCAATGGTTTGCATGAGATTCTTCCAGAGAGTGTTGAAGTGATAAAACGGTTCAATTTCTACGGTGACGGTGTTTCGACCACCGTCTTCTTAAACGAGTGACCTGTTTTCAGTCCGGCGACGAAGATCACGAGCGCGACGGCACCGATGAAAAAGATCGTGTCGCCGGGGACTCGCATCCACCGCAGGGTTTGCATCAAATCGGTTTGCATGAACTCGCTGCTGCGGGCGTACCAGTAACCGGTTTCGACCGAGGCTTTGGTTTGCAGCAGTCCGACCGGCAGCAAACTCAGCACGCACATGGCGAACAGCCCGATGTTCATGCCCCAGAAACCGATTCGCAGCAGTCCGTCTTTCCACTCGCGAGCCGGAATCAGCACCCGCAAGCACATCAGCATCAATCCCATGCCGAGCATCCCGTAGACGCCGAACAGTGCGGCATGTCCGTGTAGTGGCGTCGTGTTCAACCCTTGCATGTAGTAGAGGGCGATCGGCGGATTGATCATGAATCCGAACAATCCCGCACCGACCATGTTCCAGAACGCCACGGCGACGAAGAAATAGATCGGCCACTTGTAGCGCTGCACCCACGGTGTCGCCTTGCTGCGCCGCAAGTCTTCCATTGCATCGAAGCCGATCAGGGTCAACGGCACAACTTCCAACGCACTGAACACGGATCCCCACGCCAAAGCGACTGTCGGAGTCCCCGAGAAGTACAGGTGGTGCAGCGTTCCGATGATGCCGCCGGAGAGAAAGATCGTCGCGGCCAGCAGGGCCGCCGCCGCGGCCACGCCTGGTTTCACCAAGTTCAACCGCATGAACACGAATGCGATGACGGTGGTGGCGAAGACTTCAAAGAACCCTTCGACCCACAGGTGAACGACCCACCAACGCCAATACTCGACCATCGTCAGGTGCGAGTGCTGTCCCCAGGTCAGGCCGGCTCCGTAGAACAACGCAATCGCGGCGGTGGCGACGGCCAACAGAATGACGAGGTGACGTTGATTGCCCGATTCGGACTGCGTCAATTCGTTCACCGACGATGTTGACGAGTGGGTGTCGAATGGATCCGCCTTGGGATCCGCCGTTGGAGCCGCGGGCAAATTGCCGACGCCATTCTTGCGAAGCGCCGGTAGCAACACGCGGATCATCAACGCCAACCACAATAGCAATCCGACCATCAACAACATCTGCCAGAATCGGCCCAGTTCGACGTATTCGTAGCCTTGGTGGCCGAAGTAGAAGGAAACCGTGTCGGTCAGATGGTTTTGAACACTCAGCCATTCACCGGCCAGCGAACCGACCACCACCAACAACAAGGCGCCGAACAACACGTTCACACCGAGTCGCTGGAACTTGGGTTCGTGGTGACTGACCAGCGGCCCGATGAACAGGCCTGCCGCAAGCCACGCCGTGGCGATCCAGAACAGGCCGATTTGAACATGCCATGTTCGCGAGACGCTGTAGGGCAACCATTCGGCAAGCGGTAAGCCATAGAACCCGTCACCTTCGACGCCGTAGTGGGCCGTAATGATGCCGAGTGTCATTTGTACTAAGATCAGTGCGGCGACCACCCAGAAGTATTTGATGGTGGCTTTTTGCGAAGGAGTGGCTTCCCAGAGTGCCAAGGGATCGGAGGCGTGATGATGGCCTTCCTCCTCTTCCTCTTTGCGTGACGCATACCACCACGCCATCGCTGAGATCCCGGCCAGCAACACGATCACGCTGACGCCGGTCCAGACGATGTTGTCACCGGTGGGGCGGTTGCCGACGAGCGGTTCGTGTGGCCAATTGTTCGTGTAGCTGGCGATGTCGCCGGGGCGAGTGGTCACCGACGCCCAAGCGGTCCAGAAATAGAAGGCGGAGAGCTTGCGAAGTCGCTCTTCACTGGAGATCGCACCAGCGGGGATCGCGTAGTCGGCGTTGCCGTCCATGAAGACCGTCTTGTAGTGCTCGACGTTCGTCGCGAACGCTGCGGCGCGAATCGGCGAAATCGTGACAACGCCGGACGACTCGTCATACGTATTCGCATGGAACTGCTCGGCCAATCGACCGGTCAATTGGCCTTGATGTTCGGCGCTGAGTTCGTCAAACGGCTTGCCGAATTCCGCGTCCGCCCAGTTGTCCAGGATGAATACGGCTTCGCGGTGTAGCCAATCCGCGGTCCAGTCGGGTGCGACGTAGCTGCCGTGCCCCCATACGCTGCCGACTTGCATTCCGCCCATCGACTGCCAAACATTTTGACCTTCGCCAATCTCGCCGCTGTCCACCAGCGTGACGCCGTCGGTCGTGACGAACTTGTCAGGGATCGGAGGCATTTCTTGGAAGATGCGTGTCCCGATCCAACCGAGGATGAGGAACGAGACAATCATCACGGCCGCGAAGGCCATCCATAAACGTTTCATCGTGTTGAGTTTTCCGAGGTGGCGAAGGATTTGGGTGCAATCATGACTCTATGCCGGTTGTAATTCTTCTTTGGGGCCAAAGAACTCGTAACGCACGCGAGTCTCGTCGACGCCGAGTTCTTGCAAGCAGGCATGAATGTTCTGCATGAACGGCTTCCTTGACGATTCGGATGGTCTTGTCGCTCAGCATGTCGGTGGTTTCTGCAGGGAGTTTGGAGGGAGCCCGCGGTGGACTCTTAAACGTGCACCAAAAGGTATAGAAATAAATGTTTACGTCAAGGTGTACGTTGTTGTTCAGCCGGATTTCGTGGTAGTAGGCGTCCAGGGCTTCGCCCGCGGAGAGGCGGCGTTGCTGCACATTCCGCGAAACGGCGCGACCGACCGCGGTTTGCAATCGACGTTGCGGCAAAACGTCACAAAGGCAACCGAGCCGAAATGTGCTTCTCCAAGCTGCCCAGTCCAACGCGATCACGTCAGCTGCGGGGCCTCAGCGAGGGGCGGTGCGTGGCCGCTGCAATCGCGTGCGGGCTTGAAGCGACAGTCGGTAAAGAGACGGGATTTCAAGCCGTGCTTTCGGAGCACATTCACCACGATCGTCTTGACGACGCGAGCGAAACGACACCTGTCTCGCAGTTTGGTCGGGGACTCCTTTGGGGTTATCATGATGCTTTGCCCGAGGGCAATCACGACCACGCTCGGCGATTGGCCCACCGCCCGCCGCATCCTCCCTCCCACGACAAACACGCCGCTATGAATCGACGCATCTGCTTTCTGACCATCCTGGTTTCTTGCTTGCTGGGGGACGTTGAGCAAAGCCGCGGCGGAGACGCGATCATTGATGCCGCCGCATTTGCGACGTTGCAGCAGGCCGTCGACGCGATTCCGCCATCCGGGGGCGTGCTGAAGATTCCGCCGGGGACGTATGAGCTCAGTGAACCGCTTCACATCAAGACCGGAGACACCCGCATCGAAGGTTCCGGGACGGCGACCCATCTGGTCAACAAGAACACGGAGGGGAAACCGGCGATCCTGATCGAGCATCCGGATTGGGTCGGGAAAAAAGTCCCTTCTGCAGATCGACTGTGGCGGGTCAACTTGGCCAATTTTCGGGTGACCGGCAACGAACACAGCGGTGCCGGAATCGAGGCCCGTTACATCGAAGAGATTTTGGTGCAGGGTGTCAGCAGCAGCTATCACGGCGGCGACGGATTGCGGTTGCACTTCTGTTACGAAGACCCACGCGTCAGCGATTGTTTGTTCACCTACAACAAACGTTGCGGTGTTTCGATCGAAGGTTGCCACGACATCATCGTCTCGGCCAATCAATTCGAAGAGAACCAAGACGGTTTGCGTTGCATCGATGCGTTCAATTTGACGATGAGTGGCAACAACCTGGACGACCATCTCGGGGACGGAGTCGTGATTGAAAATACCTACGGATCCGTCGTCGCCAGCAACATGATCGAGGAGTGCCAGGGTTGGGCGATCGTGCTGGACCGAGATTGTTACGGGATCACCCTGTCCGCCAACGTGATCGCGCACGAGTTCACCGGTGGAATTGATTTGCGCGACGCACACGGATGCGCGATCTCGGCCAACACCTTCACTATCGTCAAACAAGTGGGCGTGGCGGTTCGCAAGGAATCCGGCAGCATCACGATCAGCGCGAACAATTTCAGCGACACCTGGGTCGGCAACGACGAGAACGGCAAGCCGCTCAGGAAACGCGATCCCGAGCCCAGCAAGACGGAACAAAACCCGAACGAAGCGGCTGGCATTCTGCTCGAAGACTGCACGGCCGTCGTGATTTCCGGCAACCTCTTCTCCGGGCTGACCGGCGAAGCGGTGCGGCAGGAGGGGAATTGCACCAAAGTTCTCGTTCACGGCAACGGATTGCAAGAACTGGAATCGAACTGAGTGCTCTCGCAAAAAGGGGAAGGGGGTTTTATTCGGGACACAGGAGTGAAGTGAACGCCGCGATTGACCGTTCGACCTCCCCTCGCTTCGCTCGACCCTCCTGCCAGGAGGGTGACTTTATTGATCGAAGACGCCTGACCCCTTATTCGTCCAGCGGGTGTCGCGTCAATTTGATTGGGGCAACGTTCCAGCGACGTCGGATCCAGTTGATCGATTTGAAAACGGGTGGGATGCCGGCAAGCTTTTTTTCCAGATGATGCTTGCCGGGAAAATTGAGCATCAAAATGCCGACCAGAATGGTCAACAGCCCCTGCCCGGGAAGGACCAGCATCACCAGCCCCGCGACGATCAGAATGCCACCGATGAGGTTCTTGGCCAGCAATCCCGTCCAACGCAATACGGGATGCCGATCGGCAAAAAGTGTTCGTGGCCGATGATCACCGACGAAGTAGTCCGCGGGGATTTTCAGAACCAGCCACGGTGCAATCAGCAAGCAGCCGAAGAACAGCACGCCGGAGACCGCGGCGATCCAGGCCATCGCAACCTTGTGATCCTGCAGGAAGGCGATCAAGCTGAACCGTTCTGGGATGCGGGGAAAGAATGCCGCGGGTGATGACCGTTCCCGTGGCGGGGAAATCGTATTGATCGGGGATTCGATGGACGCTGTCAATCCTTGGTGTTTTCGTGATCGGCAATCGAGACGATGCCAAGAAGTCGGCCGGTTCGGCGAAAGGCAATCTCGGCATGCCGTTGGGACTTTCCCAGATTTTTGCCACCTCGTGATCGATCTGCGGGACATTTTGTGCTAACACAGATTGATCAGATACGTGATTGACCACTATCAGCCAGCCTCGGAGCGAGTGATGAGACTTCTTTTCTTGATGGTATTGATTTGTGTGGTGAGCCCCACGGTCCGGGCCCAGGATGCAGCGCCGACTCCTTCGAAGGAGCACGCTTACTTGGCGAAGATTGCCGGTACGCGAAGCGGCACGATGAAAGTTTGGCCGCAGGGGCCTACCAGCGACGCGATGGAATTCCCGTTCACCGAAACCAACACCGTGGTTCTCGGTGGCAACTGGGTGGAGACCGAATTTCAGGCGGGGCCCTACAAGGGACATGGGATGAACGGGTACGATCCCATCAAGAAAAAGTACATCGGAACGTGGGCCAACAACATGTCGCCCTATTTGGCGGTGATGGAGGGGACGTACGATGAAGCGAAGCACGAATTAACGATGTTCTTTAACGACATCGATCCGGCGACCAACCAGCCAGAGAAAATGAAGTCTGTCATAAAGGATGTTCCTGGCGAGCCCTCGACGATGACGATGTACAAAAAGGATGACACGACGGATGATTGGGTGAAGTCCTTCGTCTTGACTTACGAAATGAAGCAGAAATGACGAGCCAATGGTCGACCGGAACGGGATGCCGACAATAGCGTGAATGGATTACATCGAGACCCGACGGTGGCGTTCCAATCGGCGGATCGCGCCGAGTGCATGGAACTGCGATTCGTGCTCGAGGCCGCCGGGATAGCGGCCCGAGTGGAGGTGCAGCACGGACAATGGTTGTTGATCGTCGGGGCTGGGGATCTGGCCGACGCGGAAGCGGAACTGGACGCCTACCGCCGCGAGAACGAGTCGCGTTCCACCGCAGCGATACCGGTCGCGCCGGTCTATGACGGTGCGACCGCGGGAGTGATTGCTTATGCGGCGTTGGTCACGCTGATCGCCCTGGCGACGCTGCCGTGGGGGTTGGGGCTGGACCTCTTCACGCCGGGCGAGATGCGGGCCGAAAAGGTGTTGGCCGGAGACGGATGGCGGACGGTGACGGCGTTGACCCTACACGTCGACGAAGGGCACGTGGCTTCAAACCTGTTGTTCGGGATCCTGTTCGGATTCCTCGCCGGTCGTGCCGTCGGTGGCGGCGTCAGCTGGCTGACGATCGTGTTGGCCGGAGCCCTGGGCAATCTGCTCAACGCGCTGGTCCAGCAACCCGAACACACTTCGGTGGGCGCTTCGACCGCCGTCTTTGCCGCGCTCGGATTGCTGGTTGCCAACGCCTTGCGGCCGAGAGTGTCCAGCCACGAAAGTCTGCTGCGCCGCTGGCGACCCCTTGTCGGCGGATTAATGCTGCTCGGCCTGGTCGGCGTTGGTGGCGAGCGGACCGATGTCACCGCTCATGTGACCGGGTTTTTGGCAGGACTGCTGTTGGGTGCCATCAGCAGTCGCCTGCCGGCGCACTGGCTGGCCGACGAAAAAGTCCAATGGTTGGCCGGACTGGTCGCGATCGTGATGGTGTCGATCGCCTGGGTGATGGCGCTGCGCGAATGAGCTGCAATGGATTTTGAAGTGGCAGAATCATTCGGGGCAGAATGATACGGCTACCTGATCATTCTGCCAGTCCGTTTCGCCGGAACAGTAGGTCAGGCTGTGCCTGACGGCACGGTTGGCATACACAGCGGCATGCACAGCATGCCCTACGCGGCTAAATGTCCTCGCTCCAATTTGTGAGAAGTTGATCCACCAGCCCTTCTCGGCCGGCACTTTCCTGCTCTGCCTCGGCACCGGCTGGCGATTTCGATTCCCAAAACTCGGACCGCGCCGACGGCGACGTATGGTCGCTGCCAAACGATTGAGACGACATCACATCGAAACTGCCGCTCGGCGGATGGACGGTTGCGGGCGTCGTCTCCTGGATGAACGGAACCCCCTGATAAAGTAGTACTATGTTGGGAGTTTGAATCGGACCGGTCGTGACGCAAAAGCAGATGAGGGGATAGCGCGAACCGGAGTTATGACGCCCATTCCACTCTCCCGAGAGCGGGATCCATTCGCCGTAGTGACTCGGCTGGCCGTACTGGACGTAGTGGTCAGCGGCTCCACCGGAAAATGAACCTTTCAAGTGAAACAAGGACGCATCGGGCTGGTACAACCCGATCTTGTCGATCCCCGTACTGTACCAATCACCAACCAGGGGCTGCCAATCGGAACTCGCAGGGCCGAAGGTGAAATAGTGGTCGGCTGCGCCACCGGAGAGATCGTTTTTGAGATGGAACTGAGAGCCGTCCTGCTGGAACAATCCGACGGTATCGATGGCATCGCCGTCCCAGTCGCCGGCGAGTGGTTTCCAGCCTGTAGCACCACTGGGGCCGAACGAGAAAAAGTGGTCCGCTGCGCCGCCGCGCAACGAATCAATCAAATGAAAGCGTGACGCGCCCGGCTGATAAAGACCCACGGTGTCCACGCCGTCACCATCCCAGTCGCCGGAAAGCGGAATCCAACCCGCGTTGCCAGATGGGCCGAAGGCGAAGAGATGATCCGCGTTCCCCGGAGCGATCGAGTTTTTCAAATGAAACACGCCTGTCCGGCTGTTATACAAACCGACGGTATCGAACCCATCGCCATCCCAATCACCCGTGACGGGCAACCACTCGGTAGAACGGCCGGGGCCAAATGTCGTCGACTGATCAATGCTATCGTCATATTTGGACCCCTTCAATTCGAACGTCGACGAGACCTGATTGAACAGTCCAATTGAATCTTCCGCCCCGTCCGATCCGACGTCCCCGCGGATCACGAAAGAGGTCAGCGGTTCACTGGAATCGTTTGATCCAATCGTGACCGTCCCGCGTTTGGCGCCGACTTGATTCGTCAGCATTTCGATCTTCAGCGATAACCAATGACCCGGGCGAACGATTTGGGTCACGTTGGCGCCCGGCCATGCGGACCCCTCATGCACCAGGCGGAATCCATCGGGCACTTCGACATCGCCGAGCACCAGATCGCTGTCGCCGGAATTGTAGATCTCAAATTCGCGGACCGGGCGGTCCTCTCCTCGTTCCATCCAACCGAAATACATGCCCGTCGGCTCGGCGGAATCGCCCGCCGCTCCCACGTCTCGGCCGTTAAACGCCACCAAGATTTCGGGCTCGGCCGCCGTCGCGACCGGCAGGCTTTCCGCACCGAAATCATTCGCGACAAAAGAATCGGTTTCCGGCACAGCCTGCGATATCTCGCTGACCGGCAGGATCGATGCCGCCAGTAAAGCCCTCCTTTCGAGTGACTCGACACCTAAATTACGACGGGAGGTGCTGATCAACAGATTGTACTTGGGGCTTCAGGAATGCGATTCAGTACGAACACGCGACTCTGGCGTGCACCTTCCCCGGACAGCCGAGAGTACGGAGAAAACCATCGCCTGTGACCGGCGTCGCACGCGATGCTGCCGGGGGGCACATGCTAATCAAGACACCCCGGTTAGTCTATTCGCGGAAGAACAGATCCCACACTTCTTCAAATGGACGAATAGAATTCCGCTCGATTACTTGACCCACGGATGGCAGCGCGAACCCACGGATTTCTTGCACCCTGTCATCCGTGGGTTCGCGCTGCTATCCGTGGGGATTATTCTCGATGAATAGCCCGGTAAGATTGCTGGAGTGCTACGTCAAAATCAAATATGCCAGAGCACTAGCGGTAACGCGTGCGATCAGTGTTTGGGGCGGAATCGATGCCGGCCCTGCTTGGCGGCTTGATGCGTTTGGACGGTGTCTTGCTCGATCCCCGGATCGGCTTGTTCGACGAGCCAGCGATCGAGTTCGCCGCTGAGCTTGGATTGGATCGCCGCGACACTCGCGCTGCCGGCCAGATTATTCATCTCGTACGGATCATCCTGCAGATCGAACAGTTCTTCCGTCGGACGCAATTGGTAGCGTTGAATCAATCGCAACGCTTTGGGATTGTCGAACGACTCGAAGACCCAAGTTTGCCAATAGTGATTGTTCAGTTTTCCGTTGCCCTTAACGCCCATCAAGTGCTTTTCGATGTACAGATTTTGGTTCTGCAGGTTTCGGATGTAATGGTAGCGTCCGTCGCTGATCGATCGGATCGGATACGGGGGACCTTCGGGGACGTTGTTGTGAACACCGTAGACGTATTGGCGGTGTTGATCGGATCGGCCACGCAGGACGTCTGCAAAGCTCTTGCCGTCGAACCGTAGGGCATCGTGTTCCAATCCGGCGAGGTCCATCAACGTCGGCAACACATCGGCGTATTGGACCAAGGCGTCGGTCCGCCGGCCGGCCGCGACGACGCCCGGCAATCGGGCGATCAAGGCGGTGTGGACGCCGGTGTTGTAATTGGTCCACTTGTTGCCGGGATACTGTGACCCTTGTTCGGACGAGAACAGCACCAGCGTCTCGTCCGTCTTGCCACTCGCTTCGAGGGTGTCGAGCAATTCGCCGACTTGGGAGTCCATGTAGGTGATTTCGGCCAAATAGGCGCCGAATGCCCGCCGCGTTTCCGGCGTGTCAGCAATGTTCGGTGGCAGCTTCAGCGACTTGGGAGGATACGCACTGGCGTCGCCCATCACCCATGGCACGTGGGGTTCGACCAGTGCGACGACCAAACAAAACGGATCTTCGCTCCGCGACATGAATTCGGCCGCGGGATCGATCTGGTGCTGCTGCGTCGGATCGCGGACGCAGTTTTTGTCGAAGCCACCGACCGGTTCAAAGGGAAACGCCTGTCGTGGCAGAACGTGCACCTTGCCGGCCAAGCCGACTCGATACCCCGCCGCGGCCAAGTGATGCGGCATGCTTTCGATGTCGCTGTGGCTGGACGAGTGGTTCCAGGCACAGCCGTTTCGCATCGGGTATAGGCCCGAGTAAAGCTCCGCGCGACAGGGTTGGCACATCGCTTCGGACAGAAACGCCCGATTGAAGGTCAAGCCTTGGCTGGCCAAACGATCCAGGTTCGGTGTCTTCGCATTCTCCCCACCGTACAACGGCAGATCGTTGTAGGTGCAGTCGTCGGCCAAGATGATCAACACGTTCGGCGGTGCGGCGTTGCCGGTGCCCACGACCAGCGAGGTGAGCAAAGCGACGAGCGAGAAAAGCGTAACGAGTTTCATGAGATGTCGTCGAGGGGAAGGTTGGCGTGGTGGGATCAGGCGATGATTTCGTGGATCGGTTCGACGTGTTCGACGCCGACGAGTTTTTGGTCCAGTCCGCCGTAGAAGTACGACAGATGATTCGGATCGAGTCCCAACTGGTGCAACACAGTCGCGTGCATGTTCTTGACGTGCAGCGGGTTTTCCACGGCGGCCGACCCGAGTTCGTCGGTGGTGCCGAAGGACACGCCGCCCTTGATGCCTCCGCCGGCCATCCACATGGTGAAGCCGAAGGAGTTGTGGTCGCGACCGGAACCCTTGGCGTATTCGGCCGTCGGTTGGCGTCCGAATTCGCCGCCCCAGACCACCAAGGTTTCGTCCAACATGCCACGTTGTTTCAAGTCGGTCAGCAAGGCCGCGATGGGAAGATCGGTTCGACCGGCGTGGCGATTGTGATTGAGTTCCAAGTCGCCGTGGGCGTCCCAATTGTCATCGTTGTGTGCCCCGCCACTATAAAGTTGGACGAAGCGGACGCCGCGATCGACGAGACGTCGGGCGATCAAGCAGCGAGTCCCAAAGTCATTGGTTTCCTCGCGATCGATTCCGTACATCGACAACGTGCGCTCGTCTTCGGTCGACAGATCGACCGCTTCGGGGGCGGCCGATTGCATCTTGAAGGCCAGTTCGTAGCTGGCGATCCGCGACGCCAGATCGTCGTTGTCGCTGCGAGATTCCATATGACGATGGTTCGCCTGTTGAATCGAATCGATTAATTCTCGCTGCACGGATTCGGTCATCCCGTCGGGACGATCCAGGTTCAGAATCGGTGCGCCTTTGGTGCGGAAAACGGTTCCGGCGTAGGTCGCCGGCATGTAACCGCTGCTCCAGTTTTTCGCGCCGCTGATTGGGCCGGCTTTGGGATCCAGCATGACGACGTAGCCGGGCAGGTTTTCGTTGACCGAACCGAGGCCGTAGGTTGCCCAGGAACCGAGTGCGGGGCTGCCGGACAGGATTTTGCCGCTGTTCATCATCAGCATGGCCGAACCGTGAATCGGCGAGTCGGCGGTCATCGAATGCAAGAACGCGATGTCGTCGACGTGTTTGGCCACGTGCGGGAACAGCGTACTGACGTACTTGCCACATTGCCCGTACTGCGAAAATTCCCAGCGTGGTTCGACGATGCGGCCGCCGTTCTTTCGCCCGCCGCGGCCGAACGTTTTGACGTCCACCGTCTTGCCGTCCATGCCGACCATCTTGGGTTTGTAATC
Organism: Rhodopirellula sp. SM50; assembly: GCF_002289565.1. Taxonomy (GTDB): domain Bacteria; phylum Planctomycetota; class Planctomycetia; order Pirellulales; family Pirellulaceae; genus Stieleria. The sequence continues at coordinate 28,900 of NZ_NTFY01000030.1, read as the reverse complement.
AAACGTGTCGATGTGGCTCGGCCCGCCATACATGAACAAGAAGATCACACTCTTCGCTTTGGGGGCGAAATGTGGGAGTTTGGCGGCCAAGGGATTGGCGTCGCCGACGGAATCTGCGGCGGAGAGAAACCCGTCTTGTGAGAGCATCGATGACAGCGCCGCGGCGCCGAAGCCGCCGCCGGTTTGCCACAGGAACTCACGACGAGTGCGGCCGCAAAAGTTTCGCTTTTGATTCTTCATTACCTTTCCGTCAGTCTACAAACAAGAATTCGTTCCAATTCATCACGCTCAGGCAGTACAGCGTTTTGGCCTGCCCGGCATCGAGATGATGTTTCGTTTGAAGGCCGGCGATCAATCGATCACCGTCTTCCATTTCCGCTGCGGTCGCCGGGCGAGCCAGGACCGCGGCGATGACGCGGCGGACCAATTCGCGATTGTCGATTTCTCCGGCATCGACGCTGTCGGCAAGCTTGGCGGCCTGCTCGGCGGCGAAGTCTCCGTTGAGCAGCGACAGAGCTTGCGCGGGCTGCAACGTCATGAACCTGGCTTCGCACGTCTGATCCGGATCCGGAAAGTCGAACGCGGACAGCATCGGCGTCAGCAGCGAGCGTTTGACATAGATGTAAACGCTGCGCCGATTCTGATCGCTCTGACTGGATTTCCCCCAACCGCTGCCCGGTTTGGATTGACCGGCCAGGACTTCGGGTGAAAGTGTCGGGTAGACACTCGGTCCGTAAACCGCCGTGTTCAGCGAACCGTTGGCGGCCAGGATCGAATCGCGTACCTCTTCGGCACTTAATCGTCGCGGATCAAATCGCCAGAATAAATCGTTGTCGGGGTCGGTGGCCAAGGAGATTTCATTGCCTTGGGATGACATCTGATAAGCGCGGCTGGACAGGATCAGCCGGTGCATCGACTTGAGACTCCAACCGTCTGCGATGAAACGGTTGGCCAGATAGTCGAGTAGCTCGGGGTGGGTCGGTGGCGTACCGAGTTGGCCGAAATTGTTGCTGCTGCGAACGACACCGCGGCCGAAGTGGAATTGCCAAATGCGATTGACGATCACGCGGGCAGTCAAACGGTTGTCATCGCTGGCGATCCAATCGGCCAAGACGCGACGGCGACCGGTGGATTGATCGGTCGTCGATTCGGTCTGGGGCAACGCCGGCGGTTCGTCTTCAAACAAGGTTGGAAACGCGGGCGAGACTTCATCGCTGGGCGAATGCGGGCTGCCGCGATAGAGCACGTACGTCGGCTCGTCGACTTTGCGATACATCGCCAACCCCATCACACGTTCCCGCTGGGGCAGTGCCTTGAGCGCTTCGGCGTTCTGTTTCAGTTGCGATTTGAGTTCCTTGTATCGGCTCCACTGCTCCTCGCTCAGATTGGCCTTCAGTTTTTCGCCCAGCACGCGATTGCGATCACGTTTGGCCCCTTCGGTGGCGCGTTGATCGGGGGCGGACATCTTGGCGATCCCGGCCTGTTCGATGTCATGCATCTCCTGCTCGATCGATCGTCGTTGCTGGTCGTTGGCGGCATAGCGTGCCCGCAGTTCGTCGGAGCTGACGTCGACCTGGCTGAAGGACGTCAGATCGCCGCGACGGGCGTAGGGAGTCACGTCCTCAAAGAACGACAACATGCTGTAGTAGTCTTTCTGTGGGATCGGATCGATCTTGTGGTCGTGGCAACGAGCACAATTCATGGTCAATCCCAAGAACACCTGGCCGGTCGTCAGGATGATGTCGTCCAGGCCGTCAAAACGTGCCTGCAACACATCAGCGGGTTCGTCATCCCAAATCCCCAAACGATAGTAACCGGTCGCCGTCAACGTTTCTTTGGTGACTTCGTCCAATTCGTCACCGGCGAGTTGTTCGCGGATGAACTGATCATACGGTTTGTCTTCATTGAACGACCGGATGACATAGTCGCGGAACTTCCACGCGTTGTCCTTGGGGCCGTCGCGTTCAAACGAATTGGTTTCGGCAAAGCGAACGAGATCCAGCCAATGGCGTCCCCAACGTTCGCCGTAGTGCGGTGAATCGAGCAAACGTTCGGTCACCCGTTTGAAGGCGTCGGGCGATTCGTCGGCGATGAAGGCGTCCACTTCGGCCTTGCTCGGCGGCAGCCCCGTCAGGTCGTAATAGACGCGCCGGATCAATTCGCGTTTGCCCGCCGGACCGTTGGGTTTTAAACCGGCCTCGGAAAGCGAATCATAGACGAAGGCATCGATCGGGTGGGATTGCCAATCGGCCGACGCGACCGTCGGCGGGGTCGGATTGGATAGCGGTTCAAACGCCCAATGATTTTGCCAAGCGGCGCCTTCGGCGATCCAAGCGCTGAGCAATGCCGCTTCTTGCTCGGTGACCGGATCGCCTTCGGGCGGCATCCGTTCGAATTCATCGTCGGTCGTGATCCGCTCGATCAATAAGCTCGCCTCCAGGTCACCCGGCACGATCGCGAAGCTGCCCGATTCGGTCTCCGCCAACGCGGCGTCGCGACTGGTGAACTGCAACCCACTTTCGGCCACATCCGGTCCGTGACAGGCGTAACATTTTTTTGCCAGGATCGGTTGGATTTGTTTTTGAAAGTCGATCTCCGTGGTGGCGAAAGTCGCTTGGCCCCACAGGCAGATCAAGGCGGCGGCGATCAGAATGCTTTTTTTCAAGACGTGCTCAGAATGGGGCATCATGGTGGTGTTGCCGGAGGCGGGTCATTGGGCCAGCAGTCGAACGGTTCGAAGCGTGCGGCGGGAGGCGGGTGAGCGCCGCTCGTTTGTTTCCGGCACGATTCGTCCGGGCAAAACGAGCCGCAAACAAACACGCTCGGTTCAGGTGGGCTGTTCAGTTTACCATTGTGCCCCAAGCCCCCGCCCGATTCCAATGAGAATTGGTTCAAAACGGCTGAGCATTGTTCCCACGGCATTGTTCCCACGGTGTTCCCGTTGGGGACTTGAGGTTTTAGCGGTAGGGCGCGAGCCCTCCGGTTCTTCATCTCGGCCAAAACACCGGAGGGCTCGCGCCCTACCGCTAAAAAGTGCTTCACAGCGTAGCCATGTGTGGTCCCATCGTGACGCACAGCGTCACCGACGGGAACTGCTTACAGCAGCAGTCCCGCGACGGCCCCCGTCATGCAGCAGGCCAATAGCCCCCCGAACATGGCCCGCAACCCGAGTCGGGCCAGGTCTTGCTTTCGCGACGGTTCCAGGCCGCCGATGCCGCCCACTTGGATCCCGATCGCGCCGAAATTGCTGAATCCGGCCAACGCGTAGGTCAAAATGACGGCCGTCCGCTGGGAAATCGCCGGATCGCTCGACCGCATCATCTCACCCAGCGATTGGTAGGCGATGAATTCGTTGGCGACCGTTTTTAGCCCGATCAAGCGGCCCGCTTCGGCGCACTCCGCCGCCGGGATTCCCAGCAACCAGGCGATCGGCCAACAGGCATAGCCGAGGATCACACCCAGGCTGATCAATGGTGTGCCGGTCAAATCGACCCAGCCGAGTTGCTCACAACCGAGCCCCAGCAGCACATCGATCAGTTTCAAGATCGCCAAAAACGCGATCAGCATCGCGCCGACGTTCAGCGCCAGTTTCAAGCCGTCGCTGGCACCGGCGACGGCGGCGGCGATCACATTGACGTGTCCGACGTCCTCAACATCCGGCTCCGACGCACCAAGATTCATCTGCAGCGACGAAGACACTTGGGCACCCTCCGCTTCCGGTTCCATGACTTTGGCGATCAACAAGGCAGCCGGTGCGCTGATCACCGAGGCGGTCAACAGGTGTGAGATGTCGATTCCCATCCCGGCGTAGGCTCCCAGCAATCCGCCGGTCACGGTCGCAAAACCGCCGGTCATCATCGCATTGAGTTCGCTGCGCGTCATGGTGGCCAAATACGGGCGGACCACCAGTGGCGCTTCGGTGTGGCCGACAAACACATTGGCCGCCGCGGCCAACGTTTCCGGACCACTCGTCTTCAGGGTGAAACGCATCACCCAGGCCATCGCCCAAACCACCCACTGCATGATGCGGAGGTGATACAGAATGCTCATCAGCGCGGAAAAGAAAATCACCGTGGGCAGCACCCCAAAGGCGAACGTTCCCAGCATCGAATCGCCGATCGTCGGCGCCTGGGCGGAAAACAGAAAACCGCTGCCGGCGGTCACCGAATCCATCACCAACGTGAACGCACCGCCGATGGACTGAAAAAAGCGTTGCCCCCACGACGTCCCCAGAACCAAAAAGGCGAGCAGGATCTGCAACGTCAGACCGCCAATCACAATTCGAATCGGAAAACGTTTGCGATCACTACTGATCAGCCACGCGACGGCGATGAAGACCACCAGTCCCAGCACGCAGATGAGTCGTTCCATGATCCGGGCTAGCCGTTTTGCGGGGTGTCAAAAATTCGGTCGCCCGCATCGCCGAGTCCCGGCACGATAAAGGAACGTTCATTCAACTCCGGGTCGATCGCCGCGACGAATAATTTGACGTCCGGAAAGTCACGTCCGACTCGATCGATCCCCGGCTGCGACGCGATCAGACTGAGCACTCGAATTTCATCGACGCCCCAGCGTTGCAGTCGCCGAATCACCAAGTCGATGCTGCCGCCGGTCGCCAGCATCGGATCGACGACCATCGCGATGTTGGGCGCGTTCTCGTGAGGCAGTTTATCGTAGTATCCGACCGGTTCGGCGGTCTCCTCGTTGCGATACAGCCCCAGGTGCCAGACCGACGCGTCGGGCAACAGTTCCAGGATTGGGTCGACCATCCCCAGCCCGGCGCGCAAGATCGGAACGATGCCCACATGGACCGAGAGTTCGTATCCCGTCGTCTCGCAAATCGGCGTGGTGATCTTTCTCGGGCGTGTCGCCAGATCGACCGTTGCCGAGACCCCCAGGATCATTGACAGGCGATTGACGGCGGCACGGAATTCACTCGGCGGGGTCGCCGCATCACGAATTCTGCACAGATGATGGTCGATCAGTGGATGTTCTACACGATGGACTAGACTCACCGATTGCGTCTCCCGAAGCTGAATGGTCTGGCGGCCCGCAACGGTAGTGTAGCCGAACCGCTAACGGCCTTTCATCCGGTGTGGTTGATCGCTGCGACGCGACGGAGAATGGACCTTCAAACTCGGCAGCGATTCTTTGTCGATCACCAAGGTTGCAGCGGCCTCTTCATCGTCAACTTGGGACGAACCGCCGTCGGGGCCGCCATCGTCGGGTTGCACCAGCGCCAAGTCTTCCAACGGCTCCGCTCCGCTTGCACCACGAGAACCGACACGCGGTCGAAAGAGTTTTCCCAAGGGGCCGGCCAACAGTGCCGGAAGCAGTACCAGGTCGCCGACCAGAGCGGCGACCAACAGCACCAACATCAGCGTTCCGAAACGCTGCGTCGGCGTAAACGTCGACAAGGCAAAGACAAACAAACCCAGTCCACCGACGATGGTCGTTTGCGTCATCGCCGGACCGACACGGCGGTAGGTCAATTCCACCGCCTTGATGCGATCGTAGCCACGATCCAAATACGACCGAAACCAGCTGAGGAAGTGGATCGTGTCGTCAACCGCCACGCCCATCGCGACCGATGCGGTCATCATGGTTCCGATATCGACCAGGCGGCCGAAGTGGCCCATCAGTCCAAACACCAGCAGAACCGGGAACATATTGGGAATCATCGAGACGGCGCCTGCACCCAAGCCGGAGCCAAGGTTCACCGGGCCCAGCATCCGCAGCGGTGTACGGGCGGGGTTGAGCAAAATGATCATCACGACGGAGATCAGCACAAACGCCAACGCGATGGATTCCACCAGGCTACCCAGCAGGGTCCGCTGTGCTTTGTAAACGACCGGGACCACTCCCGTGTAAACGACCTGCATCGATCCGGCACCGGTCACTTCGGGGATGCCGTCGCCGACCAAGTCATGGCTGATCGGTTTGGTGAAGATCGCTTGCGCGTCGATCAACGTCTTGGCGTTGGCCAACGCCGCTTCGGGCGCCGGTTGGTCACCGACCCAGACCAGCACGTCGGCTTTGCCGATGACTTTGTTCCAAAGATCGCCGCCGATCTCGATCGGGTTTTCTGCCGACCGGTGGTCCACCCAAATCGGTTCACGCAGCCGTTCGCCGCGAAGCAATTCTTCTAGAATCGACAAATAGATCGATCGGGTTCGAATGCGGTCTTCACTGGCGAGATCGACGTCATCGCTCAGATCAACCAGTTCCGTTTCCGCCAACGGGCTCGGGCGAGCCGCCCCCATCATGACGATGACCGGCTGTTTGCTTTGACCCGACGACGACGACGCCGCCGCCGCAGCGATTTGTTTCAGCAATTCGTCGCGCATGTCGTAAGCGCGGAGCACCGGTTCAACCGAGACACGCAGCGTCTTGATGAATTCTCCGTAGTCGACATCGGCCAGTGCACCGACGCGAAGACTGATCCGCCACAGTTCGCTGCCTGCGTAGGGGCCATTCTTTTCCAACCGAACGTAATCGTTGGCCAGCAACTCCTCTCGACCCTCGTTCAGTTCCGTGATGTATTGGGACCGAACCGGATTCCAGCTGTTGGTCACGCCGGGTAGGGGTTTCAAGAAGGTGTTGACCGCGGTCGTCGATCCGACGATATCCAGCCCTGGTTCGCCGAGTGTTCGACGAACGACCTCATTGATACGGGCGACCGCTTCGACCCGCTCCAAGACGTTCAGCGGCAAGGCCGACTCCGGCGTCGCGGATTCCAACGGACCGTCTTGTCGCGCCTCGGGAGATGCCTTGGCGATGGTTTCCAACTGCATTGACGGTGGGACACGCAGCACCAGTTCCATCGGGACCAGTTTTCCAAAGTTGCTTTCCAACCACGCGTAATCGCGAATGATTCTGGCGTTCTCGTCGAACAGCTTCAGCAATTGAACGGACGTCTTGATTTTGGAAAGCCCCAGTCCGGCGGCGATCAACGCGATCAAGCACCCGCTGGTCACCAACAGGTGTCGTCGGCAGATCCACGCCCCGGCGGCTGCCCAGCGGTCCGAGAGCCACGATTCTTTTTCGTCACCACGCGTCGGTGCCGGCGATTCCGGTTCGGCGTGCGATTCGGTGATAAAGATTTGCAGCGCCGCGGGCAGGTAGGAAAACAGGATCGCGAGCGTGGCGATCACGCCGATCGCGGAGTACAGCCCGAAATTGCTGATCGGTGCCAAATTGCTGGTGTACAGCGACCCGAGTCCGATCGCCGTGGTGAGCGCCGCGAGGGAACAAGGGAAAAGCGCGTGCTGCAGGGCACGGCCGGCCGCACCGCCACGTCCGCGTTGACGGACTTCGTCGCGGTAGTAATTGATCACGTGGATCGCGCCGGAAAGCCCCAGCACGTAGACCAGCGATGGCATGCTCATCAAAATCGCATCCACACTGCCGTTGGTCCAACCGACCACCGCCATGCTGAGCATCGCCGCCGAGCCGCCGACGATAAACACCATCAACGTGATCTTGACGCTGGCGAAACAGAGGTAGGACAGCAAGGCGCCGACGAGGATGCTGTAGCCGACCAGACGCACCAACGTCACGGTGCCCTCTTCGTCGATCGCGATGTTGTCGACCGGTGGGCCACCGAGCCGCAGCGGGGGAGCCCCGGCGATCGATTCGACTTCGGTACGGTTAAACGGCGGCGGAGCCATCGAGGGAGGTGCCGCGGGTTGCACCCCCGAGTCGTTTGCCAATTCCAACAGCCGGCCACGCGGGGCGCCCATCACGCCGCGCCCGAGCGCGTAGGCCAAGTTGTCCTGGGCGATGTCGGTCAGCGTGATCAGCAAGCAGGTCTGGCGCGGTGGTGGCTCGAGGCCGGCCGCATCATAGACCGCATACCAAGCGTTGGTTTGTGTCTCGGTGCTGGCGGTCGCCAGCCGCTGGCGGTCACCCTCTAAGTTTTCGTCGGCGAAGGTGCTGAGCGCGTTCTCCACCAGATCGTCAAAGTTTTCGGGGATGGCAGAGCGTCGATCGCTCGGGACGGCCGCGCGAAACTCTTCCGCCGTCCAGTCAAAGTCCTGTGGGACTGCCGGGGCGAACAGCGAACCGGTCAATCGTTCCATCGCGCGTCGGCGGGCAATGATCGGACGCCGTGATTGATCGGTGAAGTCAACCGGCCACAGCAATCCGCCCTCTTTGGACAATTCGTTGACCAGCGACACTCCGGTTTCGACCGAGCGGAACATCGGGGCGCACAGCAGCGAGGGGTCGTTGTGGAACGGGTTGGCGCGTTCGTCGTCTGGGGAGCCGAACGCGGCGACGAAGGTCCCCTGCAATTCGTGCGTGCCCATGGATTGTTTGATGTCGCGGATCAGTGCCGCGGGGCCGTTCGATTTTCCTTCCCAGCGATGCAGATGCCCGTTGGGTTTGATGTAGTACCACTTGCCGTCGGCGGTCGCGAACCACTTTTCGTTCTCACCGCCCCAATTGTCGAGCTTGCGTGAGGCGGGCAGCAATCCCAAGCGGATCCCGTATTCCTTGGCCGAGCGATAGTCCTCGGCCAGCTTGGGGTCTGCGATTCCGGCACCGGGATCCGTTTTGCTGGATTCATGCCGCAGCTTGGATTCGAGCAATTTCAATCGCTGGTCGTCTTCGGTACAGCCCGGCCAGGTGGCGATGACGAAGCTTTCGCCGGCGAAATGGTCGGCGAACCATTCCAGTTCCGCGGTCTCGACGAAATCCGACGGAAGCCAGTCCTTGATATCGTTTTCCTTCTTATTCAGGCTCAACCGCGCGGCGCGAAACGCGAACGGCATCAAGAAGAAGAAGCCGAAAAGCACAACCAGTGCGAACGAAACTCCGAACAGAGTCCGACGCTCCAGCAATGGCCGCTCCGTCGGGCCGTTGTCTTGCTGGGGGTTTGGCATGGGCGGTGGGTTTCCGATGATGTTGGTGATGGGGGGCGGAGTTCCGGTGGGGCGGCGTCTGGCGCCCCGTCACTGTCGCCCAAAGAATCAACCGAAAAAATAGCCGCTTCGGCCGCTGGGGTCTACTTCAAAGCGGCCTCAGAATGCACCTCCAACACGATCCGGGTGACCGGTGGTTCGGGTCGGCGAAGCTTTTCCGGCTGTCGCTCGGCGAAGCTCCGCCAATTAACGGTCGATCTTTTCCAGCTCGATGGCGTCGAAGTCGGCTTTGCCGGTGGCCCCGAACAGGCCGACGCGGAGAATGGCTTCACGGGTCTTGATCGGCACCCGAATCAGCCGGCTGTGGCTTCTCCAGTCGCGTGTGCCGCGAAACGGCCCCAAGTAAAACGTGCCCAAATCGCTTCTCTGTTCGTCATACAGCGAGATCGCAATCATCGGCATCGCGTCGGACCCTGGCCCCTTCTGGATGCCTTCGGTGCGGACCTGTCCGCTCAGCCGGATCTGTGACACCTCGCGACCATCGATCGCGATCCCCTGCAACAGGTGTGAATTGCGGCCGGGCGTTTCGTTGCGAAAACTGGCGTAACGTTTGCCTTGGGGGGCGGGGTCGCCGGAAGTCGATTCGGTGTGGGTGACTTGGCGACCGTAGTACCAGCCAGGGACAAATTCCAACAACGTCGCTTCGTCACCGGTCGCCGCGAATTCAAAATCGCCATTGACGGCGACGGGGTTGGCCGGATCGGGAAGCGTCTGGCGGTTTTCTTCCGCTTCACCCGTCATCGGTACGAACAGCGTCGGACGCAGCGCTTCGCGGATCAATTTGCCATCGGTCTTGATCAACCGATACAGCGTTTGCTGGTAGCGCTGGCCGACCGGGATGATCATCACGCCACCTTCGCGCAACTGGTCGACCAACGGCGTCGGGACGGACTCGGGGCTGCAGGTGACGATGATCTTGTCGAACGGTGCGGCATCGGGCCAACCCAAAAAACCGTCCCCGATGCGGGTGGAGACGTTTCCGTAATCCAGTCGGGCCAGCGTTTCGGCGGCCCGTTCGCCGAGTTCACGCACGATCTCGATCGTGTAAACATGCTCGACCAGCGGGCTTAAAACGGCCGCCTGGTAGCCGCTGCCGGTCCCGATCTCCAACACCTTGTCCGTCGATTGCGGCTGCAGCGCTTCGGTCATCGACGCGACGATAAAGGGGCTGCTGATCGTTTGCGAATGCCCGATCGGAAGCGCCATGTCATAGTACGCCCGCGGCCATTGACTGCGGGGCACGAATTCATGACGCGGCGTGCGGCGAATCGCATCGAGCACACGCGTGTCGGTGACCCCGGCCGTCGCCACACGCGTGTCGACCAACCGATCACGTGCCGCTTGAAAGCGGTCGGCAGCCGACGTGGTGATGGCCCAGGCGAGGATCATTCCGATTGCAAGCTGTGATTTCATTGCGAATTCGATTTCGAAGGAAGGCCGGCAGAACGGGCGAGCGGGTGGGGGCGTCGCCGGCCAGCTGCTGACATGTGTTGCGTGCTTCTAAGGGACGAGCAGGACACCTGTGGGATAGGCTTCCAGCCTGTCGATGCCGGGATGACAGGCTGGAAGCCTATCCCACGGGGATGACAGGCTGGAAGCCTATCCCACGGGGATGACAGGCTGGAAGCCTATCCCACGGGGATGACAGGCTGGAAGCCTATCCCACGGTGGATGACAGGCTGGAAGCCTATCCCGCGGGGGATGACAGGCTGGAAGCCTATCCCACGGGGGATGACAGGCTGGAAGCCTATCCCACTTGCGTCAGGTTCGTTTCACTGCTCGGGTCGCCATGAAGGTGGCGATTCGGTCGGATAACACATCGTCACCTCCCCAGCCGTCCTCCATTATATCTGTCAGCATGAACCCGGCGTCGAGTTGTCCGCCCAGCAAATCGGTCAAGGAATGTCCGAAATCGATCGGGCGTTCCGGTCCGATGGTTTGATCGAGTTCCTCGGGCGGCAAGTCGAGATCGCTGTAGGGGATTTTGAATCGCACTTTCAACTTGCCGCGATCGCGTTTGACCGCATCGAACAGAAAATTCACCGGCTGGATCACTCCGCAGATCAGTGCCCCACCGGGTTTCAACACCCGCGCCGCCTCCCTCCAAACCGGCCGCACGTCTGGGACGAAGTTGACCGAACAGGGATTGATCACCAGGTCAAACTGCTCGGCCGCGAGGGGGGCCAGATCCGCCATGTCGGCCTGAATCGTCTCGATCGCCAGACCATGTTCGCGGGCCAGTCGTTGATCGATCGCCAGTTGGCCGGCGCTAAAATCGACCACCGTCACGTGCGCCCCGGCGGCGGCTAACACGGGGCCTTGGTGCCCGCCCCCCGCGGCCAAGGCCAGGATCGATCGGTCTCGCACATCCCCGATCCACGAGGCGGGGATCGGTTGGGTCGCCGTCAGACGGATCGAAAAATCGCCGCGACGGGCCGCATCGATTTGGTCAGCCGTTGCCGGGGTGAACCACTTTCGCCGACTGGTCGCGATCTTGTCCCAGGCCTCGCGATTGAAATGCGTTGCGTCCAAGAAAAAGCCCCTGCGATGCCATGAATTCGAAATTCGATTTTCCGTTTGGCGTTTCAATCTAATAGAATGAAGGTCCCTCCGTCGGCGGAATCGAGCTTTCCGACGCTGATCTTTCCTCGATTCTCCCCCTCGCCGACCCTCCCAATCCGTCATTGGATTCGCCATGTTAAATCTGACCGCTCGCGGAACCTCGCACACGTGCAACGGCACGCCCCGACGCGATTTCCTGCAAATCGGAACCTTGGGCGCTCTCGGACTCGGGCTGCCGCAATACCTTGCCGCCGCCGAGCGCGGCGTGGTCGATCCCCACAAGGACAATCGCTCCTGCATCATGATTTTCAACCTGGGTGCGCCCAGCCAGTTGGACACCTTCGACATGAAGCCGGAGGCCCCGGCCGAAGTGCGCGGACCGTTCAAAGCGATCGCGACCAAGGGCGATTTCCAGCTTTCGGAAATCTTGCCGCGCCACGCCGAGATCGCAGACAAGTTTTCGATCATTCGGTCCTGTTACCACACTGCGGCGGCCGTGCACGATGCGGGCTGGCAGATGCTGCAAACCGGTCGCCAATTCACCGGTGGCGTGAATTACCCGCACGCCGGTGCCGTGTTGCAATACATGCGCGGACGCCGCAGCGATCTACCGGCCCATGTCGTTTTGCCCGAAACCATGGGACGCGGCGGCGGTAACTTGCCCAACGGCCAAGCCGGCGGGTTCTTGGGCAAGACCTATGATCCGTTCGCCTTGATGGCCGATCCCAGTAAAGAGAATTTTAAAGTCCCCGACTTGTTGCCGCCGCCGACGTTGGGAGACGTGCGGATCGATCGGCGGCGACGGATGCGGGCGGCGATCGAAGGCCGGATGAACGAACTGGAATCCACCGAGTCGGCCAAGATGCTGGACAAGAATTTCGAAGCCGCCTATCGCTTGATGAACAGCACGCAAGCTCGCGAAGCCTTTGATTTGACCAAGGAGCCGACCAAGGTCCGTGAGCGTTACGGGATGAACCGGTTCGGACAATGCTGCCTGTTATCGCGGCGATTGATCGAGGCGGGTGTCCGATTTGTCACCATCAACACCTTCCTGACCGTGTTCAATGAAGTCACCTGGGACATCCACGGCAGCAAACCGTTCACCACCATCGAAGGGATGAAGAACATCGTCGCACCGATGTATGACCAGGGCTACTCGGCGCTGCTGAGCGACTTGGACGAACGGGGCATGTTGGACGACACGCTGGTTTGTGGCTTGGCCGAATTCGGGCGGACGCCCAAGGTCAATCCTGCCGGCGGCAGGGATCATTGGCCGCAATGTTTTTCCACCACGTTTGCCGGCGGCGGCGTGCAAGGCGGGCGGGCGATCGGCGCGAGCGACCCGATCGGTGCGGTCCCCGCCGACCGACCGACGCAACCCGGCGAACTGATCGCCACGGTCTTTCATTCCCTGGGGTTGGATTTGCACGCCGAAATCCCCGGCCCCGGCGGCCGCCCGTTCCCCTTGGTCGACTTCGGCATGCGCGAAGTCAAAGAGCTGTTCGCGTAGCGGGTCCGTGGCGTGAGCTTCCAGCTTGCGAACACCAGCAACCGCAAGCTGGAATCTTACGCCTCTGCCACCGATGAAATTCTCTTCCATTGATTCCACATTGAAACCTCTCATCATGCGACCACGCCTGAAGTCATTCCGTTCGCTGTTGCTCGTTGTCGTGATTGCGTTGCTCGGCGACGGCATCGTTTCCGCCGCCGCACCAGCCGACGAAGCCGATTTCGCCGTGCTGCCGGCGACGATCGAGTTGCAGAGAAGCGAAGCCCGCCAGCGTGTGTCGATCGTCGGCGTCCGCGATCAGATGCCGTCGGCGGTACTCGATCGAGAATCGTACTCCATCACCATCGAAGATCCCACGATCGCCACCATCCAGGACGGTGTCGTGACGGCGCTGGCCGATGGGGAAACCACGCTGCGGTGTCAGGTCGGCGCACAAGTGATCGATGTCCCCGTCGTCGTCTCGGGAGCCGAGTCGGCGCATCGTTGGAATTTCCGCAATGAGGTGCAGTCGGTGCTCGCAAAAGCCGGATGCAACATGGGGTCATGTCATGGCGCGCTGGCCGGCAAGGGCGGGTTTCGTCTCTCGCTGCGCGGCTACGACAGCCACAGCGATTTCTTGTCGATCACGCGTCAGGCGCGCGGCCGGCGGATCGAAATGGCCGACCCGGGACGTAGCTTGTTGCTGGCCAAGCCGACCGGAGCCCTGCCGCACAAAGGCGGACTGCGTCTGGATGTGGATTCGCATGACTATCGGGTGATCAGCCAATGGATCGCCGACGGTGCCGAAGGTCCCAGCGACGACGATCCGACGCTCCAACGCATCAGCGTGATGCCCGAAAACGCGATGTTGTCGCCGGGAGACACGTCCCAGGTTTTGGTCAGCGCCCACTACGATGACGGACGCGTCGTCGATGTCACCCACTGGGCGAAATTCACCGCCACCGATGAAGCCGTCGCCAGCGTCGATGATGACGGTTTGGCGCTGGTGCGAGGAAGCGGCGAAGCGGCCGTTCTGGTCTGGTTCGGAAGCAAGGTCGTGCTGGCCCGGATGACGGTCCCTTACGAACACGACGTGCCGGCGGAACTCTACCAGGACGCGCCGCGACGAAACTTCATCGACCAAGAAAACTTGGCGCAGCTGCGAACGCTGAATCTACTGCCATCGCAGCGCTGTAGCGATGAAACCTTCTTGCGACGTTCCACCCTGGACACGATCGGGCGACTGCCCACGCCGGAGGAACGCCAACAGTTCCTCCAGTCCGACCCCCGCGATCGACGCGACGACTGGATCGAACGGCTGTTGGCCAGCGACGACTTTGTTTCCTATTGGGCGTACAAGTGGTCCGACATGTTGCTGATCAACGGCACGCGTTTGCGACCGATCGCCGTGAAGACGTACTACGCGTGGGTGCGTGACCGCGTCGGGCGCAACCAGCCGTGGGACGAATTCGTCCGCGAGATCTTGACCGCGACCGGACGCAGCGATGAAAACGGCGCCACCAATTTCTACGCGCTGCATCAATCGCCCGAGGAGATGACCGAAAACGCATGCCAGGCTTTTCTGGGGCTTTCGATCGGCTGCGCCAAGTGTCACAACCATCCGCTCGAAAAGTGGACCAACGATCAATACTACGCGATGGCCAACCTGTTCGCCCGTGTCCGTGCCAAGGGCTGGGGCGGTGACGGTCGCAACGGCGACGGCTTGCGCACGCTGTACGTTTCGACGTCGGGTGAATTGATTCAACCCAACCGAGGGCAACCCCAGCCGCCCGCCCCGCTGGATGCCCCACCGATTGCGTTTGATGATCCAGACGACCGGCGACAGGTCCTGGCGGCTTGGATGACCGATCCGGACAACCCGTATTTCGCCCGCTCGATCAGCAATCGTATCTGGGCCAACTTCTTCGGCCGCGGGTTGGTCGAGCAAGTCGACGATTTACGCCTCAGCAATCCGGCGTCCAATGAATCGCTGCTGACCGCGCTCAGCGATCACGTCGTCGACGTCGACTTTGATTTAAAGCAACTGATGCGGACGATTTTGCAAAGCGAAACGTACCAGCGGAGCAGCGTTGCGTTGCCGGAGAACGGCAGTGAAAGAAAGTATCACAGTCGGTACTATCCCCAACGCTTGATGGCCGAAGTCATGCTGGATTCGATCGACCAGGTCCTGGGCACTTCGACGACCTTCAACGAGGTGGCGTTTCCCGGGGCGGACCGTCAAAAAACCGATTTCTATGAATCCGGCACCCGTGCGATCGAATTGTTTGACGCGTCGGTCAATTCGTACTTCCTGAAAACCTTCGGTCGCAACCCCCGCGAAATCACCTGTGAATGTGAACGCAGTGACGAACCGAGTATGGTTCAGGTTCTGCACTTGTCCAACGGCGACACGCTGAATCCGAAATTGGCCGCCGAGCGAAACGTCATCACCGAAGCGGTCGAGCAAGGCCTCGATGACGAAGCCATCATCCGTGCATTGTTTCTTCGCGGGCTCTCTCGTGAGCCCCAGGAATCGGAAATGGACACCTTGCTCGGTGTGCTGTCAGAATACGGCCAAGAGGATCGAATGACCGGGCTGCAAGACGTCGCCTGGAGCGTGTTGACGAGTACCGAGTTTACGTTCAACCACTAAAACGTAACTCGCCGCCGACAATCGTGTGTCGGACCCGGCCGATCAGTTCCATCCCGGCAAACGGGGTGCTGATACAGGTCGATCGAAACTGACTCGGGTCGACCTTCCATCCCGCGTTGGGATCGATGATGGTGACATCGGCCGGGCGGCCGATGCCGAGCGTGCCGGCGTCCAGGCTGGCGATCTGTGCCGGACGCGTCGACATGCGTTCGATCAATTCGATCCAATCCAAAGTGCCGGTTCGCACCAGCGCCGTCGCGGCCGTGGCCAAGGCGGTTTCCAGCGAAGAGATTCCGAACGGCGATTGATCCAGATCGTTCATCATCTTTTCGCGACTGCGCGGCATGTGACCGGACTGAATCGCATCGATCGTTTTGTCTTTGACCGCCTGGCAGAGCGTCGCGACGTGACGAGGGCTGCGCAGCGGCGGGTGGACCTTAAAGCGGGACTCGTACGACCGCATCGCCGCATCGCTCAGCAT
Organism: Rhodopirellula sp. SM50; assembly: GCF_002289565.1. Lineage (GTDB taxonomy): Bacteria > Planctomycetota > Planctomycetia > Pirellulales > Pirellulaceae > Stieleria. The sequence continues at coordinate 12,791 of NZ_NTFY01000030.1, read as the reverse complement.
CAAATTGTGCGGGCACACTGAAGCGGTCACGACAACGCCGCGCGATTTGACTCGCCGCAACATGTCGACGGCCCCCATCGTGCTGACCGGGCCGACATGCAGCCGACCGTCGGTGGCTTCGGCCAGGCGGACATCGCGCGCCACCGCCAAATCTTCCGCCTCGGTCGGTAACCCTTTTAATCCCAGCACCAGGGAAACCTGTCCGTCATGCATCACGCCGCCGCTTGCCAACTCGGGGACTTCGGGCGAATCAAAAATCGGACGGCCGAGCATGCGGCAGTATTCGAGCGCCCGTTTCAACAACGCGTCGCTCGGCGCGGCACGCGGTGCATCGCTGAACGCGACCGCACCGGCTTCGGACAACAGGCCCAGTTCCGCCATTTGTTTTCCGGAACGCCCCTTGCTCAAGCAACCGACGACGTAAACCCGCGCGCCTCTTGCCTCCGTCGCTTTTTGGCGAACAAACTCAACGGCGCCATGCGAATCGATCACCGGGTCGGTGCTCGATGCGGCCAAGATCGACGTGAAGCCGCCGGCCAATGCGGCGTGTGATCCACTGAGGACGGTTTCGTCTTCTTCGAACCCCGGCTCTCTGAGTTCGACTCCCAAATCCACCAAACCCGGCGTGACTAGGCATCCGCCGGCGTCAATGACCTCGCAGTCCTGTGGGATGTCGCCGTCACTCGGGTCAACCGTCGCGAAGACGCCGTCGACCATCAGGATTCGACCGCCACGATTCAAGTTCTGGCTGGGGTCGATCAAAGTACCGTTTTCGATCAGCAGGGGCTTGTTCATCGGTTGAACGATCTCTTCAATTCCTAAGCGGAGGCTTTGTTGGCGTTGCGGTATCGATCATCGGCCGCGGACAACAAGTACAGGGCCGACATGCGGACGGCGATTCCATTGGTGACCTGTTCCAGGATCACCGAGTGTGGACCATCGGCGACCTCCGGAGTGATTTCGACGCCGCGGTTGATCGGGCCCGGTGCCATGATCAGGATGTTCTCTTTCGCCTGACGCATTCGAGCGGCGTTCATCGCATACAGTGCCGCGTACTCGCGGACACTCGGAAACGGTCGCGCGTGCTGGCGTTCAAATTGAATTCGCAGCAGATTCAAGACGTCACAGCGGGGCAGAATCTCGTCCAAGTGGTGGGCCACTTCGAAACCCAATTCCTGCCAGCGGGGGCTGACCAGAGTCGGCGGCCCGCAAATGATCACGTGCGCCCCCATCCGTTTGAGCCCCCAGATATTGCTGCGCGCGGTGCGACTGTGGGCGATGTCCCCGACCAAGGCAACCGTCAATCCCTCCAGGCTTCCGCGATGTTGGCGAATCGTCAACAGATCCAACAAACCCTGGGTCGGGTGTTCGTGCGGACCGTCGCCGGCATTCAACACACAACAGCCCAATTCTCGGGCCAGCAGGTTCGGGGTTCCGGGCGTCCCATGGCGGGTGACCACCCAGTCGACGCCCATCGCTTCGATCGTCTTGGCGGTGTCGGCGAACGTCTCGCCCTTGGCGGTGCTGGAACCGCTCGAACCGAATTCGACCGTGTCGGCGCCGAGTCGCTTGGCCGCCAACGAAAAACTGTTCCGCGTCCGCGTGCTGTTTTCGAAAAACAGGTTCGCACACGTCTTGCCGCTCAGCAGCGATAGTTTGCGGCGACAACCTTCGGTCGCTTCCTTCAACCGACTCGCGACGTCCAGCAAGATCGTGATTTCTTCAGCGGAAAGGGATTCCAAATCCAATAAGTGCCGGCGATCCCAACGCTCCGCAAACGATGTCAAATCAGGCACGCTCATCAAGCACCTTTCTCCGTGACCAGCCGATTTCTTGTTCCCAGGGGCTACGGAGCGTTAGCCTAATGAATTGATGGCAAATCCGCGAGCGGGCGGAAAACAAGCTGTTTCGGTTATTCGTCGAACCGCCGCTGCCTGTGAATCATTTTTTGCGGTAGGGCGCGAGCCCTCCGGTCGCGCTTCAAAAACACCGTGAAAGACCGGAGGGCTCGCGCCCTACCGCTAACAAAAACACCCCGCGAGGCGTCAAAGTAGGTGGCATTGGGCGCGAGCCTACGGGCCCTGGTGTGTTTTCTTCGTGCTACAGGCCCGTACGCTACAGGCCCGTACGCTACAGGCCCGTACGCTAGCGCGAAACGGCTGATCCCATGTGTGATCAGATTAATTCGACAGGCCGCATGCGCCGTTCCGCTAACACCATCGTCGCCAAGAGACATGGCATTGGGCAAACGCCCTGCCGCGATGACCTTGCCAAACGCGGGCGGAAAATGCATCACAACGTTGCGCGTCCGGGGCATGCAACTCGAATTCCGTCGGCAGCCCGGCCGAGCGTATCCGCACGATCGGGAGGCTGGACGCAGCACAGTGCCAGGGGACGGCTCCGATGCGACGACATTTTTTTCCTTTTCTCGCCTTTCCCGTGGAGCAGTAGTCGTCCGGCAAGCTTGGGGACGCGAATCTGGCAGCTGAAGAATAACTCGCGATTCACCGTTCGACCTCCCCTCGCTGCGCTCGTCCCTCCTGCCAGGAAGGTTGCTTCGTAAACGACACGACCTATTGAACTGAGCGAGTGCAGGCGTTCCTAACGGCACATCATTTGCCGCTGTTGAGGACCTCTTCGTGACGCCCACCTCGAGAGGAGTCGTCCATGCCGCGCGCGATCGTCTTCCATGCTCTGTTGCTGACACTGGCAATGCCGCTGCTTCTGTTGCTGGGCACCAACACCCTGGCCGCCGAGCCGGCACCGCTGCGGTGGGATCGATCGGAGTCTTCGGTCGCGCTCGTTCGTGGCCCACAGGTCATTTGGCGATTCCATCACGGCGCCACGTTGGATGTTCCGTATTTTCACCCGTTGAGTACCAAGGGCGGGCGCGTGCTGACCTGGGATCGCCCGCCCGATCATGCCTGGCATCACGGGTTGTGGTTCAGTTGGAAATACATCAACGGTGTCAATTACTGGGAACATGACCGGCAGACGGGCCGGCCGGCCGGGCGTACCGAGACGACTGACGTCAGGGTGGAAACGCGAGACGATCATTCCGCACGCATTTCGCTATCGTTGGCCTACCGTCCCGACGGCAATGGTGCCGTCGTGCTCCGCGAACGACGGCGGATTGACATTTCCGCGCCGAATGCCCACGACGAAACCAGCTTGGATTGGTTTGCCGAATTCACCGCCGGTAACCGCAGTGTGGAATTGGATCGCACGCCTCCGAAGGAACAATCGTGGGGCGGCTATGCGGGGCTGTCGGTGCGTTTCGCGAAAGAACTGGTTGATCGTCAAGCGACCAGCGATCGAGGCCCCGTCGAATTCGGACCTGGGGACCGGCATCGCAGCCGAGCGACGTCGATCGATTACAGCGGCACCATCGAAGGCGAACTGGTTGGATTGGCGTTTCTGGATCATCCCGAGAATCCCCGACATCCCACGCCGTGGTACGTCATCCGCAGCCCCGTGACGAGCTACGTGAACGCGGCTCTGCTCAATGATGAGTCGATGACGCTCGAACCGGGCAGGAGTATGACGCTGCGTTACCGAGTGATCGTGCATCCGCTCCGCTGGGATGCGGCGCGTCTGAAAACGGAACAAACAAGCTTTCAGCAATCTTCCCTTTCATTTTGAGAGTCAGATTCCCATGGGCACGACATCGATCCGCCGTCGCGGCTTTCTCAAAGCATCTGCCGTGTCGATCGCCTCGATCGGCGTTCCGACCATCGTTCCGTCCTACGTCTTGGGCAAGGAAGCGCCCAGCAATACGTTGCGGATCGGCTGTATCGGTACCGGACGGATGGGGCATGGGGACATGAATGCCTGTTTGCGCAGCGGTTTGGACCCGCAGACCAATGCCCACATCGTGGCCGTCTGTGACCTCGATCGCCGGCGGGTGGAGCACGCAAAACAACAGTGCGACCAGATTTATGCAGACACGTTGACCGATCGTCCCACGCCGACGATCGAGAGGTTTGAGGATTATCGTGAGTTGCTTTCGCGAGAGGACATCGACGGCGTGACGATCTCGACGACCGACCACTGGCATGCACTCAACGCGATCGCCGCGGTCGAGTCCGGCAAGGCCGTGTATTTGCAAAAACCGTTGACCTACACGATTGCGGAAGGGCAAAAACTGGTCGCGGCAGTGAGAAAACACAATGTCGTCTTGCAGACCGGTTCGCAGCAACGTTCCGATCGCCGATTTCGTCTGGCCTGTGAATTGGTTCGCAGCGGACGTATCGGCAAGCTGCATACGATTCGCGTTCAACTGCCGACCGACCATGGAACGGGAGAGGACGTCACGATGCCGGTTCCCAAGCAGCTGAACTACGACATGTGGCTCGGCCCGACACCCCGGATGCCTTACACCGAGCATCGCGTGCATCCGCAGACAGATTTCAGCCGACCGGGTTGGCTGCAGATCGAATCCTATTGCCGCGGAATGATCACCGGCTGGGGCGCGCACATGTTTGACACCGCCCAGTGGGGACATGGCTCCGACGATTCCGGACCGGTCGAGATGGAGGCCAGCGGTGAATTCCCCAACCGCGGATTGTTCAACGTCCACACCGAGTTTCAGGCCGAAGGACGTTATGCCGACGGGGTCAAACTGTTGGCCAGTTCGGGCACACCGGCCGGTGTGACGTTCCAAGGCGATGCCGGATCGATCTCCGTCACGCGTTCCAGTTTAACCGCCGAGCCGGGTGGCATTCTGCGAGAGCCGATCGGTGAGGGGGAAGTACATCTCTACCAAAGTGACAACCACATGCAGAATTTTCTACAGTGCATGCGGACACACGAAGAGCCCATTTGTCCGGTCGAAGTCGGACATCGATCAAACAGCATTTGTGTGATCGCACATCTGGCCATGAAGCTGGGACGCAAGCTTCGCTGGAACCCGGTGACGGAGCGGTTCATCGATGACCAAGCGGCCAACGCTCTGCTCGATTACGATCACCGTAAACCGTGGACCGTTTAACACACTGGAACAAGCTCAATGGTGACCAACCGTGAAAGTTAATCGACGCCAGTTCGCGGGGGCTGTTGCAGCGGTGACTGCCCCGCTGGTCCGATTCGCCCGTGGGCAGGAACCCGCCAACATGACGATCGACCGCATCGAGTTGTTCCCCCTGCGCTATCCGTTGACCGGATACTTCAAGTTCTTTACCGGGCCGCACGGTTCGCTGGGGCGTGCAGCCGTCGTGGTCAAAATCACCGCAGACGACGGAACGGTGGGTTGGGGACAAAGCATTCCGATCGCAAAATGGAGTTACGAAACCCTCGAGACGGCAACGATCGTGCTGCGCGACTACTACGCACCGGCGTTGGTCGGTCGCGATCCGACCGACATCGACGGTGCCCTGGCGGCGATGGACTCGGTGATCGCGGCGGGTTTCACCACCGGCATGCCGATCACCCGAGCCGGCGTGGACCTGGCGCTGCATGACTTGATGGGCAAGGTGCGCGGTCAGTCGCTCGCGCAGATGTGGGGACGAGAACCCGGTGGGCCGATCACGCTCAGCTGGACCGTCAACGTGCAGCAGCTGGCCGAGGTGGATCGAGTGATGGAGGAGGGCCGTCGTCGCGGCTACCGCAATTTCAACATCAAAGTGGCGCCCGATCCTGAATTTGACATCCCGTTGGCCCGGCGCGTGCGGAAAAACGCCCCCGAGGGATTTCTGTGGGCCGACGCCAATGGTGGCTACGATCCGGCTACCGCGTTGGTCACCGCACCGCGGTTGGCAGATGCCGGTGTCGATGTGCTGGAGGCACCGCTGAAACCGAATCAGATCAGCGGTTATCAGAAACTCAAACGGCAGGCCGCGTTGCCGATCCTGGTGGACGAAGGGGTGGTCAGCCCGACCGATCTGCGCGAGTTCTACCAAGCGGGAATGTGCGATGGCGTCGCGATGAAACCGTCTCGATGCGGAGGCTTGCAATCGGCGCGGCAACAAATTGAATTCTGTCAGCAACACGACTTGATATGGCTGGGCAGCGGGTTGACCGATCCCGACATCTCGCTGGCGGCAACCTTGGGACTGTACGGAGCTTACGGGCTGAACAAGCCCGCCGCACTCAACGGAGAACAATTCCTCACCGCCAATGTCCTCAAGGTGCCGCTGCGAATCGAAAAGGATCAAGCCCACGTCCCGACCGGACCCGGCCTGGGCATCGAAGTCGATGAGCAACAGCTAATCGAACTGATGAAACGCAGCGGTGGCGACAAACTGCTGAAGTAACGATCGGCCAGGTCTAATCGTGTGCGTTCCATCCGGGCAGTGGGGATCTCGATGCTTCGCGAATGATGTTGTCGTGGACGAGAAAGCCTGCGTCCCCGACAAAATACGAATGGGTCTGGTCGACGATCAGATTGTGGGCTTCGCTGTCCACACCTCCCTCGGTGACGTCGATCGGAGTTGAGCGGAGAATCTCACGCAAGCGATCGCCTGGATTGAGTTCTTTCGCCATCGTCCACCCGCGACCGACGACCCAAAACGGATGGCCAACCGTTGCGGTGATCTGCTCCCCGCCGACCGTGATCTGCATCGTGTCGCTCGGCGGTCGAATACTTGTTTGAAGCACCAACCGATACGACAGCTCTCCCGTCTCCAGATCCTGGGAAAGCACCTTGTCGCCCGGACGAATCCCCTCGATGGCACGTTTGCCCGTTTCGGTGTGGACCAAGGTGCCCGCCGGAAAACACTCACAGCGACGCGGTCGAGGCGCGCGAATGGTACGCCGACGATAATCCGTGTTGGTAAAGTAGTATTCTCGTTTGTGATCGGCGACCAAGTACTCGTTGTAGTGCTTCCACCAATCCCACCACAGGCTCGGAACATCGTCCATCTCTTCACCCGTTGCGATGCGTAGGGCGCTAAAGATGCGACCATTGAGTTTCTTGGTCTGAGCATTCTTCTGCGCCACGACGCGTTCGGTTGCGGCAATCTTGCGGCGATGCAAGGCCACTTCACGGGCAACAATCTGCCGATAGGCGGGGGTGGCGCGGAATCGCGGGTCTTGGACGGTCAAGCCGGCGTTGGTCGATTGGAACAGATTGATCGCGTCGTCGGGCCGCTCTTGTCGCAACCGCGTATGGCTGATGACCGTGTCGCCGATCGCGTTGAGGCTGGACACCGCTTGGATCGGTGAGACCAATTGATTCAGATACTGCGGTGCATAGGCATGGATCGGATGCTCAGACAACTTTTGTGCCGCGGCTTGTCTGGCGTCGGCGTCTTTCAAGTCCAACGAAAGTCGAACCAACGCGTCGGCGGAGACTTGGGCCGGGATGCTGCCGATCGTGTCGACGAGACGATACTGCAAGTCCGTGTCGACACGTCGTACCAGTTTTTCCATGGCAGGAACAGCCTCGGGGTCCTCGATCGCGGCGAACCCCTTCCAGGCATCCGATTCCCGGTCCGATGCAGACGCATCCAGTTCTCTTCGCAATCGATTGAGCGTCGGTTCCCACTTGCGAAGTGCCCGCTTGTCATCGATTAGCGATTGCTTGTAGGCGTCGACTTCTTCCTTGGTCATCAATGTGCCACGGAATTCCCGCAGTTTGAGTCGTTTCCGTGCTTCGTCATGGGTGGGATCGCTTGCGATGACGTTTCTCCAGTGCAGCTGCTCGCGATCTTCCATCTCGTTGACGCGACACCAACGCGCCAACGCAATCTCGCCGGACATCGTTCCGGCGTATCGATCCCTCAGGAAACTGTATTGATAAAGAAGATCGTCTGACGCATTGAGTGATGCCGATCGCTGGGCCGGCATCCATCGGTCATCCTGTTTGAGATACCCGGCCAGTCCTCGCGCAGCCGGATCGTTGGGGTTTTGCTTGATCGCGCTGACCAAATACATCTCGCGCTTTTCATTGTCGCCGTCCAACTCGGCCCGCAAGGCCTGTTGCACCAGCGAGCCGGAATCCAATTCGCCGTCCCCAGCGAAAAGACGGCTTGAGGCACAAAACGCTAGGGACAGCGTCAAGGCGGTCAGAAGACACGACGCCTGGAAGAGAGAATGGCAACGTCTGCGGTCCATCGGGTGGCCCCTTGCGTGAGGGAACTTAGCTTGCTTTTGGAACACCGCTTGCCTGCAACATTCGCGCCACCGCAATGCTCGATGCCGAGATTCAAGTTTTGGCAGTGAATTCGCACCGTTGGGCAATGGGATGTGTCTCGCAGCGCGCGATCGACACGATCACACCCGCGTCTCATCTTTATACCCCATCCCGATCCCCGCGACACGCATTGGCAGCGCGTCCGCCCGCCGTCTCGGTCGGATCGCCCGCCATGCCCCGTTGATCTCTGTCCTGGCGGCGATCGATCGGTCGACCGAAGGCGTGCATTCTGCAAAGTCCACCTGAACCGCACGCGTCTCATTAGGACTGGGCGACATCAGACGTCTGGTGAGCGGATGGGAGCCTCCGTCGAGCTAGGCTTTCGCTGGATCCGATTTTCACTCAAGGAACGTTTAACATGACCTGGGAAGACGCATTGATACCGTCGCTGATCGCCGTCTCGTGCTCGATGTTGGCCAAATTCATCGAAGGCAGGCTCCGAAAGCATCGGCTGTTCGCCGATGCGGGGGAGGCTGAGCGTGTCGATCCGGAATGATAAGATGAATTGAAGGTAACCGTTCCATCTGCCCAGGTGTGCCCTGCTCGCTGGGGCGACCGGCGGGTACGAGCCGTTGGTGTCTAGGCTTTAGCCGATCTTTGTTCAGCTATGCGGGCGCCGAAGGCGTCGTGGAAGAGCGCCTGAAGGCTGCACACCAACGGTTCGGAGGCCATGCCTGTGACTGCCGGGGAGCCTGTCGGAGATTCGCAAAGGGCTTTGGCCGAACAGACAAGCTGTCGGTTGAGGGTTGACCGAGTGTCTCGTTCCCGGCTTACCTCGCTTGGGCTCGGACGCGGTCACTTTCGCCTTTCTTGATAACGAACTCGGCATCCTGCCTCGCACCGTTCTTATCGGGCTCCGCCCTCGGCGTCGGCGATGCTCGCTCGCGCTCGGTCCTTCGGTCGCTGTCAGCACCTCCGTCAACCGTCGGCTCCGCTCGGTCGATCCCTCCCTCACTGCGGTCGGCGAACAATGGCCTGCTCACCTTGTTCAACTTCCAACTTCATCTCTTTCAACATGGAGCATGGAACTTGAAACCTGAAACTGTGCTCCCGCTTCCTGCCATCGTTCTCCGACTGACATCCTGTCCCCGACGGGTTTCAGTCGACGGGCATCCTACCCGCCGTGCCTTCGGCGTTCTTTGTGCGCGAGATGTGCGCGAGATGTGCGCGGTCGGTCGTGTGGCAAGACCAAGCGGCCTCCCATTGCGGCGGAAGTCAACTCGGTCCTGTGATCGCATCAATCGTCCGCCGCTGATTTGCGGGATCCAACCCCCGTCCCCTTTGATTTATCCGTGGATTGCGGCTGAGGTTTCTAGCTGCGCTCACGAAGCTGATGTTTCAACGCGACTTCCATCGCCGCAAGTTCCTCTGATGAACGCATTCGCAGGTCTTCGATCGTTGATTCTGCAACGCCCGCAAGCGATTGAAGCACTCTCACCCGGCCAATTGCCTCACCACGTTCCTCAGCCGCTTCCAGACGCGCCTTTTCATCACGCTGCATTTTCAAGCGTGATTCGTAGAATCGCTTTTCTTCGGGATTTCGGGCAATCATCTCCAATACTCCTACTGCTTCGACAAAGACCGGATCGGGTAGTTGTTGCCGCAGATCTTCGGCACTCGACGTTGCAGCGAATCGGAAAAAGTGAATCCACTGAAGGATCGGGGCGGCGATGACGCCATTATCCGCATCGGGATCGTACTTCGGCAACTCTAAAAGGTGGATTTGCAGGCAATCTGTCAGCAATTCACCGCTCGGAGATCGAAGTTGGAAGTCGAGATGCAGGGCGGACGATTCGCGGAACCGGATCGCATCAAGGATGCAGATTCCGATCGAGGGACGCAATTCCCGGTAGCTGTCTCCCTCACCGAGTTGTTCAACCAACTGGCTGGCAGCGTAATAGGTCAGTCGCTCGGAGAGCCCTGCGGGCAGCGTCGTCTGAATTTCAATGTCGATGAACCGCCCGTGATCATCGGTCGCCAAGACATCGAGAATCGAAGCTTTGTCATCGTCAAAGCTTTTGCCGATGATTGGGTTCAGGATCTGCACGGTGGTGATCGGCGGTTCTCCACCCAAGACCGCATTGAGAAAATGAAGCGTAATCGCCGGATGATCAGGACTTCCTAAAAGTCGCTTGCACGCAAAGTCGACCGTCGGATCAATACCAATCACCATTTTGGACCGTCCACTTTCGAAGTAGAAGCGAGCAAAAATCTTTCCTTATGATGAATTGAGGGAGCCGTTTTGGCAACTCACGACTTTTGATCATCTCTCCCCTCGGCGTCGGTGCTGCTCGCTTCGCTCGGCGCTACCCTCATCCTTCGGTCGCTGTCACCACCTCCGCGGGCCGTCGGCTCCGCTCGGTCGATCCCTCCCTCACTCCGGTCGGCGAACGATTATAGTAACGCAGTCCGCCGGTGCCGTCGCGTACGACGGGTTCGTCGATGTAGCTGGCGTAGACGTCGTTGTAGGTGGGGTTGGTTGCCGCGGTTCCTGAGGTGTAGTCCGCGACGGTCTGCTGACCATTCTGGACATAGATGCTGTCCGTCGTGCCATCGTCGCGCGCGACTCGGCGACCAAGTGCGTCCCATTCGTAAAAGACGTCGTCGGTGCTGTCGTTGTCGACATCGGCCGAAACCAAACGATTGTCGAAGTCCCAGGTGAGCGTCAGCGGATCGCTGCCGGGACGGAGGACCGCCGGGATTACCGTCATATTGCCTTTGGCATCGTGCGTGACACTCTCACTGGTCTTGTTTTTGTTGTCGTCCCCACCGTAGCGGAGATTGCCGATCGCTGCCCCAGTCTAATCAATGCTGGACGTTGGTGAGGCGGTCTGTCGTGATTAGGAGGTGTCGCTGCTCTGCAGCGAGTGGGGACGCCTGAAGGCTGGACACCAACGGTTGCTGGTGTGCAGGCTTTAGCCCAATACCGCTAAGTTAAGCTCGACGGGGAGGCCCGGACGCTGGCGCGAACCGGCTGATATCAATCGTTTATCAGCCGTTTGGCGCGAGCCTACGGGCCCCGACCTGAGGAAACCACGCTTCGCTTAACGGTATTGGGCTTGAGCCGCCCACTGTCGCTGCGTAACAGCGACCGGGAATCGCCTCAAGGCTAAACACCAACGGTCAGGGCAGCAGCTCAAAAGATTGCGTCCCGAACGGCTTTCCGTTGATCTGCAGCGTGACGTGATGCATCCCCGGATAGAGCGTGTAGGTGGTCGCGTTGGCCCGCAAAACATGCCGCTTTCGCAGTGATAGGGACGCCCCCGATTTCAGTTCCAATTGTTTGAGCTTGTGGACTTTCGGCGAGTGCTTTCCGCTGGCCTTCACGAAATCGATCACGTAGTCCACCATCAGCGATTCATCACGCCGCGCCGCGACGTCGAAGGACATTTCGATCGCTTCGCCCGGTCGGATCTTCGATCGCTTGAGCTTGTATCCGGTGACTTCGATCTGCGGATCGGGCCGATACCCCAAGAAGGCGAGTGCCTCAGCGGAACCTTGTTTGACCAGCGTGCGCAGTGCATGCTTGCTGATCCAGCGGAGCTCTTTCTCGTCCTGCTTGGCCGCTTGTTTCCAACGCTGAAGCATTTCCAAGACCAAGTCCGGATGGGACTTGGTCAAGTCGTTCAAATGATTGGCAACCGAGCGTGTGACGTAACGTGTCGGATCGGCATGCAACTGCTCGAGCAGCGGCAGCGGAGTGGTCACAGGAATCGACAGCCGCTTGGACCATGGCAGTTTCGGACGAGTCCCTTCGCTGACCAAGCGTCGCACATGATAATTCTTGTGGGTCGACCACTTTTGCAGCTCGTTCAGTGTCCGTTCGGGATGCTCGTTGAGAAACGCGCGAATCGCATCCTCCATCGAAAACCGCTGGGTCAGTGCCTTGAGTGTCCGCAGCGATCGATTGACGTGCTTCTTCTCCAGTCCGTTGCGAACGACAAATTCGCCCAACGGAGCAAAAATGAAGTCGCCAAAATCATCGTCCGTTTTGCGGGGATCCAACGGCGGCGGCATTGCGTCGGTGATCTGTTTTGCGGCGACTGAAAAATCCGGCGAAAGTTGGTTTTCCAGATGCTCGGCGAGGTGGACGATCCGTTCTTTCAACTCCAACCGCGAAAGCCCCTTCATCGACTCGCGGACAAATCCGCCGCGGTCGAACCGGGAATCCGCAGCGGCAAACAAACCGGCGAGATACTCAATGCGTTCACGGTTGAACAGTTGGTCTTTGAGGCTGAATCCGGCCGAGCCCTTCTCAGTTGGCATGTCACTTAGTCATCCAAGATCGCCCCGCTGGCGACGAATTGTTTGCGTTGATCGGGATCAAACTTGGCGTCCCGCAGATCGACAAGATCATGACACCTCCGGAGGACCAGTCATTGTCCGGACTCGGTTCCAGCAGAGCAAGGATTTTGCGGTGACAACGGCAAGTTTTCTGGTCAGCAGTCCCATCGAAAGAGGCAACGACCGGTGTTCGGTGCATTGGCATGGCGGGAAACCCCTCCCGGATCGTTGCCCGGCCTGTCAATTCGATCCGATCGCAAATGGGATCGGCCCTTTCGCGCGAGCGTACGGGCCTGTAGCACGAAGAAAACACACTAGTGCTTCGTCAACTTTTAAACTTGGGGTGCCGCGGAAAAGGGGTCAGGTACCAAAAATG
>NZ_NTFY01000003.1 GCF_002289565.1 Rhodopirellula sp. SM50 | reverse complement strand
GAGGGCTTGCGCCCTGCCGCTAAAACCTCGTCAAACACAGGAAATAAATCGTTCACGGCGTAGGGCGGAGCCAGGGAACCAGGGAAAGTCGGCATTGCTTAACAACTAAGGAGTTCGTAGAATCCGTTTTTCAGCAAGTCGCCCACCGGTCACGGATGTCGCCGATGAACCCAATCAATCCTCCCGATAGCAGCCTGCGGGGATCCGTGCGCGTGGGTTGTCGACGAGCGTTGACGGTGCTGGAATTGCTGGTCTCGGTGGCGATCATCGGCGTGCTCGCGGGGCTGGTGTTGCCGGCCGTGGGCAGCGTTCGAGAATCCGCACGACGCGTTCAGTGCGTCGACCACCTCCGCGAAATCGGGCTTGCCTTGCACAGTCACCACCACTCCCAACGCAGCCTCCCCGCCGGTTGGACCTTTGATCCGCAATCGGAATCGGCCTACGGCTGGGCCGTTCCGATTCTTCCGTTTTTGGGCCAGCCAGCGCTCTCGGACCGGATTGAAATCGAACGATCGGTCGCCAATGAACGTCATGCCGCGGTTCGTCAGACCTCGTTGCAGGTGTTGCTCTGTCCGTCCGACATTACCGAGCCGGTGTTCACGCTGTTTGCCGACGATGAGAATTCAGAAGGGTTGCATTCGCGCGACGATGGCGACTCGCGTGTGGTGCCCGCCGAATTGATCGAATTGCCGACGGCCAATTACGTCGGTGTATTCGGGACATTGGAACCGGACGATGAAATACCGGCGCCGGTCGGCGATGGGACCTTTTTAGAGAATCGACAGACCCGATTTCGTGACTTCACGCGGGGGCTGAGCGTCACCCTTGTGGTCGGCGAGCGGACGATGGCTCAAGTGCCGTCGACTTGGTTCGGCGTGGACTTGGCAGGCGAAGACGCGGCGGCGCGGTTAGTCGGTTCGACGCTCGAAGGTATCAACAGTCCCTTGGCCGATGAATGTGATTTTTCAAGTCGTCATCCCGGCGGAGCGAATTTTTTGTGGGGTGACGGTCACGTCAGTTTTGTCACCGAACAGATCGACCTGCGTCTGTACCACCAGTCGGCAAAGTTGCGTCGATGATTGATTGTCCCTGTTGCCCATCCCATCATCCCTCCGAATCAGGAAAGAATTCATTGTCCAGAACGCAGATCACCAAGTGCGAGGCGGAGGTGATGGACGTTGTCTGGGAGCGCGAGCGCGTGACCGTCAATGATGTCGTCGATGCCATCGATCGCGACTTGGCCTACACGACCGTCATGACGACCCTGCGCATTCTGGAAGAAAAGGGGATTGTCCGTCGCGGTGAGAAAGTGGGTCGCGCCTACACCTATTCTGCCGCCGTGACGCGTGAAGAAGTGCGGCATGGAATGATTCACGAATTGACCGATCGCTTGTTCGGCGGATCCGTTCAGTCCTTGGTGCTCAGCTTGCTCAATAGTGACTCGATTTCCCCGGAAGATATCGCGGCGGTCAAAAAGGCAGCCGCCAAAGCGGAACGCGACCGATGAATGCATCTCAGCTATTCGAAACCGTCACCAGCCTGCCCCTGCAGGTCCTGATTGTCGTGATCAGCATCGTGTTTCTCAGTCGTTTTGTCGACCGCGCGGCAACAAATTGTCGGCTATGGACGGTCGGGTTTGTTGCGATCCTGGGGCTGATCGCGGCCGCCTTCTTGCTCCCCCATCTCCGCCTGTTCAACGACGGCAGCCGATTGAGTGAGTCGGCGGCGCGAACCATGTTTGCCTTGCAAGTTTGGATCATCAAAGCCTTAGTCGTCGTTTGGATCATTGGGTTTACTTTTGTCCTGATCCGACGTCTCGGTCGGATCATCGTCTTGACGCAATTCTTTTCTCAGCGATGTCGAGTGATGACGGATGAAGAGATCGCGACGCTGCCGCTTGATGGACAGGACGAATTGCCCAAACAGCTGCGACTGCTCGTCTCTTTGGAAAAGCACGGTCCGTTTTGCTGGCAGTTGCAGCATCCCACGATCGTGTTGCCAAGTTGTCTGTTGCGCGAGGACGACGGTGTGATTCGTCACGTTCTGCTCCACGAACTGGAACACTTGAGAACCAACCATCCGCTTCAGCATTTCCTGCAAGGCATCTGCAACGCGCTGCTCTGGTTTCATCCGGCGATTTGGTGGGCCGCCCGCAACGCCGAGTTGACGCGCGAGTTTCATTGTGATGAAGTCGCCGCGAAGGCGGGGACGACGATTGCAAGCTACTTAAGAACATTGGCAAAAATTGCCGAGCAGACTCGCTGCGCTCCCACCTGCACGCTTGCGTTTGGCCGCCGCAAGAGCGCGATCATTCGTCGCACCGAACATTTGGTTTCGCGGATCGAATCGGCGCGGGGGCAATGTTCCTCTCGCGACCAACGCCGAGCATCGCTGGCGATCGGCTGTCTGTTTCTCGTCGTGCTGGTCGTGTCGCAATTGTGGCTGCCGGTCAATGTGCTGGCGTCGTCACGAACACGACTGTCGCCGTGGCCGACTTGGACCGCCGAAATGCTGCACGATTTTGGCGTTTCGGTGCGTGATTACGAGCGATTCGACGCCCGGCATGATCTGAATGAATGTTTGAGCGACGACGGGAACTGAGCGTATCTGGCTGTGGCGGGGGCGAAGTGCATTCCATGCTGCAATGAATTACTAACCAAATAGTTTTTGTGTTTACATCTTCACCTGCAAAACACGTCAACATCTGCACGAGAGGATTGACCATCCTGCTTGCGGTGTGCACGGGCATTGGGTCCGCACACGTGGCTGCCCAAGACGTGCTTCCGCCCGAAGTTTTGGTTCGAGGAAAGATCACCGGCGGCGACACCCGGCGTCCTGCTGGATCACTCTACCAACGAGTCTGGGAGGACCACCGTTATTTTTATTCGCGCGATTCACTACTTTTACTAGGCGGCAGTTTTGCGATCGGCGCAACGATGGCCCATTCCTCGGCCGACGTTGAACTGCAGCAATGGTTCGGCACCAGCGTTCGCGGCGCGACCAG
Source organism: Rhodopirellula sp. SM50 (assembly GCF_002289565.1). Taxonomy (GTDB): domain Bacteria; phylum Planctomycetota; class Planctomycetia; order Pirellulales; family Pirellulaceae; genus Stieleria. The sequence goes on along the minus strand of NZ_NTFY01000003.1, from coordinate 240,668 downwards.
TGATGATTGGTACGAAGGGCTTCACGCAAACAAGGAACTGGGCAATGGCCGCTACACGCTTCCCTTGTTCGCAACGGCTTGGTTGGCCGGAACGTATTTTGAGAGTGCTCCAATCGCTTCCTCAGCCGGGCAGTGGGGCGAGCGTTCGCTGCGATCGGTTTTGGTGGGGGCTCCGCCGATGTTGCTCTCACAGCGACTCACCGGAGGGGCGCGGCCCGGTGAATCGAGTTCGGACGCACGCTGGCAGCCGTTCAACGACAACAACGGTGTCAGCGGACACAGTTTCATGTCCGCACTACCGTTTATCAACGCCGCCAAACTGTGCGAAAGTCGTTGGGGAAAAGCGGCCTTCTATGCGGGGTCTCTGCTGGGCCCGCTCTCGCGCGTCAATGACGACGCCCATTACAGCTCGCAAGTCGCCTTGGGCTGGTCGTTTGCGTTCCTATCCGCGACCGCGATCGATCAGACCGAGCGGGACCACGCAAGGTTCCAAATCCGTCCGTGGGTCGCGGAAAGCGGCGCCACGGGGGCGTCAGTGGAATTTCGGTACTAGGTGGAGGTCGTGGTGCTCATTCAATGAAAGATCTTGCAAAGCGAACCGCCGTCGTCGCTGCTCTGGCACTGCTTCTGTACGCCTGCTACCGCGTCGCCGCACACAATCAGTGGATCATCGTCACTCACGGCGAGCGAGTGGTCGAGATCGGCGAGGCGCCTCAAGTGATCGATCCGCAATCGGAGTTCAGCCTGCTGCTCATCGGAGATACCGGATACGACTCCGCCCAGCGGACTCAGGTTGTGGCGGCAATGAGACGTCATTCGAAGGGAGCGGCGCCCGATGCCGTTGTGCTGCTGGGCGACAACTTTTATGAGCACGGCGTCGACTCGGTCGACGACCCGCGATTCCAAACGGATTTCGAAACTGTGTTTGACGAATCATCGTTTCCGTTTCCGTTTTACGTCTGTCTCGGAAACCACGACTACGGTGGCGATGTCAATGCTCAAGTTCGATATACGGAGAAAAGCGACCGCTGGACGATGCCGGACAATCACTATTCCGTTCGCCACCTGATCGGTGATGTCGCGATCGACCTGTTTGTGATCGACACCTATTTGATTGCGAACCCCAACCGCCAGGGCAAGGAGGAGTTGGATTGGCTAGATCATCAACTCACTCAAAGCGATGCCGGGTTCAAAATCGTCATCGGACACCATCCGGCGATTTCGGGTGGAAAACATGGTGCCTATCCCGCAATCACCGAAACACTTCCTGCATTGTTGCGTGAGCACGCGGTCGATCTGTATTTGTCAGGCCATGACCACGATTTGCAGTTGAACGATTCAGGGCAAGGATGGTTGCAGATCGTCAGCGGCAGCGGAAGCAAGCTGCGCAGTACGACGTGGACCGACCAGACCATTTTCGCCAAGGCCGCTCCAGGGTTCTGTTGGATTCTCATCCGGGGTGACCAACGATGGGTCACGTTCTATTCCACCGAGAGTCGTCTTTACACGACTCGTGTCGGCAACTGATCTTGTGTCACAGGATTGGTGGCCATACAAGCTGAAGTACTAACGCATTAGTAAAGAAGGATCGCAAGGATGCAACCACTCGACCAATCAGATCGCCATTCCGTCCAGCCATCGATCAAGGGGGCAACGCCGAAGCGATCACCAAGTCTCTCGCTCGTCTTGCCGGCTTGGAATGAAGCCGAGGTGATTGGCCAAGCGATCGCGGAGGCGGAGTCGGCGTTGGGCGATCTGACCGATCGATACGAAATCATCGTCGTCGACGATGGCAGCACGGACGAAACGTCGGTGTTGGTGCGGCAGGCCGCAGTGGTGAACCCCGCGATTCGGCTGATCCGGCATGACGACAATCTCGGCTACGGCGCAGCCTTGCGAAACGGATTCGCGGCCGCGACGTGTGATCTGGTGGCGTTTACCGACGCGGACTGCCAATTCGATTTGACCGAATTGGATCGGTTGGTGTTTTTGTCCCAGCGGTACCACATCGTCTGCGGTTATCGGATCGATCGCAAGGATAGTCGATTGCGATGTTTCTACTCCCGTGTCTACAACGGCATCGTTCGATGTTTGCTCGGCACCGAAGTTCGCGATGTGGATTGTGCGCTCAAGCTGTTTCACCGTGACGTGGTGCAAGGGCTAACGATTTCCACCAGCGGATTCCTGGTCAACTCGGAATTATTGACTGAAGCGAAGAAGCAGGGACACTCGGTGGTTGAAGTGGGTGTGTCGCATCGACCGCGAGCCGCGGGCAGCAGCACGGTTTCGGTGTTTGAGATACCGACGGTGCTGGCGGGATTGATCCGCTACTGGTGGAACATCGTTCAGTTTCCTGGTGCGGCAACAAAGGGCGTGGTTTCAGGTTCGTTTTCAATCGTGCACGCTCTGTTGCTAATGACCGCGGCACTTTTCCTGTTTACGAATCTCGGTTATCCGTTGATCGATCGTGATGAAACGCGTTACGCGGAAATCCCGCGTGAGATGCTTGTCAGCGGGAATTGGGTGCTGCCCCAGCTCAATTTTCAGCCCTACTATGACAAGCCGCCACTGCTGTATTGGCTGTGTGCGGGCAGCTATCGAGTCTTCGGTATCAGTGAATGGTCGGCACGATTGGTTCCGGCGCTGGCGGCTTTCGGGACTTTGCTGGCGACCATGTGGTTTGGCAATCGCAACGTTGGCAGTCGAGTCGGTCTGTTCGCCGCCGGCGTATTGATGTTGTCCGTTGGGTTCGTTTTCACCAGCCGATATCTTTTGATCGACGGCGTGTTGACTCTGTTGACCACGCTGTCGTTGTACAGCGTTTATGAAGCGATCAAACCTGCCGTCGGCAAGCGGGCGTTGCATCTGGGCTGGTGGTTGGCAGCGGGGGCGTTTTGCGGCCTGGCGTTTCTGACCAAGGGGCCGCTTGCGCTGGTCCTCTTGATTCCTCCGTTGATCGCTTTCAGTTGGCTCACCGAATCGTACTTCGCACCGACCCTTCGGCATTACCTGATGCTGTTGGCCGTCGTTGCTGGGGTTGCCGGACCCTGGATGGTGGCCGTCACGATGCAGGACCCGTCCTTCCTGGTCGAGTTCTTCTACCGTCACAATGTGGCCAGGTTCGCCGGAGAGTTTCATGCCCGACCGATTTGGTTTTTCATTCCGGTGCTGTTGCTGGCGGGCCATCCGTGGACGTTTTTGACGATTCCCTACGTCGGATTTCTGGCGTCGCGAAGACCGGCGGTGTCTCAGAACCGTCCCCCGGTGTTGGGTTTTCTGATGTTGTGGAGCGGATGGTGTTTCGTGTTTTTTTCGATCGCCAAGTGCAAGTTGCCGACTTACCTGTTGCCGACCGCACCCGCCTTGTCGTTGATGATCGGTCACTATCTTGTTTATGCCACCAAGCGATCGGCGACCAATCGGCGAGAGTGGTTGGCCCGTTTCTGGTCGGCACGAACCGCAACGGCTGCGACCTGTTTCGCCGGCGTCGGGTTTTCGGCGTTCATCGCATTGACCGGATCGAGTGTTTCGATTGCGAACTACGTATGGATCTTGATCTGGGCGTCGCTGCTGGTGGGAAGTTTGCTGATGATTGCCGATCGACATCAGGGCAAGTATGCGTGGGGTTCCTCGTCGGCTTTGGCCCTCTTGTTGGCAGTGATGGTGATGCATCAGATCGTTCCGGCCTACAGCCGCCAGCGAACGATTTTCGCCGCCGCGTCTCCGTTGCGGGCGAAGATCCGTTTGGAAGCGAACTCAGCGATAGCCACCCTTTCCCACGAGTTTTCTGAGGTTCCGTTTTATCTTCAACGCAGCGACGTTCGGCACTTTGACAACCGCAACTCAACCGCGCTCGGTGAGTTCATCGCCGAGAACGAGCACGCATTGATCATCATGGAGAAACATGTGCTGATCGGCCATCTGAGGGATCAATTGCCCGCCGGCACGCGGATTCAGCTGATCGACGAGCGAGGCCCCGCGCGGCTCGTGCAGGTTACGGCGGCGTCACCTCGACTGGCACACAACTTGCACCCCGTCAAATGACCGTCGCCCAAATCGTGGATGAAGTGAACCGTTGGGCCAGAGTCAGAGTGGAATTCCAGTCCAGAGAAAGCTGTGAGGTCAATGGAAACGGCGTGTTCTATGGCCGAGCGAGGTGAAAGGGACCATGAAAAAGAACATCGAAATGAAAACTGACGCGCATCTGCAGCGTGACGTTTTGGACGAACTGGAGTGGGAGCCGAGTGTCGATGCCGCACAGATCGGTGTGACCGCAAAGGGCGGAGTGGTGACTCTGGCCGGTCACGTCCCGGTGTATTCGGTAAAACACAAAGCCGAGGAAGTGGCAAAACGTGTTCACGGTGTGTGTGCGGTCGCAAATGAAATCGAGGTCCGACCGTCGGATGCAAACGTGTTGGACGACGAGGAGATTGCTGCTGCAGCCATCCATGCCCTCCAATGGGACTCGGAAGTGCCGAATCGGAACATTCAAATCGCTGTCGAGGATGGCTGGATCAAAGCAGAAGGAACGGTCGAGCACCGCTACCAAAAAGACGCCGTTGACCGCGCGCTCCGTCACCTCCGTGGCGCTCAAGGGATTTACAATGAAATTGGCGTGGTTTCGCCCCAAACGATCAGTGCGATCAAGAGTGCGATCGAATCGGCGTTCAAACGCAGCTCGCTGTTGAATTCCGAAGCGTTGGCGGTTGAGGTGGAGGATTCGAAAGTGACCATCACTGGCGATGTCCACTCCCTCAGCGAGCTTGCCGAAGTCGAACGGACAGCCTGGTCGTCCGGTGGCGTCCGAGAGGTGGACAACTGCGTCACGATCACGCCTTGGGGGACGGGCCCTGCAGAGGAATGGGGCTACTGAGCACGACGGAGCACCTGGTATCAGGAGCAGGAAGGGCAGCAACGGTGGCAAACAACGGTCATCGGCTTTCAGGCTCGGCGGTGTTGAAGGCGCGAGCCGTCGGGTTTCAGTTTGAAAGACCGGAGAGCTCGCGCCCCATGCCATCTACTTTGACGCCAAGCGGGGTGTTTTTTGTTAGCGGTAGGGCGCGAGCCCTCCGGTCTTTCACGGTGTTTTTGAAGCGCGACCGGACGGCTCGCGCCGTTCCGCTAACACCTCTAAAGCCAAAGTAGATGGCATTGGGTTAACACTCCGGTTGCCACGTCTGCAGCGCGTCTGCGATTGCTTCGCGGACATCTCGGATCGGAAACCCCGTCTGAATGAGTTTCGAATTGTCCAGCACACAGCTGGAGCGTGGGACTCCGCTGGTCGCCGCCATGAACTCGGCTTCATCGCGAAAGAATTGAAAAGGGCGGTTGATGTTGCGATGCGTCTGAATCAACCGGACGACCTCGGCGGTGGAGACCGCGCCGGTGTTGACAACGTTGTAGACGCCAAACGGGACACGGTGCTGCCAGCAGTGAAGACAGGCGTCGACGAATTCATTCACGTCGGCGAGCGAGTTGGTCACGTCCAACAGACGCTCGTAACGCATCATTTTTGACAGGTAGTTGCGTTCGCCATCTCGATTGCTGAAAGGAATCCGCAACCGCCACACAAAGACGTTGTCCGCCCCTTGAAGACAATCTTCGCCGATCGCTTTACTGCCCGAATAAAAACTGCAGGGCGGTGATCGAAAGCAGAAGTTCGGCGGGTCGATCTCGCGAAACCCCGATCCATCCTGACGCGAGCCGCTGTAAATGCAGCCCGACGAGATGTGTCCCCAGGGAATGTCTCGCAGTTCGCAGGCCTCGCGGACGATGCCCGGAAGGACGGCATTGCCCAACAGACAAGCGGCTTTGTGGTGTTCGCAGGCCTCCACGTTGGGTTTGCCCGTGTACCCCGCGGCGTTGATGAGGAACGACGGCTTGGTTTGGTCGATCAGCGCGATCAATCGATCGCGACGGGTGTAGTCGCAGTCCCGCCGTGAAATCACGCGAAAGTTCAGGCCCCGATCGGAGAGCCGCTTCGCAAACGTTCGTCCGACATACCCGCTGCCGCCCAGGAGTAGAATCATGGGTCGGCACTCGAATCCGCGTCAACGCCGACTCCCAATTCACGATACAGCGTCAGCATCTTGTCCAGGCACTTTGGCAGCGAGTATGAATCCAAGATCGTCTGCCGCGCCGACGTTCGCAGTGACTCGAAGGCGGCCGGGTCATCGAGCGCCTGCAGGACGCGCTCCACCCACTGGTCGATCTGGAAAAAGTCCACCAACCATCCGTTCTTTCCGTCTTCGATCAACTCTCTCACCGGAGCGGTATCGCTGCCGATCGCCAGCGCGCCGCAGCTCATCGCGTTCAGCAACGACCAGCTCAATGTGAACGGGACGGTCAGGTAGAGATGAACATCCGACAGAGAAAACACGTTGACCAGCTCGGAGGGCCGGACACGTCCGGCGAAGTGGATCCGCGAGAGATCGATTGCATGTTTGCTGAGGAACCACTCTTTAAACGTTTTCCCTTCGGTGAATCGGGCATCGCCTCCATAAGCGATCCGGTCTTCGCCGATCACCAGCACGGACACGTCCTGACGTTCTCGACAGACTCGATCGGCGATTTGCATGAAGATGTCGAAGCCACGCATCGATTCCATGCCCCGGCTGACGTAGGTCAATACCCGATGGTCCGATGGGATGTCGATCGCAGCGACGCGACGGCTGGGGCGTCCGACCGGTTTCCAGAAATCCGTGTCGATCCCGTCAAAGATCGTGCGGATCTTGGGCCGGAACTCCGCCGGCAACTGAGACTGCTGAAATGCGGTGGGGGCATAACCGGCATCGCAGTTTTCCAAGTCCAGCAACAGCATCGCGTTGCGGCTACGAGCTCGCAACAGCGTGGCGGTGTCACAGGGAGGAAGGTCGACGCGGAAGTCGATGTCGCTGTCGTGGGTGCGATAGAAGAACTCAAAATAGTTGATGATCGGCACATCGTACAACTCGCGCAAGTACAGCGTCGAAACCATTCCGCTATGTCCGACGATCAAATCGGGTTGGACGTCGGGACGCGATCTCAGGGCGTCGAACAGCGCGGTGGAATGCCAGATCTGGTTCTCGAAGGTGCGACTGCAAAAATTTGTCTCCGCACGGGCACCGCCGCGTGGTTCGTACAGCACGCGGCCGATGCCCTCGATTTCACCGCCGTGCTGTGATGCAAACGTGCATTGCCAACCATGCTCTTGCACCAAGTGGTTGGCGATTTGGCCGAATTGGGCGGGGAAGTTTTGGTGGACAAATAAAACATGCATGGTGCGGGACGACGGGGGGATTCATTTGCCGCGGTTGCCGGGGGCTACAGCATACCCCGATCCCATCCGCCTGGCGACCAATCGCAACGAATCTACCGACGGGTGAGGATGCGGTGGAGACTCGTTTGGCGGGCTATCCACACTCCCAACAGACCCCCGGTTATCAAATCGACCAGATGGTGCTGGTACGTCAGCCAAGCCGAGACTGCGATGGCGATCGCCCAAGTACAAAACACCATTCCCCAGACGCGCCGTCGACGCCACATCGTCGCGGCGCACAAGCTTGCGTAAGCCACGTGCAACGAAGGCGCGCAGTTGTAGGTCAAGTTGATTTGATCGGCCCATCGAAACGGCAATGCCGCCCAACCGACCACTTCGGGTGTCTCAAAAGCCAACTCGGCCGGGTAGATCAGAAAACACACGCCGGCGATCAATGTCATCAGAACCATTTGCGCAACGAACTGATCCAGGCGGTCTTTCGTCGGCAACGTCAGTGCGATGAAGCCGAACATGAAGTAAACGGAGGAATAGACGAGGCTCAATTCGGGGACAAACGGAAGCGACAATTCAAACGAGAAATGCACCGGATATCGCGTGGTTCGCAACGATGTGATGAATTCGGCGCCCCCGTAGACGATCACAAACAGCAAGCTGAGTCCGAGCAAGGCGAGTCCCAGCCGCCTTCGTTGCTGTGCATCGGGCCAGACCCAGACTGGCTCTCGATCATTCTGCCTGCCTCTCGCATTGCCGTCCCGTCCTTCTCGGCTCATCGTTTTCCCTCTCGCTCGTTTTCCCCCCACACAACCGGCCCCAGACTTCGGACGGCCTAGACATCGCTCCGCCGACGACGAACAATAACCTATTCTAAAACGCCCCAGCGCCGCCCGAGACCGCTTCTGCCGATGCTTCGATTTTCCAGCACTGCATTGACGCAATTGCCGACGGACGCATTGGTCGTCGATGTCGACTGTGTCGGCGGCGAGCCGACCGCAGCGTTGCGTCGATGTTCGGCGGCATTCAGCGATGTGGCGGGCGCGTACGAGCGGTCTTTCCGTGCCGGCGACCTGCGGCCGGGCGAGCTGCTTGTCCTGCCCCCGACGTCTGACCGGTCTGCGACCATTTTCTTGGCACCGTCGCGCGTTCATCCCCAAGGCGAACTCCGCCCCGAGGATTTCAAGCGGTTGTCAAAGTCGATCTTGGAGGAGACCCTGCGGCGTGGGTTTCACTCCTTGGCCTTGTTGCCATTTCACGTCGGACGCGGATTGGATGAGATCGAGATTCGTCGCCAATTGCTGTACTCGTTCGCGCGGTCACCGGAGCTGGAACTGATTTGTTTGTCGGAGAATTGCGACAGCGACCCGGTCGGGCGGGTATCGATTTTCACCGACGGTGGCGCAGAAAAGGAAGGTGGCAAGGGCGGCTATGGCGTCGTCTTGCGATTCGGCGACCACCACAAAGAGCTCAGTTGCGGGTTTCAGCAAACGACCGTGGAGCGAATGGAATTGATGGCGGCCGTTGTCGGGCTGGAGGCGTTGAAACGACGTTGTCGTGTTCGACTCCACAGCGATTCACGTTACGTTGTCGATTCGGTCAACACCGGGCTTCTGTTTCGCCACGCTTCCAGGCAATGGAAAGGCAAGAAGTCACGATCGGTGGATCTTTGGGAACGGTTTCTCGATCAATACCTCAAACACGACGTCGAGGTGATTTGGATCAAGGGGCATTCGGGGATCGAAGACAACGACCGTTGCGATCAATTGGCCGGCGCAGCAAGGCAGGCAATGTCGCTGGCTGTCGATGAAGGGTATCAATTTAAACGGACCAAGCGAAAGGCGAAGCCCGCCGCCCAGGCCGCTCCCGTCCCGGCTGCACCCGTCCAGTCGCCGACGCCCGGTGAGTCGCCGACGTCCGTCCAGTCGCCGACGCCCGGTGAGTCGCCGACGTCCGGCACCGGATTGCCGTCTGCAGGCAAGCCGAAAAAAGCGGGCGACCCCTGCCGTGCCTGTGGCCATGCGCTGGAAAAACGGATTCCCAAAAGGCACAAGGCGAACGCGGCCTATCATTTCGCCTGGTATCTGTTTTGCACCAATTGCAAACGGTTTTACCACGTCGAAGAAGCGAAGGTCGATGTAGCCGAAAGCCACAAAACGTCGTGAGTCGATGATCGAGGGAGGGCTCGCAAGTGGTCGACCGTTCCCGCGGATCGGGGCAACAATCAGGCCAACGGATGGTCTCGTTGGGAAAGGGGGAATTGGACCGCGGCGCCACCCTGGCGATGTGATTCGAAGACGCCACAAATCATCTCGACGGTCAGGGTTGCTTCGGCGGCACCGCACAGGGGTTCGCGGTTCTCCCGGATCGCCTGAACGAGATCCGTCGCGGCGACGTCATGATGTTGAACCCGATGGATCAAATCAGGGTTCGGCTCGGCGACGTCGACGCCGCCGCTGGTGATCGGCAGCCAGCCTGATCCCGCATCGCGACGTTTAAAGGGGTTGCCAGGGATCAAATACGCCAGTGGATTGCGATCGGCTTGGATCACGATCGTTCCTTCGCTGCCGATGATTTGCAAACCAAACCCGTGGTTCGCGGTTCCGTCGTTGGCCACCGAATCGAAAAACGCGGTCAGGCCTCCGTCAAACAGGAACCTGGCGTGCAGTTCGTCACCGGCCAGCGGTCCCAAGCCCTCTGCACCTTTGCGGACGTCCTGTCGGGTTGCCGGACGTCCGTCCTGCATCAACACCGCGGAGCAGCTTTGTGGTTTGCCGGCCAGGACGGTGATCATGTTCAGCACGTGTGATCCAAGCACCCACAGATCTTCGCCTCCGCCACGACGGTCCCCCTTGCCCCGGCCACGGATTTCAAGCACGCGGCCGATGCGTTTTTCGTCGATCAAATCCGCGATGACCTTCATGACCGGGTGGTATCGGTTGCGATGCGCGACAGCCACCTTCGCGCCGTGCTCGGCGCAGGCCGCCAAGACCTGGTCGGCTTCACGTGGCGTTCGAACAAACGGTTTTTCGACGTAGATGCCTTTCGCACCCGATTCGATCGCCGCCAAGACCATGTCGCGGTGTTGGTCGACATGACGTGGGCAAACGGCAACGATCCATGGAGTCGTCTTGGCAAGCATCTCGCGATAGTCGGCGTAGCCGGCGTCATCACCGAGTCCGAGCTTTTGGAGTTCCTTTCGTCGCCCCGTCGGATTCGTATCGGCGATCGCGACGATCGACGCTCCGGGAATGCGTTTCCAAACGGTGTCCAGGCCATGCCCGTAATCCCCGCGGCCGGTGTGCCCGATCACTGCGACCGGAAACGAATTTGATTCTGACTGGCCCGATGCATGTGCCCCGGCAACGAGCCCGGCAGAGATTGCGGCAAACTGACGACGATCCATAACTGTCTCCAAAGGATGAAAGCAGCCCAGATTGTAGCCCAAAAAGTGGGTCAAGATTCCAGCTCGCCAAGTGGGGTAAGCTTCCAGCTTGCCAAGTGGGGTAAGCTTCCAGCTTGCCATCCGGCGAGCTGAAAGCTCGCCGCGTTTCCGGAACTGGCAAGCTGGAAGCTTACCCCACTTTTTAGTAGCGCGTTCCGCGATACGACATCTGCTCGGATTTCTGAGCGGCACGGCGCGTCACGGCGGGCAGGTCTTCCTTGTGGGACAGGACGATCAGCCGGTCGCCCGCGTTGACGACATCTTCCATTTTCGGATTGCGAACGACCTCACCCTGGGCGCAGTTGATGGCGACCACGACGTTGCCGCCGTCACCGGTCAGCTCGATGTCCTTGATCGTGCAACCGACCAACGCCGATTGAGCCCCGATCGGGATTTCCATCATTCCCAATCCGAATGCTTCCAGGTCCTGATTCATACGCGAAAACGCCTTGGCATCGGTGACCAGGGTCTCGACCGTCGGGCAGGCGATCAGCTGGGCGATTTTAGAAGCCCCGATCATCGTCGGCAGCACGACCCGATTCGCTCCGCTGCGGATCAGTTTCCGCTCGGTCGCTTCGGACTCGCCACGCGCGATGATTTGGATGGTTTCGTTCAATTCACGGGCCGTCAGCGTGACGAACACGTTTTCCGCATCTCCCGGCAGAACCGATGCGAGCACGGTGGCACGATCGATCCCGGCGCGGCGCAGGATCTCTTCTTCGGACGCATCGCCGGAGACCACGAGGATTCCGTCACGTTCGGCCTCCGCCAATCGGTCCGAATCCCGGTCGACGACGACCAGATCGATGCCGGCCTGCCGTAATTCGGCGACCAGGCTGCGACCGACGCGTCCGTATCCGCAGATGATGGCGTGACCCTGGGTTTGTTCGATACCACGGCTCATTCGTCTGGCTCCCAAAGCACGCTGGATCTCTCCCTCGGCGATCATTTGCACAAATCCACCGAGGACATAAATGCCGCTGCTGCACCCGGTGACGACCACCGTCAGGGTAAACAGTTTTAGCCCGGGATCAACGACCGGTCGCACTTCGCCATAGCCGACACCAAAAATGGTAATCGCCACCATGTAGACCGCGTCGAGCAGCGACCAGCCGGCGATCACATAGCCCGTGACCGCAATCAGACACGTGCCGGCCAGAACGGCCATGCCCAGACGCATCTTGTTGATCGAAGTGGACCCATTCATGAAACGCCGTGCGTGTTCGCGTCTAGGGACGAAGTGATGCAACCGAGCGTCGTCGGCTCATACGTCCGCGTCAAGGATTGTTTCGGTCAATGCCCGCCAAGTCTACGTTAAACCGCTCCAGGGGAAGTCGCTGCTCCGACCGTTCCTGGCCGCCTCACGCCCCCCTCCCCCGCCTCTCGCATTTTCTTGTCACCCATCCCAGACACCCTTTTTCTGCCCCGCCTCTTTTTCTGCCCCCTCTCCGCAACCGTCGCGCCCCCTACTCGACTCGCAACAAGCGATGCCCCAGCGTTGATTTCGACCGCGGTGCATACAGCAAACACCCGACCTCGCGTGGCAGATCGGTCTCGATGACATCCGCACCGCGGCCCAGCATCATTTGATAGTCGCGGCGGAGCGAATCGGCGTCGTCGCGGACGCGTTGGTGAAACACGCGGTCCAGGTTACGCGAGGTCCCGATCATGGTGGACGCTCCTTTCTGATGGACCGCGTCGTAAAGCGAATCGTCTGTCGGTGGGACGTGACCGAGAAACGCGATCACGTTTTGCCAAGGAACGCCGATGGCATCGAACGCTTGGACTTTGGCATGACTGGGAATCATCACCTCCATCATGATGTCGCGGTTCATCCGGTGGCAGGCGACGACATCCTTGAAACTTCCGACGATCATCATCGCGTAAGCTTCCGCCTTGTGTTGGCTGATTTTGCCGGCGCGAGTTTCCAGCGGCACGTCTTTTTGATCCAAGACCAAGATCGTCTTGCCCTTCGCCCAACGCAACGCCTCATCGAGCGTCGGGATTTGATAGTCGGTCACCTTTCCTTCGCTGTCCTTGAGTCGTAACTGCTTCAGTTCGGCCAGCGTCTTGTCGGCCAGTTTCCCGGTTCCGGTGGTCGTTCGATCGAGTGTCGCATCGTGATGCAGAACGACGTGGCCGTCTTTGGTCATCCGGGGATCGATCTCCAGCATCGAAAACGTTTCCGCGAGCGTGTGCTCAAACGTGGGGATGCAGTTTTCCGGATAGCCCGGCCCGGCGCCACCGCGGTGGGCGCTAACGATCGGCAGAGGCGTTCCGGTGTAACGTAAAAGTTCGCGGAGCTCCGCAGGCGTCTGGGGGATGATTCGATGCAGCGGGGTGGTTGTCGGCGCCGATTCCTGTGAAATGCTACTTCGCAGCGGAAGCAAGATCGGTGCGAGCACGAGCAAGACGCGGAATAGAAACGACATGAAACAACGCCTTGTCGGCAAGTACGTGGGACAGGCTTCTAGCCTCAGATGTCGAATTTTACCCGATTTCCTGGTAACAATCGCCTGCCAACCTCGCTTGGCAGATCACTAGCGTGTTTCCGCCATCGTCTCCAATCGATTAAATCAAATCCCATGAAACGTCATCGAGCCCTTGCGTTGCTGCTGTTGGCATTCGTCACCACCCCAGTGATCTCCGCCGAACCGACGTCGTTGCTCAAGACGACTACGAAGACGTTCAGCACGACGACAACCACGATCCCCCCGGCACCGTCGCTGGAACAACAAGTTGCCGCCTTGGCCGCGCTGGTCGCACAGCAGCAATCACAGATCAATTCGCTGCAACAACAATTGACCGACCAGGGCAGCGCGATCGAGATGCAGATCAGCGAAACCGAAGCGATCTCCGAGCGCGTCACCGCCTTTGAACAGGTCTTTGATTTCTCTGATGGGATCTTGACCATCAATTTCGCCGCGATCGAAATCAGTGCCGATGCAATCTCCGTCAGTGCACCGATCGTCGACTTTGATGCTCAAGTAGAAATCCATGGCAACTTGGAAGCAGGCAGCATCAAAACAGAAAGCATCGACGCGGAGTCGTACACTCCCGGTGCCGGCAACGTTTTGTAGCCACTGGGAAAGTGAGCTGCGGACGTTGCGAAGATGCTCGCCAGGCTGAGCGTCTTGGTTTGCCGGACGAACGGTTCGTTTCCGGCAGCAGCCAAAAAATCAGCCGGGGAATTGCAATGCCCCGGCTGACGTTGCCTCAGTTGTCAGGTGACAAGTTACCGTAGCGAGGTTTGTTGGTTGATCTGAATCGTCTGGCCACCAACGCGAACTCGGGTCGCCATCACGACTTGGTTCTGCTGAACACGGACCGGAATGCCTCGAACCGTGATCTCAGTTGCGGGTGCAAGTTCCATCTTGTAAGACGTCGTCGGTCCGAGGTCGACGAGGTGTCGTTCACCTTGCGATTCGACGATCGCAAAGTAGTGATCGCTGTTGTCGACCGCCGCCAGTCGCTGTTGCATTGGTCAATCACCGATCAGCCGGGTCTGGTTTCGAACGCAGGTGATGAAGATGACGGCCAAACGTCGGTCAGTGCGACCACCGGCGTTTGGCCTCACGGCCACGCAGAATTATTCGTCCACGTCGTCCATGCTTCCCGCGTCTTCGGCTTCCATCTCAAGGACGGCCTTCTCGTAGGCTTCGATTTCACTCAGCTCGACGCCTTCGGTCATCGACGCGGGGTTTGAGTTGTCGCCGCAGCCGACCGAAGCAATCAGGGCGGTCGCCGAACAAAGGATCAAAAGGCACCGAGAAAAAGTCTTCATGTGGATTTACCAGATTCAGGTGGGATCGATCGTTACAAAATGATGGGTGGATGCCGCGTCGAGACGCGGCATCCGAAATCGACGCGAGTTTATTGATTCAGTTGTTCCTGGATGGTTTCACTGCTGGCACGCGTCCCGAGCGCTCCCCAGAGCCCGTGGGGGCTTTCGTTGCCTGGCGCGCGGTCACCTGTGCCGTTGAGCCAGACATCGCCTTGATTCCGGCTGCCGGCTTCAACCGAATCGGTCATGAAGATCACCGCACCATCGGCCATCAGGACATGAGCACCGCCGGTGTGTCGGCTGGACACCGGGGCGGTGCCTGACAGGTGATTGGAGTTGTGTCGCCCGCAGTACACATCGTTGGGAGGCAAAATCGTGAAGCAGCCCGAAAACATCTGATTGGCATCGGCCCATTTGAAACCACGGGCATGGGTGAGCCTGTCGCCACCATTGAGCCAGTAGCGCGGGCGGTCGGGGTCGATGAACTGGTCGCAGGTCCCAGGATTGTCGCGGACCATCCGAATCACAGCGAGATTGCCGCCCAGGCCACGGCCGTCTCTCGGAGGACTGGTTGAAATGAAGCTGTCGCCCAAATCCGTCGCAATTTCACCCATCGCGATCGTGTTCGACAAGCCGTCAAGAACGTCGCGGAAGCGACCGTTTTCGTCAAACGGCTTGTAGAAGCCGCGGTGCGCTGCTTGGGCATGGCGGACGCGGCCTTGCACGCGTGTATCACGCTGATTGTTCCAGGGTCCCCACATCGTGAAGTAATGACTGTCACCCATGCATGCGGCGTAATTGGTTCGCCCCAACGCCGGCAACCCCACGCCCGGGTCACTCGGGCAACGGTACGTCGGGATCTCGAACGTCCACGGCAGGTATTGGATCGCGCCCGGCGTTGGGCCCATGGCAGCCCAAGGCGCGGCGCGGGTTCCGATCGGTGCATTGGGGTCGCCGTCGGTTCGCGTGGCGTTGGGATTGGAAATCTGGTCCCATAAACCCTGCTGTTCGATGAACGGCAAGAGCCCGACCAACGTGCTCAAGCGTCGGTTGTTGACCAGCAGTGTGCCGGTGCCCGCAGCACTTTCTTGCCACCACGCTCGGGGCTGGCTCGGAGTGGCGACCGTGCCGATACCCTGAGCGGGGATGCGTTTGTACGCGGAGTGGTAGTTGTGAATGCCGATTCCGATCTGCTTGAAATTGTTGCTGCAGCTCATGCGGCGTGCGGCCTCGCGTGCCGCTTGCACCGCTGGCAAGAGCAGGCCGACTAGAATGCCAATGATGGCGATGACGACGAGAAGTTCCACTAACGTGAAACCACGACTGTGTTTGAAGCGTCTCATAAAACTACCCGATGAGAAAATGAGTGCGGTGGGGGTGTCCCCCTAAAAGGAGTAAATCTTTATTGAACCTAGCCGTGATTTCGCTGGCACGCAATGATCTTTTGCGTCGCCTGTATGTTGAATTGCGACACCGTGGAGGCGAATGACGGGGCTTTGGTTACCGTAGAGTCTTGCCGCGGCCTGCCGCTGACACCCGGGGTCCCCGGTTCCAGACTTCTTGTCCGGTGGCGGCGTGAATTGCCGCGACCGTCTTCGGGGCTTGTGTATAACCAATACCGAAGTCGATCATCCAACCCCTGTCGGAGTCATTGAGTGAGTGGTTTGCAGCGATGAGTCAAACGTCAACAACAATCCTTTTCGTCCTGCTGGCATCAGTCTGTTTCCAGACGAAGGTCATGATGGCTGCCGAGCCGCGCTATGACGGCACATGGGAATCACTTCAAACGATGCCGGTTCCGGCGTGGTTTGATGATGGCAAGATCGGCATCTTCATCCACTGGGGACCGTACAGTGCGATCGGTTACCGCAAGGGCAACCGGGGATACGCCGAGCATGTGCCGAAGTTGCTCTATGAAGACTCGGCGCATTATTACCCCTACATGAAACAGCGGTGGGGCGCGACGCCGCCGGAGTTCGGATACAAGGACATCCTCCCCGAGTTCAAAGCCGAGAAGTGGGATCCGGACGCGTGGGCGGAGCTGTTTAAAGACGTCGGCGCCCGCTATGTCGTGCTGACGGCGGAACATCACGACGGCTGGGCAAATTGGGATTCTGATCTAACACCGTGGAACGCCGTCCGGATGGGGCCGAAGCGGGACCTGGTCGGTGAGCTTGGCGAGGCGGTTCGCAAGCGAGGCCTCAAGTACGCGCCGTCGTACCATCGCGAGCGGCATACCGGTTTCTTTGCGAAAGACAAATACGTCGTTCACAGCGAGCCGCGCGACGATATCGCCGAAGAGATTCGGCGCGTCCCCGAGACGGCGTCGCTGTACGGGCCGTTCCGCTACGACAAGGCCTTCGTCGACGACTACGTCGCCAGATGGAAGGAGATTCAAGAGAAGTACCACCCGGATTTTCTGTGGGTCGACGACTTTCCGATCTACACCCGCGACGGCAATCAGGTCCGCAGCGGAAAGATGAAGCCGGAGATCAAATACTTCGACGATCAAGTCCGCCGCATGATCACCGACTTCATGAACGACGCTGCGGCCCGCGGCCAGGAGGTGTACTGCAACAACAAAGGCGCTAACCGCAACTGGCCCGACGGCGTCGGCTGTCTGGAAAAGGACAACTTGAAGCTGAAAGTGATCGGCCCGAAGTGGCAGAGCTGCACGACGTTCGGCACGTCCTTCGGCTATCTCGAAGGCGATCGATACAAAACGGTAGAAGGTGTCATCCATGAAATGGTCGAAGTGGTCAGCCGCAACGGCAACTTCCTAATCAACATCGGACCGAAAGCGGACGGCACGCTGGTTGCCGAGCAGGTCGAGCGTCTCCGTGCGATGGGAGACTGGCTGAAGATCAATGGCGCCGCCATCTATGGCACGCGTTATTGGAAAGTGAACGCTCAAGAGAATGAAAGTCTCGCTTTCACGACCAAGGGGAAGACGTTGTACGCGATCAAACTTGCGAAACCCACGGCCCCCTTCACGATCGAAGCCACCGCCGGCTGGCAGGCGTCGGACGTCAAATCCGTGCGATTGATCGGCAGCGATTCGGCGGTCGATTGGTCCATCGGAACCGAGGGACTCCGCATCACCCCGCCGAGCGAGGTTGGCACCAGCCGCTACGCCTGGGCGTTCGAAATCATCACCAATTCCCCGCAGCACCAGCCCAGCGCCATCGTTGCCGATCCCGAACAGGCCTTGAAGCGAACCCGCAAGGTCAATCTTGATGGAAGCGGCAAGTGAACGCCTAACCCGACCAACGGATCTGCCTTCTGGCAGCATGGATCATCTGAATCAGGTGACCGCCGCGGGTTAGCCGACCCGCTCCGGCGCGGCGGTCGATGCAACCGACGCGTCGAAGACAGCGAATTGAAAAAACTGTTAGTGGCCAAACTCGCACCCTCGTGTCTTGCGACACCGCGGACCGATCCGATCGTGTTTGGTGACCTAGCGGCGTCCGACGCGGGAGCTGAAACTAGTTCGGACATGTCAGGCCCAGGGCGGCCTTCGACCACTGCCCACCGAAGTGCCAACGGAAGTTGTCCGCGACCGCGATCCCGGTACGGTCAAGAGTGGGCATGCGTTGCTGGCCGGCAAAAACTCAACCTGAGCAAGACAAGAATTCGCATCGTATCACCGAGCCGCGTAGCGTGCCCGTAGTTTTCGGAATGACTGTCCGGATTGCAATGTAGTCGCGTTACGCACTGACATGGGCTATAGGCGTCGTTCGCGAATTGAATTGCGGCCGCGCTCCACTCCGTCGGCCGAGATACTGTTCGTCCTCAGTTGAGTAGCCGAGTGACTGGCACACACATAAACCCCGCTGAATTGGATAAGCAATCCTCACGGGGAGAAACGGACTGACGAGACCCAAAACATCGAACGGTTCGCTGCACGTTTCCCCGGAACTGAGTCGGATTCTTCGCGGATTGTGCGTCGAAGGCGTCGAGCCAGCTCTACGAACTCGATGCATCCGATGTCTCGAACGGCGACCAACCGATGCGGCGTGAAAGGCCTGTAACCCACCTTTGCTGCTACGGGCAGTCTACGGATCTTAAAGGTCTTGGTGTCGAACCGACCAGTGTGGACCCGCATGCTGAGGGTTTACCCAACTCTGTACGCTCAAGATTCCTGGTTGTAGATCACCGGCATCTGACCTTTCCATTTCTCCCAGGCGTCATGGTTCGTGATCAGGTCAGCCATGAAATGTGCGACATTGATGCGACTCGTTCGCCCTGGATTGAAAATCGCGCTTCTGGTCGGCGACGGATGTAACTCGTAGGCGCTCACGCTGTCTTCGTCGAACAGACTGTCAGGACGAACGGCCGCCCACTGAATCTCGGTGTCATTCTTACCAACCTCCGTTCGCAGGTAGTCCGCGGCTTTCTCGTTATCTCGATGAGGCGGCACCAGCCAACGAAGCAGCCCGATCACGCAGCTCTGAGCGAGTGAAATCGGCTCGTTTAGATCGCGATTGCTGTTTCCGGCCGTGTTCATCAGAACGAACTTATTTGGCTTGTCAGAGCCGTTGGCCCTCATGGCCTGGCAACATCGTTCAGCAGCATCAGTCACGAGTCGGCGCGGCTGGCCGAAGATGCCCTTGAAGGTCAGATTGTGCCCCAAGCAAGATGCCACCGCCTCACATCCGGCTACGTGCTCCGCCATTTCGGTATCGCTGAGATCCAATACGCTCGCAAGGATAAGCGATAGACTCTCGTGCTGTCGAAGGGAGTCGGGAATCCTGTCGGGTGAACGCACGATCGCTTTGACCTTCAGACCGCGGTCAAGCAGTTGCCGCACCAGCAGCCGCCCCGTCGCTCCAGTGGCACCAAGCACGAGGACTGTCATCGTCTCATTCATTTCGTTTCGTCCGATTTCAGAATTGTCGTTCGCGCGGCGCTACGGAAGCCCAATCGCAAGGAGCACGCACGCCAAAATGCATGCTGCTGTGCGAAGATGATTCCATCGCGTCCAGAGCCTCAGGTAGCGGGTCCATTCATGGTTGCTCTCCGGTGCGTCGAGAGGCAATTTGTCGAGGGCGTTGTTCAGTGGGACATTGAATACTGCAGTCACCATGAAACCGCCAAACAAATACGCGCAGGCTCCCGCGACGGCCAAACCGTACTCGGGTGGCCGCTGCCATGCGGAGATGATCGTAACGAGCATACAGGCCAGAGCCGTTCCAAAGAAAACGCTCAGGAATACGGGATTCAGGATCGTCCGGTTGATCAGCTGCATGGCCTTCATTCCCTCCGACGTCGGCATTTGCGCCAAGGCATCCATCACCGAAAAGGAAAAGACAAAGAACAGCCCGGCCATCAGCCCGCTGCCCGCCACCGCAATCACCATAATCGTTGTTAAGATTGTTGCCATCACTGAACGTTGGCTCTCTGGATTCAAGTTTCAGAGTGTTGGATTCGTCGGAACAACGTAACACAAGTGGTTCCGTTTCGTTCGCGGCTTACCGTTGCCGACAGCGTTGATCCTTGTCAAGCGTTTTGTTTGACGAGCGATCGAAGCACCTCCACAACATCCGACGGCTCTGCGCGCACGGTGTAGTCCGCATTTACGAAGGCACTAGCGATCGATCCATCGACGTCGACAATGAAAGTCGCGGCAAGCGGCAGGTCGAATTGTCCGTCTCCGTTATGTGCTTCAACATTGATCCCAAATGTCTCATAGATGGGACGTAGCCTCGCCGGCAGCGTAAAGACGAGCCCGATTTCTCGTGAGTAGTCTGAGTTGGCGTCGGTGAGAACTTCAAACTCCAACTCGTTCTTCTCGGAGGTCGACAGAGATGCGTCAGGGAGTTCGGGCGTGATGGCGACCAAAGTCGCTCCCGCAGCCATGCACGCCATGGGCGAGTTTCCGAGCGAACCACGCGTCGGTGTTTTGGATAGATGCACTTGGCGAAATTATCTCATTCTCGAATGCGACGACCCGTTCACCATTGGCAATCCTTCGAGGCCAATCTGGTGTCGCCAGTGCAGCGCGTCCGAGCGCAATCAAGTCAGCATGTTCGTCTAGGATCACGTCATCAGCGAGATCCGGATCATGCAGCCCACCGTTGGCGATCACTGGCAGTCCGGTAATCCCGCGAGCCATAGTAGAAAGCGGCTCTCGCTTGTCTGAACTCGACTCGCGGAAACCGCGGCCTTCCCCGGCCACATGGATATAGCTCGCTCCAGCCTCAGCGAGTGCTACGAAAATCGTCTCGGCTTCGGACTTTCCACCCCAGCGGTAGTTGAAGTCGTTGACTTTAGCCTCCGAAACGCGGACTCCAACCACGAAGTCATCGGGGGATGCATCGCGCACCGCGGCAACGATCTCTGCGGGATACCGAATTCGCGCCGACACCGACCCGCCGTACTCGTCATCCCGGCGATTCGTGTATTCGGTAATGAACTGATCAAGCAGATAGCCGTTCGCAGCGTGGATTTCGACGCCGTGGAATCCGGCGTGTCGTGCGTGTCTTGCCGCTGCTACAAAGCCCTTGCGAACTTCAGCCAGGTCGGTTGTCGTCATGGCCGAAGGCAAGCGGTAAGGACCACTGCCTCCGTATGCGGGCATCATTTCGCCGAGCGGTGGCACAGCGGACGGTGCGATGGTGCGTCGTGCGTCCTGCCATTGGGACAATGCGCCAGCGTGCATCAGTTGCATCATAGCCAGGCTGCCCTGATCGGCGATCGCAGTGGCGATCGGCGCCCAAGAGTTGGCTTGGCGCCGATCCGTGATCCCAGGCTGGCGGTCGTAGCCTTGGCTGGCATCCTTGTCCGTGTAGGTCCCCTCCGTGATGACGATCGCAAAGCCACCGCGAGCAAAATCACGGTAGTAATCCTTCATGCGATCGGTTGCGAGCCCATCGCCGTGGGCACTCACGCGGGTCATCGGAGCGACTGCCAGCCGGTTGCATAACCGGCGCCCGAACATCTCGACAGGGGAAAGAACTGGCCTCGATAGACTCGACATTTTGAACTCCCAATTAATTTTGAACCTTAATCAACAAAGTGCGTCAGCTAGCTCGTCGTGCCTACTTGACGTGTTCTTCCAAGCCAGGGGTGTCTGCTGGGCGTGGCCCCAGCGGCCAATGGAACTTGCGTTCGGAATCTTCGATCGCATAGTCGTTAATGCTGGCCTCACGGCGTCGCATCAGTCCATCGTCATCGAACTCCCAGTTCTCGTTTCCATAGGCACGAAACCAGTTGCCGTCGGCATCGCGGTACTCATACTGGAAACGCACGGCGATGCGGTTCTCAGTGAAGGCCCACAACTGTTTTGTCAGGCGATACTCCAGTTCCTTCTCCCACTTGCCGGTCAGGAACTCGACGATTTGGTTTCGACCTGTAACAAACGTGTCGCGATTTCGCCACTGGCTATCGATCGAGTAGGCCAGCGAGACTTTCGCCGGGTCGCGGGAATTCCAGCCGTCTTCGGCTGCTTGCACCTTTCGGATGGCTGTTTCGCGAGTGAACGGCGGCTTGATGTCGGTTGGCTTTGGCATGATGGGCTCCTTGGAAAAAAATATCGGTGGTGGTGGTTAGGCGTTGAATCTGAGTGCACGCAGTCTTGAAGGCCGCTGCCGAATGACGACGACCTTCAAGACTCATGGGCACGCTCAATTGCTCGACGATCCGACAAACGCCTCGCGCAAGCCCGCGACAGCGTCCTCGGTCGTGACGACAGCACTGGCGATGTAGTGGTAGTTCGCCACAGCGACTTTGTGAGAATCGCCCGCAGGTGTTTTCGCGCCGGCGGTCGCATCCTGCACAACGGTTACCTCAAAACCCTGCTCGATCAATTCACGCATGTGCGACTCGGTGCAAAGATTTGCCGACATCCCGGCGAGAACGATTTTTTCAATCCCGCGTTTTCGAAGTTGCAAGACCAGATCGTTGGATTCCGGCCCGTAGACCTTGTGCGGACTTGTGACAACCACATTGTCTCCGTCGATGAAAGGCTTGTATTGCTCCAGCCAATCAGCACCGGATCCGTGGAAGTGGTCACAACTCAGGGCGTCTTGTCGATCGAACATGTTGATTCCATGCATCAGTGACTCTAACGCCCCTTCGAACTTCCACTGGTGATCGTGTGGGTAGTAGTAGTGCGGGGAAACGAAGACCGGCACATTCAAATCGCTGGCCGTCTTGAACAGTGCGTGAATATTATCGACTGTTCTGTTTTCAGTGACGCTCTCACCGACGACACCCCAGGCCACTCCATCGGGACTAAGGAAGTCGTTTTGCGGATCGGTGATCACGATGGCCGTGCGACCAGCCTCAAGCACCATGCCTGGCCTGGGAATACCCAGATCTGCGGATGTCACGAGTTTGACTTCGGTGTCGAGATTCCGAGCGCGTGGCTCGGGAGCCACACGTTTGGCAACTTCGTTGCTGGCGGCCGATGAAGTAGATCCGGCACTGAAAGAGTACCCCACGGCGGCAGCAAGCGTGACGGCGAGACCAAGCACAAGGGGCAAGTTTCGTTTTGTCGTTGACATGTTTCTGTCCTTCAAAGAATGGTTAGTGTTGAAAGTGAGTTCCTTCGATCGCGATCAGAAATCCTGCGCTGGCCTGCCGCTCGTTGATGCTCTTGCTGAGGGCAGCTTTGCGAATTGCTTATCGCTTATTGCATTACGTCTATTCAGAGCAACCGCAACGATCCGTTGAGCAAGAGGCACCATCTGCAGCAAGTTCCAGTTGCTCCGCCGCGGGAAAATCGACTTCCGTTTCGGCAACGTGATTGAAGTAGTTTGTGAGCAGGTTGAGTGCCGTGTTCGCAACGACTTCGGCGATCTCAGCGTCCGTGACTCCTGCGTCACGCGCAACGGCGAGATCGTCGTCGGAAACGAACCCACGCTGGTCGACCAGTTGAGTCGTGAGTTGCAAGATGGCGTTGGACTTGCTGTCGACAGAAGTGCCACTGCGGGCGTCGCGAATTTGCTCCGACGTGAGCCCGACCGACTTGCCAATCGCTGAATGTGCGCTCAAGCAGTAGTCACATGAGTTTGCTTGGGCGACGGCGAGGGCAATTTGCTCGCGTGTCTTCGCTGTCAGAGCTCCTCGCCCGAGCGAACCACTGAACTGCAAATACGCTTCGAGTACCGCGGGCGAGTTCGCCATGACTCGCATCAGGTTGGGTGTCATGCCAAGTTTGGCTTGAACACCGGTGAGCAATTCCTGTGCTTTGCCGGTTGCTTGATTGGGATCAATGGTTGGGATTCTGGACATCGTTCAACTCGACTTCTGAAAGTAGCTAGGTTGGTCAGCGTCGTTCGCTGACTCGTTGACATTCACCCTAAGCACGCTCAATGCCAAACGAGCTAAGATTTCTTAAGTCGCTTATGGCAAACGCTTTATGGCCTTTTCCCCAGTCACGGCCGACGCAACGATATTTCGTGAATCACGAGAAGCCGTTGCAAAACAACGAAATGTCGTTATTTTTGGAAAATGCTCGATCAGCAATTTCCGCTCATCGCCGACCCCAAATCCCTGTTGCTCGAACTGGCGCAGCAGCGGCACGTTGCCGACGTTCTGAACCTGATCGTGGATCGTTTAGCAATGTCGCCGGCGGTTGCCTTGACCAGGATCTGGCTCGTTCGGCCTAGCGAAGGATGTTCCTCCTGCCCGATGCCATCGCAGTGTGAGGATCAATCGAGCTGCTTGCATCTGGTCGCGAGTGCGGGAACATCCATTGTCGAACCATCTCGCGATCTCACTCGCCTGGACGGTTCGTTTCAGCGTTTTCCTATCGGCTTCCGTAAAGTTGGACGCATCGCTGCCACGGGCGAAGCACTTGAGGTCGGTAACATCACCAGCGATCCGGAGTGGCTCGCTCGACCCGAATGGGCACGCGCCGAAGGCATCCGTGGCTTCGGCGGTCAGCCGTTGGTATACGGAGGCCGAGTGCTTGGCGTGTTGGCCGTCTTCAGCCGTACGACCATCGGCGAAACCTGCTTGGACTGGTTGCGAATGATTGCCGATCACGCTGCGGCGTCACTCGCGAACGCCTCCGCTTGGGAAGAGATCGAAACACTGCGAGATCAGCTCCGACTGGAGAACGAGTATTTGCAGGAAGAAGTTCGCGGGCGGGGCTCTTTCGGAGAAATGGTCGGCCAGAGTTCGGCGCTGCAAAAGGTAGGAGAACAGATTGACTTGGTTGCCCCGACGGATTCAACCGTATTGGTCACCGGTGAAAGCGGCACCGGAAAGGAACTTGTGGCGCGAGAGATCCATAGCCGTTCGACACGCAGCGACCGACCGTTGATCAAAGTCAATTGTGCCGCAATTCCGCGTGAACTCTATGACAGCGAATTCTTCGGGCACACGAAGGGAAGCTTCACTGGCGCCGCAGGTGTGCTTCTCGCTGTGGAGATGATGATCAAGCTCGGCGTTGAAGATCAGCTTTTCCCCGACGGTATTCGATGACTTTGCCAGTCCACAGATTGCCTCGGAATTGCCTCCGTTTTCTGAAAGCGTGCTCGTCCTGGTTCTCGGAGCATCCGGACTTGGATGGGCGGCGACGGCGTCTTGTGTCGGCGGGAGACGACAGTCCGTTGCAACTGGACGATGCGACTTGGCGGAAACCGAAGATATCGACTCGGGGATCTTCGTCTCCATCCCATCGCCGGGCGAAGCGAGCATCACGGTTGCTGTCTGACCCCGCTCCAAGTCAACGGCACGTTTCAACATCCAGCGGATGTTGTCGGAAACTTGCCACGCATCGACTGAGAAGAGTCTCGCGAGCCACTCGGAATCGTCTCGAAACCTTACCGGCAGCCAGAGTGTCCGATCTCGCAACTCGTTTGCTTCGAACATCGCGTCCGCCACTTGCGGCGAAGCTCGTCCCAGGAGACGGTCGACGGTGATTTCGATCTCGCCGGCGGGACACTTCAGGGTGAGCGGATTGTCGAAGTGCCGCCTAGGCCGCGTGGTGGTCAGCAGAATCCGTTTCTCGTCACCGATAGACGAGTAAAATCCGGAGCCGGCGTGAGGTGGACGTCGCATGCTGTCGCATCCATCGAACTGCAAGAATCCTTCTGGGGCCGCCAACAACGGGCTTGCCGCCCGTGTTAATTCCGGTGCCCAAGTCCAATTCTGAATGTCGCCGCCCGGTTGTTCGAGTGACGCGGTAGCATTGATCTTTAAGACGACGCCTGCGGTTGTAATACCGTGATCGAGTCGAGGGTAGGACTGCAGCCGGTCCTCGTCGAGATCCTCGGGTTCCGTCACGTGTCGGAACGAATTCGGTGCGATATTAATCGCCCCCTTGGGTTGGAGAATTAGGCAAGACATGTCTCGACGGATCGCCGAACGGATGCAGGGAGATGGGCTACTGACAGTGTCGATTCATCACGCTGCTTATCTGAGTTGCGTCCGTCTGAATGGTCGTTTTTCTTCAATCAATGGCGTCCTCTATTGACAAAGGCGGCTGCTTCTAGCGTTTCGGCGCTGAGAGTTACCACAGAGGCAAGCGATTCGGCTTTGCCCAGTGGATGCGCGCAAGAAGTACATCGCCGCGATAGCCGTCGCGTGGCATCCATTCGCCGACCGTGACCCAGGATTCGTGCGGGCTGACGTTCGTGACGTCGAAGTTACCCATCAAAGCGACTTTGTTGGAAGCGTTAACACCATCACCGACCAGTGGCAACACAACTCGCTCGGTCGATTTGATCAAGCAACGCTTACGCACGTCCACCTGAGCCAGCCATAGCGGCGATCGCCAACGAATCACATTTTCGTTGGAGGGATCTTTTCGTGTGTAAACGAGGAACAAGCCGTCACTGTGAGTCAGCCAGTGTTGTTGAGTCGTGGACATTGATAGGGCCGTACCATCATCCCACAACCAGGGCTTCTTTTCTTTCCAGTTCAGCCCGTCGCTGCTAACACTCACATAACCGTGATCGTCTTCGGCTCGCATCGTCATCCAGAATTCATCACCAAACTTCGTGACACTCGGCTCGAGCAAGCCGCGACCAACTGGATTGTGCAGTGCAGGCCCCACCTCGGTCACCTTTAGTTCGCTGCCATCGAAACTCGATTGAACACCGGCAACCATTCGATTCTCGGGTTTCGGGCCAAACGTGAACGACATCTGCACGTCTCCACCAGGCAGAACAATGCGCTGTCCGCAATTGTTGGAATAGATATGAGCTGCGCGCGGATCGTCCCACTTCAGGATCTTGCGTTCCGACCAGGTGCCGTCCTTCGACCGAGTCGCATATACGGGATACCGTGCCAACTGTTCCTTCCTGGCAAAGTAGTCCCCCTTGTAGAACACGACATGGCCCAAAGCAAGGACGGTGTCGGTTTGAGGATGATATTGCGGAGTGACATCACAAACACCAGCCATCAGCCCGTCCTCTCGGCCGGCAACAGGCTCCCGAGCCAAAGAAGGAATCTGCCGCGGTTGGCTCCAGGTGCGTCCCTGATCTCTTGATGTCGACCAATGAACGGGCCCAAAGTAATCCGAGCCTCCAATTTCCTGAAGGTTCATTAGCGCCACGGGTCGTCCGTCCGGGTCAGGCATCATGCAGACTCGAGGGTGAAACCATGTACGGCTCTTGCCGTCACGATTGCTCCAAAGCGTTTGCTTCGTGATCGCGGTGATCAGTGAGTCGTCAATCGGTTTTGCCTGAGCAACAGAATCACGATCCGCAGTAGCGGACTCTTTGAGCCTGCCAAGTAGCGTTTGCACTCGTTCGGATTGTTGCTCGGCAAGATCCTGTGTCTCACCTGGATCCTCTGCGATATTGAAGAGTTCCGTTTTCAAGGATTCGCCCTCGCCGCGTGTCACCAACTTATAGTCGCCCAGTCGCAACGACGATGCGCGCAGACGCGGTCCCGCTGTGTAGATCGGACGATCAGGAATTTCCGCACCTTCCAGCAATAGTTCCGACAGGTCGGTGCCATCCCATTTCAAATCGCGATCCGGTTTGAAACCCGCGAGCGAACAAAATGTCGGCATCCAGTCGATGATCTGTACGGGCGTCCCGTTTGTTCCCATCTCAATTTTGCTTGGCCAAGACACGATTGTTGGCACACGCGTTCCACCTTCGTAGACATCCCCTTTCTGGCCGCGGAGCGGTTTGTTGTTTCCAGTGAGTCGACCGCCCGGACAGTCGTCATCGGGATACTTCAGGTCATTGTTTTCGACTGTGCTACCGCCGTTATCGCTCGTGAAGACGACAAGCGTATGATCGCGCAAACCCTTCTGGTCGAGGGCATCAAGAATTCGCCCCACTGAATCATCCAGATGCATCACCGCTGCTGCGTAGTGCTGTGCAACCTCGCCGGAAACGGACTCAGGTACGCGTTCGAGCCACTGCTGCGGTTCCTTCAGCGGCAAATGGATTGCGGTGTATGGCAAGTACAAAAAGAAAGGCTCTGAACCACGTGACTGGATCCAGTTCACCGCTTCATCGGTCAGCAGATCGGTGACATGTCCCGATTCTTCGATCAGTTGCTGATTGCGATGCCAGGTAAAGGTGAATGGCCCTTTCTTGTAGCGATGATTCCAGGGGCTGATTCCTCCGGCCAGCGAACCGTATGAATGATCGAATCCAAATTCGTTCGGCCCCCACATTGGCAACGATCCCAAATGCCACTTTCCGGCAAGAAAGGTGTCGTAACCCTGCGTCTTCAAGGCTCGCGGGATCGTCACCGTATCCATTGGCAGCGCCAGCGAATTGGTCGGCGTTGTGATCCCGAATCGGCTCCAGCATCTTCCGGTCAGTAGCCCCGCTCGTGTCGGACTGCACACCGGTGCCACGTAGTGTTGGGTTAGTTCAAGCGATTCGTTTGCCAGTCGATCCAGGCGAGGCGTTGGCGCATTGCCTCCATGGAAGCCAACGTCCGCCCAGCCCAAATCATCCGCAATGATGAACACGAAGTTTGGCGGCGAACTCGACCACGCCGGTGAAAACTGACAAAGCGATACAAACAACAGGTAACAGACGAGGCGGACGCGAGAATTCATGAGCTACCTATTTGAAGAGACTATTGTGAGAGTATCGCGAACAGGCTGGCGGTTTTCAGAAGCCGTTCCAGTCGAATGATTTGGTTTTTTTGAGTCGTCTATGGGACAATCTCGTTTCCATTGCAATCGATGCCCAACGGCGTCACCGGAGTATGGCGGGCAATCCGAAAGCCCGCCTAAAGGGTTCGCAACTCCGCCAGCATTTCGAGTAGGTTTTCGGTCAAGATGACCGATGCGTCCTTTTGCACTTTGTTGGTTCCCAGCCAGGTTTCGTAGCCTCCCAGTTGGTGTTGTTCGGGCGTTGGCCGACACCCAACAACAAGAGCAAAAGGCAAGCAATGCGGATTTCAAAGTGATTCATCTTTTTTTCTAGGTCGGCTCACATCAACTCAAACCGTCTAACGATCCAGTGCTGTCAACAAAGCTCTCGGTTTCCATGCCCAACGCTTGCAACATCGTGACGAAAAGATTGGACATCGGGGTTTCCTCGTCGAAGTGTAAGAACTGATTGTGCCGCAGGCCGAGCCCGCCGCCACCGGCAAGTAGCAACGGATAGTTGTGATTCTGGTGGGTGCGGCTGTTACTGCTTCCGTACAGCACAAGAGTACGGTCGAGCAAGCTTCCGTCCCCCTCGGGAGTCTCTTTCAATCTCGTCAGGAATCGTGCCAGGTTTTCCACAAGGAACTGGTCAAAGCGACCAATATTCTCAGGACCACCTTTCTTTCCCGCGGCGTGCGCCAATCCGTGCCAGTCGGGTTTTAATCCCAGGACACCAGGAAACGCTCTTGCGCGCGACGGACCATAGCTTCCAATTTGATACGTGGAAATCCGCGTCAAATCGGTCTGGAAGGCGAGGAACTGAAGGTCGTAGATCGCTTTCAAATATTCTTTGGGCGCATCGACGGTCGCATCGAGCGCGATGGAATCACGGTCGACGTGTGGAAGCGGAATGTCCAGCCAACTGCTTGACCGCTGGATGCGATGTTCCACCTCTCGCACGGATGTTTCGAACTCGGACATTTTCCGCTGGTCAGCGACGCCCAGCTTGTGACGCAGGGATTTCGATTGATCCATCACCAAGTCGAGAATGCTCTCGGAGTTCTGCAGTTTGCTTCGGTCTTGTTTGCTGGCACCATCCTGGCCAAATAAGCGTTCAAAGACCTGTTTGGGATCCGACAGCGCGGGTATGGGTTGACCCTTATCGGTGTATGAAAGCGTCGTCGTTCGCGTTCGCGGCCCGACGCCACCGTCGGTCGAAAGTGTCAACGAGGCGAGACGGGTTTCTTGGCCGATGCGACTGGCCGCATATTGATCGAGCGAAATGGTGTTTTGATACGTGACAGGTGCCAGACTGTTCGCCGTCAGGAACGTATCTCCAGTATCGTGCCCATTCATCGCGCGGCAGCGGGGGTGCGACAGACCATGAAAGATGGACAATTCTTCCCTCAACGGCTGCAGCGGCTGCAATACGTTGGTGAGTTGGTAATCCTTACCCTTTCCGGTCGGGAACCAACCCCATTTGCGATCTTCGGCGTCATCTTTCGGCATCGCAATTCCGAAAGGAAACAGGATAGCGCACATCCGCCGGGGCAGCAGTCGCTGCTCAGCAGAACTGGGTGCGCCCATTGCCTCCAGCCACGGCAGCGCCATGCTGACTCCCGCTGCTCGGAACACGCTGCGCCGACTGAGTTGCCAGGATTTTTTCATGACGTGGTTACGGTCCTTCACGCTTCCGCGTGCGGGAGGATGAAGTGTCTGGAGTCACTTTGTTTGAAACGTATCGCTCTGGACGAAATCCACGATCAGTGACTTTAGTTTGAAATCATTGTCTATGAAACTTCGGGTGAGTGCCTGAACCGGCTCGCGATCACCGAAATCGAGTGTACGGCCCAGCCCATAAGCCATCAGCCGCCGCACCATCGCGCGGGCAAACCTTTCGTCACAGTGATCCAAAAGATGTCTCTGCAACTGCCGCACGCCGCCTATTTCTGTACCGTCAGGCAAAACACTTTCCGCGTCAACGGACACTCGCGGGCGCTTCCTGTGCGGCGGAATCTCCGTTCGCCAGCGGCCAACCGCATCAAAGTTTTCAAGCGGAATGCCCCACGGATCGATCCCGTGGTGGCAGTTGGCGCAGGTTTCCTTTTCCCGATGCACGGCAAGTTGTTCTTTCAAGGTCAACTTCGCCAAGTCCGGGCTTTCCGGATTCAGGTCAGGCACATCAGGCGGGGGCGACGCAGGTGGCGAGTCGAGCAGACGATCCAGGATCCAAACCGCGCGTTTGATGGGGTGTGAATCCTCGCCATTAGAATTCGCCAAGTGGAAAGCTGCCTGCCAAAGTAATCCACCGCGTCTATCGGAAGACTCCAAGGCGATACGCTCAAAACGACTCGAGCGCGGTCCCGCTAGGCCGTAGTGCCTTGCCAACGGACGGTTCAACACTGTCCAACCGGAATCGAGCAACTCCAACGCGCTACGGTCATCGCGCAGAACCTCAGAGAAGTAGGCTCGCGTTTCTTCCCGCATCTGTTGCTTCAAGTTGTTATCGAATTCGGGGAAGAACTCCGGGTTCACCGCGACGCGATCCAAGGCATCTAAGTCGAGCCACTGATCGACAAATCTCTGAACGAACTCCGAGCATCGTTCGTCTGATAGCATCCGATCAACCTGTTGCCCGAGCACATCCGACTGCCGCAGGCGGCCTTCGTCGGCCAAATCCAAGAGTTGTTGGTCTGGCGCCGAACTCCAGAGAAAAAACGAGAGACGTGACGCCAATTCCCAATCGGTCACGCGGCCGCTTTCGGGTTTCCGCCCGCGATGCTCAACGATGTAGAGAAAGTGCGGAGAAACCAGAACGGAAGCGAAGGTTTCACGAATCGCCTGCTCAAACGAATCCGATCGCGGACGAATCGTGTCGAACAGTCTTGCCGTCTGCTCGACTTCTTCTTCCGTGACCGGGCGGCGGAATGCTCGCGTCATGAACGTGCGCACCAGATCGCGAACGTAACGCGGCTCATCGCCGGAATGTACCGATTCAAATAGCAATCGCTGATGGCTCGGTGGCGGCCAACTTGTATAAACCGGGGCCTTGAATTCAGCAGCGGTCACCTGGACGTCCAACCGCTTTCCAAATGCAGCCTGTATGATGTCTTCCTCGGGCTTGGCTTTCTCTTCGCCTTTGCCTTCTCCCTTTTTCTTCTTTGGCTTGGGTGGGCGTTGGGCATACTTCCGATCGGAATAACGGAGTTCATTCCCATCCGCATCAAAGAAGTCGATCATCACGATCATGCCTTTGAAACCTGAGTTCCCGAACGACACGGGGCCAGGTTGCGGAAAGTCCTCCATCCGCCCGCGAAAGACATAGGTCTGCTGATCCTCAGCAACATCGACCTCGCCGACTTCGCCACGAGGCACATGAATGATGCCCGGCACGTGCCCCATGGAAACTCGCATCCGCGGCAGACCCTCGTTGTCCGGAGTCGCGGCTCGCGCGGTTATTTGCAGTTCAAACTCACCGTGTCGAGGAAAATCCTTCAAGTCCAAAATGAACTCCGGCTTAACCGGTTGGTGACCAGCGACTTTCTTCTTCGGTAGATTGCCGATCGCCGTCGTCGTCTGGGAGAATTCGTGCAATTTTGGACGTTCGCCTATCACAATGGCTTCCGCTAACGCGCGGCGGGCAATGTCCAGGTACATCTCGATTTGCGTAGGCGACATTTCCAGGGTCGCACCATCATTCAGAAATCCTGTCGGCGAGATCGGATCCGGTGGCAGGTTGCGGGCGAAGTCCAGATCGACTCCCAACAGATCACGCATCGCATTCGCATATTCGTATCTCGTTAGACGCCGCGTTGACACTCGGCCATCTTTGAAACGCTTTGCCTCGGCTGCTTCACGCAGTGCCGAACCGATCCAGCCGGTCAACAGTCGCCGCTCGCGGGGCGTTGGCTGCTTTGTCTTTGCCGGTGGCATTTCTCCAAGGTTGATTTGATCGAGCGCGTCGTGCCAGGACTCGGCATCATTTCCATCAAGCATATCTGGATTGAGCTGGTCCAGTCGAAGGCCGCTCTCGTTGTTATCCGGTCCGTGACACCGATAACACAGGGTTTTCAAGACCGGCAGCACGTCGCTTTCAAACACACCGTGCGTGGAATCGTTCGCTTGTGCGAGCGACGACACGGAACAATGAACGAGGACCAGTGCGACGGGGAGACGCCATGTAGGAGAGAAACGTTTGCACATAGGGTCGATGGACCAGTGACGCGAGCCACAGTTGGGCCAGCAGCAGGATTCCAAAGCGAGGTAAACGAATGCGGTGGGAGGCTCAGGCAAGGCCCCCAGTATATCAGCAAAACGACTTCGCCGCCTCTGATCCGAATTCGGCGATCGTCAATCGTCAGACGCCGACTTGAACTTGCTTGCTTCCCGGATGATGGGGATGAAAGGTGTCAGGGAAGCGGCCGCCGGCAGCTTCCCCCGACAGCAAGGTCACCCTGGGCAGATAGAACGCTTACAGCTTCGAAATCGACATCGGTTGGCAAGGACGCCAAGCTGCACAAGGGCAAGGACGCATGTCAATGTACGACAGTGGGTTGTTCCCTCGATTGGAACACGGCCAATACAACACTGCCGAATACTGAGCAACCAAACCACCAGGCAATGCTCAGACCTATCAGATCCCCCCAGAAGTAGCCGTGTACCAGTGACCAGCCGCACGCAAATCCCGACCACATCGCCAAGTTCTCCAGCTGATAAAGCAAGTGACCAAGGAATCCGCGACCAAGTCGGTTGACGTTGATAAGAACTAGGCAACCTACAAGCAGTATTACCAAAGCCGCCAACGCCTCGTAGTGAGTTCCACCGACATTTGCGTAGGGGCGAAGCAATCGCGATACGATCCCAAGAACCGTTCCGACGACAACGGTGGCGATTGGAATTAGCAGCACCTTTCGCGACAGGTAGCTTGGCTTCGCGCGAGGATCCGCCGATCGCAAATCGATGAGCGTCTCTGGAACAGTCGGGGGTTCGTATGGGTTGATCACAGGGGCCGCAGGCGGTATCGAATCTCGGACTTTGCGACGGTCGAGGTGATGCTTCAGCACGATAGATCCAAGTGCGGCTGCGATGGCAAATACGCCACTTATGACTGTGGAGATGACTTGAGCGTCCATAGCAATCTAAGGGGGGGCATTCATCGAGGCATGGTCGCTCTGATTTTATCGACAACCGAGACTCCGTGTCATCGGTGCTATGCGTTGTTCATTAAGCACCACGCACGTAGCCCATCCCTCCGCCGCTTCGCTCTCGCCACCACTGGCTGTCACGCGGGTTAGGCGCAGTTTCGCCACGCTCTGGTCCGAGATTTCTAGATCTGTGCGTCCAAGAATCTGACCGAACTGCGAGCGGGCGATGCAACCGAGGCAAGTTCGGGGCAAGCGGGGCAAGATCGATTATGGCTTGCTCATCCCCTTTGCTGTAACCGCATCGGCATGCAGCTTTCGACAGGTGTAACGCCGCGACCAAGCGGCTTCCAACTTCGGTTCTCCGGATGCTGGAAATCGAAGCGTGATTCGTTTCTTGCCCTTGCCCCATTTGCGATAAACGATTTGCGACGGGATCAAGTTCCGGTCGTGCGCGTGAAAACCCATCAACCGTAGGATTCGGTTCACGGCCCCAAGTCCTCCCACCGTTACACGTTCCAGGCAGGTAATACGACCAAACCGCCAGTCCTCGATTTGTTTCGGGGTCAGACGCTGCAACTGCATCATCACGTCGATCGGCGAAACCGACTCCTGCCTCTCTAAAACAGCCGCCATCGCTCGCACGACCCTCTCTTAGTACTTGTCCTGTTTGTAAATCTCAAGGGTGTTTTTCTTCATGCCATTGCATCGACTGTTCTCGGTGAACGACCACGCCGCTTTAAAGACTCTCTATCGATCCGAGTTTCTTAGCGGGTCCAAGAAAGAAAACGAAGCCACTCGTCACCGAAGGCTCGCTGCAGTCGCGACCTGAGGTTCGGAAGGACTTTCTTTGAACGTGTTTGAGACTTGGGTTTGACAAGTCCGATTTCACTTAGAAACGAGACGAAGTGTTCGACGGCGATCAGGGTTGCGGGGGCCTTGAACCGATCCAGCGACATGAGTCCCAGCATTCCGGAAAGATGTTGGTCAAGCGCGGATTGGGAGAATCCATCGAAGTAGGACCGCATCGTGATGCCATCACGCGAGAGCGTGCACAGCACGAGGCGGCGAAGCTCGTCAGCCGCGATCGGCGGAATACTTCGCTGGGACGACAACCAATGTGCAAACTCGAAGCTCAGTAGATAGCGATTCTCACCGGCGCGATTTTTCGTGCCAGCAACTGATTCGGCACCCACTTCGTATTCGTCTTACCCGTCAGTCGTCGAATCATTTCGGCTCGCAAGAGAACCACATCCTCGTCCCTGTTGGCATTGTTTTCCTCCAAGACGGATTCCAGACGCTTGATCGCATCGGCATCGTCAGTCTCTTTCATCGCAGCGGCATCTTGTGAGACGGCGTCGTCAATTCGTTCCGTATTGCCCGCCGAAAGATAGTGGCTGACTCGGCTACGTAAGAACCATAACAACCCCGTTTCGTAGAGATCGCGATGATCAGATGCCAATGTTTCCAGCAGCCCCACATAGTCGCTGGCATCATAGCACGTCTCGCACTCAAACACCGCTTCAGGAAAAAGCGCTTCACGCCATTCTGCGTCGAGCTCTTCCGAGAGTTTCTCCCGCACCATCGAGAGACGCTGCGATCCATCGGCCTCCATATAGCGATTCCACCATGCGGTGATGCCAGGGTTGCCTGCATCTGATTCCACATCGCTCAGCGATTCTTCGCCAGGCAAAATGCCAGCGCCGCTGGCAAACAGATTTTCGTGAGCCGAATCAACGAACTGATCGCTGTCACTTGAGTGATTAGCTTGACGGCGACGTTGTCGCCGCTTCTGGCGTGCCGCTTCGCGTTTGGCTTTCTCGCGTTTGTTCTGATCCTTGCGAACCTTCTTGTCACTCGACGCAGTTGGGGAAGCCTTGTCTTGCGGGGCACGCCAATATCTGCACGATGATTTTGATTCGATTCGCTTGAAGAGGGCATTGATCGAGCACCCTCCAGCAATATTGTGGCCCGAGGCGATCGCCAAATCAGGTCTACCGACCGATGTTGCCGAGCAGTTGATCGGTCCACGTTCGATGGACTCGTCGTGAGCTATCGACGCGAAGCGGCGGCAGCAACGGGCCGGCGGGAATGCTGTTCCCACCCTCCCGTTTCTCTCTTGGCCCACCCATTGGCAATCGCCCTCACGTTTTGATGCAACGCCGACCGACCCCAACGTGATTGGTATTGGCGTTCGCTGAGAAGAAGTAGGTGTACGACCGCGTCACGGCAGTTCCCGGATGCGGATCTCTTTGAAAAAGTAGACACTGTCGGGGTCATGTGCCTGTATTGCGATGGCCCCACCGCTCGGGTCAATTCTTCGACCACTTCGTTTCGGTGGACGCTGAACTTCGTCTGGTTCGGTGTAATCGATGATCTGCCCGCCATTGAGCTTCACTACGATTCGCTTTTCTCGTACGGTCAGATGGAGTGTCGTCCAATTCGTATCATCAATGCCAGAGTCACTTACAGGGACAACGGAATAGAGGCTTCCCGTTTTCTGTTTTTCGGTGGGGCAGTTGTTCATATTGACTTCATAGCCCTTCGCTAGGTGCAACTTGCCATCGCGCGTCGACATATCCGTGTGAAAGAAGACCCCTGAGTTCGAGCAAGGCTCTCCGCGGAAAACGACAACGAGTTCAAAATTCGTGAACTTCACCAGATCGCCGCTTTGCCCAACGAAGAACAGATGTGAACGCTGATTTGGCACTGTGCAATGAGCTCGGAGCAATCCATCTCTGACCTGAAACGAATCCGGATGGACGTTCGTTTTCCAACCGGCCAGATCACGGCCATTGAAAAGTTTACGCCAGCCATCCTGCGCAAAAAGGTTTGCAGAGCCAAATGAGAAATCGAGAGCCAAGATCGCAACGACAAGAATTCGAAGGTTCACTACTGTGCTCGATGATTTGAGGGTGCGATCCAATCGCGTTTCTTTCTTTCACGCCGCGGAATCTACCCTAACGCGGGCAGGCCTCCTCTGCCAGTTTGGCTGCGGAGATTGGAACAATCTCTATTTCGAAGATAATCCGCCCCGAGACTTCGGTAACCTGCGGGCGCGTACGCCAATTAACCATTTCGGCGCAGTTTCCGCTCATTCCGGTCCGAATATTTGAGAAGACCGCGCCCAAGCAATCTCGCTACGCCGCATCGGTCGATGCAACCTGCGCGAGTTATGAAACGAAGCATCGAGGACCATAGGGGGCACTCGCTCGCCCTTCGGTCTCGCTTCCTGTTGATGAAGGATAGTGTAAGGCGTGCCCAAATTAGCCAGCCAATGGTTATGTGTCATCTGCGAAGTGCGGTTAATTTTAGCCCCGCCGAAGCAAATTTGACGTAGTGATGAACCTCTGTTGTTGCGACTCGGTGCTGCTATCCGATTTGTTGAGGCAATGCGTCAATTATCGCCGAACACCAGATTCTGTTTGATTTGTAAAGTTGAGTGTCAAGTTTCCAGGCTGAAACACGTCCCAGTGATTTTGGTCGTCGTCGCCCACCTGCTCCGGCAGTCCAGTTAGAGTCTTCTTAGAAAGTTCAACCCGAAGCGGCCATAGTCCTGGCCGTCAACATCACCGTCTCCATCAGAGTCCAGGTCGGGGTTGTAGGCCTGATCGCCGGATGACTTTAGGAAGCTCAGACCGAATCGCCCGTAGTCTTGTCCGTCGACATCACGGTCCCCGTCGGTGTCGCCGTAGAAGCGGAAGAATCCATCACTCTGGGGTTCGCCCGACAACGGACGCCCGAAGACAAAGTTGTCGCTCATCGCACGACCGCTGACGGAATCGCGAACATTGGTGGATCCGATCGTCAATCGATAGTTCCCATCGGCAAGTGATGAGCCTGTGGTTGACTGGCCGGCGAACGACAGGGTCGCGATCGTTCTGCCACCCTGGTTATTCGTCACCACGTTGACTTGACCGACGTCGAGTCCCGTTTCCACGTTCCGGATGCCAAACGCACCCACGAGCGATGACTGCTGAACTTCCGCCGAGAAAGTCACCTCGATCGAAGTCAGGCTTGACCGACTGGCACTGCCACCGTTGATAACAACGTTTTCGACGAATGGGACGCTAAACACTTCCAAACGGACTTCGTTGGCGGAATAAATCAAGTCCCAGGCGAGACCGTCCGGCAGCACCGGCAACGTCGCGGTGTCGAAGGCATCCTCGACGCCTCCGTCGGCCATGATCAGCGTAAAGAAGTCTCCCTCTTGGGGCACAAACGCGCCCAGCAAGCTGACGACCAAATCACCGTTGAGCGAAACCGATCCGCTGTGCCGGAGTTGGTCGAACTGGCCGTCGGCTGTTCCACCAATCTCCAATTCAATTTTGGAGTCGTCGGCGTAGCCGACCTCGCCGTGGTTGGTGACCGCGGCGCTTAATCCGGGGCTGTGCGTCGAGTCGCCGGCGAACAGCACATTGTTGTAAGACCCGGTGCCCGTGATGTAGCCTTCGAGCGTAACCCGCTCGAAGGCACGCTTGCCGCTGACCGATCCGTTGATCACCGACAACAGCGCGACATCGTTTTTAGCGTCCAGCGTACCAAAGCCGGTGACGTTTCTGCCTGCGTCGATCAAGAATCCGCCGGTCGCGGCAAGCAACCCAGGGTGACCGTTCTCGCCGAGCGTAGTCAGTGGTCCGAGCTCGGCTACATCGGCGTCGCGTAACGTGACGTTTCGCTTGCCGACACGAATCTCGCCGTCGGTTTGAAATCCATCGGTTGCATTTTGATTTCCGATGGACAAAGTCCCGTTTGCCAAGATTAACGAATCGGCCTGACCGGTGAGTCGCGTGGCAACTGTTCCGCGACCGGTGAGCGTCTCGGCCGCACCAAGCGTCGTCCGGTCGGCTGTCAGCGTGCCTCCGCCAATCATCGTCAAACTGGAAAGGTCAACCGGCGTCGTCGAGCCGATCGTTAGCGAACCGCTACCGACGTTCAACGTGCTGGTCGAGACAAACGTGGCCAAACCGTCGAAGGCCAGGGTCTTGAATTGGCTGTAGCGAATCGTGTTGCTTTCGCCAGCCTCCGAAACCGTCACCTGGGTTTGCCCCAGCGGCACGACGGCCGTCGAATAAACTGCGCCGGTGTTGCCTGTGCCGGTGACGGTCAGCTTGTTCGCTTGCTCTCCGACGCCAACGACATCAAATCCACCGGGCACGGCGAAAAATCCGCCGCTCGCAAAGTCGATCAACACCTCGTCAGCGAGCGTCTTGTTGACGGCATCGATGTTCACTCGGATCGCTCCGCTGATCAAGTTCAGCGGTACTGTGATCGAACTCGTTGCGTCACCGGTTGCTCCAACGATATCGGTCCCTAGCAGCAGCGGCTTGGCCGAGACATCGGAAACAACCAGATTCGCGGCGTCCCGCCGAATGGTCAACCTGTCGGCGTTGTCAGTGACGATATCTTTGATGATCAAATTGCCGCTCGCGTCCAAGCTGACCAACGTTTCGATCTCCGACGCAACCGTCAATTCGCCCGTCGTCGCGTCGGTTCCCTGATTGGTCGCCGGGTCCGTCGCAGTGACCATCACGTCGTAGTCCCCATCGGGAAGCGTCGCAATCGTGTCTTTGGGCAATCGCCAGGTTCCGTCGCCAAGATTGACCGCGTCATAAGTCGTTTCGTTGACGGTGACCGAAATCATCGCCGCGGAGTCGTCAACCGTTCCGGTCAGACGGGGGCTGCCGCTGCTGGTTGTCAATGGATCGACGATCACGGTCGGCGCGGTGGTGTCCATCGTCCAGACCAGCGACAAGTTGCTTGCCAAGCCCAGATTCACCGCATCTGTAATCCCAGACGAGGCGGCATGGAGTGACAACTTGTAATCACCTTCGCCCGTCGTCAATCCGGCTAACCCGCCGAGCGTCCAAACGCCGTTTCCGTTGTCCGTCAGCGTTGCAGCACTGCCCGACAGCAGATTCGCCCCGCCGTCGAGCGCGAGTGCGAGGTCGCTTCTTTCAAACCCACTCACCGTCTCGCCGAAGTCCAGCGAAATTTGGTCCACGGCAGCGTTGCGGGGGTCAGGCGAAATCGCATCGGCGATGACCCTCGGCGGCGTGTTGTCGGTGATCGCAATGGAGTGGCTTGCCGAGGTCTTTCCACCCTCATCGTCACGCACTTCGACGGTGACGTCGTAAGTTCCGGGATCGGCGAAGATGTGTCGGGAAGTGAACGTGTAATCACCCGTCGCTGCGGTGCGAATCAACAACAAGGGCAGTTTGACACCATCGCCAAAATCGATCGTGCCGCGCAGGGGTTCGAGGTCAATCGAACTGTTGTTCAAGCCGTTCAGATCACTGACGGTCCCCGTGAACACAACCGCCGTATCTTCGTTGGACTGCGTCGGTCCGGTGAGTGTGAGATTCGAGGGTGCCAGATTATTGATGGTGACCGTTGCCGATGCCGTTCCGACACCGCCGTCCTTGTCGGTGACAGTCAATGTGACGGTGTAGACGCCGCTGTCGGCATAGACATGCGAAGGAGTCCATGTCGTGTTGTCGCTCGTGCCGTCGCCGAAGTCCCAGACGTAGGACTGGGCGACATTGTCGGCGGTGACATCCGTGAAGTTGCCGGTAAACGTCACAAGGTTTCCGAGTTGCTGCTCATCGATCTGTGTCACCGAACTGACGAGGCTCACGGCTGGGTTCACGTTTAAGACTTGAATCGGTGTGGTCATCGTGGTCGCCCCACCGTCATCGTCGGTCACGGTAAGTTTCGCCGTGTAGAGCCCGTTGTCAGTTGGTGTGAAACGGACCGATTCCAGGTTGTTTGCCGTATCCAGACCGACCAACTGATTCGCTTCGTCCCGAATCTCCCAAAGGTAAGTGAACGTGTCCGCCGAGCCGGGATCATTGACGATTGAATCGAGCGTGACTTGAACGCCTTCGGTTCCAATTCGCGGGCCAACGATTTCAACGGCGGAATTCACGTTCGCGGCATTCACCGTGGCGGTCGATGTCGCTGACACAAAGGAGTTCGCTGCGTGGTTCTGGATCGAAACATGTAGCGCGTAGTTAAACGTTGCGCCCCAGGAAACCACCTCAACATAGTATCGACCATCCGCCGGAGCGATGGCTGTTAAGTCTGTCAATGCGGAGTTGCTGGCAACAGCATTTCCGGTAGCGTTGTAGAGAACCATGTATCCTTGATTTGTCGTCGTAGTCAGCTCATCGATGATGAAGCTGAGCTGCGAATCTTGGGTCGCTTCAAATGAGTAGAGATCTCGGAAGTCGGCGGCAGGAGCAAGCCGGCCTGAAATCGATACATGAGGAATCATTGTCGAGTTTGGAATCGCGGCGTTTGATTGAAGATTCCAATTCGCACCTTCGAGTGATTGGGCTGTCGGTCGCGTGTTGTTCGGCTCGACTTCGGTTAGAGGGAGGTCGGGCGCATGATGATCCGTGATCCTCAACTCAACCGCATACTCTCCATCGTCTGGTGGGACGAAGGCAAAGTCGTATTGATCGCCCGTGTCGATTGTGTTGGCACCCTGGGCGACTCGCCAAGCGTACGTCCGAACGGCGTCAGCAGCTTTGGCCGACTCACCGGATGCATCAAACAGGAACACGTCGCCTTCCAGTCCGGTTTGGCCATCTAGATTGGGCGCGACCGGGTTCACGTTCACGAGAACGGTGTCGGTCGACATGCCACCATAAGGATCCGTCGCCGTCAGCGTCCCGGTATGTCGGCCGGAAACGCTTGGCACAAACTCGAACGTGTCGCCTGTCGCGATGGGTGCGGCGGAACCCGGTTCGGGCAACGCACTTGTGGTGACCGTCCAAGTGAACGTCAATTCATCGTTGCCCGGATCGGTTGATGCCAGGGCATCCAACGTCACGGTTTGCCCGACCGCGGCGGTGAAATCTGCATCGGGAGTGATCCGTGCCGTGGGCGCTACATTTTCAACCACGACCAATACTTCGGCGCGGTCCGATGCCCCGTGCTCATCATGGGCGATCACCACCAGATCGTACTCACCCGGCGTGATTGCGACGAATTCCTGGTCGGCAACACCGCCCTCGGTCGACCAAGTGACGTCCGTTGCTTCATCGACCGAGCGAACAATCCCGTTGCGACGATTGGGACTGCGATCATAGACGACGTCGCCGCCAAGTTCATTCAGCGGGAAGTAAGCGGCAAGATCGGCCTCGTTGCCGACGATGCCATTGTCGCGGATCGCTTGGATTTGATCGGCGTTGAGAGCCCGCCTCCAGATGCCGACCTCATCGAGATTTGCTTCCAGTGGGTTAAAACCTAGGCTATTTGCGTTGCCAAGAAAAAATCGATCGGCGTCAACTTGGATGGATTGCTGGACTTGTTTATCTACCAATTCAATCTCTTGACCGTTGACATAGAATGCCCATTGTTGCCTACCGCTGTCGCGCACAAACGCAACGTGATTCCACGAGTTCAACCATGTTCCGTTCTTCAAAGCCGCGCCAACATTGGCAAAATGGAAATCTACTCCATTACCGTAGATACCGACGAACAGTTCATTCGATCCGTGTAGGTACATCTCGAATTCGCTGTTCGTTCGCGCGCTGCTTCCCCTAATGATCGTCTGGAAAGGTTGGTCGGTCGAATTCGCGTTCACCCAAAACCCAACAGTCACATCGAGGGATTCATTCAGGATGCTCGAATCCAGCTCGACGATGTCATCATTCATCTCCAATGATCCGGTGGTCAGATCGGTAACGACGCCGATTGCCCGTTCAGTGATTGAGACCTGAGTCGTCGTCGTACCCGCATCGGCCACGCCCGTGTAGAAGTCAGTGTCTGACCGCGTGTGACCTTGTTGGACGTTGGTGGCAACCAAACCTTGAATCAACGGTGCCACGTTTTGCGAGAAGAACGGAAACGCTCCGGTGTCAGGATGAGTGATCGTATAAACGCCAGTTGCTGATGGAGTGAAAGAAATCAACGTTCCCGTGCCCGTCGCAACCGTCGCGCTGTCAGGATCCCGCACCGTCCAGACGCCAGAGTTGTTAGCGGTGAGATTGATCGGCGTGCCTTCACTGCCCACCAAGTTCTGTCCGGCCGGCGAAAGACCCGCGACCGGCAGCGTTAGCGTTTGCAGCTCGGTCAGTCGTGACAGCGTTGGAATCGGATCAAATAAGATTTGGCTATCGATGTGTTCCAGTGTCAATCCTTGCAACACTGGATTCTTATCAGCGAACAACGTTGGTTGTCCGTTCAATTCAATGTTGAGTCCTTCATCTGTCGCAATAAAGTTATACGCAACAACAGCACCATGCTCGGGAGGAGTGAATCCCGCGGTAAAGTCATCGGCGATCAAATCCCCCTCGACGAAGATGTCAAATCCCCGATTTGGGTTGTCCTCGTGGAAGAGCAATTGAAGTTTGTATCGCTGCCCAGGAACGAGGTTTGCGAGATCCACCGTCAGCGGCTCCGGGGTCGAGCTCCAGCGAATCGACTGCATGATCGACTCAAGGTTATTGTCATCAGTCGTTGTCCCGTAATCGGGCGTTTGCCAATTGAGAATCTCGTTGGTTGCGCTGTACCCGATTCCCGTCACAGCATCGGTTGTGAAATTCACTCCTCGAACCGTCGTCGCTGGCCCACGCATATTAACGGCGTAGACAAAGTCACCGTTGAGATCGAGTCCTTCGCCGGGATCGGCACCACTGAAGGCCGCGATTTTCGTGTCGGCCAGAACATCCGTGCCCTCCAGATACAAGTGCTGCAGAGAAGCCAAAGAACCAAGTGCGTTGATATCGGTTAAATTGGGGTTGTTACTCAGGTCGAGCGAGCGCAGTTGAGTGAGCGTCGAGAGTTCATTGATCCCCGTAAAATCGTTGCCCGACAAACTGAGGTGTCGCACATTCGGAATGCGATCGAGCCCGACCGTTGTTGTAAGCCCCAGTCCAGCCGCGTTCAACAACGCGATCGTGTTGAGCTGGCTGGCGAAAAATGGCCCGAGCGGCTGGAACGCACCATCAGTGTCCACGGTAATCGGCTGTCCCAATTGCGTAGCGATCGCGCGCGCAACGGCTTGATTGCCGATCTCGATTTCCGTGTCGAGTGAAACATGGGGCTCGGCAGAAATCTGCTCATCCACTTGGGGAACGACAAGAGAAGCATCACTTGGGCTTGCATCGCGCTGCTCGAACGGTTCGCCAATCACGGTATCACCGCCACCTCCACCGAAGATTCGATCGATGTCGTTGTTGCCGACGAGCGTGTCGTCACCGTCACCACCATCGATCAGGTCGCGATCAGGCAGCGTGGTGGAACCGTGGCCAAACCCGCGTTGTGGAGCATCAAATTCAATCGTGAACGGATCTGTCGAACCGTAAACGCGAAGGTAATACGTTCCAGCGGTCAAATGTCGAAGATCAAACACGGACTGGTTCGACGCGATGGACGCACCATCGGCATCGATCAGGTCGGCGACCAAAGTTGTCATCGGTTGGCTGAGCAGACGAATCACATCCGTCGCCTGGCCGTCGCCCAAGGTTGTGAAACGGAACCATTGCTCGTCGTCTGCCGCGCCCAACGCGTACGGCTGACCGGAATCATTAAACTCGGACGGACGTCCCGTATTCGTATCCACCACGAACGAGCCACTGCCCGGGACCGAGAAATTTTCCAGGTCAATCAATCCGGTCGTTGGAACTGCTGAGCGAGCAGACGCACCGTAAACCACGTACAACCGACCAGCCTCGTTCGC
Organism: Rhodopirellula sp. SM50; assembly: GCF_002289565.1. Lineage (GTDB taxonomy): Bacteria > Planctomycetota > Planctomycetia > Pirellulales > Pirellulaceae > Stieleria. The sequence goes on along the minus strand of NZ_NTFY01000003.1, from coordinate 196,336 downwards.
ACCGGACTCATTTCGTGCGAGTCCAGCGCTGATCACCAGGTCGTCCATGCCATCCGCGTTCAGATCCATCCGCGAGAACACGGGCGATGTTCCGGATTCCAACCCGCCGTCGAATTCAAGATCGGCGTCCTGCAAATCAAGTGTCATCGTCCCTGACGCCATAAGATCACCAATGGCCCAGAACAGGAACACAGCGCCCGATTGGTTTTGGTTTTGGATTTGGGTGACGGCGAGATCCGTGGTCCCGTCTCCGTCGAAGTCGCCCGAGGCGGCAGACAATCCCGTACCGTTGATGATCAGCGATGCGGAATCGGATGCGGAAATATTCCGCGGCGATCCCCTGTAGATCTCCAACTTATTGGGGTGTGAAAAGGCAACGTCGCCATATCCGTCGTGATTCAGGTCCGTCAACGCCGTCGGTTCGTATGACGAACCAAAACGAATCGCTTCAACGACTTGTTGCGGTCCACTCACACCGGGGAGCGAAAGGAAATGGCTGCTGCTCGCCGAAACATCGAGCGGAACCACACTTCCAGTTGCGAATTCATGAAAGCTGGTCGTGAGCTTGAGGCTCAATGCATGAACCGTACCGGTTGCGGTTCCTCCAGTATCGGTTTCTTGGACCTGTAAAGCAATCTTCTTCCCGGGCGTCGTGCCGACAAACAAATCGAGCGGCTCAAGAGGCCGAAAAACCTGGTTGTCATAGTTCAAAATATCAAAGTCAGTAATGTGAGTGACTGCATTGTCGCTGAAAGTGGTATTCCTGAAACTGTCTGTCGATGTCCCGATATTGGCGGCCAATGGGACGAAGAATGACTCATCAAAAGAAAATGCATCTTCTGTTTTCCCGAGCCGCAACGCGAGGTTCGGCAGGAAATCGTGAGTGATATCGACCGTGATTTCAATGTCAGTGATGATCCCAAGTTGCTGGCCACTAGCAATGTTAAAGTAAAACTCTTCATCGTCTTCACTAGTATCGAAAGGCTGTGGAAACAAAGTGCCACGGTTGTCATCGTCGGGCGCATAAATACGCTCGATTTCAGTACGTGTTTCAAAACCGAGTTCGGCACCAAAAACACCCAGTCGAATGTCCTCCCCTAATTGCACCGTTGTCATTTGAATCCGACCATCGACTGCCGTTGCAAAAACGCGACCCGAAAACTCTGTGTCAGACAATTTCCTGTTGATCTGATCGACTAATTTTTCGGCTGTGTTTGGTTCCGGGGTTTCTGACGTTTCTGCTGTGTTTTCTTCAAAACTGATGCGTAGTCTCGTGGCCATTCCATTGACTGCGATGTCCAGGGGTGCCGTACCGGAGAAACTCGTGCTTGGAGGGGACGCCGTCACTTGAGCCGGCAGCGCCTGATAGATTCCCACATCAGTATTTCGATTTCCGAAAACGATCTCGTTGACACCATCACCGTTACTGTCCTCAGCAATCGCGGACAGCGTTAAAGGCCGGAACAGTGACGGATTATTGACGATTTGCGTCTGCGCGTCGGAGAACTCCAACGATTGCATCGTGGAGATCGTGCCTCCCGAAAAGACGACCCCGCCATTCGACCAGTAGCCCTCATCCACGACCACCATCTCGAGTGATGCGTTTGGGAACGGAACCACGCCACGCCAATGATCCAGAGCGACAATACTATCGGGTTCATATTCGTCGTTGCTTATTTCTCTCCCGGTCTGAACGGTAACCTCGACATCGCTCAAACGCTGCGGGGAGCCCATATCGCTCCGCTGCCACAAACGAATCGTTCCGATGTCTTGGGTCGAGCCAAGGTCGATGACGACTTCATTACCGATGCCCGTCACCGTATAGACAGCATTGCCAGACTGTGGACCACCGTCCAACAACGTCGTAGCATCTTGGGTATGCGCGAAGAATTGTTCACCGACCTTCGAAAATATTCTCGCTCCCTTGAATTGCCGAGCAAGATCATTCTGATCGTAAACCCCTGGGGTCGGAGTGAAACCGCAATCCCCTGCCGGAGTGACATCGCAGGGGAACACCTCTACTTCGGCGAGGTGGAGTTCGCGTGGAAGGTCTCCCATATTCTTAATCCGAACAAACCGGCCTCGCGCCGGTGAGGTTCGGATAAAGGCCCCAACGTCATGTTTTTCCTCAGCGGTCGATCCGGCGAGGATCACCAAGTCGTCGTAAGCATCGCCGGTAATCTCGGCAATCGAGACTTCGACGGGAACTTCGGATGACAGCGGCATTCCCGTCAAATCGATCGATCGGAAACTTGTTCCAGCCGTTGCCAAATTGTCATCCCACAGCCGAGGCCAGTCTTGAGTGTCGTTCATTTTTGCGCCACCCAAGACGACTGTCGCCAGCGTCACTCCATCCTCATCTCGGACGAATGCGAGATCGGCGTTTCCATCTCCATTAATATCGCCAAAACGTTCTGCTGGTCGGCCGAGTGCCGCGTGATCAATCACGATCTCAGCGAATTGGTCGACCCGTTCGATCGCATCCAGCTCCACCGGCCCGAGCAAGACGTAACTCGTGGTGTCGCTCACCGCAAGAAAGTCCTCTCGCCCGTCGGCATTGAAGTCGCCGATCGGGCGGAGTTCAGAAAGGCGTTCCCGGACACTCACACCATCGAGTCCGACCACCTCGGGGGAGAGACTCAAGTTTAGCGGTTCGGTTTGCGACTCCAGGGAATGCAGATCCAGGCCAGCGAGTCGCGTTTGTGGTAACGCGAAGAACGGCGGGACCAGCGAGTACTCGTAGGCCTCGGACGCACCAAGGGACGAATGCCCGCTGACGCCAGATGGCGGACGCGGCACGACCGATTCTTTCAGCCCAAAGATCTGATCATCGCCGCTACCGCCCAGCAGTTCATCGTTGCCCGAGCCGCCGACGATCAGGTCGTGACCCGGTCCGCCTTCGATCCAGTCCGCCAATGCACCGCCGAACAACTCATCGTCGCCGTTGCCTCCGGAGACGATCAGCTGAGCTTCGGTGGCGCCTTGCTGGAAGTCGCCGAGCTTGATGCCCCATTCCTCGCCGGTGCCCGGCGCGTCTGCACCGATGCTGTAGCTGGATGCAACCTCCTCTGGTGTCAAGGCACGGTTGTGGATTCTAAACTCGTTGTAGGAAGCGTCCGCGGTCAAATCGTTTGTGAACTTCGAACGTCCTAGCCAGTTGTTGTCGTTCAAGGTTGCAAGTGTATTCGCAGTATGAAAGACGCCCTTGAAGACGCCGTCCCGATAGAGAGACACACGTGTCGATCCCCCGGCCCCAGCACCTTGCTCGACCGCGATCGCAAGGTGAGTCTCCTGACCGTCAACATAAGGCGCCAACGAGTCATAGAGGTCATTCGTCCATTGGACCAACTCCCGATCGCCGTTACCAGCGGCGTCCCACGTCGCAAGGAAGTAGGGCGAAGGACCAAAGTCAAAGATCCTCGACCAAGACTGCACACTCTCGCGAGTCGCCCAAAGCTCGATCGTTGTCGACGTCAATCCGTCGAAGAGCGTGTCGGGCAGTTCAACATAATCCGACGTGGCGTGGGCGCCGCCAAACAGTCTGACTTGGCCTCCCGTAACCTCACTGTCTCCGCCGCCCGGAAGATCGACCAAGTTCGCGTCGGCGCCTCCAACCGAATCCACGAATACGCCGGTGGGCTCGTCGAAACTGTACCGATGCACCCACGATTCTGAAAGATGCGCAGGCACGTACTTAAATTCCGGATCTGCATGCAACGTATCGTCACCATCGCGCAATTCAAATTGTGTGTCTTCGATGTTGTGCGTTTGATAAAAGAGAAAGTGTTGCTTCCACTGGGTGATGCCACTGGCATCGATTTCCATTTGATAGGACTGAGTGCCGATGTCCCAAACGAGACTGCTGAATTCGTAGCGATGGAGTCCCGTGTTGTAGCGAATCGCCGCATAGTCGGGCACAGGGTTTCCAAGCCGATCCAAGTCGCCACCGACGTACAGCATTCGGTCGTTTCCACTACCACCGTCAATGAGGTCGTTGGCGGTCGGACGATAGGTCTGAGTGACGGAATCAAACACGGAATCCGGCTCGTTTCCAACTTCCGGCAGTTGATCGGGAATGATTTGAAAGGTGTCGTCGCCATCGCCACCGAGCAATAAATCGCTGGCCATGCGATCGCGACCGCCGCTAATCACATCGTTGCCAGGCCCACCGATGATCCAGTCTGCTCCCGGACCACCGAGTAATTGATCGTGGCCCGGGCCACCAAGAATTAAATCACGGCGAACCAAATCGACTCGCAGACCAAGATCGACTCGCTGAGGCGGACCCATCGGATCCAAAATGAACTCGATGCCGTAGATGGTCGGCGTCAGATCGTTGAAGACTTCCAACAGGTAGACATCGCCTGCTGCCAGCGTGCTCAGATCAGTAATCGCTGCGACGTTATTGTCGGTCGCCCGCGATGGTGGATAAATGCGGAACGAAAATTCGTCGGCCGGAGACGCGGAAGCGATTTCAATCGACAGCGTATGCATCGACTGCGGCATCGTAAACGAGAACCAATCAACGTCATTGGCATTGTCGATCGTCAGGTTGTCCAGCCTGAGCCCCGTATCGTGCAAGTCGACCTCAAACGCGTGTCTGGGAAGATCGTTTCTGCTCGTCAAACCGTCAGCGGAAAGCGATGACTCGGCCCTGTCCGCCAAAATCGCCTTTCCGCCGCGAATGGTCACCTGATCGTCGCCCGCACCGGCATCGATCCAAACCGATTTTTGAACCGTTGGGCCCACGATGATTTCGTCGTTGCCGTCGAGCGCATCGACGATGATCGCCAAGAAATCTCCCTCGGGCGGCAACAGGTTTTCAATCAAGCTCGTGCGCGCTTCCTGGGCCGTTCTTTCCAAGACATCGGCAATCTCGGAGGTCGGATCGAGTGCTTCTTCGGCATCGCGAAGTGCCTCGTAGTCAAATTGAATTTGATCGGGTGACCAAATCAGATTTCCATCGGCATCGGTTGCGCTAAAGTCCAACCGCACTTGCGCGTCGAACGTGAAGTTGTCACCGTTGTCGGTCAAACGCGTGATCAGGTGATGATCGGACAGCAAGCCCGGTTCGGTGACGAAGTTGACCGAGATTTCGTCGTCCGCGTTCGTTCCGCCCACGTACCAGACTTGTCCGGTTTCTCGGGCGTAGTCTTTCCACTCGTTACCCGGGATAGCATTTCCCAGTGATTCAAAGGTCGTGCCGTCGGCGCGGTACAGCGTGTCGCCTCCACCTTGACCGTACATGAAATCAAGTACCGTGCCTCCATACAATTGGTCGGCCAGCACGCCACCGAGCATCCGGTTGAGTCCGGTGTTTTCTTGACTGCGCGTGCCACCTGCCGAGTCATCGTGGAAACTCCCGTCCGAATCAACATAGATGCCAAAATCAGCAATTCTGGGATCGATCGACCAAGCATACAGCTCGTTTGTCCCTTGGCCGGCCGTCAAATCGTCGTTGCCCCCGCCCGCATACATCACATCGCGATCGCCGACGAATCCGTCCAGATTGTCGCCACCCAGGCTGTCGTCACCGGCGAAACCGAACATCGTGTCGCTGCCCGGGCCGCCGTTGATCAAATCACCGGCGATCGATCCAATCACGGTATCGTTGCCGCTATTGCCTTCGATCGTCGAAACCGCTTCGCTGCTGCGGTTGACCAAGGCAGTTAAGTCGAGTGCCTCGGCACCGATGGGTTGCAATGGCAACAGCGTTGGATGCACGCCCGCGAATCCGATCAAGTCATTGCCTGCCAGACCCGCAACCTGGAATTGCTGAATCACTGGGGATCCGCTGGAGTCCAACCAGTCAACAAAGATCGTGCGACTGGCGGACATTCCCGACTTGTAATCGATCCGCAGTCGCTTAGACGCAGCGATTTCCTGGCTGAGTGCAATCGTGTCGTGTAATTGTGACCCGTTGATCACCATCACATCGGTGGAATCGTCGACCGAATTGTCACCGGGGAAGTTTCCAAAGTGACCGTCAATGACGTCCGTACCATCTTGCTGCACCTTCATGGCGGAGACCACAAACAGGTCATTGCCGCTGCCGCCGTACTGGGTGTCGTCGCCTTTCTGACCGTCGAAGTAATCGGTATCGCCGCCGCCCCACATCTCGTCGTCGCCGCCGCCGCCGAATAGTCTGTCTTCGCCTGTTTCGCCGAACAGGCGATCGTCTGCGCCAGTGGTGTCGGCCGCTGGGTTCTTGCGATAATCGCTGCCGAGTAAGGCATCACCGATCAAAAAATCAGCGCCCGCTCCACCGACCAACAACTCTTTCCGCAAACTGCCGTACAAAGTGTCGCCGGCTGCATCGCCAAACAATTGGTCACCATCTAACACGTTTTGGCTGGCGTTCTGATTGATGCCGTCTGCATAGGCGTACAAGATGTCGCCGCCGTCGCCGCCGAACAGGCGTTGCCCAAGTTGCACGCCTGCGGTGCCGACGTCACCGTACAACTTGTCGTCACCGCCATCTCCCAGAATCTGGTCGATGCCCGCGTCGCCGTTGAGTTCATCGTTGTTGCCGCCACCGCGAACCACGTCATCACCGTCGCCGCCGCGAACGTTGATATCGTTTCCCGCACCGGCATCGATGTAGTCCGAACCGGCGCCACCGAGAATGATGTCGACACCCGCGCCGCCGAACAGGAAGTCGGTTCCGTCGCCGCCTTCGATCTTGTCGTCACCGCCACCCGCCGTTCCCTCGACGGGCTGTCCCAACGTGAACTTGGGCGTGATCATCGGAGGCATGTAGCCGGTCGGATAAGCAGCCTCGGCTTGCAGATAACGTGGCGGCAGTTCAAAGTTGTCGGTGATCAGCGGGAACGCATCGTTTTCGTCACGGATAAAGAAACTGTCGCGCGTCACTCCCTCGGGTTGCAGCCCGCCCCAGATGACGTCGATGCCGGTTTGACCAAATAATTCATCGTCGCCGAATCCGCCGATCACGTAATCGTTACCTTGGCCGGTAAAGACCACATCGTTCCCCGATCCGGCGTCGACCCAATCGGCATCGGCAGCGTCCATATCAATGCCCAGTGACGCGAAGACTTGATCATTACCGCCGCCGGCATGAATCGTGTCATTTCCGTCTCCGGTCCGAATGATGTCGTTTCCATCGAGCGCGGGGTCAACGTTGCCGGCTTCGTCGTTCGCGCCGTCGCCGAAGACCGTGTTGTCGAACGAGCAATCAAGATCTGCGAGATCACAAGTGGGGAACACAGCACTGATCAAGTCATCACCGCCGCCGCCGACCAGCAAGTGAGTCGCTTCATCCACAACGCTCGTGTCACTGGTGTTTGCGAACAGCTCGTCGTCGCCTAGTCCGCCGAACAAGTCATCCGACGCGAAGCCGCCTTCCAGGAGATCGTTGCCCGGGCCGCCGTAGAGGGTGTCGCGGCTGTTTTCGCCGAACAGTTGATCGTCGTCTTCTTCGCCGAACAGCGTGTCATTGCCGATGCCGCCAAAGACCACATCGTCGCCGGTTCCAGCGTGTACGATGTCATTGCCGCCGCCGGCAAAGATTTGGTCACTGCCTGAACCGCCCCAGATCACATCGCCGCCGTCTCCACCTTGAATCTCATCTCCATCATCGCCGCCATCGATCGTATCGCTGCCACCTTCGCCGAGGAGTGTATCGAACCCGGCTCCACCCGACAGATCGTCGTCACCACCACCGCCGAAGATTTGATCGTCGCCGCCGTCGCCGCGGGCAATGTCGTCTCCATCACCGCCGCGCAATTCGTCGGCATCCGCGCCGCCATGCAGTTCGTCGTCGCCGCCTTCGCCCATCAGGTTGTCGCGTCCGGCACCGCCGTCGAGCAGATCGGTGCCCGCCCCGCCCCGCAATTCGTCCATGCCGGGCCCGCCGGACAGCGAGTCATTTCCGCTGCCTCCGATCAACAGGTCGTTGCCGTCGCCTCCGCTGAGGGTGACCGGAATCGTGACGTCTTCACTGACCGAAATCTTGTCGTCGAACTGCCCCGCCGCGCCGGTGATCTGAGCGACGTTTTGATACGTCTGTGATCGACCAAACGATTCGACCACGATTTCACCCGGCGCGGGACCGGCCAAGATGCGGTAGTCGATCGCTTGCTCGGTGCCGATGCCAAACAATCCCGTCGGGTCACGTTGACCGGCGCGATCGCCGATGTTCAACACCAGGTTCGAACCCTGCAACTCAGCCAGCGGCGCGAAAGTGCCGTCCGGCCGCGGGATGTCGAACTTGAACAGGTTGACTTCGGCCAGATCAAAACTTTTGTCGATTTCAACCACGCCCAGATCGATCGTCACCGTCGCGAACAGTTTGGCGTCGAAGCTGCCGCTGACGTCGAAGATGTGAATCGGCCCCAACAACACGCTGTCAAGCAACTCGACCAAGCGAATTTTGCCATCGTCGTCTTCGTCGTGAAGATTGAAATCAACATTCGCAAAGATCCCGCCGCCCACACTCGCGCTCAGAATGCCCACGTTGAGTGCCGCGGCTGCCGTGACCGACGCACCCAAGACCAACTCGGGGATGTCTTCGCCGCTGCCATCAGCATTCTCATGGTCGAAGACGAAGAATCCGTTGATGATGTCTTCAAAGTCGCCCGACTGTTTGAATTGTTCGATCCCCAACGTGTCAAAGCCGAATGCGAAATCCGCTTTGGCCTCGAAGTTACCTGCCAGCTCAATGCCGACCGCCGGGAACGGTGGCAAGGGAAAAAACTTTTTGATGCTGGCGTCCAACGTCAACGTCGGCAATTCGAGTGTGAATAGATCGACCACTTCACCACCCAGCAAACCGAGCACGTTCGCGGGGCTGAGGATCGGGAATCCCAGCTTGAGCTTGTCGTCACCCATCTCGTCCAAGTCTTCCTCGCTGGCCACGAAATTGTTGGGATCGAATCCTCCTTCCGCAGGCGCCTTGGCACTGAACGCGTCCTTCATCGCGCTGAATGCGTCGACTAGTCCGCCATCGATCGTGAATCGGTCGGTCTCTTTGTTCGGATCGAACGTCGCGTTACCGATCGGCAACATCGCATCGCCCAAGTCGGGGATGTTCGAAATGATGCTGTCCAATTTCTGAACCGCTTCGATGAACGAAGCCGCCCTGGCGACCCGACCGCCTTGCATCCTGATCAAGTCGAGCACCGTGATCGGTCCACCGGTCAGCTCGGAAACCACCGGCAGCTCTTCGCTGAGGAAATTGACGATCGGTCGAACGGGCGCGAGTACCTTTTCGACCTGTTCGAACATTCCGCCGGCGAATCCCGACAGGAATTCACCTAGACCCAGTTCGATGTTGACGAATTGGACGGTTGGCAGTTGGACGTCGTCGCCGAGTTGGAACTCCCAATCAACACTCATGCCGGTTTGGATGCTGGGAAAATTCGCGTTCTCGCCGAATCCGGCATGCAAATGCATGTCCAACGCGGCTTTCGCCAGAATGTCGATGTTGAGTACTTGATCGAACGATTGGACCGAAACGATTTCATTGAACGACAACTTGCCATCGGCTTCACCGTCCAGTGCCGGGTCGATCAGATCGACGGTGAACTGTCCGACAAAACTGTTGGCGACACCGAGCGCGCGCTGATTTGCATCGACAACGCCGCCGCCCAATCCGTTTTCCTCTGCCAACACCGCGGAGAAGTGTGCGGCAAGCTCCGGTGTATCATTGATGCGCAGAACCAATTCCGCCGCGGACGTCGTCGATTCGACCTCAAACGTCAACATTCGATCCGCGGCATCGAACTTCCAGTTCTCGCCCTGACCATCGTCGGGAATGATTCGCACGTCAAAGTTTGCAGTACTGCCCCGCTGGTTGCTAAAAATTTCAAATTGCGAATCAAGCGGTTGGTCTCTTCCGACCATCGCCATCGCTTTGGCTTGTTCACCCCGGTCGGCCAGCAGATTGGCATCCAGTCTCAGAAATCCCAGTTCGCCGGTCGCATTCAAGTTCGGAATCGCAACGTCGACAAAGACTTGCAGGAAACTGTCGTTGGTGTCGATAAAGAAACCGTGATCCAGGTCAACACCCATGCTGAGCCCAAATTCGAAACCGAGGCTCGCTTCGACCTCCGCATTGACTTCCAGACCCAGTCCCGGGATCCCCAGATCAAAACCGAACGGCAAGTCGAGCTTGCCCAAATCGCTGCCGATCAAGATTTCAAACTCGACTCCCGGCCCCGGTTCGATCAGTCCGATCACCACGTCGTCGATCGTGACTTGCCCGTCATTGGTGAGATCCTTCAGCAGGTTAACGCCGCCGGGACCGATTCCATCCAAGATGTCTTGGCGGATGTCATCAAAGATCTCGGTAAAGACGCCGCCTTCTTCGTTCTCAACATTGTCGCCGAGGTTCGCCGATACACTGTCTTTGATTTCGCGCAGGAAGTCCGCCTGGTCCTTCAGCTTGTCACCGATGAACGGCAACTCGAGCCCGAACACTTCGCCTTCCATGGCATCGATGATCAGGTCAAACGCGCCGTCCCAACCGCCGACGAAGGACAGCAAGTCGAAGTCGCCCGCCAAGATGTCTTTGACGCCACCGAGCGCCTGATCTGCGGACACGCCATTGACCGTAAAATGGAAATCGTCCGGTTGCAATCCGCCGGGGTCGGTCAGCGACCCGATGTTGTTGAGTGCAAACGAGACCGGGAAGGTTGGCAGTCCGGCAAAGTCCAGATCCGCATCAAACGCGACACTGCCGTCTCCGGAAAAGCCGAAATCGTCGCGAGACAATCGGTTCGGTCCCGTCAACGCCAACTCACTCAGCAGGTGACGTCCGTCATCACCCTCGGCCACATCGGTGAGTTCGACCACGAACCGCGCATACTCCTCGCCTGGCCCGGCAGGCCCGCTGATCGAAAGGGACTGTCCGGGCTGTTGGACGATCGATGCCCCGATCGGACCGATGGCAACGTTAAAGTTGATATCGGACGCGTCCGCTTTGACCAACAGGGCGAGGTTCGTGCCCGTGTCATTCGACGGGTCCTCGTCATCCATGTCGTCAAAATCGTACAAGAACGGAATCGGATTGCCACTGTCGGGCAACTCGATCCCGATCGAAATGTCTAATTCGGCGAACCCCATCAGGCTCAGTGCAGCGGAGCCCTTCGCATCAATTAAGTTGGAAAAGTCGTTGGAGCCCAGGTCTGCCAGGTCGATGCTGACCGGGGTTTCAAAGACGAGTGGATCGACGGTGCCGAATCCAATTCCGCCGGCATCCACCGTCAGCAGCAAGTCGATCCGCAGCGCGGGATTGTCCCCCGATGTATCGAACGACAATTCGACCGCTTCATCGTTCGTGATGCCGAGCAAACGTTCCAGATGATCATCGATCTGTCCGACGGCATCGACCGGATCGTTCTTCAGATCGACGATCAGCTCACCGAAGGTTGCGGCGAGATCCAGCACAGACTTTAGATCGGTGCCCAGTAGCGGCAGCGGCTCGTTCAAAAACGCCGCGTCCTGAAACGCTTCCAATCCCTTCAGCATTTCGAAGGCGCCGTTGATTGCATCAAAGATGGCGGACGGGTCAAGATCTTTTAGCCGCTTGAGATCGTCGCCCATCTCCGAGAAATCAATGTCCAACGCGTCCTTTAGATTCAGGTCGATGTTGAACAGGTCGGGAACGTCAAACGTCAAGGTCTTCCCACCGATTCCTTCGGGCAATGTCAAACCGCCCACGGACAGCGTCAAAGGAATGTCAAAGTGCGCCGAACCGCCGAATTCCGGGCGTAAGACGTAAACCGATGTGTCTTCGGTCAATCCTAACAGGACGATATTTTGATTTGCACCGCCGCCCTTGACCGTCATCTTTTGAAGGTCCGAGCGGTCGGTCAGCGTAAACGTCAGCATTCCCATCGCGCTGCCGACGCGGATGCGCGCTGCGTTGGGATCTGAAGAGCCGTCCAAACTGGCATTCATCGCTCGCGCAATCGTCTCGATCTTGCCGGCGTCATCAGTTGCGCGCACGATGAAGGGGATACTCAACGTCGCCGTCGAGTCATCTGTCTTTTGGAAGACGATTTCGACCGCGCCACTGTAGTCGGCCGCCTGACCAAAATCGACGGGTTTGGGTGCGGTGATCTCCCGGCCAAGTGATCCGGCGATCTCGATGATTTCGCCGCCGCTGATTTCGCCGTTGCCATCTGGGTCGGGCGGCGTGAAGTCCACCGAAACCAATCCGACCGCGGTTGCGTTAGCGATGCCCACTTCGATGAATCCCAGCTTGGCGGATCCATCAAGCCCCGCCGTCAACTGAGCGCCGGCCGAGAACATCGGCAGCTTCTCGTTGTTTTCTTCGCGCTGTTTGATGTACAGATTGTCGGCGATGCTTTCGCCGTGCAGCTGCCCGGTCATCATGCCGTGCTTCACATCGTCGATCTTTCCATCGGTTCCGGTGAAGATCCCTGCGGCCCCAAAACCCAGCAACCCGAGAGAAGCCGCGGCCAGCGAACCGTTGAGTATCTCGATTTTCAGTTTGCTGTTCTCTGTCCCTGTCGTCGGGTCGATCAGCGTCAGGCCTTCACTGAATTCGTCGCCCGTGACCGGATCGGTCGCCGTTTGAAAACCGACCTTTAGTTCGTCCAGGTTTCCTGTGCTGAGCGCCGAAATGAGCTGTCCGACGGTTGTGATGTCCGACAGGTCAATTTCTTTGGATTTGCCGCTGCGCAGCGTGACCTTAAAGTCCGGCAAACCGGCAACCGAAGGCACACCACGGCCACCGTTGAGCGCACTGAGCAAGGTGCTGTCGTCGAACCCAAAGCTTGCGCCTGGTTGAATCAACTTGATGCCGAGCTGGAAATCTGCTCCGACGTCCGCGCTGACATTCAATCGCGTGCTCGCATCGAGTTCAATCCCGATCAGATCGCCGAGCCCCTCGCCGAAATCCATCTCAAACGCGGCGATGTCGAAGACGTGCTCGAACGAAAAGTCCAATACGATTTCGTTGACCGGATTCGGATCATTCGCATCTGGCAAGACGAACTGGACTCCATCGGCGACCTTGACGACGAACTGTTGCAAACTGGAAAACCCGGGTTGGCCTTCTTGCTGCGAGTCCGTCGCAGGCTGAATCACCTTCGATTCAAACGCGTCCGCCAACTTGATTGTTTCACTGAGTTTCTTCCCATCGGTAAACGGGATGATGGTGTCAAACGCATTCAATCCGCCCAGCGTGTTGCTCGCCTGATCGAGCGCCGACAAGAGACCGGTCGGAGAGAGCGCGCGAAAACTCGATAGTGCGCCCACGTCGACTGAGATGGTTGGTGGATTCGAATCGAACAGGCTGTCGGTGATCGTCACCTTGGCATCGGCGGCATCGATACCCTCCAATGTTGTCTTGACGTCCAACTCCAAACTGAATTCGTTGTCCGGTGCATTGGGCGTCGTGATCTTGACCAACGACGACAACTCGGACGTCAACAATTGGGACGGCGACACCTTTTCCGTTATCGTGTCGAACGAGGCCATCAGCGAGACCGATGCGGTGGGATCTTCCAAAGTGATCCCCAGGACTCCAAGGTTGGCTGCCAAGGGAGCCACGTTCGGCGCGAAACTCAGCGACGCCGACAGTTTGTTCTGTTCCGCATCGTCATCAAAACTGATGAACGCACCGGCCGTTGCGGAAGTCGCCGTCCGGTCGATGCCGAACGTGAAGTTGAAATCCAACTTCAGTTTCAGCTCCGCCTCCAACTTGTCCGCGATGATCATCGAGCTGTTGGGAATGTGCTCCGACAAATCGAACTCGGTCTTGATCGAACGCTCGACACTCGCATCGATCGTAAAGCTGATTTCGGTTGGACTGATGCTGGAATCAATCGTTCCTCGGTCACCAAGCGTTGTACCGACTTTCGTTTCCAGGCCTTCCTTGGTCGGATTCGGCGCGTCGAGAAAACTCTGAATCGTCCTCACGAAGGATTGCCCGAACGCGCCACCGATGTCGATCTGCTCGCCGAGCGTCGCTTCGATCATCGGCAGCGACTGCGCGAACGCGGCGTACTGATCCAGCCGATCGCCAAAGCTTTGAACCGCCGACACGGTATCGCGAAGCGCCGCGGTCTCGCCAGGGCTCAGCGGCGTGACGGCCAGTAGGTGCCTTTCTTCAAGCGTCTCGGTCAGCATTCGTCGCGCGACGCGACGATTCCGTTGACGAACGCGACTTTTGTCGTGCGCAGCAGCACGACCGAACCAAGAATGAATCCGCATGGAACTTCTCAAGAGGAGCGTGGTAAATCACGAAAACGTGATGCGGATTGGAATTCTGGGAAATGGCCGCGCCGGTTAAACGTCTAATCGCTGCATTCACTTCAAGTTGCTCCAACCAATACGGAGCCACTATATCAACCCAGAAGAGTGGGTGTTCGTAATTCACCATAATGACGCAGACCGCGCCCCGCCCGTTAGCGGAGGAGGTGCCATGGTCGCGGGGGGGGCAAAACAACTGGCACCACATTTCCATTTGCCGCCGTCGCCAAGGAAGATTGAGTCCAAGGCGTTCAAGCAAGATCGCTTGGTGCTTGCTCGGACGAGCGATGCGGGGTTGACTTCAAATTCAGTTTTTCGATGAGCTTCCGAGCGAGCCAGGGAGCACCAAACTGTCGGCAGTTTGCCGTTCTTGGTGCAAAACGTTTGCCTGACGAACATGCCGAGATGGTCGAACTCTCAGTCGGTCGAGGCAGCCCGTTGAAAAGCAACTAGCATTTGAGTGAAATCGCAGCGAGTTTTCCTCAGCCTCAGAGAACGCAACGCCAGAATCAAAGCCATTCGGTCGGGTTTAAATCGCTCTGATTCGGCGCGTCGGTTGGACCAACCGCTGTCTCGAAGCCGTTTTCCTTAGCCGCGTCGGTGGCGGACACCGCTGCGCACTTTGCGTGATCGATTGGCGTCTGGGGATCCGCCAGCTCGAAGGTTTCGATTGAGCATCGTGCGGTTGCTGCGAGGTAACCGGCACGATACGGGTTTTGATGATCTCATCTCTCGGGCGAGATGCGATGACGAGCACGAGTACCGCTATCGCTGAGCACGACTACGATTGCGATTGTCCTAAGCTGGACGGTTTCATCAGGATGGATACCTGGGTGAACCTATTGTTGGGACTTGGCGGGTAGTCGCACTTCGATGCGTCGAAACTGCACCCGTGTGCCGCTGGCGGAATGCTGCAGTGCGATTCGACCGCGGGCGAACAGGTGTTGCGGATCGACATGCGTGGCAATCCGTTGTCCCGACAGCCGGGTCTCCAGGCGGTTGCCGATCGCGATGAATTCCAACGTGACCCAGCTGTCGGGCTCAATCGCCAGGCTGGAGGGCTGCAGCATTCTCCAGCCATGGTCGCGCCGGCTGACCGCGATGGCACCGGTTTGCCAGCCGGCCGCCAGCACGGTCCCGGCCTGCAGCTGCGCTTCGTAGCCCGGCAATCCGTTTTTGGTGGGGCGTTCGAAGGGCACCCGGGCAATGATTCCCGAGTCGCCTCCGGCGTTGAGTCGCACGTCGCAGCGCAGATGAAAGTCGGTGAAATCATCTCGCGTCGTGAAAAGATAGCCGGGACTGCTCGCGGCGGTCAGCAGACCATTCTCGACGTGCCAGCTGCCGGTCTCCTCGGGATGCGGTTCCCATCCCGACAGGTCTTCGCCGTTGAACAGTTCGACCCACTGGTCCGTCAACAGCTGATCGGCCACGGCCAAGAGCGAAAGATCATCCGCCCGCGCGTCAATCGAAGGCGGCGGCGCGGTCGTCTCTTTCTCGACATACGCCACCATGACTTGCACTCGATCGCCGGCCCGCAGCCGCAGATTCTGCGGTGGCGAACTGAGGTTCACCTGATGCGGTCGGTGCAGCCAGTCAAGGCGGATCAGGGCCACATCGTAGATCCGCAGTTTGGAATCGGGATGGTGCACACGTAGTTCGTAAATACCCGCCGGCAGATCCACCCCGCCGTACCCGACCTGCGTTTCGACGAGCTGTCCGTCGGCGAAGAACTCAACCCTTGTCTCACCGGATCGATTTAAAAAGTCGACACTGGCTTGTCCCTGCCAGACCAGACGGAGGACCGGCATCAGCCACACCGTTGCGGCAAGGACCAGCACGCCTGTTGTCGCGACGGCCAGCTTGGCCATGATGCCGAATCGACGCCGAGCGGAAGTTTTCTTGGACGGCCGCGATCGCGTGTCGACCGGGCCAATGGCCACCACGTTTCCGGAGGCCTGCAATTCGGCCTGACAACGGGCCAACAGGTCACCGACTTCTCGGGCCGAGGTAAATCGATTCTCGGGTTTCTTTTCATGAAGTCGTTCCACGATCTGGCACAACCAGTCGGGGATATCCGGAATGATATCCTGCATCGGTCGCGGAACGTCTTCGGTCACCCGCCTTAAGATGGCCAACGCGTTGGCGGCGCGAAACGGCGGCCGCCCGGTCAGCATCTGGTACAGAACGCTGCCCAGGCTGAACAGGTCCGCCCGTTGGTCAAGCTTCAGACCGAGAGCCTGTTCGGGGGCCATGTACGACGGTGTGCCGGCAATCGTACCGCTCTGCGTCAGGCTGGCATCGTTGGCGGTACGGGCCAGTCCGAAATCCGTGATCTTCACGTGGTCATCGACGCCGGTTTCCAGCAAGATGTTGGCCGGTTTCACATCACGATGAATGAGCTGGCCGGCATGAGCCGCCGCCAGTCCGTCGGCGATCTGCTTTCCCAATCGCACCACGTCACCGACCGACAGCGGGCCTTGGTGGTCCAGTCGATGCTGCAACGTTTCGCCGGGAACATATTCCATCACCAGGTGCGGCAGCGGGCTCTCTTCGACGGCATAAATGCTGACGACATTCTCATGCCGAATCGCCGCCGCCGCTCGAGCCTCACGAAGGAAGCGTTTCCGCGCCGGCGACATCGCTGCGAGTTCTGGATTGAGCACCTTGATCGCCACCACCCGCTGCAGTTTTGTATCGAATGCCTTCAGCACCGTCCCGAAGGCACCCTGCCCGACGACCTCCAGGATTTCGTATTGTCCCAGTCGACCGATGGAATCGGCGCGGGACGAGGGTTGCAGCCAATTGGGTGGACACGCCGCGAAGAACTCCGAACCGTCCGGACCGGCATCGCCAGCCTTCGGGAATTCGCCGGTTGTCACATCCGTCTTCGCCGAACGCCGTCGCGGAGGTGAACTGTCCAAACTGGTTGCGGTCGCCGTGGCGGTCGCCTTGGAATCCGCCGGCGCAGTCGCCAGTTGCTCCGGAACCGGCGCGTCGAGGAATTCGCCGGTTTGTTCGTGGGCGGCCAACAGCGTTTCGACGCGGCGCATCAATTCCAGATCGTCGCCACAGGCCGAGCGGAGATAGGACTGCCGGGCGATCGTGTCGGAAAGCTCCAACGCAGAGAGAAACAGTTCGCGTTCATTCATCGGCCAGCCCTTGATTGCCAGTAGGATCGGGGACGTTCTGAATTCAATGCGTCGCAATGACGGAAATCACGCCAAGCTTTTTCTTGTTTTCTGCTATTTCTCCTCCGGATCAGACAATTCGGTGCGCAACCATGCTCTTCCGTAGGCCCAGAGTCTGTCGGCCGAACGAGGTGAAAGGCCGAGCACGGCAGCCGCCTCGGCGATCGATAACCCCGCGAAGTAACGCAACTGAACGAGTTCCACCGCGGCGGGATCGATAGACTTCAGGCGATCGAGGGCCAGGTCGAGCGCGACGAGGTCCTCGCGAATTTCCGGTGCGGCCAACTCCACATTATCTGATGCCAGTCGCTGAAAGTCACCACCGTGTTTGACTCTTTTTTTTCGACGTGCGTTGTCAACCAGGATCCGCCGCATGGCCGTCGCCGCGGCGGCAAAGAAATGTCCCCGGCTGTCCCAATTGCGGTGCTCGTTGCCGTCGACCAACCGCAGGTACGCCTCGTGGACGAGGGCCGTCGCCTCGATCGTCTGGCCCGGATGTTCCAACGACAGTTTCAACGCGGCCAGCTTGCGGAGTTCGTCATAGACCAGCGGCAGCAACCGGTCGGCGGCCGCGCCGTCTCCCTCGCGAATCTTCGACAGGATTTTCGTCACTTCGGTCATCAGGTCAGACCTCGCCGTGAAATCGGATCGATCCCATCCGGCCGAGCAGTTCAGGCCCCAACGGTTTGACCGTCATTGTCACGTTTCAACCGGCCGGCGGGAAGCGGCGTCGCGTCGGATGACACCGGACGGCTCGCATCGTTCCGCGAAAGCCACAGAATCCGGAATCTGGTCGTGACGGTTTCGATTCGGTCTGGCCATTCGTTATCGGGAGCGATCTGCGACCCATTGGACATGCAACGAAAATATCGAGCAAACCGGCCGATGCCGAATTTTGCTCCTTTCAAGAAACAAGGAGAAAAGGTCAATGTTAAGGCGTCGATTCGCGATCAGCGCGTTCTCTGTGTTCGTGTTCGCCGCGTGTGTCGCCGGAGTGTCGGAGAGACTGCAAGCACAACCGGCGGTGGAAGCGAATGGTTTTGGTGGCTTTGTCGAACCGAAGCATCCCCATCATCACTTCGGTGGTTGGTACTTGGGCGTCTACGGAAGCTACACGCCCAGTGGGTTGCATTTGACCCAGGTCTATCCCGGGACCGCCGCCTGGAATGTTGGGCTGGAAGTCGGAGACCGAATCTTGGCCGTCAACGGTCGCCGCATCAGCATGCATTACCCACTCAACGTGGCGTTGCAGGCAACACACAGCGGCTGGGTGCAATTGTGGGTCCGTGACTGGCGGACGGGGCAACTGCTGAGCGTCAATGTGCGATTGACTCGCACTCGGGTTCATTTTTAGGGCATTGCACCCACCGGTGAGGTCGGCGTCGTCCAGGCAATGCCTGGCGGTGGGATGGCGGGAGGACGTGGAACGCAGATCGGTGCGGCACAGCCTTGTGGGGGGGATCTGCTTGGACGATACTCAGTGACAGACAACGCGGCCTGGAGCATCGAAACAATGAAGCCTTGGAAATGAAGCCCTGGAACTGGATTCAGTCACCATGCGAATGAACAACTATCGATCTCTCGTCGGACGGATCGCCGCAGTCCTCTGCCTGATCGGACTGTTGCCGTCTAGGCTGCACGCGGAAGATGGCTTCGTTGAACAATTCAAGTTCAGTGGCGGAATCGTCGTCGCGATTGATTTTGAAGACGGAGAATCGATCGCGAATCTGGCGACCGATGAACCCTTCGTCATTCATGCGCTGTTGCGTGAACCGGAGCGTGTCGCGGCGGCTCGGCAGGTGATTCAGCAGGCGGGGCTTTATGGGAAGGTTTCGTGCGAGCTCTACAACGGCCGCGACCTGCCCTACGTCGATGGCTTGGTGAATCTGGTGCTGTGCAAGGATTCGTCCGAAGTTCCCGAAGCCGAATTGATGCGGGTGTTGGTTCCGGGTGGTCGTCTCGTGGTGCAAGGGGCCGATGGATGGAAGAAGCGGGCGAAGCCGGTCCCCGACGGACTGGATCAGTGGAATCAGTTCTTGCACGGTGCGGATAACAACGGCGTCTCGCTGGACGATGTGGGGCCTCCCCAACGACTCCGTTGGCACGACACGCCAGAATACGGACGTTCCAAGTCGCTCTCGCCTTCGTTGACCAACATGGTTTCTGCCGATGGTGTGTTATTGACCATCGAGGATCGCGCGACGACCGAAGACATCAACGCGTCGCTCGATTACCAATTGGTCGCTCGTGACGGATTCAACGGCATCGAGCTGTGGAAGCGGCCGATGGAGCAATGGAGCAAGTGGCAGACGGGAAGCATCAAGTCGATTCCGACTCAGCAGCAGCGGTGTCTGGCGGCGGTCGGCAAGAGCGTTTACGTCTGTTCCGGTTTCGGTGATCCCGTCACGGCGTACTCGATCCGCACCGGCGCGGTCCGGCAGGTTTATCCACACACCAAGCGGGCGACGGAGTTTGCCATCGATGGCCAAACGCTGTACGTGATCAAGGGAACGCCCTACAAGCTGCCCAAAGCGGCGGCGACCGCTGGACGTGCGGAGCTGTGTGCCGTGGATCTGAAAGCTGGCGGCGAACGTTGGACCCGCGCCGTTGCGGACGAATACACCGGGGGCACCTTTGCGGTCCATGGTCCCCACTTGGTCTATCACAGCACCGGCGGCGTGACCTGTTTGGACGCTGTCAGCGGAGACGTGTTGTGGACCGAACCGGTTCCGATCAAGACCGCGCCACCGGTGACCAAGGAGGCGGGGCGGGCTCTTCGGCGTGGCAAGAAACCCAGTGATTCGGCTCTGTTTTCTGCCAACGTCCATCCCACGCTGGTGTTGACCGACGAGATGGTTTTTTGCGCCATTCATGACACCATGACGGCGAAGCGTCTTAGCGATGGCAAGACGCTTTGGTCGGCACCGGCCGGAAAGAACTACATGAAGAGCACCGAGATCTTCGTCGCCGATGGATTGGTGTGGAGTCGCGACTTGAACGGCCGCGATCCCAAAACCGGTAAGGTCGTCCGCACGTTGGCCCAGGAGATGACCGGTCCGATGTCGCATGACCGCTGCTATCGCAATCGCATCACGCATCGCTATTACCTCAACAGCGCGTCCGGCGGCAGCGACTTCGTCAAGCTCGATGGGATGGCGGAAACGCCGAACCCCTGGGCGCGTTCGACTTGCGGGCTGGCGGTGATGCCCGCCAACGGCATGCTCTACAACGGCCCCTATGTCTGTCAGTGCGCGATCGGAGCGATGGCCACCGGCGTGAACGGTTTCTACAACGGTTGCGACAATGCCGACCGCCGCTTCAACGTTTCGATCGAGCCGCGTCTGGTGAAGGGGCCTGCGTTTGGAACCGTGAAAGGCCCGGCGGCCTCGGCGGACGACTGGCCGACGTACCGCTATTCGAATTCACGTAGCGGGATCACGTCGGGGCGGACTCCGGACGAGTTGGTGGCCAAATGGAATGTCGATCTCGGTTCGCATCCGACCGCTCCGGTGGTCGCCGGCGACAATGTGTATGTCGCCGATCGAGACGGCTACACGTTGTATTCGCTCCATCGCGAAGATGGGACCATCGGTTGGTCTTTCATCGCCGACGGACGCATCGACAGTCCTCCCACTTATCACAACGGCTTGGTCCTGGTCGGCAGTCGCGGCGGATCGGTCTACTGTCTGCGAGCCTCCGACGGCCAGTTGGTGTGGACGTTCAACGGCATGCCCCAGCGACGGTTGATCTGCGACACGGGGCGTTTGGAATCGGCTTGGCCGGTGCATGGCAGCATCATGATGTTTGATGACACGGCTTACTTTGCCGCCGGACGCAACACCTTTCTCGATGGCGGTATCGCCGTGTTTGGACTCGATCCGGTCTCCGGCGAGATGAAACAGGGCAGAATCATGCAGGGCCCGTACCAGGACGACGTCCGCAGTTTCCCCGTCCAGGCGCGGGGACAGTTCCAGTTGGAAGGTTGCAAAGCCGACATTTTCTCTTGTGCGGCCGACCAGCTGTTCATGCGAAACCAGGCCTTCAGTCCCGACCTAGAACCCGTCGCGACGGAACGGGTGAAGACCCTGCACCTGATGGCGTCTCCCGGTTTTTTGAACGAATCGCCCCAGCACCGCACCTACTGGACGGTGGATCGCGATCTCCGCTACGGCGGCGCGATGGGGAAGTTCGGCGCCGGTCCGGCGGGCGACACGATCGCCTTTGACGGCAAGCTGTTTTACGAGGTTCGTGGTTACGCGCCCGGTCGCAATCTGCCGGGCCGCGGGCGGGGACTCGACCCGTTGGACCTGTACAGCGTCTATTCGGGAAGCTACGGCGGGATGGGCGAGAAGGAAGACAAATCGGCGATCCCCGCGATGGGGACCTGGCAGCAGCGTTGGACGACACCCACGCCTTTTGCCGGCCACGCGATCGCGGCTTCGGAAAACACGGTGATGGCCGCCGGGGTTCCGCTGCTCAAAGACTACTCGGCGGAGCAGACCAATGCCTCCTACGCCGGCCGGAACGGCGGCATCGCCTGGTTGTTGGACGCCGCAGACGGTCGCCCGTTACAGGAACTGCGATTTGATGCGGCACCGGTTTGGGACGGCATCGCGATCGCCCACAACAGCTTTTTCGTCTGCTTGAAGGATGGATCGGTCGTCTGCCTTTCCGCCAAATGATTCGCTGAGAATCAGACGCCGAGCAACGAACGAACCATGACTGTCCGTTCGCTGCTCAGTCTCGCTGCTCAGTCTCGCTGCTCAGTCACTGCCGATCAGACGTTACTCGGATCCGGGACGACGAATCCGTCGCGGTACTGGCGGGTCAACATCGCGTTGGCGGCGTCGTTGTCGGCAAAGCGTTCGCTGACCGGATCGAATTTCAGCACCGGACCGAGCGACAACTGTTCGACTTCGGGTTTCACACCATTGTCGCGCAGGTGCCGCAGCGTTCGTTGCAGCGTCGCGGAATCATCATCGGACGAACCGAACGCTTCCACGGCTGCGGCAATCTCATCGGGGCTGACGCGGTTTTCCTGACCGACATAGTAGGAGATGTTACCCAGGTGCGCGATCGATGCGGACAGGTGTCCGCACATCGCATCGGCATTCAGCTTGGACCCATCACGCGAGACGACCGCGTCAATGAAGTTGCTCATGTGCAACTCGTTCAGCTGACCATCTTCTTTGCTGTTGTGCTTGAAGTCACGCACGGGCTTTTTATTGAGGTCAAAGACGCGTCCGTTTTCGTAATTCGGACCCTGGATCGCGTAACCTTCGCTGCCATAAAAAACGACGCCGATCTTGTTACCCCGGTTGCTGCCGAACAGGGTGTTGATTTCGTCGTCGGCGCTATCGTCGACACTTAGGCCACGTGTTTCGAAAACGATCGTTTTGTCGCCGTAGTCGTAGATCGAGACCTGGGTGTTGGCGGTGTCGCCGGCATCGACATAGCTCGGATCTTTCCGTTCGGCTTGATAACCGAGACGTCCGGCGTAGGTCAGGATCGAGTTGGGATGACGTTCCAGCCCCAGTCCCCAGCGTGAGACGTCGGTTTGGTGAGGGCCTTGGTTTCCCGAGTCGCCGTTGCCGTAATGGCGTTGCCAGTGCCAGTCGTAGTGGAAGCGTTGCCGCGTCACCTTCGGATCGGTGTAGGTCGCCGGTCCGCTCCAGAGATTGAAATCGACCGAATCGGGAATCGGATAGTCGCCGATCGGGCCGATCGACTTGCGGCGTTTGTAACACAGCCCGCGAGCCAATTTGACTTCACCGATGCCACCGCTCTGGATGAAATCGACCAGATCGATCACGCCGTTGCTGCTGCGGCACTGTGTTCCGGTTTGAAACATCCGGCCATACTTTTTTGCCGCCTCGACGAGCGCCCGTCCTTCGTTGACGTTATGGCTGATCGGTTTCTCAAGGTAGACGTCTTTGCCGGCTTGCATCGCCCAGACGCCGATCAACGCATGCCAATGGTTCGGTGTCGCACAGGTCACGATTTGGTAATCATCGGATTCGAGCGCTTCACGGATGTCCCGGTAGACCTTCGGCTTTAGCCCCGTTCGTTTTTCGATCGAACCGGCGCGCTGCTCCGCGACCTTAGAATCGACTTCGACGATGGCGCGGATTTCGGCCCGCGGATCACTGCCGAATCCGGCGATGTGCGATTGCCCACGTCCGTTCACACCGGCCACCACCACGCCCAGTTTTTCGTTGGGGCCGTCGGCTGCCTTGGCGGCCGAACTGGTGTGAACGGCGGTCGCCAGCCCGGCGAGCGAGGCGGCCGATGCGACATTAAACTGGCGACGACTAAATGGTTTCATCGGAATAGACTCCAAGTGGATGTGGGATTTAGGAGGGAAGGCACTCGCGGCGCGAGTTCGGGTCAGCCATCATAACCCATTTGACGCGGGAACGTGGATGAAAAGGCGGCCAGGCGAGGCAGAGGCGCGGCAGTCTGGCGTGCCAGCGGCGGAGCCCTAAAACGAGGGGAATCCGTGCGATCTGGACATCGATTCACTCGCTTGCGTTTCGTTCTCCGAAACCCAGATCCGCTAGATCCAGCTTGTACATCATCTGGTTGTAGTCGTAGCGGGGCGTCGGGACGTCGTTGCCCGAGAACGTCGTCGTGTACGTGCCTTCAAAAAAGATCACCCGCCCGTCGTCTTTGGCAAACATCGGATGCTGTCTGCGGGGAACTCGTAGCCGTGACTCCAAACGTGAAAGAAGACGGATTGGTTCATCAATCCCGGTTCATCGAACGCCACCAGGCCCGCCGAATCCGTGTAATAGCGGACGTGATTGACGGTTTTCAGTTCGACCATCGGCACCCCGCGTCCGGTCGCCTGATCCACGACTTTGATCACAAAGTAATCGTGGCCGGCGGCAGGAACGCAGATCAACAGCAAGGGAAGAACGATGAGGGTCCATCGGGCTGATCGCATGTCGGTGGAGCTCTTTGGTGGTTATTGTTCTGTGGTGGATCAAGGATCACTCGGCTCGGTTCGCCAAAGGTGATCAACAACATAGCCTAGGGTGAGACCGAATGAGCCCCAGCGAATCCGGGCTTCACCCCAGGTCCACTTTGGGCAAATGCTGCGGAACGGTTTCCGCCTAAGATTCGGACCGGCCGCAACAACCAACTTTGCGCAGGCCAGGCTACGCTTCCGGGCCGCCGGCGGAGCCGTCGGGGGTGGCAAGCAAGATGCTTACCCCACTTCGATGGAACGAGGGTGCGGCAGCACGCTGCCGCGACCGAAGCTAGAATGGCGGTCGCTCGATTCACGCACCCCCGGAAACTCACATGAAACCAGTCTTCGTGATCGCACTGATCTCTGCATCCGTTTTTTCATCGCTGCCGCAGGTTGCCGCCGGCGATCCGATTGTCTTGAACGTTTGGCCGGGGACGCCACCGGGCGAAACCAAAACGTTGCCCGCGGAAGCGGACCAGACCAAGCCGGACGACAAGTTGATCGCGGGACGGCGCATCATCAAGCTGGGCAATGTTTCCACGCCCCAGATTGCAGTGTATCAACCGCCGGCGGACAAGAGCAACGGAACGGCCGTCGTGATCTGTCCGGGCGGTGGACACCACATCTTGGCGTATGATTTGGAGGGGACCGAAGTCGCCGAGTGGCTCAACACGATCGGCGTGACCGCCATCGTGTTGAAGTACCGCGTGCCGGCTCGCGACCCCGATCGTCGTTGGGGCGCGGCCGTGCAGGACGCCCAGCGGGCGATGAGTTTGGTGCGATCGCACGCTAAAGAGTGGAAGATTGATCCCGCACGAATCGGCATTTGCGGCTTCTCCGCCGGCGGCGAAACCGCCGGCTTGACCGCCCTGTTTCAGGAAGACCGTCAATACGAAGCGGTGGACAAAGTCGACCAGGTTTCGATCCGGCCCGATTTCGCGATGCTGATCTACGCAGCGGGCATGGTCGAAAAAGGCACCGCGCAGTTGCACGACTACATCAAGGTGACGCAAGACACGCCGCCGATGTTTTTCGCACACGCCTTTGACGATCGCGTGTCGGTTCACAATTGCCTGACGTTGGCCGGCGCACTGAAAGAAGCCGGCGTGCCGGCGGAGCTTCATGTCTACGCGACCGGCGGCCATGGCTACGGGCTCCGCGTCACCGACCAGCCCGTCACCCGCTGGCCCGAGCAAGCGGCCAACTGGATGGAAACGATGAAACTGATTCCCTAACCGTGGAGTAAGCTTCCAGCTTGCGATAGTCGTGGCGTAAGCTTCCAGCTTGCGATTGTCGCGGCTCGCCGCGACCACCGTGGCGATTCACCGTTCGACCCTCCCCTCGCTGCGCTCGACCCTCCCTGCCAGGGAGGGTGGCGGAAGAGGTGTAGACACCAATACACTCCCTGCCAGGGAGGGTCGCTTTAAAAACCGTTGCGACCACCGATGACTGCCGTCCCCGACACGGTTACCCTCAGTCAGTTCTCTCCTTTCTGCGTCTCGATTTTTTTGGTGAAACGCAATCATGCCTTCCCTCCTGTTGGTCATCGTCGCGTTCTGGATCGGGTTGGCGGTATCGTCGCACGCCCAAGACAAAACGCTGCCGGACAAAAAACTTTTGGACGAGCCGATCGCCTTTGGCGTCCGCCCCGGTGTCCGCTTTTTGACGCCGACTTCGGCCGAGATCCGCTGGGAAACGACGATCGCCGGTCCGGCCGCCGTCGCCTTTGGACCAACCCGAAAACTGGGGCGCGTCATCGCATCGCCATCCTCCGGCACCAGCCATCGTGTCGTCGTGGACGATCTGGTCCCGGGCAAAAACTACTGGTATCGATTCGGCTTGAATCAAGGTGGCAAGCGTTCCTTTAGCTCGTTTTATCAACTCGAAGGCGGGATGAACTACACGCCTCCGGTGGTCGAGACATCCGAGGTTCCCGCCGGAGCCGAGGAGGCGATCAAACGGCTGGTCCAGCCCGGCGGGTACGCGGTCGTGTGGGGCGACGTGCCCCCTTCGTGGTGTGAAGCGATCGCGGCGGGGACGTCGATGACAGTTGTCGCCGCGGTCGATGATTCAGACGTATTGAACCGCTTGCGCAAACGATGGTATGCCGATCGAACCTACGGCATTCGTCTGACCGCCCAACTGAAACAAGACGTTCCCCAGGCGATCGCCAACGTCGTCGTTGTTCGCGCCAATCAAGTCAACGATGTCGCCGGGCTGCTTTCCCCGATGGGCCAGATC
Organism: Rhodopirellula sp. SM50; assembly: GCF_002289565.1. Classification (GTDB taxonomy): domain Bacteria; phylum Planctomycetota; class Planctomycetia; order Pirellulales; family Pirellulaceae; genus Stieleria. Next base: position 169,690 of record NZ_NTFY01000003.1, on the reverse strand, counting down.
ATCAAGCTGGGCAGCGGCGATGAAGTAGCTGACACCCAAAACGCCGGATACGCATGGCAGGCCATCAACCCCGAAATCGATTTCGGGCGACGTCCCGCTCCGGAACTCGCCGCTTGGGGACACCAGTACGGCTCCAGCGGCAACGCGTCTTACTCCGGCGAAATGCTCGGCGGCGTCGACGACACGGCCGACCTGGAAGTGAGATGGATCGGTCGACCGGGGGCGGATTTTGGCATCGACCGCAACCCGCGCATGCCAGCGCCGCTGGCCGTCGGCGGCCGGCTGTTTCATCAGGGCATGAATCGCATGATCGCACTGGATGCTTTCAACGGCGCCGTGCTGTGGTCGCTCGAAATCCCCGACTTGCGACGCGTCAACATTCCGCGTGACTGTGGCAACTGGTGTGCGGATGATTCGCACGTCTATGCCGCCGTGAAAGATCGCTTGTGGGTGATCGATGCCGCCAGCGGAGAAATGATTCGCACCATGTTGCTTCCGGAAGAATACGAGGGCAGCAGCGAATGGGGCTACGTCGCCGTCACGGAGCATCGTGTCGTCGGAACCGTCATGAAACCGGGCAGCGGTTACTCGGGATTCTGGGACAAGGCGGCGTGGTACGACGGCAAAGACGACGCGGCGACCGCCAAGGTCTGCGGGAATGCCATCGTGGGCTACGACAAACAATACGGCAGCATCGATTGGCAGCGTGATGCCGACGCGATCGTGCATTCCACCATCACCATTTCCGGCAACCATGTTTACTTTGTCGAAGTCGACGATCCCTCGCTGAAACAAGCGTCCGATGGAAAACTACTCAACCGCCAAATCTGGAACGCGGCCTCCATCGTTTGCCTGGACCTTGACAGCGGCGACGAACGATGGAAATCGAAGGTGCCGCCACAGGATCATGAAACGCTGATCAGTTTTGGCATTGCCGATGACGATCAGTTCATCTTGCAAACCTCTGGAAAGAACGAGTTTCACTTCGTCGCGCTCGATGCGATATCCGGCAAGCCGCGTTGGCAGCAATCCGTTCAGTGGCCCGAAGACCATCACAGCGCACACATCCAACACGCGGTGTTGATGAACGGCCAGATCTTCGTCCAGCCGCATATTCTCAGTGCCGACGACGGCCGCGTGGTCAAATCGGGGACGTTGGGCAAACGCCGCGGATGTGCGACGCCGATCGGCGCGGGCAACTCGATCATCTATCGCGGTGGAACTGGACCCCTGTCGTTGTGGTCACTTGAAGACGAGAAACCCAGCGAGTTCACCCGCTTGCGGCCGAGCTGTTGGCTGAGCACCATTCCGGCTCAAGGCATGCTGTTTTCACCGGAGGGCGGTGGCGGGTGTTCCTGTGGCGGTTGGATGGAAACTTCGATCGGTTTTGCCCCCGTCTTGTCGTTGGGAGAGGAGCGATGATCCAACTTCGAACCGTCATCGTCCTGTTGGGCTGCATCGGCAGCCAAGTTGTCGGCGTTGGCTCCAAAGCGTGCGCCCAATCCTGGCCGACGTATCGTCACGATGCCCGTCGCAGCGGCGTCACCGACGCGAGCCTGACGTTCCCCATGCAACCGCTCTGGGGGCGTGTCTCGGAGCAGCCTCCGCAAACCGCGTGGACGGGGCCTGCAAAGTGGGACGCCTATTCAGGCAACAGCGGCCTGCAATCGATGCGCAACTTCGACCCCTGCTTCTTCGTGACGGTCGATGGCGGCCAAGTCTTTTTCGGTTCGTCGGTCGACGATGCCGTGCACGCGTTGGACGCCGTGACGGGCAAAGAACACTGGGTGTTTTTCACCGGCTCCGCCGTCCGATTTCCTCCCACCTTGTCCGACGGTCGGGCCTACTTCGGTTCCGATGACGGCTTCGTCTATTGTTGTGACCAGAGCTCGGGCGAATTGATTTGGAAAAAGCAGGCCGCGCCGGAGCGGAAACAGGTGGCGAGCAATCGCAAGCTGATTTCGATGTGGCCGGTGCGCACCGGTGTGCTCGTCCAAGACGGCACCGCGTTGTTCGGCGCGTCGCTGGTTCCGTGGAAGGCCTCTTACCTGTGCAAGGTCGACGCCAAGACGGGGGCGTTGGACGGCGATCGATGCTTCCGCAAGGACGTTCAAGGCGTCACCATGCAAGGAGCGTTGCTGGCGTCGTCGGAGCGGATCTATGTGCCCCAAGGCCGGGCGGCGCCGTTGGCGTTTGAGATGGCCGACGGCAGTCCCCTCGGTGCGATCGGTGAAGCCGGTGGCGTGTTCTGCGTGCTGACCGAAGACGAAATGCTGTTGGCCGGCCCGCAAGATCAAAAGTCGTCCAGCGATCAAATGCGATTGGCCGATGCGCGCAGCCGACAACGTCTGGCGACTTTCAGCGGCACCAATCGCATCCTGGTCGCCGGAGAACGCGCCTGGATTCCGACCGCGGGAAAACTCAAGATGCTGAACCGATCCAGCTATGTCGCCGCACAAGTCGCCGCGACCAAGGCCAACGGGATCATCAATGACAAAAAAAATACCGACGAGCAAGCCAAGGCGGCCGCAAAAGCGGAGCTGGCCCAGGCGATCAAGCAACAGACGGAGGCCTGGCGGTGGGAGGTCGAGTGCCCCAGCCCGACCGGGTTCATCAAGACCGCCGACTCGATCGTTGTCGGACTGGAAAACGAAGTCCGTGCCTATGACGCCGACGACGGCACGCTGAAGTGGTCGGCCGAGGTCGATGGCGTTGCACACGGACTGGCGGTCGCCGACGGCCGACTGCTCGTCAGCACCGGACTCGGCCACATCTACGCCTTCGGACCGCAACGATGAACGCCAGTCGTTGGTGTCTAGCCTTGAGCCGATCTTTCGATCGACGCACTTTATGCGTCGTCGTCACCCTGTTATTGGCCACTACCGCGAACGCGTGCAAGGTTCCCGTGTTTCGCTACGCGCTCGAACGATGGCCGGCCGACACGTATGAAATCGTGGCGTTGATCGACGGTGAACCGACCGGCGATGCGGCAGGCGCGCTCGCCGCACTGCGGTCTCTCGCCGAACCAAGCGTCAACGTGACCACGCGAGTCGTTGATTTGGCTACCCTCTCCGAAGCCGAACTCTGGTCGGTCGAGGGATTGGAAAGCACCGAGCAAACGCCGCTGCTGCAGGTCTTTTATCCCGAACGTGACGGTCAACCAGCGCTCTGTTGGAGCGGCGCTCTGACATCCGCGAATCTCAACGCCTGGATCGAGTCTCCGCTTCGCAAGAACATCATTCGGGAAATCCAAACCGGTGCTTCCGCCGTCTGGGTCTTGGTCGAGGGCCCCGACGAATCACAAAACGACGCGCTGCGGGCGGACCTGCAAGCTGCACTCCGGGACGCGACCGCCGCGATCGCCATTCCCGAGGGCGTGATTCGACGAGAAGATGCCGCGCAGTATTTGCAGGACCACCCGGCGGCGTCGATGGATGACGTGCTGCGCTGTGACATCCCGCTCTCAATCAAATTCACGATCGAGCGACTTCGACACGACGATGAAAACGAATTCGCCTTTCGCGCGATGGTCGATGGCTGGACCGAAACGGTCGAGGCCCCGTTCGTGTTTCCGGTGTTCGGCCGCGGACGAATGATCGAACCCCTGCCCGCTGCAGACTTTGACGCCGGTTCGATCATCGCGGCGTGCCGCTATCTGGTCGGCGAGTGCAGCTGCAGCGTCAAGGCGCTCAACCCGGGCGTCGACCTGATCTTAAGAACCGATTGGCAACAGACCCTCGGCGATCAAATCGTGATGGTCGAATCGGCGGACTCGGGTGAGCCACTGGAGTTGGCGATTCCTGTCGGCAAACCCGGAACACAGGAGTCGACCGCGACCGATGCGGCTGCCGATGGAGATCAAGATGATGGCAAAATCTGGGTGCTCGTCGTGATGGCACTCGGAGCGTTGGCGTTCACGATGAAGCTGCGGATGGGAATGAGGGCAGGGTTGAAGCACTAGTCTCCCAGACAGATCAGTTTTCCGTCCTGCGTGGTCAGAAAGAGGCGTTCATCGGCGATGGCCAAACCGTCCCAGGCCGGCGGCGGCACCTTTGATTCTTTGATGACGTAACCGGTTTCGGTCGACAGGACTTTTAAACGACCGTCCCGGTGCACGACGTAGAGTTTTTCATCGCCGGACAACGCCATCGCGTAGATCTCGTTGTGCAGTTGAGTTCCGTATTCGGGTTCCTCCTTGATCTCCTCTGGATCGGCAAAGGGATCGTGAACCCAGGCCGAGTTGGTGGAAACGCGTTGGTTTCGATAGGGTTTTCCGCCTTCGCGCGCCAACTTGCCGGCTTCCCATCCGGTGATCCACTTGCTGTTGAAGGATTGAACGTCTGCGGCGCTGAAATCGCGGCGGAACACGTCCGTGCTGCCGTCGAGTGAGCTAAAAACTTTGTCGTCCTTGAAAACAGTCAGCGGTCGTCGTGGTGCTTCACCACGGAAGCGATGTTGATGCCGCGCGCCGTAGGTCCAACTGCCGCGCGGAACCCAAACGTCCCCCTTGCCGGTGTTCAGCTTGGCGAACGCGTTCCACTTGTCGACGTCAACGTCCTTGCCATCGAGTGATAAGATCCAACGCGACATCGCCAACTTGTCGCCTTCTGCATGCAGGAGATCAAAAGGATCAAATTCCAAACCGGAATTTTCGTAGAAACCTTTTTGTGGAACGCTGTCGATGCGTTTGACCCAGTGGCGTTTGCCGGTCATCGGATCGACGGCGAAAACCAGGATGCCGCCATCGGCCAAGGGTTGTCGGCCGGCTGCAAAGTACGCGATGCCATCCATGACCAGGATGGCGCCGGGAACGGGCCAAGGCGATTCGACTTGACCGTAGGCGATGATTCGCTCGTCATTGGGGGCGGCGCGCATCCGCCAGACCAGTTCGCCGGTGTCGGCGCGGACCGCGTACACCCAACCCGCGGCCGTCCCGAACAGGCACAGCCCGCGGTGAATCGCCGGCGGCGTGTCGAGTCGACCATTGGCGGTGAATCTCCACCGAACCGATCCCGATTGAGTGTCCACCGCGATCAATTCATGGGCATTGGACCGCGTCACGAAGGCGGTTCCGCCGGCGATCGTCGGGGCACTCAGCGGGCCTTTGACGACCGGATTTTCGTTCCAGTCGTGCATGATCGGCCCGGTGATTTTTGCATCGGCGATCAAGTCAGCGGACAAAACAGCCGCCCACTTTTGACTCAACCCGTCGGGACCCGATCCGCCGGTGCTCGAGCTGCGCCAGCGGTCGTGACGGTACAGCGGCCAGTCGTTCGGACCGATTTCTGCCGCATCCGGGTCGATCTCCGCCGGCCCCTGTTCGAGTACGAATTCGATCTCCGCCAGCGGACGGTTGGCGTCACTCTCACGACCGGGTGCTTTGGCCATCGCCACAAATCCGCGTAACATCGGCCAGCAGGTGCAGTGCTTGGGCGTGGTGTAGATCAGCCCGTTGGCCGGAATCCAACCGCTGTCGCGCGAACAATTCGCCTTCGTGATTCGGTTCGCGATGACTTCGCCGGAACTCAGGTCGGTCATGTCCAACTCGCCGGCAAACAAATAGTTGGGCGTGGCGACTGGCGGAAAACAATGGGCCAGCCCCGCCGGATAGCTCACACGCACTTCGCCGGTCTTGGGATCGAGCGCGGAGACTTGCGGTTTGGATCGAATCAGATTGTCTTTGTCGGTCGTGTTTGATTTTCCCCCATGCAGAATCCAGATGTCGTTGTCCAAGAACATCGCCCGCGCCTGCCGTGCATGGTTCATCCCCGGCGGATACTCTTTCGACCAACGGTGCTCGCCGGCGTCTGCAGAGACGACATGAATTCCATTGCCGGCATCGTGGTCGTTCAACGTCGACACTTCGAAGACCAGCAGCCCCTTGGCGAGCACGGTACGCGTCGTTTCACCGAGCCAGGAAAAATCATCTCGTGTCCAGGTCGTCTCCCCCGACTCGGCGTCCAACACAACCGCGACCGCTTTTTCGCCACGTTTGATCCGACCCTGAACGAGCGCGACACGCTGGCCATCGGCGACCACGTGACGCGGTTCGGCCGACTCAACCCGCCATAGCTCCGCCCCATTTTCAACGTCGAACGCGCGTACCGTTTTGTCATCGGCGGCAATCACGCGGACGCCATCAAACAAAAACGCTCGGGGCGACTTCATTTCCGCAAGCTCGACCGATACTTCGCCGGTCGCCGCATCGATCGCCACCAACCTGTCTTTCAATTTGGCAAACAGTCGCCGATCCGACGCAACCGGTCGGGAGCCATCGCCGGCGAGTCTTGGCAGGCTAAACGTGTCGGGATTGTTGACGCCGTCTTTGTTCAAGTCGCGGTGCCAGAGACGTAACCCGTTGAAGCTGTCACGCGCCAAAACACCGCCGTAAAAGTTGCGACCGCCGGCGGTCACCATGCCTTCGACTTCCGACGTCGCGGCGGCAATCCAACGCACGCGTTGCGGGGGGCCGACGGCGGTATCCAGCGAAACGGCATTCCCGTCGGCATCATGACGCGAGTGAGACCAGATGTCCATTTCGGACGGCCAACGCTTTCGAACGACACGGGCGGCGCCCACATCGCGCGTCTGGGAAAATCCTGGTGCGTCCAAGTTGATTTGTTCGACCACGCTTTCGTTGACAACGACGACCGACCCGCCAGGAGCCAAGACGCGCAGCAGTTCCGTCGCGGGGACACAGTAACCGTCAACGACGATCAGGTTCACCACGTTTTCAGCGTAGGGAAGCCGCTGTGGATCGCGCACGTGTTCGGCCCAAGCCAAGCCGTAGTTCCCCTGCTCTCGCAACCGTTGCTGTGCGGACCGGGTGACCTGAGCGTCGGCATCCAGCACGTGAATCAGGTAACGCCCCGTTCGACTGAGCCGGGCGGCGGCATCGGTGTTTTGACCACCCAGCTGAACGATCAAACCACCCTGTAGATTGGCGGCGGCGGCTGGGTCAAACTGGGTCGCGTCCTCGGCCGGGCATTCCGCTGCACTGCTTAGCGCAAGGACAATGAGAAGGGTTGCGGACGTGATGTTCGTGACTCGGTGTCTCATGTTCAACCCTGCGGCGGGGGACTGGGCTCTGGCAGCCAACAGTATAGCCGAACCGTGTCCCGGCAGATTCGAACATCAATGTTCAGGAGTGGGGCCGTCGCTGAGTGTCTTTTTCACAAAGTTGCAGTGTTCCGATCTCCTGAAAAGAAGGGGCAGAATGATTTCAGGCCGACATGATTCTGCCCCGTATCGTTCTGCCAAATTTCCACACCCCGGCGACTGCCGTACGTGCTATTGCTCGATTTGATCGATCATCGCTTGAAGCGTTTGAAGTTTCTTCATCCAATCCTCCGACGATTGGGCAAACGTTACGATCAACTGTCGCAGATGCTTTTTCGACATCTGCAGCAACCGTTGACGCTCGTCCGGGGACGTCGTCGATCGGGCCTGAAGGATGCGACTTTCGTTGAGGTGAAAACCGGACAGCAGCAGTCGATCGAGGTATCGCGTTTTGTCTTCGCTGTCAAAGTGCATTCTCGCCAGCGTGTTGGTCAGTTTCGCCCAGCCCCAAATTGCATCGTCACGGCGGCCTTCGATTGCTTCGGCGAAACGGTCGGCGTCCCCGGTCGCCCTGGCGTTTTCAGTCAGCACTTCGGCCGCCTTGATCTGCAGGTCGATTGCGGCCGGCGATTGACGCAAAGTCTCGGACAACAGCGAGATCGTTCGCCCGGCGTCTCCGGCTTGCTGCGCCAGGTCGACCCGTTTCAAATGCAGCGTCATTTTTTCTGCCGCCGTTAGCTCGTCTGATTCGTACGCGCGGCTAAGCAATTCGTCCGCCCGCCGGCGACATCGCATCACGACGTCTTGATCACTCGCGCGAGTTGCCAGATCGGACCAGGTTTCTGCGGCCCACAGGATCACGTTGGTCGAGGGGCTACGCTTGGGATCGAGAATCGATCGCATCAGCGTCTCAAGCTGTTCGGTTTCAACGGCCGACAGCGGTTGATCGGGATCCAGGTTGTCCACAAATTCTCTTGCGACTTTCGTTTGCAGGCTTGCGATCCGCTCCTTGCCACGAGGGCCGTACCGTTTTGACAAGGCCGCGATCGACGACTGGATGCCCTCCACATCGCCGGATTGCGAATAGGCCTGAAACAGACATTCCTCGGCAGCGGTGATGAATTCCTTCGACAGTTTCACCTTCTTCGCCAGTTCCAAAACGCCTTGCTTTCCATCGAGCAACGCAATCGCTTGCTGTGGATCGTCACGCATCAATGAGATCTCGGCGAGCGAGAACATCCCCGCCAATACGGGTGCCGTGATCTCGCTGTTGGTATCGATCTGGTCGATGGCGCCACGCAGGTATTTCGCCGCGCAGCTGATGATCGCGGCACGTTGTTTGTTGATCCCTTCGTTGTCGCGCCGCACCGCCTCGGCCCAGAACTCTCTGCCGGCGGCCAGCTGAGCCTTTGCGTAGAGAGGTGAACGCTTGGGGATTTTGAGGTAGGTTTGCGCGGCCTCGAGATGGAATCCGTCGCGCTGATAAAACTGGGCGGTCGCAAAACGCATCGTGTCGAGCTGGGGGTGTTTGATGCCGCGGCTTGCGATCAGGTCACAGAGATGCTCAAGCTGATGCAGATCACCCGAGCGATCCGCACCGGTGTAGTGCACTTGATGTGCTTCTTGAAAGGCGGCAAAGGCGAGCGTCGCGGATGCCGTGGCGACCGGTTGCGTCGGATCGGCGAACCGGGTCACGTGCAGCCCATAGACGCCGGCGGCGTACAAGTGACCGGCGTCGAAATAGAGGACCGCGAGTGTCGATGCGATTTGATGGCGTTGTTCAAGCGTCGATTCATCGGCCGGTCGGCCGAGACACTGATCGAACAACACGATGCATTCACCCAACAGCGCTTCGGTCTCGGGAGCTGATGGGGCCGACCGTTTCTGTTCGAGATAATCTTGATGCGTTTCGAAAGCGACCGCATAGACTCGTTCAAAGGACACGAATGCGGGAGAACGCTGCGGCAAGGAGAGCGGTGCCCGCATCGGTTTTTCCGCAGCATGCTCGATCGGTTTGCGATCGAGCGGGATGAGCGTGTTGGGGGCGGGGGCGCGCGGAAAACGCGTCGAGGCTTTTGTTGGTTTGGAGGGCGAAGGTTCACGGCCGGGCGCAGTTTCGACGATTGAATCGGGCCGGCGAGCAACAGGCTTTTTCGATTCTGCGACGGCGCCAGAACTCTGCAGCGCAAACGAACCGTCACCGGCGTCGGCAAGGACGTCTTGAGCGATTGACTTGGCCGTCGCTGGGCCCGCCGACTGTGCGGCCGGGGCCGGCGGCGCGGACTGCTCCCGGTCGTCGGGTGCCGTTGGGGCATCGACGGCGGGCGGTGCAGGTGCTTCGGCGGGGACCGCTGCGTTGTCGACCGCGGACTGTTCGGCTTGGGGTCGCCGCAGGTACATCAGCATCGCGGCGATCAGCAATCCCAAGACGGCCGCTATTCCGGTCCATTCCACCCATGAAAACCGTCTGCGTCGGCGCAGCAACGACGTTGCCTGGTCGTCTGTAGCATCGGTGTCGGCGGCATCGCCTTGGGGGCCGGTTTTCGTCGACAGCAATTCCATGGCCGTCGTCGCGTCGAGCGTCTGCCAACCGGCGGGCAACTGGTCGGTTGCGGAAGGTTCGGAGCGAGGTTCGGGCGTGCTTTCGGGTTTCGGCTTCGCAGCCTGCTTTTCGGCCGGCCTCGCAGCCTGCTTTTCGGCCGAGCGTCCGGGCGACAAAGATTTTGCACGCGAGCGCCAGGAAGGGGGATCAGTCATTCGGCGTCCACACTCGGAGCTACTGCATCTTTTTGTTGTTAGCCGGCAATTTTAATCCCCAGTACCCGTTTCTGGTTTTCAGTCGTGGGCGAGGCAACTGTTTGGCGATCAGTGCGGCTTGCGGATGAACACCGACGTCTTGGTAGGTGCCGCGATGTTTGGCGGCAAGTTGCTTGAACGTTTGCGCGTTCTTTCCGCTGACCTCCATCCCCAGGGTGTGAACCACCACTTTCTTGTTTGGTCGCTCGCTGAAGTACCGGGAGGCTCCGTCGGTGAAGGCTCCGTCGCCGAGCACGAACATGATGTCGGGGTTGAGATTGAACCCCAGCTGAAGCGCTTCTTTGCCGTTGGTTCTCAGACACAGCGGTACGGTTTGCAACCACTTGACCAGCAGTTGCTTGTTCTGGGGCGTGGCGGGGACCAGCGTTTTCGGGGCGTAGGGGTGAAAGAGCGGATAGGCGGTGTCGCTGTAGAAGATCACGTAGAACTTTTGACGTTTGTTGAGCTTGTCGACCGCTTTGACCAGTTCGTTCAGGGCGGTTTCGAAACGCCCCTGCGTCATGCTGTTGGAATTATCGATCACGAACACAAAATCAATCGCCTCGGTCTTTGAACCGAAAAATTGCACTTTGGCTTTGGCCGGTTTTTCCATCGCCTCGCCATCACCCGAGGAACTCGCCGGCGCCGCGAGCAGATTGCCGTCAAAGGAGTCACTCAAGTCGACCGACACAAATTGTTCGGTGACTTCCGACAGCACTTCGATCGACTCGCTGACTTCTTCGACCACCTCGTCAACCGGTTCGGTCACCTCCAACTCGACCTGCTCGATCACGACTTCTTCGATCGCATCTTCGACGGCGGTGGAAACGGTGATGATGTCCGGCTTGGCGATCTGCTCCTCGACCAAGAAGACGGTCGACAACAGCAACAACAGCGCGACATGCAGCGCGATGCTCAATCCGCTGGTTCGGAATTGCGCCACCAATCCCTCACGCCGTTCGAACCACCACAGCCGCATCAGTGCAACGGGTGTCCAAATCAACGAGGCTGCGTCGACGTCAGCTCGCAGCTGCTCGTGCAAGGCCTGCTGCTCCAGTTCCGCACGGCGATAGGCGGAGATGTCCTCTGATTCGGCTTCGGTCGTGGCCGTCTCGGCCCCCCCGCTGCCGCGCTCGTCGGTGGACGCGCTGGGGGAGTCGATGGGATCGCAAACGATCGACGGTCGTTCAATCGCCAGCACGTCACGAAACCCGTCCGCCAACGCCGCCGAGAGATCGCTGATCGGGATCTCGAAGATCTGTGTCCCGTCCGACACAATCGTTCGACTCAAAACCGCCGGCCGGTAGAACCCCGCGCGACGAGCCTTGGGAAGCTGTTCGGTCGGAATACGAAAGAACCGTTTGCCGTTGGAAACGGTGACAAGATCGGGCACAAATCACCTCGGACGAGAAGGAAGAATAGACACCCCAGCGGGACGCGTAAGCGAGCGGCACCAACGGGACGCGTAAGCGACCGACCCCAACGGGACGCGCAAGCGAGCGATTGCAACGTTTGGCGATTGGATCCATCTGCTCGCCAACAGACTACCCGATGCACTCCCGTGAAGAACGTGCGTCGGCGTCACAATGGACTCAAAAAACCCCACAAAACCCCGTGCACCACGCGTCAATCCGGCAACGTCCTTAGAAACCGGATTCCGAATCGACCGTAGTCCTGCCCGTCCACGTCGCCATCGAAATCGGCGTCTAGGCGGGGGTCGAAACCCGCCTGCCCGGTCGATTTCAAGAAACTGAGTCCGAAGCGACCGTAGTCCTGTCCATCGACATCGCGATCGCCGTCGGTGTCGCCATAGAACTTGAAGAACGCATCGGACGTTTCGGCGCCGAACTGAAAATCGTCTTCTCCATCGACGACGCCATTTCGGTTTCCGTCCAGCGGAAGACCGGAAGCCGTGATCAACTGGGCGTTGAGGTTCAGCACGTAGTTGCCGTCAGCGATCGCTGCGGGATTCGAGAAACTGATTTCCAGAACCGTCTTGCCGTCCACGATCGATGCCGACACGCCAATCGGCAGCGAAGCATCCGTGGCTGGATTGACAATCTCAACTGCCGGATCGGGGCCGGATGAATCGATGCTTACGACCTGATCAAACCGGACGGCCACCGAATCGAGCGACGACCGAGAGGCATCTCCGGCATTGACGCTGACATCGGCGATCGTCGGTGGCAACGGTACGTCAATCAACAGAAATTCATTGTGGGCAGCCGGCGTGACCGCGGATGTCGCCGACAGCTGCACGACACGATCAGCCGTGATCACGCCGTCGGGGGTGGTCACGATCGGGAAGATCACGCGATCGCTGCCCGCCGGAATCGTGACCGAGTCGGGAACCGAAACCGACGCAGAATCCGAAGCCAGGTTCACCACCAACGGTTGCGACGTCCCCGCCCCCTGGTCGCCGCGGCGGACGTTGCCAAACAGCGTCGACCCCTCGGATTCTTTTCGTTCATTGATGCCCAGAATCAACTGCTGTGGCTGCGTGGTGGAGGTCACGATTGCTTCAACCGAGAACTCATAAACGCCCTCGTCCTCGTCGTCGGTTGCAATTCGCACCTGACCGGCGAAGTGACCTGGTGTCGTGGTCGAGAGTTGAACCGTCAGCGTGTCTGACTGACCGGCGGCCAAAGAGGTCGGAAGTGGGTTGGTGATGGTGTAGCCGGCCGGAACCGAGACGTCGCCGATGTTGAGAACCGCTTCGCCGTGATTTTCGACGATAAAGCTCTGAGATGGAGCGAACGACGATTGCGGGACCGTCCCGAAATCGATCGGAGTGACGCGGTCATCAACGATCAATGCGCCGCCTTGCAAGACACGAGCCTCGGGGACTCCTTGGGGAGCAATGACGAAGGATTGTTCGGCGAGTTTGACTCCGTTGACGAGGACATCGATGGTCCACGTCCCCAATTCGGGCGTGTTGGGAAAGCGATAAGAAAACCAACGCCATTGATGTGCCCAATCATTTCCCGCCGTGGTTTCATTGACCCAGAACACCGATCCGTCGGGACGCCGCCAATCCAAGTGAATCACATCTCCCTGTTCGACACCGGAAAACCAATTCCAAGTGTAAACGAGCTGTCCCGACTTCTGCTCAAAGACGCTGACCCGCGAGGTGCCTTCGCGGACATGCGCCGCCACGGGGACGTTGGAAATCCCGTTGCTGAGCACATGTTGGCTCTCGGCGATGTAGTGGAGCGAAGCGATCGAGGCGTCCAGGAAGACAGATGGATCGTACCAGGGTTCGACGGAGAACCCGTGATGTTCCAACGCGAAGTGCAGATGCGTGATATCGGACCAACCAGAACTGGCCATGTAGCCGAGTTTGTCTCCGGCGGAGAGCGTGTCGCCGACGGCAACTTGGACCGAATCGCGGCGCAGGTGAACGTACCTGGTCGTCCAGCCGCCGCCATGATCGACCACGACGTAGTTGACCGGAGGGAAGGTGGACCCCAGATTGGTTTGCCGATCAAACTCGCCGTCATGCGTATCGATGACCACCCCGTCGGCGGCGGCATAAATTTCGATGCCGGCGTCTTGCTCGTCATACCCCCGCACGGCGATGTCCCACGCCGAGTGGCCGTCGTAAGCATAACTGCCACCACGAAAGTCTCGGATTCCCGTCGTCGGATCGACGTCGACGTAATTTAGGAAGGCGTGGTTGGAGTAGGGGGCGCCTTCCACAGGCCAGATCAACGGCTGGGCAAACGTCGCTTGGCCGGTGGTGAAGCTAAAACTGAACGTGTTGTCCGTTTCGTCGCTTTCGAAAATGGTGTTAAACGCGTCGACGGTCACGACGACGTTGTGGGTGCCCGGCGTGGCAAACCAGCCGGCCCGCCAACGAAACCCGGTGTGGATCGACTGCCCCGCGCCGGTCGTCACGATTCCGCTGCCGAGCGTCACCCCATCGACGGTGAAGTGAAACGCATAAGACGCCCCGGCAGGCAGATCCGTCGTTTCGAATTGAACTTGGATCGCCAGACGCTGCCCCAAAAATGGCGCCGCGATCGGATTGCCCTGCCCGTCACGAACGTATCCGGTGATCAGACGCAGGTTGGGTGACGAGGCGTTCTGCGGAGCCTCCGCGCCGAGCAAGACGCTCTGCCGGTGAGCGGTGTGCACATCCCCGTCACCGGACAAGGCCGATGCGATGACCGATTCGTGATGGCCATGATCGGAGATCGGCTCGATCCGCAAATCGCCCACCGGAGCAGCGAAATCGGCCGAAAGCAACGATCGTGATTCGAGTCGTTCAATCGGACGCACCTGGATCGGGTGATGGCGTTTCCGGTGGTTCCAAATCATGTTGATGCTGAAGTCGGGGCGAGTGGTTTGCTCGGTTGGTTTGCTCGGTCACAGCGAAAGCTGAAATCGTCAAACCAAGATCCTAGTCGAATCCCTTCCCCCGCGTATCCAATCTCCCTGTCTCCCTGTCTCCCTGTCTCCCTGTCTCCCCATCTCCTTGTCTCCCCATCTCCTTGTCTCAGCTCTCCCCCTCGCCGTCGATGGAATCGCGGCGTTTGATCAAGGTGACTTCGTTGCCTTTTTCGCTGAACGTGACTTCGTCCAAGAAGGTGCGAATCAACATGATGCCGCGGCCACTGGCCTTGAGCAGGTTTTCCGGATCGGTCGGATCGGGCAACGACGACGGATCAAATCCTGGCCCCTCGTCTCTGATGACAAACTTGACCTCGGACTGTGTCAACGTCGCCATCACGGTCACCCGCCGATCACAATACGGTGGCTGTTGAATCCGCTCTTCACCGAGATCACGATAGGAACCGTCGTCCTCTTCACGCAAGTCAGAGTCCAGTTCCAGGTTGCCGTGGTCGATGGCGTTGGTGATCGATTCGCTGAGCGCAGTGGTCAGTTGCACCAATGTCGATTCGTCAAAATAGTTCAGCAGTTTCAGTTGTTCGTGCAGATAGCCGACCAGCGCTTGGGTCCCACCGGGTTCATACCCCAAAACGAAACGGGACTGGCTCTCCTCCAAGAAGGCCAAGACCTTTTCCCGCTCCTGAATCGCATGCACCACCGACATGACGGTTCGGAGTGCTTCGCTGAGTCCCTTGCTGAGGTTCTCCTTGGGCACATAACTCGATGCCCCGGCCCGCAGCGCGCGGGCGGCCACTTCTTCGCTGCCGAATCCCGTCATCAGGATCACCGGCAATTGTGGATACACATCCCGAAGCCGTTCGACCAGTTCCAACCCGTCCATCTTGGGCATCTGCAGGTCCGTCAACACGATGTCGGGCTTTTCCGTGTTGACCGATTCAAGGGCTTCACATCCATCGGCGGCATAGCGGACGTCGCATCCAGCCGCTTGGACACAGGCGCCGGCGACTCGCTGGCAGACGGCGGAATCATCGACGATCAGGACGGTGGTCATGGAGAGCAACCTTGGTGGAATCAAATAAATGGTCCCGGCGGGCAATAGGATTAGACTTTGATGATACCTTATCGACACGCCGTTGACCCGCGGGGGTCTCTTCCCACGCAGATTCGGCATCGGGACCGTCGCTGATCGACGTGCGAAACGGCTGATCCCATGCGTGATCGGATTCAATCGACAGGCCGTCACGCCGCCGGCAGACACTCTGCCGGCCCTCCGGGCCTCGAGAATTCGTCAACCGATAAGCTGAATGCCAGCTAGAAGCTGCGGGACGCCCTGCGACGGAGAAACGCTTTTTCGCGGAAAGCACGGTAAAAATCGCAGAATCACGACGAGGGGGCCTGGGAACGGGGCGATCCTCGATCGGCTGAGCCGCTTTCACAGCGTCCGACCGGACTACTTGGCGTTTCGTCCGGGCGGAATGGTCAGCAGCACCGGGGCGGCCGACGTCTCCGGCAACGGGTCGCTCAACTTTGCCGTACCGATTTTCTTTTCCCAGTCGACAGCCATCAACAGGTCAAAACCGGGGTTCTGATTTTTGACCTGACAGGAACAGGGGCCGATGATGAAACGCGAGGCCAACCCGATCGTCAATTCCGAGATTCCCTTGCCGACCAGGGCGTACAGCACACGGCCCCTACCCAGCACCGGAAACGCCATCGGTTGATCGAGTCCTTCCAGATCCGGCTCACTGGCCAACAGCATCTTCAACAAAAACTGCTCCGCGGGGTCATCGCGTCGGAGGGTGAGGATCGAAAAATCCAAACGCAGGTCGATCGCCGACTGCTCCAACAATGCCTGTTCGTCCTCGACCTCTTCCTGTTCGGGCAACTCCAACGATTGTTCGTTTTGCTGAACGAAGCGTGTCAAGTTGCCCAGCGCGACCTCGTCTTGCTTGGGGTCACCACAGGGCACAAAGATCCAAACGGCAGACTCTCCCCCGACCAACCGTTTTGCGATCTCCTGTCGGATTGGGGAGTCGACCAGGTTGCCGACCGACTCCGAGTTCAAGGGCGCAGCGGCAATCAGGCGATCGGGGACCTCTTGAGCCGTCACGGGATACAGCGACACCAAAACCGGTTTGCCGGATTTGCCATGTTTCGCCCACGCCGATTTCAGCTGCTCGTCTTGAAGCGTGGCCGCTTCGATCAGTCTGACGCCGCAGTTGGCTGAAACCGACGATTGATGATCGGACGCCCGCAAGTGTTCGACGAGCTTCGATTCGGCATCGCCGAGCGGGCCGTCGTGCAACACGACAAGCTCATAATTGTCCGCCGGCCAACGCTCCAAGGCGTAGCGGAACACCGGGACCTGGCAAGCATCGGCGACCGCCGCCCACGAGATCGAAACCAGTGCGATCGAGAACAGCGCGACCGAAACCAGTGCGGTTGCTTTGCTGGGGAATGATTGTTTGCAGGGGTTCATGGCTATTCCTTTCGTGTGACCTCGATTCCCGACACGATCGGCAGCCGTGACGGATCTTCGGGAACGAGTTCAACCAACAGTTTGTCGTTGACCGTGATGTCGGAAAATTCAATCGTTTGCGACTTGGCCGGTTGCCCCGGTGTCGCCGCGATGACGATCCCCGACTTCACGATTTCTGATTGTAGCTTGATCGCGAACGCGCCCGAATCGGATTCGTCCAAGTTGGCGAATAAGAACTTGACGTCATACGTCGCCTTCGGATCGTCTTTTCCCAGCAGCGGGATTTCAAATTGTTTCAGCCCCCGTGCCCCCGAAGCGTAAACCCAGGGTTTGTCCGAATCCCCCAGTTCGACCGATTCAAGATTGCGGCTGTACCAGCCTCCACCGCTGGACAATTGCGGTTTCAAATCAAAAACGAACTCCAACCGCGCCCGGCTGCTGGGTCTGGGATAGCCGAACCACTCGCGGCCAGCGATTTCTTTGCGGTCGCCCGGCGCACCGAAGTTGATGCCGATCCGTTTGACCGGCGTGGTCGGACCGACGGCGCTGAATATCCCCCAAGACTTGTTTTCCGTTTTCGGCTCCATCACCACGGTCGATGCGATCGAAAATTGACACACACAGCCCGCACTGGCTTCGGGGATCATCACCAGCCCGTTGCCCGGAATGGCGTTGACCCAGCAACCGAGTCGCTGACCGGCGAAATGCCGTGTGCCGCTGTCCTCGTACAAATCGTAATAGCCGATGAATCCGGAGCGAAAGAACATCATATTCGGCGTCGCGGTGATGACGCCGCAGTGGTGCCCCGGGCGACTGAAACGCCACTGGCTGTCGGCGCCGGTCAACGGGTGCGGCCGTGTCTTCGGCTCGCCGGTGTGCAAGTTGAACGCCCACGGTTCGGCATAGATCTCGTTGCCGACGACGGCCGGTCGGTTCATGTAATTGGCGTTCTTCGACCACAATTCCGTCCCGTCGGTCGCGTCCAGGACCAACAATTTTCGGCGGTCGAACTGTCCAGAGAGAAACTGTTTCCAATAGTGCCCGTTCGCATTGGCGCCACACAACACGACATGGCCGTCGGCAACCATCAAGGTCAAACTTCCGCCGCCGGCACTGACGTTGGTGGTGTCGGTGACGTTCACCGGTTTCTCCCACAACTTTTCGCCGCTGCGGCGATCCAACGCGACGGCCAACCGCACGTCATAGTTCTTCATCTCCGCTTCGGCTTGTTTGGCCGCTTCGCCGGTCAACGCTTTCAAGTTGCTCTTGTCTTTCAGGTACAGCTGTTGACGTTCTTCGGGCGTGATCGAACTGTCAATGAAATAGATCCGTTCCGGTCCGATCGCGATCGTCGTGTGCAGAATATTGCTTCCGCGATACGTCCACATCCGCTCCCCGGTCTCGGTATCGACCGCGAACACCGCATCGGTCTGACTTTTGACGGTCAAGCCGCGGCGACGCATCCGTTGTTCCAGTTCTTGGCGAATCGTGCTGGTGCCGAACAACTGTCCGTCGTCGTAAGCCAAGTACGCCCAGGCACGCTGCACCCCATCGGGTGATTCGGGTGTTTGGTAGGTCGCATTGACCGTGCCGGTCGCGGCATCGAGCGCGATGCACTGGTTGTTGATCGCCACGAAGAGTGCGTCATCACTGGCGGCCAGATTGTGAGTTTCGCGATTGTTGAACACACCGGTACGGATCGCGCCGGGATTTTCATAGTCCCACAAAAACGTGCCGTTGTAGGCGTCATAGGCCATCAGTCGGTCCGTCCCCTGAATGAACATGCGGCCGTTTGTCGAAAGCGGCGCCCCGGCGGCTTCGTGGCGATTGATCATCGCGCTCGGTCCCGGGTCGCCGTACCACAACACGCCAAGTCCGTCGCGGATGCGATGGTCATCGGAATAAGAGGTGTTGGCGACGTTGCCGTATTGGTGGGACCAATTTCCCGCGCCGGGCAACTTGCCGCGTCGCAGCAGTTGCCAATCCGCTCCCGTGACCACCTCGCCTTCCTCCTGTTGATAGAACTGCGTCAGCCAAGCAAGCGTCTGTTCGGCGGGCGCCAGTTGCGGCAAGTTCGCAGCGCCGGCCGGACGTCCCAGGATCACGACGCCGCCGCAGGGTTTCAGATGCCGTGCGATCTGTTCGGGATCACCCGGCAATTGACCATCGAGCAACATCGACTCGGACACGATCAGGTTGGCGAAATAATTGGAAAATGGCATGTCATCGATCGGCGTATTGACCACCGTGATCCGCGTGGCGTGAATGCCTGCCCGCTGGAGAGCTTCGCGCGACGCCGCCGCCGTTTCCGCGTCCGGTTCGACGGCGTAAATCGTCAATTCGCTTTGCCGGGCTAATTCGTACGCCAATCGTCCTCGCCCATTTCCGATCACCAGACAGTAGCCGGTCTGCTGACCACTCCGCTGCAGAATCTGCCGCGCGGCCGACTCGTAGAACTCGGTCAGGTCGTCGGCAGGGAACGGTGCTGAGAGGGGACCGGGCCATGTTGCGGCTTGCTCCGTCGTCACATCGCTTCGATACGCGTAGATGTTTCCGCTGTCGGTGCTCACCGTCAGGAGATGGTCGCCGACGGACAGTCCCCGCACGTTACCGTCAACGCTTGCCTGCCACAGCGTTTCGCCGCTGGATCGATCAAGCATCACCACTTCGTTCAGACCGCCGGCGATGACCGCGTTCTCGGTTGCGATCAAGACATCATCAAAGTCGCTGGCGTACTCCCATAGGATGCCACCTTTCATCGCCTCCTTCATCATCCGTTTGGCGTGGGCGAGTTTCTCCGGTGTCGTCGGCCGCTCGCGAAGTTTCAGGAACCACTTTTGTTTTTCTTGGCTCGCCTTGGCGTGCTCGGCGCGATTGACGCAAAAGATCTTTTCGCCATCCATCAAATAAGCAAGCTCGCCGGCCAAGACCATTTGGCGGCCGTTGATCCAGGATTCACCGACGTTGCCGGTCTCCTGGTCCATCGCCAAAAAGTGATGGGGACCACCGGCGTAGACTTGACCGTCACCCAACAACGCTTTGGTTCCGCCCACGACGCCACCGGCATCGGTTCGCCAGGAATGCGTGCGTTGGAAAACGATTTTTCCGGTTGCTTTCGAAATCGCCACCGGCAGCGATCGGCCCGATGGGACGTACAGGTAATGGTCGTTGGCCAGCAAGTACCCTTGCGGGGACAGATCGTTGCGCCCGGCGTCTTGCTCGCTGATGGTGTCATTGCGCCAGAGGATCGAACCGTCTTTCGCGTTGACGGCACAAAGGTAAACCGTTTCATGCGGAAAAACGCCGGCGCCGAAGTAGGCCGTGTCGCCGTCGATCAACACACCGGTGCGAACCGGCCAACGCGAGATCATTTCTCCGCGCGAGAGCAATCGATCATCTTGAGGTCCGACGCGCATTTGCCAGACGACTTCTCCATCGGTCGCACGCAGGCAATACACCCGTCCGTCGTCGGATCCGAAATAGACGTTGCCATGGGCCAGCGTCGGTGCCAAGCGAATCGGACCCTCGGTGTAAAAATCCCAGATCGGCTGCCCCGATTTCGCGTCGACACAGTGCAACCGATGATCGACCGTGCTGCCGAAATAGACGCGGCCGTCAGCCGTCACGACTTGCAACGCGTCATCGAAATCGACGCGATGCTTCATCTCATGGCCTTCGATCGGATCCTCACGCGGTCCCGACCACGCTTTGACCGGTTTGGCCGGCGACTGGTAGGTCCAGGCCTGTCGTAGCGAAGGGGCCAAGTGCTCCGACGTGAAGCCCGCGCGAGCGTTGCCGTTCAGGTAGGCCGGCCAGTCGGCCAAGACGGACGACGATAGAAACAAACAAGCAAGAAAGGAAATGCCGGGGATCGTTCGCACGTTCATGGAGAGAGCCATTGGGTGGGATGGATGGAGGAAACATCCTTTCGGGGCTCATCAGTTTAGCCGAGCCGAACGCCCGCTGCTGCCCTGTGGGGTGTCCGATGAAAACGAAACCGAATCCGGCATTCGCCAGAGACACGAAATCCCCTTGAAAACACCGGGCGTCGTGGCGTGCATCGCCAAATGCACCCCACAAACCTCATCAAAACCTCATGCAGTGTTCGACACCCGCGGCGGCTTGAATCGCTGAGCTTGCCGTCGGCCAGATGAAACGAAATCGTTTGCATGTCGGTTGAACCTCACCGCAGCGGTGGTGTTGCACAAATCGCAGATCGGTTTGTCGAACACGGAAAACGTCCCGTTGATTGAAATTCGTGCGGTTGATGCTCCTGTGCGGGGAACGCGCATTTCTCTCACTAGCACACCCCCGGATGACGAAAACTCGTCAGGGGGTTCGTGCCACCACTGATTCAGTCGCCACACGCGTTTGGTTCTCCAGACACGGCGACCGGATACGACGGATGATTGAGACGAAGCGAGCAACTAACCAAACTCAATGCAAATCGAATCCCCAACTGATGAGGGACGCCGCGCGGCGGCGTCTGACGGTCAAGCACCTCTGATGCACCACGCGATCGGGGCCTCGATCTATCGCGGCATCCCCGAATTCAGCGACCTGGTGTTGGCCTGCCGTCATCACCTGACGCTGACGTTCGTCGTCGGCACTGTGTTCGCCGGCACGCTGGCGATGGTCGCCTGGTCGTGGATTCGGCCGAGCTATCACGCCGAGGCCTTGGTGCGTGTTCGCGAAAAACAAAATGTGGTGTTTACCCCACAGACGTCGCGGTCAGAAGACCTCGCGTTCTTCCGCTCCCAGGCCGCTTTGGTGCGATCCCATCAAGTCCTTTCGGCCGCTTTTGATGACGACGAAGTCCAGCAGTTGACCCATGTGGTTCCCGTTGGAAATCGAGTCGAATGGCTGGACGGGCTGTTGCGGGTCGAGACCCAATCGGGATCCGAAGTGATCAGCATCACGGTGCATCACGAAACGCCGTTGGTCGCCCAAGCGTTTTGCAACGCAATCACCCGGGCGTATCTGGATGAGATCACGCACCGGATGATGTCGGACCGAAAGCTGCGTGAAACACAACTCGAACAAGCGGTGGTGGCGGCTGACCTACAGCTGGACAAGCTCTGGGAGGATCTCAATAGCGTCGCGCGGTCGGTGGGTTCGGACAGCTCGGAATCGTTGACGATTCGTGACGAGCTGCAGTTCCAGTCGTATCGTGACTACGCCCAACAGTTGCAAGCGGCCCAGCTCAGGGGCAATCAACTGCAAAGCCAGCTGGACGAGCTGCAGGCAAGTCACGAGGGACAACCCGCGGTCAGCGAAGAAGTCGTCGAAAAACTACTGCGTCAGAATCGCGAGGTCAGCACCGCGCGCAAGCAGCTGATGGGGTTGGAACTACAGTGCCAGCAAATGGAGAAGATTGCCGCCAGTGCAGACTCGCCACAGATGCGACGTCTGACGGACCAACGCGACCGGTTCGCCGAAGAACTGGAGCAGTTGATTCAACGCACCCGCGCGGAGATCAGTGAGACGCTGCAGATTCAGACCCAATCGGAACACCAGCAGCTGTTTGCCAAACTCAAGCAACAAATTGAATTGAATCGCAGCGAGAAGGAGTTTCTGCGGGAACGTTTGACCGAGTTGAATTCTGTCGTGGTCCGTGCGGCTCCGAAAACCGCCGTGCCGCTGGACATGTCTCGTCACGCGGTTGAGCGGCAAAGTCGCTTGGCCGACGGACTGTGGAAGACGCTGCAGGAATTCAGAATCGAAGGTCGATCGCAGTCACGCGTCGCCCTGCAGTCCCTGGCCACGCTACCCACGCAAGCGAATCATTCCCGTCAGTTGAGGGCGGCGGCCGCCAGCGGGGCGGGCGGATGGATGCTGATCATGTTTGCTGTCGGCTACCTGGAATGGCGGGATTGCCGTGTGCGATCCCCTCGCGATCTGGTTTCCCGATCACGCGTGCCCGTTTTTGGCACGAATTCCTATGCGGCCTCGCAGTCCAAGTTCGGCTTCGGGTTTCGGCAAAAACAAACGAGCGGCGGTGTGCGAGAGGCGGCGGCAAGGATCTTTTTGCGGAACCAGGATTCCGCGGACAGCGTCACCCTGATGGTCACCAGTTGCGTCGCGAACGAGTCGCGGCACCTAGTCTCACAAGAACTGGCAGTCGTGCTGGGAGGTTTCCATCGTCGAGTGTTATTGATCGACTGCGATACCGACCGGAGCCAACTGAGCCGCGCACTCGGGGCATCGCGATCCGACGGCATTCGGCAACTCCCCGTTGGCAACCAGGCCCCCGCGGTGGAAACGATCGCGGCGCTGTTGGTGGCGACCAATGTAGACGAGGTGGATTTCATGCCGATCGGGACCCCGGAGGCCGATCACGCATGGATTGATCCCAAGACCTTGCGGCAGGTGATCGACGCCCTGCGGTCACGCTACGACGCAATCATCGTCAACGGCCCGTCATGGATGGGGGCGACCGAGGGAGCGCTACTCGCCGAAGAAGTCGATTCGAGTGTGTTTGCCGTGTTCGTCGATGACAGCCGCTGGAATCAATTGGTGCTGTGCGAAGAGTCGGCCCGCCAAGCGGGAATCCCACTCAGCGGCTCCATTTTTCATTCAGGCACGGGCAAAAGCGGGCTGCGTTTGCAACCCGATCGATCCAGGAACGATCGGGCTGCTTCGCTCGCAGCAGACGATACCGAAAGCGAAACGGCACTCCGTCTGGAAATCGACGCATTGCAGGATGAACTGCGTCGGGTCCAGGCGGACGGACAACCCCAGGGTGGACCAAAGGAGTCTGACACCATGACAGCGAAAACCGAGGACGTGACTCATTCATGACAGAACCCACTTTGCCCTCCCCGGTACCCTCACTCGTGGCTCTTGCGGCGGATTCAGACTTGTTCCACCATCCGCCGCATCAAACTGTCTCCCCCGCGCCGTCGAAGGTGACGGTTGAGCCGGCGGACGAGTCGACGGTGATACCGACAAAGTACTTTCGTGCCAAGCCGTTCGTTGAATGGGCGATCACGGCGCTGTTGATGGTGGTCGCGATCCCCATCATGGCGATCGTGGCGGTCGCCATTTTAGTGTGCGATGGGCGCCCCCTGTTCTATCGCCAAGTGCGTGTGGGCAAGAACGGCAAAAACTTCCGAATCTGGAAGTTTCGCACCATGCGGACCGGTGCCGAAAAGAACACCGGTCCGGTCTGGAGCAGTCCAAACGATTCACGCGTGACTCGATCGGGCCGCTGGCTGAGATGTTGTCACCTGGATGAATTGCCACAATTCATCAATGTGCTGGCAGGCGACATGAGTCTGGTCGGCCCCCGTCCCGAACGCCCCGAATTTGTAACCACCTTGGCCGAAGAAGTGCCGGGCTACTTGCGACGAACTCGGGTCCGGCCCGGCATCACCGGTCTGGCGCAATTGAAACTGGGATACGACGAATCGATCGTGGGGATTCCACAGAAAGTCGCGTGTGATTTGCAGTACATTCGCACCGCCAGCTTGTTCCAAGATCTGAAACTGCTGTCGGCGACGCTTCCTTACATCGCAGGACAGCTCTGGTTCAAACTGAGAGCGAAATCGCGGTATCGTGTTCCCACTGCTGCCGCTCCGATGATTGGCCCAGTGCCATTGAAGCCAGTACCTCTGAAGCCAGTGCCGTTGGAGCCAGTGCCGTTGAAGAGCGAGAACCCCGATTCGGCAACACCGCAAGAATCGGCGATCGAGCTGACGCAAAACGTGGCGTAAGCGGCCTTCGCTTTTTTTACCGTCGCGGAAAACGGGTAAGACGATTTCTTGAGGTTTTAGCGGTAGGGCGCGAGCCCTCCGGTCCTTCATCTTTGCCAAAACACCGGAGGGCTCGCGCCCTGCCGCTAAGAAATGCTTCACAGCGTTGCCCCAAAATGTTCCTGCCTCTCCACTCAGCCACCTTCCCTCTGAAATCGTTGGGGATCTGGGGAGGGATGGCAGAATCATTCGTGGCAGAATGATGGGTGAACGCCGGTTGGCGCCAAGCGGCCCCGAGGCATGCCCGACGCGACTACGTGGCATGCCCGAGCCGGCTACAGGTTCGCGAGCCGATCCTCGTCGAAGACCGGTTCGGTCAGTCCCTGTTCGGCCTGTGCGACCAGCGCGGCCATTTCTCTTGCGGTCACGTAGTAGTACTTGAATCCGTAACGATCGGCCGTTTCGCGTAGTCTGGCGTGAAACTTCGTGGCGTGTGGGCTTAACCACACGTCGGTGTTTGATTCCAGCGCGCCGTGCGTGTGTAGCTTGACGAACTGCCACTGGGGCTGACCGGACACGATGACGCGTGCTTTGAGCCAGTCGTCGATCCGGTGTTCGTCGAGCGGTTGCGAACCGGCGACGTTGCCATTTTCGATCCGCGGCTTTTGCCAAGGTCGCCGATGCGTGACCACGACCGGACCCTGGATCATCAGCAATCCGTCCCGCGGTCGCGCCGCACCGACGGTCGCCGGGATCCCGGTGTCGTGCGATTTCGGTCGCTGGGGGTCGTCGATGGCGTAGTAGATGCTGTTGATCGTTCGTGTCTGTGCCGGGTGAGGGGCGGCGGGCATGGTGAAGTCCGCGTAGCATCCCGTTTGGCGCAACACGGTGAGTTCGTCATTGACACCGCAGTGGCATCCGTCAGGGTGCGAATTGTCGAGCGCCCAGTTGCCGTGAATGAATCCATAGCGGATTTGACCGGACGCATCTCGGTGCAGCAGCCCGTGTCGTGCGTGCAGGGTTTCCGTCGACCGTAGCAGCAACTCACGCAAGGACTGGGCGTTGTCCTTGTCGTGATGCAAGTGTACCTCCACGTCACCGTAGCCCGACCGCGTCAGTGTCGCGAGCTTTTCCAGATGCTCGGGCAGGTAACATTCGATGGGATAAAAAAACGTGTGCTGTGGCGGTCGGCCGCGACAGTCGCAACAGCCGTCGACCGTCCGCGGGTAATCGCTCAGCCAACGATCCACGCGTCGCCGCTGCAATTCCAACGGGGCGCGGTCACGCTCGGGCTCGAAATGGTCGGTGACACAGACGAACACGTGCGTGGGGTTTGGCAGCGACCGCTGTCCCGCCCGATAGGCGCGGGCGAACGTCATCGGTCCCATTCCCCGGATTTGGATCACTGGCGAGCCCTGTTCCTACGCCGCACGCTTTTCGCTTGCATGGACCATTTCTGACGTCGCGGGGATATGGCTCCAACTCGATCGTTCGGTTGGTTTCCAAATCACTGTATCATGTCCGATCAGATATCGGCAGATCCCGACGCCGATGGCGGCGTTCATGACGACGAACGACGTCCCGGCTCGCGCCAAACGCGAGGCGAGTGAGCGACGCGATGTCACCAGGCCGTACGCGGCTGCTCCGTAGGCGAACGCTTGCAACAGCAGCAGGCCTTGAAAGCGGAGATCGGTCGCCAAGAGCAGGTTGCTGACCAAGGCAGCGATCAACAGGAATGGACCGATCCAGCGGATCAGCTTGTGCGAAGCAAACGCGGCCGCTTGGTCCAGGTTTTTCCACCGCAGCAGGCCACGTAGCGTGGGCAAACACTGCATCGCACCGAGACCGATCCGTTGACGACGTAGGAACTCGCAACGGATCCCGCCGGTACTGGGTGAATACGCCCGCGCGGTGGGATCAAACACCAGTCGACATTGATGCGTCATCCGCACCAGCATGGGCAGAACCAGATCATCGTTGATGGTGGGGCGAGACGGGGTGACGAACATCGATCGCCGGATGGCGTAGATGGCCCCGCTGGCTCCCAGCGTGATTCCCAATCGTGCTTCAAAGCCGCGGATTTTGTTTTCCAGTTTCCAGTACAGTGATTCGCTCGGTGCGCCTTGGCCATCAACCATCGTGACTCGACCGGCGACCACGCCGACCGCCGAATCACTAAAATGTCGCGACAATCGCTGCAATGAATCGCGGTCAAAACGCGTCGTCGCGTCGGTGAAGACGATCACGGGACTGGTGACAGACTCGACGGCGCTGACCAACGTGGCAGCCTTGCCACGGCGGGTTTGAAAGGAGAGGGCTTTGACGCGGCCGTCGTTGAATCCCGACACCAAACGCGGCGTCGCATCGGTGCTGCCATCGGAGGCAATCAGAACGTGCAATCGCTCCGGCGGATAGTCGCAGGCGAAGATGTTTTCAATGCGTTCGGTCAGGTGATTCGCGGCGTTGTGGGCGGCGATCAAGACCGTGATCTCGGGCAGGTCGTCTGTCCGGTCGGACACCGTCGGCGGATCGTCGCGGCCCAGCACTCGGGCCAGCATCGCGATCAGGATGGGATAACCGACGTACGCATAAAACAACCCCAGCAGGGAACCGAGGAAGGTGAAAACAAGAACAGCGTGCACTGCAAGGATCCAGAGAGGGGCCACGACGTGACGGCAACGATCGAACCCCCTTTAAGTTCGTCATTCGGGGGCTGACTTCGACGCTCAATCTGCCGGGATCCCATGAGGGAAAAAGGACATCGGCCGCTCACCGGCTGACCGCGTCCATGACCTCGGCCAGCTGGCTCGTCTGCCGACGGCGTGAGAATCGGCCAAGGTCGTCCGCAATACACGTTGGCCGGCAAGGCCGCTCTGCGAGCAACGTCGACAAACACGCGGCGATGCGTTCGGGTTGGCCGGGAGAGAACCGATAGGTGTGCCCGTGTTGATCGATCAACGAGGCGGTCTCACCATCGCCGCAAATCGCCAGGATCGGCTTTCGCAGCGCCAGGTACTCGAACAGTTTGGCCGGCACCACACGCTCGGCGCCCGGTTCATCGGCCAACAGCAACAACAGCACGTCGGCCGACGCAGCCAATTCCAACGACTTGCCGTGCGGCAGATAATCGTGGCGTTGGACGTTGACGGCGGTTGCATCCAGTTGGCCGACCTGGGCGTCTTGATGTGGGGTGCGTCGCCCCGCGATGATCAAATCGATTCGCGCCGCGGAATCGGGATCCGCCGCTGCGAGTTGAATCAACGCATCCACGACCGGTGAAACGTCGGTCAGTTTCCAAAGCGTTCCCGTGTAGACGATCCGCAATCGCTCAGGCGGATTCGATTCGGGGCGCAGGGCCGTCAAGTCATCTTCGTCGTAACCGTTGTAGATACAGTGCACCGAAGCTCGGCTGCCTGATTCTTGGACCTGGCGGGCGAGTTCGTCGGCGCTCGCCTGTGTCGTTGCCACGACCGCATCGGCTGCCCGCAAGACCTTGGCCAGCATCCTGCGTTGTTGTCGATAGGCGATTCCCGATCGTTGGTGGTTTTCAAAGTGCTGGCTGGACAACAGCCATTCATCGCGAAAATCCAAGACGAGGGGCAATCCGAAACGGCGTTTGAGGGTGCGTCCGAGCAAGAACGACGAAAACGGTGGTCCCGTCACGTACACCACGGCATGGGGAATCTGACGGAGTGTTTGTGTCGCCAGTCGCGCGGCGTAGGGGTTCCATAAGATTTGGGGGTCGGGTTGCAACAACGACATGCCCGCCTTCCGAATGCATCGTTTCATCCATCGTTTGAACGAAAGTGAGGACGGATCCCCGGTCGTGATCAGTTTTTGCTTCGTTCGGTAAGACGGTTCGAGCGTTCGGGCGCGGAGCACCGTCGTCTGCGGATCCAATTCCATCGACAGATCATTGTCGCGAACCGGTACCGACGGATCGGCCGCGGTGAGCACGGTTGGTCGCCAAGAATACTGGGGCAAGTACTTGGCAAACTTCACACTGCGCTGGACGCCTCCCCCGCCGGTCGGCGGGTAAGCGTAGCTGATCAAGAGCATCCGTCGCTCAACGAGATTCATCATGCCGCCTTGCCGGTATTCGCTTTCCGCGACGAGACAACTCGGTGAAACACCGCTTCGAATCGTGACGCCATTTCCGTCAGACCGTCGGGCACAAAGTCACGTTCGGCATCGCTCGGAGACTCGACTTGCCCGACGACGGCATCGACCAGTGCGTCCAGATCGTTGTCGGGGACCAGACGATCGACACCCGGCGACGCGATTTCGGAAACACCGCCCACGTCGGTTGCCACGAAGGGCACGCCGCAGGCGATCGATTCCAACAAGACGTTAGGGATCCCTTCACTGTGGCTGGTCAACACCATCGCGTCGGCTGCGTTGTAGCATGCGGCCAGTGCTTGTTGGCTGAGATTGCCTTCGAATCGGACACACTGATCCAACCCAAGTCGCGAGCGTAGTTTGATCAATTCGTTTCGCATCGAACCATCGCCGGCGATCAGGATCCGTAACCGGTTGCCCCATTTCATCTGCCAGCGCTGAGCCGCTCGCAACAGCAGCGTCGGATTCTTGACCGATTCCAATCGCCCCGACCAAATCAACACGATGGCGTCACGGGGCAATCCACAAACGTCGCGGGCGTCACCACGATCACTGGGATGAAAGCAACGATGATCGACGCCGCGATACACGACATCGATCTTTTCGGGCGGCATGCCCAGTCGGATCGCTTGCGCGGCCAAGTCGCGGCTGACCACGACCAACCGTTGAGTGTCCGACAGCACGCTTTGAATCGCGCGGCGACGAGCGGGGTGCTGGGGCAACAGCCGCAGATCGCTGCCGCCGGAAACGGCGACGCACGGTACACGGAAAGACTCGGCGGCTCGAAGCGCGGCCCGTCCATCGGGATGCAACCAATAGCCGATCACCAGATCCGGTGTGAACGTGCGTCGAATCTGCTTCAGCACGGGGGAAATCGAACGCCAATAAAAAACGTCGTAGTGGTTTCGCAATAACTTTGGCGGATAGAAGTACGTGGGATGGAACACGTCAGGCGAGGGCTCTGCGGTCGACCTCGACGTTGAATCGGGTTTTCGAAGTCGTTCCACCCACGGGATGGGCGCGACCACGCGCACTTGATGGTTGACACGCAACGCGTCCACCAGGTTGCGATTGAACATTCCCTGGCGAGGTCTGGTGGGCGTCGGATAGGTGGTGGCGATGTACAACAGGTTCATGGTGCGGTCGTCCTGGCCAATTCGGCAATCACGGGGCGATGGTCACCGCCCAGGTCGGGGCCGACGTGGACGTCTTGCACGGTCCAGTTTTCGTCCGCCAGGACGTGGTCGATTCGGACGCCATGAAAGCGCGTGTATTTGGTGTAGCCCAATCCGCTGCCGGCGATCGAAAACGCATTCTGGAAATGGCTCCAGAGATCGCGATAGTAAGCACTTTCGATGGGGACGTTGAAATCGCCCGCGACGATGGTGGGAAGTTCCGATTCATCGATCGCATCGACGATCTGTTTGGAAAGACCGCGACGCATTTGGCCCATTCGCTCGATCGCAACCGGACCTTGATCGAAATCCAGGTGTTGTAGTTTTTCCAGGGCGGGGCGAAACGTGGGCAGGTGTAATGAAGCCAATTGGATGCGACTGCCCTGGTGCCAGTCCAGTTCGCAACCGATCCCGGCGACGGCTCTAAATTTGTCTTCCGACTGCCGGCCGAGGACGCGCGATGCACCCAACGGAAGCGGGCTTCCGATCACGATGTGGTGCACTTGGCGGCGTTGCCAGTCCAGTTTCTGGAACAACGGTTCGGAAACCGCTTGAGGGCATTCTTGCAGCATCACGACATCGATTCGGTTGTCGTGAATCAATTCGATCAGTTGCCGGTCATCCAAGGTGCCGCCGCCGACGTTGCAAGTCAGCACGCGAAGTGTTCGCGCGTTATCGACTGGATTTGCGTTTCGACGCGGCAGTTGAAAGCCGAGAATCGGGATCAGGATGATGACGGTGTGAATCAAATAGATCGGCGTCAATCGCCACCGCAGCAGCAGGGTGAAGGGGACGAGCAATAGCAAGGGCAGCGCGACCACCCAGCGGGGAGAGAACAGGAAGAGCGTGACCAGCCAATGCGAATTCAGACTCGTGTGCATCATCGCAGCGCCGATGATCAACAACAGCAGATACACAATCGCGAGAATCAGCGTTGCACGTTTCATCCCGCGATCCTGGATGGGTGGCTTCTGTGGTGACCGGAGTAGCCGATGACGACACGCATTTTACCCGCTGCGGTCAGTTGGATCTGGTCGACCCGTTGAATTTCCAGTTGCGAGGAATCGCCGATATTTTGAAGGATCCGCTGACGCAGCGCATCGCGGTCGTCGGCGTTCCAGTGGTCGTCCACGACGAGTTGCAATCGGATGACGTCGCGCCGCGTCTGGACGGCCTGGAACTGGCGAATCGCCGGGATGTCCTTGATGATGTGGGGAAAGAACGCGCCGGGCAGGTGGCGGCCGTCGGGCAAGTGCAACACGTCCATCTGTCGCCCGACAATTTTTTCTAGCAACGGCAATCCGCGGCCACAATCGCAACTCCCCGTGCCCGCGACCGCGCGATCACCGATGGCATAACGCACAAACGGCATCGCGGTGTTGAACAGATCGGTGACCAAGATTTGCCCCTCTTCGCCGGGTGCGGACGGATTGCCATCGTCGTCAACGACTTCGACGATCAAGTTTTCGCTTGTCACATGCAAGCCCCGGTGACGATCACACTCGGCGGCAATCAGGGTGAACTCGCGCGAGCCATAGGTTTCGAAGACGGGTGATCCAAAGGCCCGCTCGATCAATTCCCGTTGGTGATCGTACAGTTTCTCGGATCCGACGATGATCGATTCGGGCCGGTGGATCGGAAGGCCGCGTTCTTCGATCGCTCTGGCCAACACAAACAGCGGATTGGCGTACGCCACCAAGACCTTGGGGCGATAACGATTGAGTCGATTGACGTATCGGCTGACGTTAGATTCCGACAGCTCGAAACTGTTCAACATGTCACGTCGATAGAGCAGCCGGGCGTACAAACACTCTTTCAGGTGCTGGCGCCAGGACAGCGTGTTCAGATTGACACCCCACAGATGAGACTGTTTGGTGCCCGGACAGGCCCCCGCCCAGCCGTATCCGCGAAAGGCCGCCGCCACACGGCGGTCGTTGGCGTCCCGTTCGATCAAGAACCGCAACGGGGCGCCACTGGACCCGCCGGTCGCCTTGGAAACGAACGCGATTGCCGGGTGGCGGGATCGAATGGCATCGGCATGGTCGCGGATCATGTCGCGGGTGGTGATCGGCAGGGCGCTCAGATCATCCAAGGACGAGACGGCATCCACATCGATTCCGTGATCCGCCCAGCGATCGCGATACCAGGCCGAGTGCGCGTTGCAGTGCGCCAGCAAGTCACGCAGTCGACGCACTTGCAAGGCTGCGATTTGCTGCGGGGGCCACCACTGGCTGGTTTCCAATTCACGCCAGTGATGAAACGTTTTGCGACGTTTGAGTCCCGATTCGAATGCGGGCAGGATCCATTTTTGATAGGCCCAATCAATCATCATGCTGCCTCGGTGGAGTAAAGGTTCTCGTAGGCATGCACCATTTTTCGAACGCAGAATTTGGCTTCGACACGGGCGCGTCCCTCGCTGCCGAAACGGCGGACGAGCAGTGGATCCTCATTCAATCGCTGGATCGCTCCGGCGATCGCGGCGGGATCACGGGGCGGCACCAGGATTCCGGTTTGCCCATCGGCAACGACTTCGGGATTGCCGCCGACGTCGCAAGCGACGACCGGCAATCCGGTCGCCATCGCTTCGAGCAGCGTCAACGAGATGCCTTCGGTGACCGAGGGCAAGACGAACATGGACGCCTGCGCCAGCACCGCGGGAATGTCGTCGCGGATGCCGTGAAAACGGATCTGGTCGCACAATTGCAGCGATTGCGTGAGCGTTTCCAAACGTTGTCGTTCGCTGCCGTCGCCGATGATGTCCAAGACCAGTCGACAATGACGAAGTTTGGCGACGTGGATGGCCTGGATCAGTGAGGCAATGTCTTTTTCAGGACTCAGCCTCGCCACGACGACGGCCCGTCCGCGTGGTCGGTTGTGGACGAGCGTGAATCGTTCCAGGTCGACGCCGTTGAAAATGGTGGCCGTTTTTTCCGCCGAGATGCCTTCTTCGATCGTGAGTCTCGCCCCGTCATTGGACACACTGACCACGCGGTCCACCCAGCGGGACAGGCCGCGAAACAGGGTGGTCTGGCGACGCGAGCAATCGAATCGTTGACCGTGCCGAGTGTGGATGATGCGGGGCACGCCGGCGATCCGCGCCGCGGCGACTCCGTAAACATAGGCCGCGGTATTGTGGGTGTGGACCACGTCCGGCTTGATTCGGCGAAACGTTTTGGCAAGTTGTGCAACGAGCCGGGGCTTCAGTCCTTCGGCCTTGTTCATCGCGATCACCGGCCAACGATGCGACTCGATCTCCGATGCCAGATCGCCGCGCGGCTGCAGCGAGACGAACGTCAACTCGTAGCGCGAGCGATCGGCAAAGCGGGCGAATTCGACGAGTAGTTTTTCCATCCCGCCGACGTGTGTTCCCAGCGAAATGTGAACGACATGCTGTGCGATCATGCGGCGTCCTCGGTGAAGAAGGAGATGACACCGGGAGAAAGCGATTTGACATGCCGAGCGGGATTGCCCGCCACAATGGTGTCCGCCGGAACGTCTCTGGTCACGACCGCCCGCGCGCCAACGATTGCACGATCGCCGATGCGGACACCCTTCAAGACGATCGCCCCGTGGCCGATCCATACGTCGTCACCGATCGAGACGGGGGAAACATTTTTCGAAGGTGTCGTCAATCCGTTTCGACGATCGTCCGCATCGATGGGATGCCCGTCGAAGTCGCTGATGCGAACCCCTCCGGCGATCAGACAATGGTTGCCGATCGTGATGCCGCGGCCGACGATCATGGCGCAATTGTGCCCGATGAATGTGCCGGTGCCGACGGACAGGGACGGTGAATCGCAGTGCCGCGAACTGAACGCAAACGATGATTTTCCCGACAGCCTGACATCGTCACCGATTGAAAGGTGTCCACGGCCGACCAGATACGGCAACTGCTCCATGCGAAATCGATTCCCAACGACATCGCATTGGCTGCGAAAGAGTGGTTCGTACCAAAAGAACCGGGCGGCCCAACCGATCAGCTCTCGCGCGGCGACGTGCATTCGGTACAGCGTGGCAAAGACGGGCCGATTGATCGCGGTCACCGGCAGGTGGCATTGCAACAGCCATCGAACGGTCGTTTTGATTCGGTCACGCATCACGACACTCCTTCAGGTTGACTCGGACGCATCATCGACTGTCGCAGCAAGACCAGCAATCGTTTCAGTCTGCCCAGACGCTTCATCGCCGGCATTCCGGCAAACGGAAACGGCCAACTGGCAACCGAACGGATCAGCATCGGCAGCGCCGTGGAGGGTTTGGGGTCCATCGCCGCCCAGCGATAACGCACGTACGAGGTCCAAAACAACCGCGCAGGCAAACTCAACAGCGAACGATGGCGTTGGATGACCTCCAGCATCTTGGTGCAGTCGACCTCGATGCTGCCGCGAGAGAGGCTGCCCGGTTCCAACACCGCAGTCGCGAGCGGCTCGGAATCCAGATAAACGGTATTGTTGGCCGCTAATCGAATCCACAGATCGCGGTCTTCGGCGGGTTCCAAACCCGACACGAAGCGCAGGTTTTCAATGGCGCTCTGCCGGACCAACACCGTCCCGGTCCAGTGCAGCGTGCCGAGCATGAACGCGT
Source organism: Rhodopirellula sp. SM50 (assembly GCF_002289565.1). Taxonomy (GTDB): domain Bacteria; phylum Planctomycetota; class Planctomycetia; order Pirellulales; family Pirellulaceae; genus Stieleria. The sequence continues at coordinate 135,431 of NZ_NTFY01000003.1, read as the reverse complement.
CGGCGCCGCCGGCTTTCACGGGGCGGTCATACCACCGGTTTGATTTGGATGCGTTCAGTGTCCGCGGCGATCCGGGCGACTGACAGAAGAACCGCCCCGCGACAACGTTGACTTCGGGATGCGTTGCAAAGATCGACAGCTGGCGTTCGATCTTGCCTGGTTCCCAATGATCGTCGGCATCGAGGAAACCGATGAAGTCACCGGTAGCCGCTTCGAGCCCCCGATTGCGGGCGGCGGCGGTTCGTGAATTGGTCTGGCGAATCAGCGTGACCGGATCGCTGTAACGCGTCCGGACCAACTCGGCCAGCCCGTCGCTGCTGCCGTCGTCGACCACAATGATTTGCCACAGCGGTATCGTTTGCCCCAAGCAACTGTCGATCGCTCGGGCGATGGTGGCTGCGGCGTTGTAGGCCGGGATCACGACGCTGACGGTGGGATTGTTCATGCGGCCGCCCTCGTGTCGCTGGTGACCTGACGGTAATAACGCAGGATCTGATCGACGACCACCTCGGTGCCGAACCGATCGCAGCAATGTTGCCGTGCGGCGACACCGAGGCGTTGTCCTTCACAGCGATCGGTCAGCAATTGGGCTAACGCGGTGGTCAAACCGCCACGTCGGGACAGGTCAAGCGACCGGCCACCCGGACCGATCATCCACTGCATGACGGGGTGCTGATGGACCAGGCAAGGCAGACCACTGGCGGTGGCTTCCAGCAGCGCGATCGGCATCATCTCTTTCAGGCTGCCGAGCGCGAACACGTCGGCGGCGCGGTACAAGTCCGCCATGCGTGTTCTTGGAAAGCGAACCAGGAATCGAACGCGGTCAGCCAGTCGCCGCTTGCCCATCGCGATCAGTTCGTCGGTTTCCGATTCGCGACCGCCGGCGATGACCAACCAGGCCGGCAAGTCGGGGTGTTGGTCGAGCAATGCGTGAAATTCATCGATCATGTAATCGATGCGTTTGTGCCGCCGCTTGATCGCCGCGGCGATCAACACCACGAGCGCGTCGCGTGGAATGTCCAATTCCGCACGCAATGGTCCGCCGTCGCCGGGATGGAAATGATCGGTGTCGATGAAGTTCGGAATGGTGGTCCACGTGTCTTTGTCAAAACCGGCATCGCGGGCTTGTTGGTGATGCCACGGCGCGAGGTGTTGCAGGTAGGTGATCTGGTGTTGAAATCGCAGCGATTCTTCGGTCCCGTGGGCCAGAATCGTGCGTGTTTTGATGCGGCCGCGCCGCCACGCTTTCTGCACCTGGGTGGCAACAAAGGGGTCTTGGACGTGCAACACGTCGATGTCTTCGGTCCGCAGTATCTTGATCAGATTGCGTGCGAACGTGGTCTGTTCGATCGCGTATCCGCTGCCCATCCCGATCCGCCAGCCGAGCGCGGGCGGCATCGACCGCAGCAGCGCACGGGTCTTGACCGCGTCGCGGGTCCAGCAGGGGACGACGCGGTCGAAGTCGGATTCGGGTTTGCCCGCACCCTTGCACCGGATGACGTGTTCGCCACGCGCGGCGAGCGCGTTTCCCAGATCATCGGCCCAGGCTTCGATTCCGCGGGCGACGTGTCCCAGTCCAGAGGAGGCGACGCAGATTCTATTCATGGGCCGGGGCTCCCGCGGTCGCAAGTGACGGCACTGGTTGACTGGCGACGACCGATGCGTCGTTGTAGCGGAAGCGATCTTTGAAACGCAGGATCGGCTGTTCAAAGAACCGCCATGACAGCGCGGCGACGGCCAGTGACACGATCACCTTGGTCACGTCGAGCCACCAGGGGTCGCCCATCTTCCAGCGGAACTTCACCAGCGTGTCCAGGTTTTCGTACAACACCAAATGGTACAGGTACAAGCCGTAGCTGATCGTCCCCAGTTTGACCAGGTAGCGGTTTCGAAACAGCGCCAGCGGTCGGCTGCCGGTCATGCACACGAACAGTCCGATGACGCCGAAATAGGCCAGACTGATGACGGCGACCGGCAGGGTCAGTTGCAAGTACTCGCCGCCGGTGAACGCCGGGTTTTGCCGACACATTTGCCAGTACATCGCCCCGTAGGCGAGGAAGCTGGCCAATGCGATCGACGCGTAGCAAACGGCCTGACGTTCGCGTTTGACCGATTCGGTGCGCATCATGATCCAAGCCAGAAACGCGCCCATGGCCAAGCTGTCGGTGTGTCCCAGTAGAACGGTCTTGGGTAATCCTTGGCCACGCAACAGAATTGGCAACATGATGAACAATCCCGCAAGCCACCACTTCGCACGACCTCGCAGCAGCAACAGCGCGACGGGCCAGAACAGGTAAAACTGTTCTTCGATCGCCAACGTCCAGGTGTGGCCCAATGCCAGATCCACCGGCGGTGTTTCGCCGCCCCAATACTGATGGATGTTTTGCAGATAGACCAAATAGTAGCCAAAGCCCGACGTATCGGCGGGCGTGGCGCGGAGGAGGTTGACCGCATACGCCATCAGGATCACCAGATAGTACAGCGGCAGGATCCGCAGGCTTCTGCGCCAATAGAACGCGCGCAAGAACCGTGGCTGATCGAGATTGCGTTGGATGATGCCGGTGATCAAGAAACCGGAGAGGACAAAAAATAAATCGACGCCTGTCGCACCGAACCAGAATCCGCGCGGCAGATGGCAGCACAGCACCGCCATCGCCGCGATTCCCCGCAACGCGTCGAGTTCCACGATGTGTGGGGCTGATTGGGTTGGTTTCGTCGATTCCATCGGTCAAACTCCTACGCCGCATTGCGCATGCAGGGCGTCCAGAACGATGCGACGAACGCGTCGCAGGCGTGTCAGCGGGCGGCCCAGGCCCAGGGGATTGGTCCAGGGCCAATTGCGAATCGAATTGGCGGTCGCGCGAAGGGCTTGCCAATAGCGTTTTTCCACATCGCACAATTCAATCGCACGTTCAAACTCTCTGGCCGAGAGCCCCTGTTGGACCAACCGCCGTATCCCCGGCACATCGGGATATCGGTTCGCAAGCGAGCGGGCAAAACGCATGTCCAGATCAAAGGTGCGGTCGCGGTTGCCCGCGCTGGCACCGTCGGGCCGCTGTCGGAATCGGGCCAGCGGCGTTTCCAGCCGACCGACCGCGCCGATCCGGCTCAATCGCAGCCACAATTCGTAGTCTTCGGCGATGTTCATCGCTTCGTCGAACAGGCCGACCTTCGACAGCGCGTCACGACGACAGACGACCGTCGGTGTTCCAAGCCGGTTGCGAATGACCATTTCGGAAAAACTGTATCGCCGCACCGTGGCTGTCGGGTCGATTTGGGACGGTGTGCTGTCCCAGGGAATCATGATGGAACCGAGGGCGAGCAGACGTGGATCGGCCTCCAACGCAGCGATTTGAAGAGCCAATTTGTTCGGCAGCCACGCGTCGTCGGCATCGAGGAAGGCGATGTATTGACCGCTGCTCAAGCCGATCCCGTGGTTGCGAGCCCCCGCAGGGCCTTTGTGTCGCTCGTTCATCACGTAGGTGCACCGGACCCCGGATTGTGCGACGACAGCGCGGGTTTCATCGTCGGATCCATCATCGATCACGACGATTTCCAGGTCGTCATACGTCTGGACCGCCACCGACTGCAACGCGTCGTCGATGTAGCGGGCACAATTGTACGTGGGGATGATCACCGAAACGCGACCTGGATCATGGCGTTGGGTCGGTGTTGCGGTCCCTTCGGCCGCGATCGTTTGGGCGGCTTCGGCATGATCGTTAACCATCTTGTCGAGCCTCGATCCGAAAGAAGCTCAAAAAGTTTGACCGCACCGGCGGCGTGCGCAGCAGCGCGTTGTAGTCGTCTTGTCGAACGGGATCATCGGCAAAGCGTTTCAGGCGAACATTCTCGTCGACATCCAAAAAGAACAAGGCGTCGATTTGATCGATGTAGGTGCCCGCGCGATAGTCAAACAGAACCAGTCGCTGGGCGGCATGAATGCGATCCGGATCGTTCACGTCGTCCAGAATCGTCACACCCTCGCAGCGTCGATCGTCCGCCAGTTGTCGCGCCAAGTGGCTCTTGCCCGCGCCGGAGCGGCCGACGACGGCGACCTTCAGTGTGGCATCGATGTGTGAATGGTCGGCGATAAAACCGGGCAGGAAGCCGACGTCGCGCGGTTTCCGGTCACAGCGAAAGAAAGGGCGTCCGACGGAGTCTTCACGCAGTTCGTCGTTGGTGTAGCCGAGGAACTCGATGGTTTGAAACCCGCCGTATTTCAGTAAGACCCAGGCGTAGTCACGCGGGTCATCACCATGATGGCCCTCGAAGTACATCACTTGAGACAATCCAGCCAACCGGCTGAGGATGGAATTGCGGTCTTCCAATTCCTTGGTGCCGTAGACGGAAAGAAACATGACGGTGTCGTGCGGCTCGAGCGCCGCCAGCGGGTTGTCCAGATCGTCACATCGAAACGCCGACGTGGGATCGCTGTAGAGTCCCCGGGCGCGTTGTACCGCGGCGCTATCAAAGTCCAAGCCGGTGACCTGGCGAGCGCCCAATTTCATGCAATGGTTGACGATCGCACCCATATTGCATCCGGCGTCGAGGACACGTTTTCCCGCAATGTCTTCGACGCGAAACAGTTTTAAACGCTCATCGGTCTTGTCCCGCAACCCGACCACCTGTCGAGCGTGGTCGGAGTGGTAGTCCACGAACCATTGGTCGCGTTTGGTCGCGGTGGAACGTTGCCGCGACAGCACGCGGGACACCAGTGTTCGTGGTGCTCGCGAGATTCGACGGCAGGTCGCTGCAAAATGACTCATCGGTTGGTTTTCCTTTCGCTGACCAGGAGCGATCGACGATTCTCGTGGATGGAAATCAAGGTTTGGCCTCCAAGACGCCGCGGATTTTCACCATCCGTCTAAGAGTGGGGAAAAGGTAGCGTTGACGATCGGAGGTGTTCAGACCGAAGCTGCAAGCCAAGACGAGGGCAATCAGGGTTGCGAGCAATCCGCCGAGGATCAATTCCGTCCAACTGCTTTGAGCGGTGAGGTGGTGCACGGCGAACACCAACGGCGCCAGCAGCACCGCGACGACTACGGTCGGCCAAAGGATCTGGCGGCTGTAATCTTTGAAACGAAGTTGCAGGTCGGTGCAGACGATGATCGGGTGCGCGATGCCACGGCACAGAACGGCGGGCAGCGCCGTTCCGATCGCAACGCCCAGCAATCCGAACGGTTGGATCAGTGCGACGCTGATGACAAGATTCATGGTGCCCTCGATACACATCAACCAGGTCAGGCCCTTGAATCGGCGTCGGCCCAGCAAGATCTTGGAACCGATCCCGGTTGCGGCGGTGAACAACGCTCCGACGAGCAAGATTTGAAACAGCAGCGGAACGGAGTGATAGATGTCCGTTTGGACATACTTTTCGCCGATCCACAATCGATAGAAGCCGCTGGCCCACATCCCCGTGATCGCTGCCGCGCTGACCGCGACCAAGGAAAGCATCCGCGAGCCTTTCAGGTAGAGCTGCTGCAGCCCCGCCAGATTGTTGTGTGCGTCAAGGTCGGTCGCGGCAGGATAGAAGACCTGACTGACGGGGACGAAGATGTTGGCAAAGTACTTCATCAAGTTGTTGGCCAAGGCGAAGTAGGCGATCGCCGAGACCGGCATGAAAATCCCGATCACCAACGCGTCGGAAAAGCTGATCACCAAGTGGCTGACGGCAAGCAAGGCGCTCCAGAATCCGAAACCGATGCATTCGCGGCAACTGGCCCAACTCGCCAACCGCCAAGAGATTTTGAGTTCGGGAAGGACGCGGCAACCGACCGCCCAGCGAAGTCCGTAATCGAGAATGTTTCCGACCGCGCCGGCGGCACAAACGCCGATCAATCCGTATCCGGCCCTCAACACCAGGATCGTCGCGGCGGCCGACACGATTCGGCAGAAGAGGCTGACGAAGGTGATCAGGTCAAACCGTTGTTTGGCCGTCAGGGCGACCGAAAAGGGAAACAACAATAATTGGATTGCCGTCGAACAACCTAGAATCAAAACACACCAAACGGCCTCGGTCTCCAACGCGGGAGGCAAGGAAAAGAAGGCGGGCGCGGCGGCTGCGGTCGCGAACGTGACAATCAACGCACACAGGGCGCAGCCGAGATGCAGGGCGAACCCGCTGCTGGCGGCACGATTCATGCTGTCAAAGTCACCCTTGGAAAAGTACCGGGTGATGTATTGGGTCATCCCCGCCCGCAAGCCCAGATCCAACAGTCCGTAGTATCCCGTGATGCTGATCACGATCGTCCAGACGCCGTACCGCGCATCACCGATCTGGTGCAACACGAATGGCGTCAAGAAAAACGTGATCGCCACCTGGATGACGTAAGCCACCCAATTGCTCAGGATATTTCGAGAGATGACACGGAAACTACTCATCAAAGTCAATGCTTGAGTTTGAAATCACCAGCGGACGAAAAGACGGATGGTCATGTAAAACAGCGACAGTGATACGGCACTGGCGAGGAGAGACATCAGCACGAACCGGTTGCCGATTCGCAATCCGGTTGCCTGACCGGGGATCGACGCATTGAAGGGCATGGAAATTGCGGCCGCGACGAGCCCCAGGATCAAATAGGTGGGGGCAACAAACTGTCGCGAAATGGTCAGCATGGCGGCGATGCATCCCATCAAGGCCGCGAACAGATAGCCGCACAACCGGGAGTGTTCGCGAGCCGCTTGGGCCGCTGGCATCTCCACTTCAGCCGGTTTCGATCGAGGCCGCCGTTGCGACCAGAGGCCGAACCCGGCAGCCAAAAACGAGGCGACGAAGATCGTGCCGCCGAAGAAACCCAGTTCGGCGTAACAATGCAGAAACGAATTGTGAGTCACCACGCCGATTTCATCGGCGATCAATCCTTCGCCCAAACCGAACAATGGATATTGCCGCCAAATACCCAAACTCTCTGACCAAATCTGAATGCGGTCTTGGCCCGTTCCCTGGTTGATCGCGCTGAAGTCAGACATGCGGCTGGAAAATGCCAACGCCAACAACGACAACACCGGCAACGCCAACACGCCATACTTTCCTCCGCGGAAATAGCACAACGCCGTCGACACCGCGCAGATCAGCGACAGCAGTGCACCACGGGAATGGGTCATCGCCAGGGCGGCCAACAGAACACCTGTCGGTGCGAGCCAGGCATAACGCACCCATCCGGTCCGAGGTTTGGTCAGGAACGAGACGCAAAAAACGAGTCCCATGACGAGGATCAAACCAAAGTCATTGGGGTCTTGAAAGATGCCTGTTCCACGAATGCGTTCGACCTGCTCGACCACACCGTTTTGCATGACACCGCGGTCTTGGATCGATTCCAGTGCGGCGATCGACACCATGCCGTATTTGTCCAACAACACCAGTGATGCCATGGTCGTGATCGCAATGGTCAGCCACTTCACAAAAAACCGCAGCCGCGTCGGCGTGTTGACCAGCCCGATGATCAGCACGTACAGGGCGATCAACTTGCTGACTTCCAGCATCGACATCCTTGCCGCCCAGACAAAGCCATGCGAAAGATGTGACATTCCGACCGCGACGACCAATAACAGGAGCGCCGCCGTGATCGGGCGATGGATCAGTCTGCCGTGGCTGAGTTGCCTGGCACACGCCCGGGCCGAGACGGCGAGACAGGCGACGATCAGCACCTGATAGATCGGCCACTTGTCCAAGGCCGGCACCAGGTCCGCCGGGCGGACAAACAGCGTCGCGGTCGTCGCCAGCAACAGGGCAAAACCCCAGCCGTGCCGATCATCGACGTCCGTGCCGATACGGGACCTGGGGGTGTGATCGGTGGTGTCAAAAACCGCCGTTGCCATCTGATTGCTTGCTTCCCTGCCACGCGTGGCGCGTCACGTTACTAACGGAGATACTCGATCTCAACGTGTTCAAGTTCTTCGCTCGGGTCGGATTCGATTTCGTACCACTTCCCGGCTGCGACCGATGCGGTCGCGGCGGCGGTTGATTCACTGCCTGGGGCCACACTGCCTGGGGCCACACTCTCTGTCGGTTCGCCGGATGGATCCGATTCGGGCTGTGGGGCAACGGCAGCCAGGTCGATGTTGGCCAGGTCGATGTTCGCCAACTCGCTGGGCACTTCGTGGCTGATCTGCTCGATCGGGTGGGGCAACGGTTCGTCGCCGACGTGCTCGAACCACTGTTGGTCGACTTGTTCGTATTGGATCGGCGACTGCCAGGCGTCGCAGGGATCCAGGGGGGTCCAAGTGGTCTCGCGATAGCCTGCATTGTTGACGATCGAATCGTAGGCCGCGGGCGTGATGGTCTTGGAACGTTGCCCCGGAAGGCACGACTGACATCCGGCCAGTGTGAGCGCCAGCACCGCCAGTGCGAGGTGGCCGATCACGGTTCGTGTCGATGGGGTGGACCGCTGGTTCATGATTTTCGTGTCGAGCCTATTGGCCGAACCCGACGCCTCCGCTGGTCTTGTCAAGCACTTTCCCGGACAACCGTGACGCCGTCCCCGTGCCCAGCAGAGTGAAGCCCAGAATGCGTTCCAGTGGCGACGTGAATTTCGCGATCGCGGAATCGAACGCGATGATCTTGTTGTGCGCGATGAAGATTCGGTCACCCGGCAACAGCTGGTAGTTGGTGGTGACATCGGCCAGTTGCGTGATGCCCTCCCAATCGATGGGCAACATCACGCTGGTGCCTTGTTCGCGGTTGGGGCGGGCGACCCACATGCGACTGGACGAGACGTAGCTGAGCCCATTGATTTGGCTCAACGCGTCAATCACGGTTTCATTGCCGGTGTACGGCAACCGGACCAACTCATCGCCCATTCCGCCGCCTTGGGTGATGACATAGATGCCTTTGCTGTTGTACGCGTAAACCGACACCGAGACCTTGGGATCGGAAAACTCCGTGGACATCTGGGCGGCAATCGCCATGCGTGCCTCGTCCAAGGTCATGCCGGCCAATCGGACCGAACCGTATTGGCCCAGCGTGATGGTCCCATCGGGGCCGACGAGATGTTCACCGGCGATGGGCTGGATTCCCGCAACGCCGCGCAACGACATCGAAACGAGCGGCTGCTGCAATTGTGTTTTCAGATGGTCTTCGATCCGCTGCTTCGCCTGTTCGACTCCAACGCCCACCACCTCGACCGCTCCATAGCTGAAACCGAGCTGGATCACGCCGCCGAGTTCAACTTGGTATTCGCCCTCGATCGGTTCCTCGGGAAAGGTCCCCGTCACCGTGAGCAAGACGATGTCACCCGGCTGCAGTGCGTGTTGTTGCTGAGAAACATTCTGCTGGACATCGATCGTCAGAATATCCGGCGGTTCGATGCGATACATCGGCGTGGTCACTTTGTCCAATTCGCGAGGCACAAAGGCCACTGCGGCATCGGAATCGCAATTCGCCTCCAACAGCCCCGGCAAGCCGAGCGGAGCGTCAGCCCTCTGCGCCAAGTGGCACCCGGTACTGGCCATCGCACATGCCGATAGCAGCACGAGAGCGAGGTGTCGCAGAGAACAGACGGCGAGGTTCACGTTGTTGATTGCAATGATGTGGGGCAGGGAGGGATCACGACACCGGGGGCAACGGAGTCGTCGACAGTGGCGTCGACCAGGCGGTCACCGTTGAAAGGCGGAATTGAATTGGTAGTAATGCAGGTAGTTGTTGAACGTTCCGCCTCGTCCCGTCTGCATCCGTTCGCTGTGGGCCGTCGGGGCTGCCGATCGCTGGATCGTTCGTTCTAATGTGCGAAGCTGCTCGGCTTGTCGGTTCTGATTCAGCCGCAGTTGTTGCCGCGGTTGAACAAAGGAGTGATAGGGACTCAGGATGCTGTTGTCGCTGCGTAGCAAGTCGAGATAGGGCGACAATCGTTGTTGGTAAGGCGCCGAGGATGCGCGTTTCGATCCGCCGCCGAATCGCTGCGGCGGTGCCTGGGCGGGGGCTGCCTCGGGCAATGAAACCAGCGCCATACCGACCGGCACCATGACGACAGTCCGGATGATGAATTGGCGTAGTCGACTTGGATTGCGAAGTTGTTTAATCATTGCCGTTTTCTACGGAGTGCTAGGAGGCTTACCCACCCTATCGTCTGCCTAACCGGTATATCTTTTCTCCATTCTGGAAAAAACGAAGAATTGTCTCGGAAATGCCTCAAGCGACATCGGTGGGGGCGGCGTGTCGATCTGCACGCCTGTCCGGGTTCGTTGCTCCAATCCGGTCCTGAGGAATCGTCACGGTCTGCGGACGAAACTCAATTCGATGACGTTGTGGTTCGGGTGACGTCGATGGACAGAAGAACTGTGTCCTTTCCCATGACCCATAGAATCCTCTCGTGCAATCGAATCTGCAGGCTCCCCCAAAGGGCACACGCCGCGGCTGGCGAGGCAAATCGACTGGCGTTTCGGCTCGGCTTTCACCGACGCTGATCCTGATTTGGGTGGCACTGGCTCTTTACAGCTACCATCAGGTCGTGGGGCATCTGATTCAACAGTGGCACTCCAATACGAGTTATTCTCATGGGCCGGCGGTCCTGCCGATCGCACTCTGGCTGTTGTGGCAGCGGCGATCGACCTTGCCGGCGATCGGCAAGCCATGGGGGCCCGGACTGGCGTTGCTTGTAGCGGCTCAGGGTTTGCTGTCGCTAGGCGGATACTTCCATCTTCCCACACTGCAATGTTGGACCCTGCCGCTGTACCTCGGCGGAATGGTTGGGCTGTTGGCGGGCCGGGGAGTGTTGGTCTGGAGTTTGCCGGCGATTGGCTTTTTGGGCTTCATGATCCCGCTTCCGTTCCAGCTGGAAATGCTGGCAAATCAATCGCTGCAATGGTTGTCCGCGTGGGGCAGTTGTTACCTACTCAGTCTGACGTCGACCTTTGCGGTGACCGACGGCTACACGTTGATGATGGCAACCGGCGGAGTCGGGGTCACCCGTGATTGCAGCGGACTGCGGATGACCGTCGCGGTCGCGGCGCTGGGGACCATCATCACCTTCCTTTCCCGGTCGCGGTCTGGTCGGGATCAGGGCGGCAAGCCGGGTTGGGGCGTCGCGTGGGATTTGGCCGCGGTGATGTTGCTGGCGTTGCCGGCGGCCATTGTGGCCAACGCCACCCGGATTTCGGCGGTCGCCTTGATCGCGGATCGCTACCAAAACGAGTCGTACACGACGTGGACTCATGACCTGGGCGTTTGGTTGGCGTTGCCCCTGTCGGCTTTGCTGTTTTTTGCGTTTCGGGCGTGGCTCGGCAGGGTCAGGACGCTGTCAACGTCAATATTTAAGCTGACACCGGACGGACGCGAGCTCTCCGGCCGGCGCGGCCCGAAACGTCAATCCGGACGAGATACTCATGCGTTCGGCCGACGATGGCCGCAATGGGGCAAGCCCGTGTTGGCGGTGGGCGCCGTGCCGCTGGTCCTCGCCGGCATCGTCGCTGTCGCGATCGTTCATCATACGGCCAAGCGTGATCGCATCATCAGCGAAACCCTGGCGCAGGCGCGTGGCCATGAAGCGAACGCCGATTGGGATCGTGCGGCATCGTGTTACCGAGAGTTGTTGCAGTTGCAGCCCGACCGGGTTGAGACGCGCTATCGCTATGCCTGGGCGTCGCTCCAAGGTGCTGACTCCGTCGACGGCCGCATGCGGGTCTTTTACCAACTCGAATCGGTCCTCGAACAGGCGCCGTCGCATGTGGACGCCTTGCGAACCCATTTGCAGTTGGCGTTGGAGCTCGATCAGGCCAAATCGGCCTGCCGCAGCGCCGAACGTCTCTACGCGATCGATCAACGCAACGCGCAATCATTGCGACTGTGCGTGGAGGCGATGTTGCGGTTTCCCCACGGCTCGCGTCCCCGTCACCCCTTGGTCACTGTCGACCGTTTGAACCGATGGTTGGACCGATTCGGTCCCCCGTCGCTGTGGCGGGATCGTTTGGTGATCGAGCTGGCATCGTATGGCTGCGATCACGCCGAGTCGATGGATCGGCGTGTGGCAGACGCGATCGAACCGGCGATCGCCGATGCGGCTAGCGGAGTCGGTTCGGCGGACGCATTCCTACAGGCGTGGCGGTTCGCGCAGGTGTTTGGCACGGAATCCCCGTCCATCGAACGGGCCCGGATCAGCATCGACGACCACTGTCCGGCCGGCGTGGCGTATCAGATTTATCTGGCCAGCGCGCGGGAAGCAGTGTTGCAGCACCGGCGCGACGATGCGAAACGGTTGCTGACCAAGGCGATGGAGCGGATGCCCAATCACCACGCGGCCTACGCCATGTTAGGTGATGTCTATGCCAGCCAGGGACAGTGGCCGCGGTGCAGCGCCGCGTACCTGCGGGCGTGGCGGTTGGCGGGCGATCGACCGATGGGACTGGGGATCAAGCTGGCCGAGGCGCTGTTTCATGCGGCGCGTCCTGCGGAGTCGGCTGCCTTGGTGGGGCAGTTGTTGAATCAGGAAAACCAAGTGTTTCAACCCGTCAGCCGCGAGCTGCGGATCCGCTGGATGCTGGTTCAAGCCCGGCTGGATGCCCACGCCGGTCGCTACGAAGCGGCGCTGACGACGATCGGGCGTTGTCAGTCTTTGCTCGCGATGACGCCGGCTTCGTCTGCCGCCGACGCCGCCGCGTGGTTGCCGGCGGTGGAAACGCTGCAGGCCCAATGCCTGGTTCGGCTGGGCCGAAATGCTCAAGCCGCCCGGTTGTTCGAATCGCGCGCTACCCGCGGCAACGGGAAACCCGGCGGCGATGGTTCAGCCGGCGGCGATCGTTCAGCCGATCAATGGACGGCGGCCGCGCGAGCCTGGCGATCGGTCGGCAACACGCCGGCCGCCGAACGCTGTTATCGCAGCGCGTTGGCAGAACTGGGCTATGACAACGAAATCTGGTTGGAACTGGTCGACGTGCTGCACGACCGATATGGGATCCGCGGTGCGATCGAGGAAATCACGCTGCGGCAACGACGCGGTGGCGAACCCGCAATCGTCTCGGACACGATACCCGCACCCTCGGACAAGATCGTGGCCCAGGCCTATGAACGGGTTGGCCGAGGCGATCTGGCGATCGGCCACTATCGCGCCGTTGCCGAACGCGGCGTTGAAGATGTCGCGGCGCTGGCGATTGCGTTGGCGCGTCATGGTCATGCCGACAAGGCGGTCACGTTGGTTGCCGATCCACGGTGGACGGTGAACACCTCCTTGAGGGCTCATACGGCCGCCGTCATCGCGGTCAGCACCGACGATTTGTCTGCCGCACACCAGGCGATTTTGGAACCGATCATCGCAGGGGGTGTGACCGAGGCCGTCGATGACCCGACGCTTCTGATGGCGATCGTGGCGTGGCACACGCACCATCAGCGTCAGACTGCGGCGATGGACTTGCTCGATCGTGCCGTGGCACGACACCCCGATCACGTCGTCGCGGCAAACAATTTGGCGATGCTGTTGGCCGAAGAAGGGCGTGATTTTCAGCGGGCACTGCGACACATCGATCACGTTTTGAAACAGACCGGTGCGGTGCCCGAATTTTTGGACACCAAGGGGTGGATCTTGGTGCGGATGAATCGTGCCGAAGACGCACTGGAGTGGTTCAATCGTGCCCTGGCCGGCTCTGGTGGTGGTGCCCCGACGACGCACCTGCACTTGGCCGCGGCTTACCTGGCGGTCGGTAATCGCGATCGGGCCCGGGAATCCTTCGAGTCGGTTCAGGTCGACCTGCTTCGCAAAGACCAACTGCATCACAGCGAACAGCGTGCCTGGGCCAGACTGCAAAATGAATTCATTCGTCCGAATGAATTGACGACACGGCCTCCCATGCAACGGAGCGGCGACGCCTGATGGATTTCACGTTGACCCGAACGAAGGCTGCGGTGCTGGGTTGCTCTCTCGCCCTGGTGAGTTGTCTGGCTACATCGGCGGCGCGCACCCAAGTGCCGCCGCGATGTGCGTTTGAGCTGGCCGAGACGCTGGGCCGATGGGAGCTGATCGAGCGATGCGAATTACAGCCCAGTGAGCTGGACATTCTGCAGGCGGGAGATCACTGGCGACATGTCTATCAACATCGCCAGACCAAGCAGGTCGTCGTCGTGACCTTGATCGCCGGGCCGGGAGGTCCGCTGGCAAGCCACTTGCCCGAGACCTGTTATGCGCGGACGCAGTTCCGAGCGCACAGTGAGCCCGTCGTCTGGAACATGCCGGACCAGTCAGACCAATTCCGTTGCCAAACGCTGCAGCCGCGGAAAGTGGATCAACCCGCCCTGACGATCGCCTACGCTTGGCACGATGGATCGCGCTGGCGGGCACCGCAATTTCCTCGCTTTCAACTTGCCGGTCATCCGACACTTCAACGATTGCTCGTCTCGATGCGGCACCCCGGCGGGATGACGGCGGAGGCTCAGCAGGTGATTCGGCAAGTCGTTGGGCTGACCGTCGATGCAGCTGAATCGGTCGATGTGGTTCCGGATCGTTCCGTCGACTCATCGCCAACCCGAGTGACACGGCGCTCGATTCCGGCCCCTCCTTCCACTTGAACCCACCTTGAATCAAACCCCAACCATGCGCACGGTCATCAAACCAGGAAGCCTCGTTGAACTGCGAATCCGTCCCCCAGGGCGTCCGCCGGGACGCGCGTGCAGTGGGCTCTTGTTGTTGTTCGTGCTGGGGGCCATGCAAACCGCGACCGGCGGCACGATTCGTCACGATCGTGCCGATTCCAGTTACACGAGTTTGGCCGCCAGCTATCCCGCGGTGGGTGCATTGACGTGGAGTTCGATGATTTGTTCGGCCACGCTGATCGAAGAAAACTGGATCCTGACGGCCGGCCACTGTTTGGACGAAGTGGGATTGTCGGCGAGCGATTGGACGTTTGATCTGACCGATAGCGGCGGCGGCGTCCATGTGGGTGCCGAGCGATTTGTGTTTTCCGGCTGGACGGGCGATCTTCAAACGGGAACCGACATCGCCCTGTTGCGACTGGCCACGAGCGAATTGAGCGTGACGCCGGCGACGATCAACACCAACACGTCGGAGGTTGGACAGACGGCAACCCACGTCGGATACGGTGTCACGGGCAACGGCCAGACCGGGATCACCGCTCCGGCAGGCACCAAACGAGCCGGTCAAAACATCGTGGACGTCGACGGCAGCTCGGTCACCGGTTACAGCGACGACATCCTCTTTGAAGATTTCGACAGCGGATTGGCGGGCGACAACTTTTTCGGAACGGCAACGCAACTGGATCTCGAATACTTGATCGCCGGCGGAGACAGCGGGGGCGCCGTGTTCATGGACTTTGGCAGTGGAGAGGTCTTGGCCGGCGTGCACTCGTTCATCGCCAGCGTGGACGGCAATCTGGATGCGGACTACGGTGATCTGGCGGGTTCGATCAAGGTGTCGTCGTATGCGTCGTGGATCTCGTCCACGATCTCCGGCGGCGGTCCGGTCGCACCGGAACTGGCATCCTGGATGATGTGGATGGTGTTCGCCGGCGGGCTGCTGATGTCGTCGCGTTCGTTCGCTCGAAACGCGAGTTAGGTCGAGCTGACGCTGTGCGTGGACCGGCGCGAGCGGCCGGTCGATGGAAGCCCGCATGCGTTAGCAAGGGGGCACGCGGCGCCCCTCGCTGACGCGTCGGGCTAACGTCATCGCGTCGAATTCAGAACATCGACTAAATCGACAGGCCGCAAGCCGTCCGGTATCAACTTGGACGACCGTCCGGTTTGCGCGTTGTCGGTCGCTAAGCGACCGACGTCTTGGGGCCGGATTCGCGTTTGATTTCTTCGATGCGATTTCGCACGTTGTTGTAATTCACATCGCGAACCGTTTCGACACGGAGCACGTTGGCGCCGGCGGCTTTCGCTGCAGCCACCCCGTAATCACCGTCTTCGACCACCAAACATTCGTTGGGGAAGACGCCCAGGCGTTTGATGGCCAGGCTATAGATTTCCGGACTCGGCTTGGGCTGCGAGACGTCTTCGTTGCTGAGGGTGAACGAGAGCAGCGAATTGAGCGAGGTCAATTGCATCAATCGATCGACGGAGCGTCGGATCGAATTGGATGCCAACGCCAAGTCGTAGCCCTCGCTCCGCAGCGTCTCGAGCGTTTCGAGGTGGACCGGATTCGGCTGACAAAGTCGTTCGGCGGTTTCCAACAAGCAATGCTGTTTCATCTCGTTGACGAAATCGCTGAGCGTGTGTGGAAAGCCGTTCTCCTTGGCCAGGATGCGGAGCTTTTCGCGTGTCGGTAGACCGTCGAATCGTTGATGGTGCTCGAATTGGCTGATGCGATACCCAAACAGTTCCAGCGCGGTGTTGAGCGCCTCAAAATGCCACTGTTTGGCATCAACTAAGACGCCGTCCATGTCAAAGATGATTGCCTTGATCACTTACGTTGCCCTCCCTGGCAGCCGATCAAAATTCGTTGGGGAAATCTGTGCACAACATCAACCTGCCTGGTCGCGGGTCGCTATCCGGTGGTGTCGTTTCGAGAAACGTTCGTAATTCATCCCACCAGGGCTGTGGGTCTCGGCCGTGTAGCTCGGGCGAAACCAGACAAACGTCCAGTCCCGACGCCAAGTGTTCGCGAACGAGATCGGTGGAATACCAAATCGACGAAAACGAATCCAGCCAGATCCCCTCGATCGGTGAGTATGGCGAAAAATTTTTCAACAACGTCGGAATTTCAATCTCGCTGTGCCGCGAAAAGCAGCGCATGCCGAGTTTTGAATATGCCAACATGTCTGGGATCGCCATGTCGAAGACGAAATACCTGCCCAACTGGTATTTTTTCAACAATTGATGCACCCTGACGGATAACCCGTCCGCTTTGATGTTCAAGGCGAGGGTGCCCGAAGCGTCGCAGCGGCGATACAGGGCAAGGAAATCTTCGAAACTCAGTTCCGGTTCGGTCGCCCCGCCCGGCGGATCGTGGCTGATCACCACCGTGCCGGCGTGGTCGCGGAGATCCGTTTCGACACCGAATCCCGCGGCAAACGCTCGCTCAAACGCCACCCGGCTGTTCTTTTCGGTCGCTTCATTCCAGAGCCCGCGATGGGCAAGACGCTCCATTTCAATCATTGTCCTAACATTCCGATTGAAGTCGTGTAGTGATCTTCGCTAAAAGTGCGGCAGATTCGATCGATGCGGCGACATTCTGTGTCGACGCGTCCTTAGCTGCAATTGCACAACGAGAAGAAGCACTGATGAAGAATTTTGGTCGAGCACTTGCCGATGCCTTCGGTTTTTGGCCTCTGTTACTTGTCGCAACCCTTTGCGCCGTCGGCAACGGCGCTATCTGGGGACTGAATATCGGCGCCCTTTTTCCGGTCATCAAAGTCACGATGGTCGGCGAATCACTGCAAGATTGGGTCGAAGGCGAGATCGCCGAGAGCAAGGTGCGGATCGCCGCCATCGAACGTGAAATGATCGACGTGCGCAACAATGCCGCACCCGGCGTCGACCCGGCGATTCAGCTGGAACTGTTGCAATCACGCAAAAATGCTGAACAAGCAGGCCTCGATTCCTCCCTGAAAATTCAACCCTACGTCGAAAAGTACCTGCCCCAGGATCCATTCCAGACCGTCTTGTATGTCATGTTGGGCGTTTTGTGTTGCACGGTCCTCAAGCACATCTTCCAGTTTGCCAACACCGCGATCGTGGCCCTGATCGCCGCCCGAATCACGCGGCGGATTCAAACCAAAATCTTCTCCAAAGCGCTCAAGCTGGACCAAGCCAGTTTCGCCGGCTACACCAGCAGTGGCTTTGTCGCGCACATTACGTACACGACCAATATGCTGTCAAATGGCATCACCAGTGTTTACGGCGGTGCGGTGCGCGAGCCGCTCAAATTGGCGTCCTGTTTGATCGGGGCGGCGATCATCTGTCCCCGATTGCTGTTGTTGACCATGCTGGTCGTTCCCGTCGTGTTCGGGTTGCTGTACGTGGTCAGCCGATCGCTCAAACGCGTCTGCCAAAGTCTGCTGGAACGGGCGATGGGGCTTCATCACGTGATGCTCGAATCGCTTAACAATATCAGGACCGTCCAAGCGTATTGCCGTGAGGATCACGAACAGGAGCGGTTCGACAAGGCGACCCTGGATATGCAGCGATTCACGATGCGAATCGTCAGCTTCAATGCGCTCAACCGTCCGCTCACGGAATTGCTAGCACTGGGAATGATGAGCACGGCGATTGTCGCCGGGTCTTACTTGGTGATGAATCGGGCGACCGATATTTTTGGGATCCAGATCACCAGCCAGCCGCTCGGCCCGGCGTCGATGATCGTCTTTTTTGGCATGTTGGTCGGGGCCAGCGATCCGGTGCGGAAGCTCGCTTCGGTGATCGATGGCATCAATACCGGAGCCGTCGCGGCCAATTTGTTGTACCCGATGTTGGACCAGTCCAGCCGAATCACCGAGGCGGACGACGCGGTGACGACGTCGCGGCCGCACCGCAGCCTGAAACTGGAGGGGATTCATTTCGCCTATGACGACTCCAATCCGATCTTGCGTGACGTGACGCTAGAGATTCCTCACGGCAGTACCGTGGCCGTCGTGGGTGCCAACGGATCGGGGAAATCGTCGATGATCAATCTGCTTTGTCGGTTCTATGATCCGCAGGCCGGTCGCGTGTGCCTGGACGATGCCGACATTCGGCAAATGAAAATCAAGGATTTGCGGAGCCGAATTGCGTTGGTGACGCAGAACACCGAGCTGTTCAACGAGGACCTGTATTACAACATCGGCTACGGGATGGCCGGGGCGACGCGGGAGCAGATTCTGGCAGCGGCCAAGGCGGCCCACGCGGAATCGTTTATCGAAAACGAGCTTCCCCAGCGTTATGAGACCGTGATCGGCCAGGACGGTCACCGGCTCAGCGGCGGTCAACGTCAGCGGATCGCCCTGTCGCGAGCCCTGATCCGAGATCCCGATATTCTGATTCTCGATGAAGCGACCAGCCAAATCGATGTCGAGAGCGAGCGTCTGATTTTTGACACCATTCGGGATCAGTGCCAGCATCGCACGGTGTTTTTTGTGACTCACCGTCAAGGCATGTTGGACATCGCCGACATCGTGCTGCGTTTCGAAGGCCAGCAAATTTCCGTGGAACCCGGTCCCAAGGCGGCCGCCGACCAACGATCGGACCGAGCGGCGGCGTAGCCACTTTACGATCAACCTTGCCGCCGGCGCGGCGGATCGGATATACCGCACGCCATGAGGCCAAAGGCGATCGATTCGCCGTTGCACCACATCGACCCACCTAGACGAGACAGGCATGGCAGACCCCGCAAGCTGCGAAGCGTCCACGGACGTGACCAAACACCGATTGCAAGACTTTGTCGGCGGATGGTTGGTCGGGCATTTTCAGCCCGCCTTAATCGCCCATGACGACGTTGAAGTCGCGATCAAGATTTATCGTGCGGGCGACCGCGAGCAAAGCCACTACCACGCCGTCGCGACCGAGTACACGGTGATCGCGTCGGGACGCGTGCGAATGAACGGTCGCGAGTATGTTTCCGGCGACATCGTTCAGATCGACCCCGGTCATTCGACCGATTTCGAGGCTTTGGAGCCGACCACGACGGTGGTGCTCAAAACACCGAGCGTACCTAACGACAAGTTTATTGATGCGGACGATTCAAGGAGGTCTCCGGATGCTTAATATTGTGATCCCCATGGCGGGGCATGGTTCACGGTTTCAACAAGCCGGTTATCAAGATCCCAAGCCGTTGATCCCCGTTCATGGTGTGCCAATGATTCGCACCGTGATCGACAACCTGCGGCCGGCCTGCGACCATAAATTTTTCTTTCTGTGCCAGTCCTCGCACATCAGCGACTATCCGCTGGAGTCGATCTTGCGCGACGCGGCGCCGGGTTGCGAAATCCGCACGCTTGACCGTGTCACCGCGGGCGCCGCTTGCACCGTGCTGTTGGCCAGTGACGGGATCGACAATCAGTCGCCCCTGATGATCGCTAATTGTGATCAATGGATCGATGCATCGATCGACGAGTACTTGAATGTCGGCATGCAACGCGGGATCGATGCGTTCTTGATGACCATGAATGATGATTCGCCGAAATGGTCCTACGTCCAACGCGATGACCAGGGTGAGATCATCGGTGTGATCGAGAAAGAGGTGGTGTCCAGCGAGGCCACCGTGGGAATCTACAACTTCGCCCACGGTGCGGATTTCGTCTCGGCGGCCAAAGACATGATTCGCGAAAACGATCGTTCCAAAAACGAATTCTACGTCGCTCCGGTCTATTCCCGATTGATCCGCAGCGGTCAACACGTGGAAACGGTATCGATCGGCGACGCCGGTAACGTGATGCACGGACTGGGTACCCCCGAGGACCTGGAGAAATTCGTGCGTCGCGGATTCGAGTCGCGAATCCAGACCGACGCAGAAAAGATACATTGCAAACGCGGCCGCGAAGCGGCCTGAGGGACGCCCCCAAGCTGCACACTCTTCACCGGTCACGAGTATCACGATGTGGAAATGGGAATGGATTTGCTGGTTCGTTAACCTCGTCTCCCCCAACCCGGCGGAGCGGATTCGCCGCTATCGCCGATTGATCGAACGCCTCTCCCGTGAGGCGGATCTGGATGGCGGTTGGTGGCGTGTTTTTCGCGATTATCCCAAACAGGCCGCGTCCAGCACGACCGTCTTGTCTCCAGGTGCCTCGGACCAGCATGCCGACGAGTCGATCGCCGTGGTCGTTCAAGGGCCGGTCGTCCAACGCGACGAACTGACGATCCAGACGCTGCAGTTGTATCGCCAGACGATGCCCCATTCACGTTTGATCTTGTCGACCTGGAACGATGTCTCGCCGGAGCTGCGGGCCCAGATTGAATCGCTGGGGGTCACCGTGGTGACGAGTGAAAAACCACCGCATCCGGGACCGCACAATTTGAATCTTCAAATCGTTTCGACGCGGCGTGGGTTGCAGGAAGCCCAACGGATGGGCTGTCGCTACGCCATGAAGACCCGCGCCGACACTCGGATTCATCTGGCCGAAGCCGACCAGTTTTGCCGCGACTTGTTGAACCAGTTTCCCGTCGACGCGGCCAGCGGCCAGCAGAAGCGATTGATGGTGCTCGACTTTGCCACTCGATTGTACGTCCCCTGCCATCCGGCCGACCTGTTGATGTTCGGCACGACCGACGATCTGTTGACCTACTGGTCGCCTGAATTGTGTGGCCCCGAAATGACGTTTCGGGTGTGCGACGAGTTTGACGAAATGCTGCAGCAGGCGACTCCAGAAATCGTGCTGTGCCGCAGCTATCTGCAGCGAACCGGGGCAAAGCCCGTCGACGATCTGCCCGCCTGGTGGGAGATGTTGGCGGATCGTTTTATCGTCATCGATCGCGATATGATCGATCTGTTTTGGCCCAAGTACAACTACAACGTCGACCAACGGTTGAGCATGGTGTGGGACAACGGCAACATGGCCCTGTGTCATTTCGCCCAATGGATGCAATTGTACGCCCGCCGCGTCAAGCCTTCGGTCACGCTGGATCAATTGCGTCGGCAGCGTGTTCACGATGCGGTGGACGAGGGATCGTCCGGTCCGTCGTCCGGTGCCCGTGACGAAGCCGCCGCGGCCTAACGCTCCGGCTGCTTTTCGAGAGTGCCGCGAAAAAGGGGGCAGGTACCAAAAATGCGAAGCACCCTTCGGGCCATTTGGTTTTTGGTACCTGACCCCTTTTTCGCTCGCAAATCTGGACAGCGCACGAATCGAACCGCGTGCCAGGAAATGACATTGCGGCAAAAGTCGGGTGCTCGCTAGTTTACCGTCGTCAGATCGTCCCGCTGTGCATTGAATCGATGACCGGCGAGCCAATCGCAGGAACCCGAACGCAACTACTCAACCTCCAAGAAAGGTTTACCAACATGTTGTCATCTGAGCAAAAAGCCACACTCGACGATTACGTCAACATCGGCCATCGAAGCACTCCCGGTTGGTTGTGGCAGAGTGCCGCCTACATCACCGCGCTGCTAGGGATGAAGCAAATCGAAGACGGGCTGCAAGGCAACCTGGGTGAAATCGGCGTGTGGCAGGGACGTTATCTGTTCCTGCTCGGACTGCTCAGTCGGGAAAACGAAAAGGTTGCCGGAATCGATTCCTTTGTGCATTCGCCGGACCCTGAAGGGTTTGCCCGACGGGTGGAAAACCGTTTTAATTTGGAAGCGTCCACCGCAGGGAAACTGACGCTCATCAAAGAGGATTCGACCAAGCTGACGCCCGAGAAAATCCGACAGAGTGTCGCGGGAGATTTCCGGCTGTTCAGCGTCGATGGCGGCCATCTGGCTCACGAGGTGTTGAGCGATTCAGCATTGGTCGCGCAAATGATGGTGCCAGGCGGCATCATGATCTTGGACGACATTCTCAACAGCACTTGCCCCGGCGTGATTGAGGGCACCTTGGACTTCCTGCGATCGCCTCAGGGCAGCCGGTTCGCCCCGTTCTGTCTGGTCGGCAACAAGTTGATGGTGACCGACAAAGCATCCGCCGATCACTATCGCAACTATTTGTTGCAGGTCATCCAGGAAAACAAAGACGCGTCCATTTTCCGTGACACCGCACAAACCATTTCTGATTTCCCGGAAGGCGTGTATCCGAAGCTGTGCGGGTCGGATCTGATCGTCGTCACCTGGTCGGGAGATTACTTGATCTCCGATAACGGTGGTCCCGTTCTGATTCGAACCAAAGTTTGCGACATGCGTGAGATGGATAGCCCCGAGGTTCAGCTGCCCTCGGTCGTCTCGCTGTTCGAACGATCTGCTGCCGTCGCGGGCTGATTGCCCATGCTCTACTTATCGATCATTGCCACGGCCGCCTCGGCGGTCGCACTGGGACTGGCCGTCACCAATCGGCGCCGAAGCAAGCGGCTGAAGACGCAATTGGCCGAGCATCAAGCATCGGCCGAACAGCAGATCATGCGCTTGCGGAGCGAACTGGACCGCAGCATCGCACAGTTGAGCGAACGCAGCGCGTCGGCATCCAACCTGGATCTCCACCGAAAGAAGATCGATTCGATCGAAGAGCGACAAGCTCACTGCCAAAAAGAAGTCGATCACCTGCGGGGCGAAGCGCAAAACCTGGCGATGTTGCCGACCTGGCACCCGACCCGCGTCGCATTGGCCGAAGAACTTCGCCCACGATTGGTTCCGATCACCGACAAATTGGGACCGGTGCTCTTTCCGAACCAGCTCGCCTTCGACGAGCTGGATTGGATGTACAAGTTGCCCGATCGGAAGTTCCCCTATTCGTTGACATTCGAAGAGGGGATGATGATGCACTATCTGGTCGCGGCGAACGAACTAAAAAGCGGATACGAAATCGCGACGGCGTTCGGTTTCAGCAGCTTCTTCATTGCCACGGCGTTTGAAAAGACGGGCGGTCACCTGATCAGTGCCGACGCCTATATCGAAGAAGAGATGGAAGACTTCATCTACGATCACGCCTCGGCGCAGGCGCACGTCGAAAAGCTTCGCCAGTTGCAGCGTGACAAACAGTATGAACAACTTCCCCGCGGACTGCAGTTCGCGATGGAGGGTGCGGCGGCTCTCAAGATCGAATCGGTCGTCGACTACGAAATCGCGTGCAGCCCCGAGGGTGTTCCGGATCTGCTGAACGATCGCCAACTGGACTTCGCGTTTATCGACGGAGGTCACTTCGGTGAACAACCCGTCTTGGATGTCCAGTCGGTGCTGCCGTTTTTGCATCCTGAACGCTTCATCATGATGTTCCATGACACGCAGTGCGAAGCGGTGGCCAAAGCCGTGCACTTTGCCGCCCAAGCGACCGGGACCCAACCGTTTTCGATCCATACCCGCAACCGTATCGTTGCCGTGACCAAGGGGATCGATCCAAAGACCCTGCACACCTGCCGTGAGATGACCGTGCGGCAAGCGGTTTAGCGGTCGTCGTCAAAGATCCTGTTGATCGGAAAAATCGATCAGCGGGTTTTCGTCTACCCAGCGATCGCGCGAGGTGATCATCAAGCCGGGGAAAAAGCTGATTCTGGCGCCGCTGCGTTGAATGCGGCGACACAATTCGACGTCTTCGTGTTCATTCCAGTACAGGTCTTCGCACCAGGGGAACTGTTGCCAGAACGATTTGCGGATCAAGGTCACGCCGCCGGGGACATAGCTGAATCGCGAGTAATCGCGGTAGTTCAACAGTCCGCCCTGGCACCAGCTATGGTTTTCCCCCCGCACGACACCCCAGTCGAGGGCGCGTTTTCCGTCGGGCAATTGCAGACGAACCGCGGCGATGCCATAGGCCCAGCCCCAGTTGCTGAAGGCGGCGAAGAACGACTCGGTGAAGGCGAAGCGGTCGTGACAGACGACAATGTCGCTGTACGCGGCGTCTTGGCAAATCAAATTCTTTTTGCGTGTGATCCAGCCCAGATCGTCACGCTCGCTGAACTGGATTTGCCGCACGTCATCGTGCCCGTCAAAGGCTTCGATCTTGTGTGGCGAGATCAACACGATTTCGTAGGGAACATCACAATGCTTCCGCGCGGTGTCGATCAATTCGTTCAGCTCTTCCATCCGATCACCGAGCGTCAACACGCCGATCGTCAGCCCCGTCATCGGTTCGGTATGCCAGGGGGCGTCCGCTCGCAGACAGCGATAGCGGAGACTCCATTTGGAAAAACCCTTCTCCGTGCCTTCGCGTGGGTTCTGGCTTTGGTAGGTCAATTCGAATCGCCCGGCGGCGACCTGGTTGATGACGGCTTTAAGCCCGAACCAGGTCAAGTGCTGGTTGTCGTGAAACACGAATTCGATTTCGGCGTCGGGCTGGATGTACTTCAAGCACTCCGAAACCGTCAGCTGATAGAAACGGTTCAGGTTGGGATTGGTGATCCGAATTTTTTTGGCGGCGGCAATGTTTTGCCGCATCGGCCAAAGGTTGATCGAATTGTCGTAGGGGACGACGATGTTGGTCCGGCAGGGGGCGGAATCGGGTTCGCCGTGCAGTGCGGTGATGACGAGATCGGGAACCCAATCGCCGGTGATCGCGTCCTGCTCGGACGGTGACGACGGGTTTGACGTGCTGCCCGTTTTGAGCTTGGTGGTGCCCAGGGTCGCCCGGATCTGTCGTTTCAAGACCTTGGGAGCGGCCTTGCGAAGGATTTTGCGTTGCAACGACGCGCTGAGATTGGAGCGGAACCAGGGCAGCGACGCCCGAAAGTCCGCACTGGAAATCTGGGACACGTCTTGAATCAGACGTTTGTTTCGATACAAGTCGCCGCGTAAGAGGAAGTTGTCAAAATCGGCTTTGCTGACGAACAGGTCGACGTCTTTTTCATTCAGCGATTCCCGCCACTGTTTCATTAATTCAGCGTGTTCGCTGTAGTGCTGACGCCATTTCGTCGTCGTCGTCGAATCGTCGTGCAATCGCCAGGCATAATTTCCGGCGGTGACGTAGCCGGCGAATTCGCGTTGCCGGACCGATCGCAGCAGCAGATTGGCAAAGAATTCCCAATCGCACAGGAAACTCCAGTCTTCACGCATCCCGCCGACGCCGTCGAATGCCTCCTTGGTGAACAGCATCCCGGAGGGCAACGCCGTGCCGATCGAGAGGAATTGGCGAAAGTAGTCGGCCGGTTCGACCAGTCGCAGGGTAGGCGATTCGATCCAGCGGATCTCGTCTTCCTCGTGGAACGGCAGACAGTCCTGGAACAACAGACTGATCTCGGGAAACCGTTCAAATTGGTCGATTTCCCACTGAAAACATCCCGGCCGCACCAGGTCATCGCTGTGCAGAATTCGCAGCACCGAGCGGGTGGCCGCGAACATCCCCTGGTTGGTGTTGGCGGCCTGGCCGAGTCGCGGTGAGGTAAAAACGTACTCGGCGGCTCGGCCGGTCGACTCGCGGTACTGATCGACGGCAGCTTCAATCGCCTGCTGATCCTCCGGTTTCGCCGAGTCGTCGGTGACGATCAGCTCAAAGTCGTCACAGGTTTGAGCCTCGATCGAGGCGAGCGTCTTGGAAAACAGATCCACACGGCCGTGGGTCGGCACGATAACGGAGAGTCGTTGCGAATGCCCCATCGGCAGATTCCTTTACGATTGACGATCGATTTCATATCAGGGTCGCAAATTCAAAACCGAATTGTAGGGGGATTTAGTTCAGCTCCATAGGCCGATCGGGTGCGGTGCTCGCCATTTCATGGGTGCTGTGCCGACGCACGAACAACTGACATTGACGCCGAACGGAATGTTTGATGTTAGCGGCAGGGCGCGAGCCATCCGGTACTTCAACGTCGTTGCACGCCGATACCGGACGGCTCGCGGGCTGTCGATTGAGTGAGCCGCGACGCGTGAGCGGCCGGGCATTCTGGCGCCCGCCCGAGGCCTGGCGGCCAGCGGCTCACCATCGACTTATCAAATCCTATTCAATCGATAGGCCGCTCGCAGTTGCGCCGCAGCGGCTTCGACGGCTTTGACCAGTCGATCTGGTCTTTTTGCTCGGCGTGCATCGCGTCAAACTGGTCGCCAAGCATGTTTTCCAATTGCTCTTTGATCTCAGCGGCAAACCCGTCCCACTGCCAAGACACGTGGTCGTCATTGCGGCAACGGCGATCAGAGCCGCGACGCGCAACAACACCTCCTGGACGATCTTGCGGGCATCGGCGTCTTGCAGCCCTCTCCGCCGTGCGAGCCGGTAGATCACCGGTTCGTAGATTTGCAAAAATTCGCTCCAGGCCGCGTGGTTGCCACGGTCACGCAACCGCAACGGCAGACTCGGTCGTGTGATGGGTGGGGCTGACACAGGCGGAGGCCGCTCGCGCTGGCGCGAACCGGCTGATGTCAGACGAATATCAGCCGTTTGGCGCTCGCCTACGGGCCCCAGTTCTAGGCAAGACCGCGTTAACTTAGCGGTATTGGGCTAAAGCCTGCGCACCAGCACTCGAATGTGTTTTTAGAGCGGTAACGTACGTAAGAAGTTCAGCCCAAAGCGGCCGTAGTCTTGACCGTCGACGTCGCCGTCCAAATCGGAGTCGAATTGCGGGTTGTAGTCGGGGTCTCCGAGACCCCTGAGAAAGCTCCGGCCGAAGCGGCCGTAGTCTTGCCCATCGACGTCACGGTCGCCATCGGAATCACCATACAGCCGGAAGAATCGATCGATCGCCGTCTCACCGAAGGCAAAATCATCGTCCATGACAATCCCCACGTCGGAACGAACCTGGCTGCCGTCGATTGCCAACTGATAGTTCCCGTTGTCAACCAACTGCGACAGGAATCCGAACGTTACGATGGTTCGCCCGGACGAATGATCGACGGAAAAGCTGGTTTGCGGATCGGGCTTGAGCGGGTCTCGGTTGTGAATCTGAAATGCCGACGCCAGGTTCGGTTCGGCGAGTATTCCGTCGAACGTGACACGCAGCGATGTCAGGTGCGAACGCGACATCTGGCCTTCATTGACGTCAACATTGATCACCTCGGGTACGTTCAAGACCTGGATGTCAAACGACTTTTCCAAGCTTTGATCGGTCGAATCGGTGACTCTGATTCGCAACGACAGCGTGTCATTCAACGTATAATCGATCAATGCGTGCTGACGCAGGTAGAGTTCGGCGCCGACGATGCGGAACATCGCATTGTGACGATCTCCCTCACCACTGACCAATTCATAGACGTGAGTGTCATTGGGTGACAGATCCAATGTCTGCAGCGCTGCCAGCACGACATCCATTTGCGAGGTGTCGACCGATTCCACCACCGAGTCGCTGGAAAGGAGAATGTCGGTGGGGGCGGCGATCGCATCGAGAAACATGAGACTGACCGAGCCTTCATTGCCGCCGCCGGCGCGGCGGTTTCCAAACGCCAGGTCCATTTGCCCATCACCGTTGATGTCACCGATCGGCGCAAGCGACTCGAGCGTGGCGAATTCCGGGTGGCCAGCTTCGTCTCCGATCGCAGTGTAACCCTTGACGGTTCCATCGGAATGGAGAAAGACGACGAACGCGGCCCCCAAGTTTGCCGCTCCGCTGAATGAGTGACTCGCGGCGCCGACCAGCAAGTCGTTGACGCCGTCGCCGTCTCGGTCTCCGATCGCCGCGATCGACGAGCCGAAGTTGCTGAAATCTTTCAGGACAGGTGATTGGAGATCCAACTCACTGATCTTGTGGTGGTTTTTCACCGTTCCGTCCATGTTCATCAGCAACACGTAGACGGCGCCGCCGGAAGCATGCGAGGTGGAGTCGCCCTCGGCGCCGACTGCCAGATCGATGATGCCGTCGCCGTCAATGTCCCCGATCGCCGTGACCGAAGCGCCGAATCGGTCGGCCGGTATGTAGGCAGGCCCGTTGCCGATCGTGTTGGTGATCAATTGAGACCGAAGACCAGACCCATTCACGCTGCCCCAGACGATGTGGACGCCTCCGATGCGCGAACCGTTGACACTGAGATCGCGATCCGAGACGGCGAAATCAGGCAGACCATCGCCATTGAGGTCCCCGATCGCGGCAAGCTTCTCGACGATGATCGATTCGAAATTGAGGTACAGTCGCGGATCGTCGTGATCCTTCACCGAACCGTCCGTATTGAGCAACACGATGCTTAATGAGCTCGTCCCACTGCCGCCGTGCGTGAGGGAGAGAACGGCCAGATCTGGCACCCCGTCATGATCGATGTCTCCTGCCGGTGCGACACCGATGCCAAAGCGATTGTTGCGATAGAACGCGGTCCCCGGCCCGTCGGGCAAGATTTTTTGTAGCGTTTTAACACTGCCATCGGCGTTCAATAGCAGCACATAAACCGCGCCGGCGTCGGTTTGAAAACCGTCATCTTGCATCGCACCGACCGCGATATCATTGATGCCGTCGCCATTGACATCGCCGATCGCCGCGACCGATGAACCGAACGCGTCATTGGGGCTCAGATCAGGGCCGCCGCCGACCAGGTCGGCAATTTCAACCGTGTTCGCTCCCGAACCCAGCCCCGGCTGCATCACGGCCACAAGGTGGTCTTCCGTCTCGCCCGCCGTTCCCGTGCCGACGGGCCCGACAGAACTTACGTCGTGACCGAAACGCAATCTCAACACCGTAGGACTTTGCAGTGAACTCGGCACGGCGGGAAAGGTCAGCGTGAGCGGTGCCCGCAACGTGCCGATGTCGACGACGGCTTGTGCCGACTCGGACGGTTCGAACTGGCCGTTTTGGTTGTAGTCGATCCAGCCCATCAACTCGGCGGATTGGGCGGTTCGATTCGTCGCGACCACAGAAATGGTGGGGGCGACGCCGGTCGTCAGCATCAAATCCCAAGGGCTCATCACGCCGTCTTCGTCATCGCGAGCTGCGTCGCGATCGTCCGCCGTCGCAACGGCATCCTGATTCGTTCCGTCATCCCCGTCGGCAAAGTAACCGAGGTACAGTCCGGGTGTGAGGATGTTGGAGGGGCCACCGTCGGCGGCGGTGGATTGATAATCGTCGGGACCCACGCCACTGGCCGTATCCGGTGCGTCACCGAAATCGACACCGCTGTCGGCCGTTTCGAACGTCCAACGCTCGTCGGTGATGCCCTGGAACGCGTCGCCTTCGCCGTCTTGAAAAACGCGTGGCTCGACCAGGACGTAGACGGCGGTGTTGATCGGCAAGTCCTGTGGGGGATCGATCGTGGCGACGTTACCGTTGATCGTCACCGACGGTGAACTGACATCGATCGTCGCAAGGACCGAATCGTTGTTTGCCAGAAGGACGCGGATATCGCCGGCTCCCTTGAAAACGTCACTGTCAAACGTCAACGTCAAGCTCGCACTCGAGTCGACCATGGCCGTCCCTGTCGCGGGTGTCTGGGCAAGTAATTTTGGCGCAGTGCCGTTGATATTTTCAAACCAATGCATTCCGTTGGGATAGCGATCCGATGCGATGTCCAAATCGGAGTCGCCATCAAAGTCGGCAAGAATCAAGTCGCTGCCGCCGAGCGGCTTCTCAGTCAGCAAGTGTCGAACGAACTGATGATTGCCTTGGTTTTCCAGCCACAGATGCGTGTGGGGAGCGGTGGGGCTGCCGCCTTGCAAAGCGAAGGCCAGGTCCGGATCGCCGTCGCCATCGAGATCGCCGCTGCGGATCGCCCGCGGGGCAAACACATTGCCGATGACCACTTGGCTGAACGCTTGGTTGTCATCGTTGAGGAAAAGACTCAGCACCGAACCTTCACTGGCAACGATGTCGATGTCATCATCTCCGTCCAGATCGACCGCGTGCACCTGGGAGTAATAACCGGCGTCAAGCACGACCTGATTGAACCCGGTTGCCGTGTTTTCGAACCAACTGAGTCCGTCATCGCCGGCGACGATGTCCAAGTCGCCGTCTCGGTCAACATCGATCACTTCCATGTTTGCAGCCGAGACGTTTGTCAGCAGCGTCTGCGCGACGAAGGCGCCTCCTTGATTCTCGAAGTGCAAAACGGTCGCGTCAGATCGATACGTCATCAGATACACGTCCAAATCGCCGTCTTGGTCGGAATCTGCCAGCACCAGTTGTTCCACTTGATTGATTCCAGAGGCAATCGTCATCGCTTGGAAATTCTGGGCGCCGTCGTTGCGAAACCACGCGACTTCCTTGTTCGAGAAGGGTGACGCCGCGACGATATCGACGTGTCCGTCTCCGTCGATGTCGCCGACGGCGACTCGGGTCGCGGTGAGGCCGCTGCTGATTTGTCTGGATGTGAATCGGCCGGTTCCGTCATTTTCTAGCCAGACCAAATTTGAAAACGGACCATCGGGAAAGACGACGTCCGTGTCACCGTCACCGTCCAGGTCGACCGCGGCAAACTGCGAACCCCGGACGTTCGCATCTTCGAAGATGATCTCGCGTGTGAAGTCGGTCGACGAGGCGGCCGGTGGAAGGATGGAAACGCGATAGTCTTCGACTTCCCCGTCACTCGCCTCGCCGCCGGGAGCCAACTGGCCGGTCGAACTGATGCGGACCCGCGCAAAAGCGTCGCGGCCCGCCGTTGAGGGAGGCACCATGAACTTGATCGTGTGGATCCCCTGAGTGACCGGAACCGAATCGGCGATCCTTTCAAACGCTCCAGCCCAGACCCCGTCATGGTCGAAGTCGATCCAGGCGTCGATGAAAGCTTGTCCGCTGACGTTTTGCGCGTCGACCACGATGGACGCAGTATTCGATCCGGCTCGCAGGTTCTCCAGCGAGACACCGTCTTCATCGTCTTCGCCGGCCAAGTCATCCGCATCGGCCTGTGCCGACGGCACGCCATCCGCCTCTCCGTCGCGACGTGCGCCGAGTCGAGGCCCGGTCGCGACGTGTTTCGCGCCGCCTTGGGAATCCAGAACTCGGTACGGAGCGGGGGCATCACCGAAGTCCATCCCCGTGTCTGCTTCGGTGACCCCTGTAAGATCAATCAGATACTCACCGGACGTAAAGTTGCGCGCGAACACGCGGACGGTGTGCGAGGCATCGCTGGTTGCGGTGAATTGAAATTGATCTTCGACGTTGTCGTCCAGGAGAATCGTGCCCAGCGATGATCCGCCCGGCCCGAGCACTTCAAATCCCAGCTCCAGCGGGTTGTCGATCAAACCTGGGGCGGTCCAAGGCACCTGCAGATGGATCGTCACCTCGTCGCCGACTTGCGGGAGGAATCGGAAATAATCTTCGTCGCCATAATCGACGCCCGAGTAGTCAACGAGTTGCAACGCGTCGACATCATGCAAGGCGATGACCGTCTTGCGAAGTGAATCACTGTGTCGGATCAACCTGGATTGTCCGCCGAGCGTTGTCTGGTCGATGAGCGATGAATTCGGCCCATCGGCAAACACGCGAGCCAGATGGTCTTGGGGCAATCCGTTGGGGACATCGATGGAGTCCCAGGGGGAGATCACCACTTGGATCGAATCGTCGACCCGAACGAGTCGATTGGGAGACCCTTGGATGCCCAGATCAATCGTCTTGACCAGATCCATTGATGACGCGTCGATCACGTACAACACGGCCATCGCGCCGGTGTCGCGTCCGGCGACGTACAGGTATTCTCCCGACGAATCGAGAGTCATGGCGACGTTCCGTTCTAAGCCGACGGCCGTTCCGCGAATCGACGTATTGCCGCCGTCGATCAACACCGATGTCACCGAGCCGCCGTTTTCGCTTTGCACGTAAACGACTTTTCCGTCCGGAGAAAAGAGGGCTTCGGTCGGGAACGACCCGGCGCGGACCCTGGCGATCTCGGTCTCGCCGGCCGTATCGACAAGCACCAGTTCGCCATCTCGTGAAACCGGAACCGCCAAGATGCTGCCATCGGGAGACAGCGTCAAACGCGTGAAGGAGGACGTCGTGCCGTTGGCGGTGTTCCCCACAGGCAACACGCTTGTGGCCTGCGTTGCGGCACCGTTGACGTCAAAAAAGTGGATCGCGTCGGAGTCGTTGGAGCCGGTCGAGACGGCGTACGCCTTCGCGCCATCGCTCGAAATCGCAACGTCGCGCGGTCGCGTGCTCACTGGCAAAGTTGCCTCGACGGCACCGGTGACCAAATTGACAAACGCAACGGGATTGTTGGCTTCGTAGGACGATGCCGCCACGGCATAGGTCGCCTCGGGCGTGATCGCCAGGCTGTTCGGTTCGAAGCCGAGGTCGATGTAGCGGGTGACCGTGTTGGTAACCAAATCAATGACCGATAGATTATTCGAATCCAAGTTGGCGGTGACGGCGATGGTCTGGTCCGCCGAAAGCAGCAATCCCATCACCGTGTCGCCTTCGTCCGCCGCCCCGGCCGCGCGATCGGCCAGCACAGAGGGTTCCGATCCGCTGAGGTCGATGACGGTGTAATCTTCATCCGCCCAGGTCGACGCTTGGATCCCTTTCAATTCGGTCGGACTGGTCGCGACCAGCTCATGCCATAAGAAGACCGGCAGGTTGCCCACTTTTGTCTGCGTGGCGACATCGATCACTTGACGTGAGAGGATGAATTGGCCGTCGTGGGTCAAGGCAAAGGCTTTGGTCGATCCTTGGTCAATGGAATTGCTGACCGACCCATCGGCCAAATCAATGAAGTCCAACGCGTTGAATCCGCTCGCCACCAGGTATCGATCGTCCGGCGTCAGCAACGTGTCATCGTCCCACAGGTCCGGACCTGAAATGTCGCGCAGCTTGACGTTGGTCGACAAATCAATTTCGGTGATGGTGCTGTCGGTCACGCCGTTTCGACTGGTCGCAAAGACCCGAGAGCGATCGGAGTTGATTGCCAGATTGGGCCTGCCGTTGGGGACCGCGATGGAAGCCAATCGGTTACCCGTTGAGAGCTGGTAGATGTCAACTGATCCGTCGTTGTCGATCAAGACCGGAATCGCGATCGTGAGATCGTCACCCGAGATCACGAAGTCGCTGTAGCGGCGCAACAATCGTTCCGATTCAAGGCCTGTTTGCCAGGCGATCTGTCCGTGGCCGGGAACGGAGAATGCGCGGGTTTCCCGCATCGTGGCGAGCGAGAGGACGGCGAGCTTTTCGTCGCCGCTGGCCACGATCGCTTGAGTGCTGTCGGATGTGACGTGCACGCGATACGGCCACGAGGCCGAGAGGGAAATGTCGGCGACCTTCGCGAAGTTGGCCAGGTCGATGACGGAGACGGTTCCGCTGTCGGTGTTGGCGGTCAAGGCATATGCACCGTCGGGCGTCACTTCGACATCGACCGCGCGGCCGGTCGCAATGTCCGCGACAACGTTGCCGGTCGATGATTCATAGACCAGCACGTTGTGGCTGTAGGGGTGTGCGATCAAGTAGTGCAGGCCATCGGGCGTGTAGATGACGTCGCGAATTTGATCGCCTTCGGGAGCAGAATCAAGCGAGATCAGTTGCGTGACTGGCGAGGTGTCAATCGATTGCGATTGGATGCCGATTCCCGGACCCGAGGAGCCCGTTGCACCGACGTGTCCGACGATCCGATCGGTGCTGCCAAAGGCTTGCGCGTTGACCACCGAACCGTTTCGGTCGGCGCCCGACTGGTCGTGTTCAAAACTCGCGTCGACGATTGCCGACAACACATAGTCGGCTGGACCGACACCATTGATCTGAACAAACCAGTCTTGACCGACGGTGTAGTGCTCCGCATCGATTTGCAGCTCGTCCCCGTCGCGGACGCCGGTCGCGATCGTGGATCCGTCGCTCCGGTGCAACGAGAGTGAAGCGTCGGATTCTTCGGGCAATTGAAGCAGAAACGAAACCTGCGAGCCGTCGGGAGGGCTCAATCGGTACCAGTCCGACGTCAAGCTGCCATCGAGACTTCCACTGACAGTCACTTGATCGTGCGATGGGCCGGCAATCCAAGCTGACTCGATCGACTCCGCGTTGGCCAGGGAGTCATTGCCGCCCGCGCCGGGCGCCGCCGAGTCGCCTGTTTCGATGGCCGATCCCACGCGGATTTCCAATTCGTATTGACCGGCCGTCGACGCCGCGTTCTCCACGGAGAGACGGTAGGTGCCCGCGCCGGCGGCACGAAAGCTTGACAACAGCGTGGGTTCGCCGGGTGCGGCCGAGGCGAGCACGACTTGCGATCCGCTCGGGTCGATGACCCTCAAGTCGGCGTGACTGGCATTCGGCGGGGTGCCCGTTCGAGGCGTCACCACGATGCCGGCAATCTGTCCGGCTTCCATCTCGATCGAGTATTCGTCGCTGTCACCCGCTTCATGGAAGAGCCCGGGAACCGTTGCGGCCTGGATGCCAGTTCCGGGTGCTCCGAATGTTTTAAAGCGGTCTGCGAGATCGATCGAACGGAGATCCAGCACATAGGTCCGCGAGAACCCTTCGATGGGAAAACCGTCGCTGTCGGTGATCGCGCCGGGGGCGATCGAAACGGACAAGTTGGATTCGTTGTGAAGATCGGCAAAGGCAAAGCGGACCGTGTCGTTGTCCAGGATCGTGTAGCCGTCCACGCGGCCGTCGCTGAGCACGATGTCTCGATGTGTCAGTGAACCGGGCGAGAAAGGCTCGGTGAAGTCGACCGTCAGCGCCGGAGCGGATACCGACAACAGCCCGCCGGCATCGGGAGTCGTGCTTGCAACACGCAGCGGCGTCGGGTCGAAATAAAACGTATTGTCCAATCCGGCCACTCCAGCGCCGCTCGAGGCCTGGGCCACGGTGCCGGCGGTGATCGAAAGCGTCTGTGCGCCTTCGGAGGTCACCGGTGTCGCGCTGAAATGGAAATCAACGGTGTCGTTATCAACAAACGAGAAGCTGTCCGCCGGGATCGAATTGACTTTCAAGTCGCTCGCGTTCACGCTGGCCAGATTCACCGCGTCGGAAAAATCGATCGTGAATTGGGTGGGAGCGACGTCGAGCAATTGAGACTCGGTGGGGAACGCGGCGGTGGCGAAGAAACCCATTCGCTCGACAGCGCCCAAGGCATTGACCAGTCCTCCCGTGACAGTCTGGCCGGCGAGTGACGGCAAGGCGACCGAACCGCCAAGGACGGCATCGCGAACCTTGGTGTAACTCGCATTCTTGTCCGTCGACCACGCCAATGCGGCAACGCCGGCAACGTGTGGACTGGCCATCGACGTTCCACTCTTGCGGCCGTACTGGCCGCCCGGCACGGTACTGTAGATGTTCGAGCCGGGGGCACCCACATCAACGCCGGTCGGTCCCGTATTGGAAAATGAAGAAAGCGATCCCGAAGAGGTGATCGAAGCGACCGCGACGATGTTGTCATGGTCGTAGCTGGACGGATAGTGCGGCGTTGTATCGTTGTCCTCGGAATCATTCCCCGCCGCCGCAACGAACAACATCCCTTGACTGCGGTTCGCTTCGATCGCATCGTACAGCGATTGCGAGTAGCTGCCGCCGCCCCAGGAGTTGTTGGTCAGTTGAATGTCGACTCCGTAGTCGCGTTTCATCATGTTGGCGTATTGAATCGCTTCGACGGCCCCCGACGTCCGCCCCGTTCCGCCGCGACCGATGAACTTGAGCGCCATGATTTTGGCGTTCCAGTTGACCCCGACGACGCCTTCGGAGTTGTTGCCGACTGCGGCAATCGTTCCGGCGACGTGCGTCCCATGGCTGTGATCATCAAACGGATCGTTGTCGTCGTTGTAAAAGTCCCAGCCATAGATGTCATCGATATAGCCGTTGTTGTCATTGTCGATGCCGTCTTCCACGCACGTCCCATTGCCCGCCGGGCATTCGATCGGATTGACCCACATGTTGTTGCGAAGGTCGGGGTGCGTGTAATCGACGCCGGTGTCGATGACACCGACGACCAGACTTCCGGATCCGGTCGTCAACTCCCAGGCTTCGGGGGCATCGATGTCCACATCGGAGCCATTGTTTAATCCCCACAGTGAGTGGAACGAGGGGTCGTTGGGAGTCAAATCCAGTTCGACGGTATAATTGGGTTCGACGCTGCGGACTTCCGGAATTTGTGAAAACGCGTCTAGCATCGCCCTGGCCATGATCACGTCTTCAAACGCATACACCCATTGATCGGTGCTGTCGGTTTGCGCGATCCGCCGTATCGGGTTGCGTCGCGCGAGCAATCGGCGGGCAAGGTCGCTCGCACCCCGCGTGTCATACAGGTCAAACGGATTTTGCGATCGCGAGCCGGCCGAGGAATCGGTCGATTGTCCGTCCGGGCCTGGCGGGGCTGCGGGGCGGTCCAGCTGCACAATCCATTGGCCTTGCACGACCTTGGCAACATTGCCGTCCCAGAGAATTTCGCCGACATCGCTTTCCGGAACGCCGCGTTCCGACGCATCGCTGTCGTCAAATGAGGTCCACACCGCCCCGGAAACCTCTCCGTTGCGATCCGATGGTGTGTCAACGGAAAGTTGTGCGGCCAGCAGGCAGCGCCGTTCCAACGCTTCCAGCCGCAGGGGACGACCGGAGACGGCCCGATGGCGTCGACGAGAGGAGCAACGGGGGGACGAGCGAGAGCAGATCTGGATCGGTCGAGTCATAAGCCTTGCCCGCGTCAGAACACCTGGCAATCATCCGTGAAGCGGCCCCTGGGAGAAGAACGGAAACTGAACAGGCGTCGATTGTACCGGTCTGTATATCCGCAGTGGGGCCGGTTGACCGATTCACGATCGCGGGAGTTGAAACCTCGCCGGGGAGACAGCAGAGGGGAGACTTTGGCGCTGTGGCGTGCCGTCGAAGTGCCGGCGACTGACCCCTGTCCCGAATCTCCACTTTTTTTCTGATTTTGGGGGGCGATTATGCGGAGGGTGCTGGCGGATGGTAAGATGCTCTGCCCATTTACGTGAGAGCGGTCTCGCGGGACCCCTCTCAATAAAAGAGAAAACGTCCCCCCTTTTTTGCCTCCCTTCCTGTTGGAGATTCAACGTATGTCTCGTTTGATGTTGCCTTTGGCTGTCTTTGGTTTGCTGGTTTGCTCGGT
Organism: Rhodopirellula sp. SM50; assembly: GCF_002289565.1. GTDB lineage: Bacteria > Planctomycetota > Planctomycetia > Pirellulales > Pirellulaceae > Stieleria. Next base: position 98,118 of record NZ_NTFY01000003.1, on the reverse strand, counting down.
GGTTTCGGCTGAGGAGCAGACGAAGAAGAAAGCCGCGAAAGGTTTGAAGGCCGGCGATTCGATCGGCGCGTTCTACGTCACCAAAGTTGCCGGTGCCGAGGATGACGGTGTCGAACAAGGTGAGCAGCTTTGCTATCGCTGCAAGTATGGTTCACGCCCGATGGTGATGGTGTTCGCACGTGACACCGGTGGCAAGCTCAACGAATTGGTCAAGGAAATTGATGCGGCCGTCAAAGCGAACGAAGACGCCGAACTGAAAGGCTTCGTGACGTTGATGGGAGAAGACGCCTCGGCACTGAAGGATACCGCCGCCAAGGTCGCCCAGACTTCCGGCGCGACCTCTGTTCCGGTTGTCATCGCCAAAGACAACGTGACCGGACCGAGCAACTACAAGATCGACGAAAATGCGGCCATCACGGTCGTCCTGGCCAACGACAGCAAAGTCATCGCGGCACGTAAGTTCAACAAGGCCGAAAAGGTCAACGTTGCCGGTGTCATGAAAGTCGTCAACAAGATGCTCAACTAACCGAAGCGTCTAAAATGGATAGCACGGTCGTTGATGCGGCCGTGCTATTTTTTTTGCACGGTACTGTCGGACGGGCGAGTGCCGCATCCCAGCAGTCACGTTTCCTACCCACAATATTCCTCCCTTTCTCTCCCGGGCGCGCAACCAGCGGTGCGATGCCCGGAGATCGGTGAAAGCCTCGCCCCCAACGGTTGGTGCCTGTCCGATCGATCGATCGGCCGCGCGTCGGCGGCGGGCTGGAATGCGCTGCGACCCCGCGCGGGCATCGCTGTGAAGCATTTTTTAGCGGTAGGGCGCGAGCCCTCCGGTAGGTTGGCAGCGATGAGGAACCGGAGGGCTCGCGCCCTGCCGCTAACACCTCAAGAAACACAGATAGTGGTCCGGAGGTGGCGCTGCGCTGACCTCCGGCTACGCGCTGTCATCCCTTCGGGACGTCGATTGCATCAGTGGCGGAGTTGATCGTAGCGGAAGTCGTCAATACTTTCGCAAGCCGCCGGCCCTCTCTGGCGTTTGCTTGCTGCGCAAACGCCGTCTCTCCCAGAGGGAGAGAGTCTAAATCGGTTGCCAAATCCTGCAGTAATACAATCGTCGTCCCTTCGGGATGCTGGCGATGCCCGGAGGGCAGGCACAGTGTTTGCCGGCGGCGTGAGCCGCCGGTCGATCAGATTCAGGAACGATCTGGATTAATGATGGTTCGGACTTTCTCAGCGAGCATGAACACGGAGCCGACGAGCACGCCCGCAAGATAGCCCCAAAACGCTCCAAAGATCGCAGTGAAGAAGAGACGCGGAATCAGGTCTTCCGCTGATTGACCGTTCGATTGTCGTAGAGCGACGAAGGTCATTGCAACGACAAAGAAAACGGCCCCCACAAGCAGCGACGCCACGCGTGCATGTTTTCCTCCGAAGAGAATCGCTTGGCCCAGCGCAATCGACGTAAAAAATGCAGCAACCACCGCGACCGCAATCATGGGTAGGCTTACGGCGCGCAGTATCGCAAAGACCATCGCGCAGGCCGTCGTCACAACAAGCGTTGTGGAAAGGTCGAACTTGCGTGGTGCGGAATACACACGTGTGCGACTCGGCGACGGTGTCTGATTTGCGGTCAATGGGCAAGTCCAACAGTGAATTGCGATCGATCCGCGCATGTGGCGGAACGGGGCGATCGGGCCTGTGCTGCACAGCATCACCTACCGGCGTGGGCAAGGCGTCTTGATGCGACCTTGCGATCGGAGCGGATCGTGGACGGTTTCCAGTCTAACGATTTATCTTCATGCTGGTGGACATGAATTGGATTCTCTTGAGCCTCGTCTCGGCAACGTTACTGGGGGTCTACGACGCCGCCAAGAAGTGGTCGGTCCAGGCCAATGCGGTTCCGATCGTGTTGTTGGTCAGTGTCTCGATCGGTGCCGTGCTGTATTTGCCGCTGGTGGTGTGGTCGACGTTTTGGGGGGAGACCATCCCGTTGGACTCGTTCGTCGTCCGTCCACTGAGTTGGCGCGAGCATGGATTGATCGCATCGAAAAGCGTGCTGGTGGGGGCGTCGTGGACGTTCGCGTTTTCGGCGCTGAAGCACTTGCCGCTTTCGATCGCAGCGCCGATTCGCGCCACCAGCCCGTTTTGGACGATCGTGATTGCGATCTTGTTTTTCGGGGAACGTCCGACGCCGCTGCAGTGGACGGGCATCGGCATCGTGCTGATCGGATTTTGGCGATTCACGTTGGTGGGTCGGCGCGAGGGGATTCGGTTCACACGCAATCGCTGGGTCGCGATGATGACGATGGCGACGTTGCTGGGGGCCTGCAGTTCGATCTACGACAAATGGCTGCTGCAGCAGGCGGGGTTTGATCCGGTCACGATGCAGGCTTGGTTTACGATCTATTTGGTCCCGGTGATGGTGCCGCTGGCGATCTGGTGGTACCGGTTCGACGCACCGCGGGCTTCCGCCGCCGGGACGGCCAAGGGGCCGTCCCAGCCGTTTCAGTGGCGGTGGAGCATCGCGCTGGTCAGTCCACTGCTGATTCTGGCCGACTGGTTTTATTTCGTTGCACTTTCAGACCCCGAGGCGCTGGTGTCGGTCGTCTCGGTCGTCCGCCGCAGCAGCGTGGTGATCGCGTTGGGATTTGGGGCAAAAGCGCTCAGTGAAGCGAATTTTCGAGCCAAATCAGCCTGTGTCGCCGTCATTTTGCTGGGCGTGGTGTTGCTGACATGGCACGGGTGAGTGCAAGAGCATCCGATGGCGGATTTTCCGGCACGGTGGTCTTTCACAGTGGTTTTCACGCCCGCCTGGGGCACGTATGCTAGGGCGATTGTATTGGAACGACTTTTGCTGCGATTCTTCCAACGGGTTTGACCGAGGCGGGCGGTAGGACACCGCCGCAAACGTCCCATGAGCGAGTTTCTGCTTTATTACAAGCGGCCGGACCCGACGACCTGGGTCTATCTTTCATCGTTCCTGACGATCGGGTTGTACTTCGTCTTTCACCGGTTCTGGAGTATCCGCAACCTGGATATCGTCCTGCTGATTCTGCTGGCGCCGGGGTTGCTGATGGTTCATGAGGGCCGCCGGCGGCATCTCCGGGAGATGGAATCGGGTGAGATTGCGACGCGCGGTCAAGCGGATCGGGACAGCGAGTCGGCCCGTCCCCGGCACATCGTCCCCTCGCCTTTGCGGGAACAGGAATCCTCCGATTCGGCCGACCGACCGTTCACTGCGGATTCGGCGTCGGTCTTGGTCACGGTCAACGTCATGCAGACGGCCGGCTCGGAAGCGGCGGGCCCAACTGGCAACGTGCCGCCCACGATCCACGAAGAAACCAACCTGCCGTTGGTGACAGAACGGCATGCGCTCGATGAGCGGTTGGAAGCGACGTCGTTGGACCCTGGCCAGACCGAATCCGATGCCGAGCTTTCGGCCAAGGGGCTGCAACGCAGCGGGTTCATCATGCTGTTTGCGGTCGAGATGATGATTCTGATCCGCTTGATGATCGATCCGCTGATGGTGCGGCGTCCGCTGTTGGACCCCAACTTGACGGTCGGAGGTTTGTACTTCATCAGCATCTGCCTGTTTATCTTCATGATGGTCAACGTCGCCACCAGCACTCCGCGGATGAGCGTTTGGCAGGGACCGGAGCTGGGTCCGGGGTATGCGTTGATGCATCGCTTGCCGACGATCACGACGCGTCCGGTCAGCCAGGCGCTTGGCGGCGAAGAGGAGCCCACGGCGGACGAGTTGGACCAGAGCAAGCGGAGCTGGACGATTCTGGCCAAGGTGCTGGCGATCTCGGCGCACTTGGCGATCATCGTGGGTCTGGTGTTGATCGGCAATCGCCACTTCGGCAACTTGCGCAGCGGCGTCGGTTGCTCGCTGTTGTATTTGATGCTTCCTTACACGGCGCAAATGACCGGCCGTGTGGATCATGCGCTGCCGGCTGCACTGTTGTTGTGGGCGGTGCTCAACTATCGACGACCGGTTTTTGCAGGGATCTTTCTGGGGCTGGCGGCCGGTCTGGTTTATTACCCATTGTTCTTGTTGCCGCTGTGGTGCAGTTTTTATTGGCAGCGTGGCGTCCGCCGGTTTGCCATCGGCGTGATCGTGACGTTGGCGATCCTGGTCATGCTGTTGACCTTCGGCGGCACCGATTCGCTGGTCGACCACCTGCGTCGCATGTTCGGGTTGTTTTTGCCGACCAAGGAGCCCCGGGGGATTTGGGGGCTGGGCTGGGATCCTCGCTGGCGGTTGCCGGTGATCGTCGCCTTTGGCATCCTTTGCACGCTGTTCGCCGCTTGGCCGTCGCCGAAAAACCTGGGCACGCTGATCGGTTGTTCGGCCGCGGTGATGGTCGCGGTCCAATTTTGGCATGGCTATGGCGGCGGGTTGTACATCGCGTGGTTCCTGCCACTGCTGTTGCTGACTATCTTTCGGCCGAACTTACAGGATCGGGTTGCGTTGAAGGTCGTCCAGCGGGGACGATCCGAGGCGGTGCGGCAATCAGGGACTGCCGGCGGAATCCAGACGGTCTAGCAAGAGCAAGAAGCGAACATGGTTGATTCTCCACAGAGCCAGGCGGCGGCAGAGCCCGCCGCGGACCGCTACCAAAGCCTTCTCCAGGCGTCGGCCGCACGGCTGGAAGCACTCCGCTCACGGGATTCCCTGTTTGCGATGATCCGCTTGGCGTTGTTCGGCGCCGCCGTGGCCGTGCTCGCGTTCACATTCTTTGCCGATCTCGGGACAGCGGGCTGGATCGTCGGGTTTGGTTTGCTCGCCGGCTTTCTGGTCGCGGCGATTTTGAACGAACCGATTCGCGACGCGATGGCGGAACAGGAGCGGGCGAACAAGGTGACCGAGCGACTGTTGGCGCGGACCCGCCGGGACTGGGACGCATTGGATTGGAAAACGACACGGGCAAAATTAAAAACCGTCCAGCTGGAAGAACACCAAAAGGACGTCGCCGACGATTTGGATTTGCTCGGCAAGAGTTCGCTGTTTCAATTCGTCTCGATGGCCGGCACGACGATCGGAGTGCGCACGCTGGCGAATTGGTTGACCGGGGTCGCCGACGCAGAGGTCGCGCGGGGCCGCAGTGCAGCGGTCCGACGGTTGACGCCGCGGAGAGAAGAGCGTTTTCGTTTTTATTCACTTGCCGCGCATGTCGGTGAGGGGACCGGCGACCCCGATGAATTTATCCGTTGGTCGCAGTGCGATTCGTGGTTGCAAAAAAAACGCTGGCTGTCGAGTTGGGCGAACATCTCCGCCGTGGCGGCGATCGTTTCCGTCCTGGTGCTGATCATCTCGCGGATCGGCGTGGTGCCGACGTTCGTCGCACAAATTGCGCTCGCGGTGGCAATCGGGTTGGTCGTGATCAACGTCGTCATCACCACGGTCATGCTGGGGCCGGTGCACCAGATTTTTTCGATCGCCATGGCCAGTCGTCAGTCCGTCGACGTGTATCGCGAACTGTTCTCTGCGGCCGAATGGTTGGAAAGCGAAGCGGACGGTCAGACCGACGAACACTCCCCGGGGGATCGGCTGAACCATCTCCATCACGTGCTGTTGGATGACCCGGAACAATCCGCGCGTCTGGGGATGAACGCGCTGGCACGCGTCGCATCGCTCGGGTCGTTGCGATCGTCCGCGTCCACGTTCCTGCTTTATCTGCCGCTGCAGGCCCTCGCATTGTGGGACATTCGAGTCCTGCAAAAACTGGAAGCCTGGCAGAAAACCTATGCCCAGTCGGTGCCGCGTTGGTTTGACGCGTTCGGGGAACTAGAGGCGCTGATGTCGCTGGCGGCGGTTTGCGATGAGAACCCCGATTGGGTCTTTCCGCGTTGGACCGACGCCGGCGCGGATGAAATCCAATCGGCGGTGTTCCGATCCGTGGGGCTGGGACATCCCTTGCTGCCCGATGACAGTCGTGTTTGCAACGACGTCACGGTCGGGCCGGCCGGGACGGTGCTGCTGGTCACCGGAAGCAACATGTCGGGCAAGAGCACAATGCTGCGGAGCGTCGGGTTGAACGTCGCCTTGGCCGGCGCCGGCGCGCCGGTGTGTGCGACGTCTCTGAGTCTACCTTCGACCGAATTGGCAACCAGCATTCGCGTTCGTGATAATCTGGCCGAAGGTGTTTCGTTCTACATGGCCGAGCTGCATCGGCTCAAAGGGGTCGTCGATCGGGCCCGGGCGATGGCATCCAACAAACGCTGTGTCTCGATGTTTTTACTCGACGAGATCTTGCAGGGAACCAATTCGCGCGAACGCCAAATCGCCGTCACCCAGGTCCTGCGTCATCTGATCGAATGTGGCGCGATCGGTGCGATCAGCACGCACGATCTGGAGCTTGCCGATGAACCGGAATTGCAGGCGGTGTCGGAGATCGTGCACTTCCGTGAAACGATCACTCCCGACGCTTCGGGCAACGAACAGATGACGTTCGACTATCAGATGCATTCCGGCGTCAGCCCCACGACCAACGCACTGCGTCTGTTGGAGATCGTCGGGCTGGGATCGAGCGACTGACCGATCGGGCGGGATGGCGCGGGCATGAGTGTTGGTATTGGGCTTTAGCCGCCCACGATCGCTGCATCGCAGCGACCCGGAATCGCCGAAAGGCTAAACACCAACGGTTGCTGAGTCCCTTTCCACGTACGCCCGTGCCATTCGTGTCCGACACCTTGTTGGCCGGCACGGTCCTCTGTGTCCGATGGGTCCGATCGAACCAGCGGTGGTGGCATCGGCCCAAGCGAGTTTGCTTGGGGGGGAAGAAAGCAGCGTGATGCGATGGCGCAGAAATCGGGCATCGGCCGCCTATTATCTCCGCAGCCCGTCCGAGCCGGCCCGGCGAACCGGCGTCGCCCGGCCCCGCTAAGGGGTCTGGGGCTCCATTAGGTGTCCGCAGCGGCGGCCGCCCAACCCCAGCCGGGGCGTTGGAGGAATCGCGTGCCGCCTCGGTACGAGACGTGCCTGGAGGGACTGGGGGACTGGAAATGAATTGCGTCCCTCGTCTATCTCGAATCACGTTGAATCGCTCGTCAGGCACTCAGGCGAACTTCTGTGGAGCTTGCGTCGTTCGAAATCATGGAAGGCCATTGGTCGATTTCCCCACTTTTTCACCGCGCCTGATGATCAGGATTTTTCATGAGCACAGCATTTGCTAATTCCGTTGACACCAGCCCATCCAACGGTGCCGCCGGCGGCTCCAGCACGAGCGGCGGCGGATCGACTCCGCGACGAACCGCGGTTGCCGCGGTGATCAACCGAATCTCGAGCCCCCAAACGATCGAGTTCGTTGACGTTCCTGCCCAAGAGTATTATTCGGCCAATGTCTTCACCAAGTCGGTGATGAAAGATCGATTGCCGAAGAGCGTTTTCAAGTCGTTGATTCGCACGATCGATTCGGGCGAGAAGCTGGATCCGGAAATCGCGGACGTCGTGGCGTCGGCGATCAAAGATTGGGCGATGGAAAAAGGCGCGACGCACTATGCCCACGTGTTTTATCCGTTGACCGGCGCGACGGCGGAGAAGCACGACAGTTTTCTGTCGCCGACCTCCGACGGCGGCACCCTTTCCGAATTCAGCGGCAAGCAACTTTGCCAAGGCGAACCCGACGGATCGAGTTTCCCCAGCGGCGGGATTCGCGTCACGTCCCAGGCCCGGGGTTACACGATTTGGGACGTCACCAGTCCGGCCTACATTTTAGAGAACCCCAACGGGACGACGTTGTGCATTCCGACGGCGTTTGTTTCTTGGACGGGCGAGGCTCTGGACAAGAAGACGCCGGTGCTGCGTTCGATGCAGGCGCTCAACAAACAGGCTCAACGGATCCTCAATATCTTCGGTCATCAAGACGGCGCGTTCGTGGCGTCGACGGCCGGACCGGAACAGGAATACTTCCTGGTCGACCGCAACTTCTACTACGCACGTCCCGACTTGCTCAATGCCGGCAGGACGCTGTTCGGAGCGAAACCGCCCAAGGGACAGGAGTTTGACGACCACTATTTCGGCGCGATTCCCGAACGCGTGTTGGCGTTCATGTGCGAGGCCGAGCGCGAGCTGTTCAAGCTGGGGATTCCCGTCAAGACGCGTCACAATGAAGTCGCGCCGGGGCAGTTCGAAGTGGCACCGGTGTTTGAATCGGCCAACGTCGCGGCGGATCACCAGCAATTGATGATGTTGACGTTGCGTAAGACGGCCGAGAAATACGGCATGGCGTGCTTGATGCACGAAAAGCCCTTCGCGGGTGTCAACGGTTCGGGCAAACACGTCAACTGGTCCCTGGGCAGTTCATCGCAAGGAAACCTGCTGGATCCGGGCGACACGCCGCACGACAACGCCCAGTTCTTGGTCTTTTGTGCGGCCATCATTCGTGCCGTCTACAAGCACCAGGGATTGCTTCGGGCCGTCGTCGCAAGTGCCGGCAACGACCACCGTCTGGGCGCCAACGAAGCACCTCCGGCGATCATCTCGATTTTCCTCGGGGACCAATTGACCGACGTGTTTGAGCAGATCAAGGCCGGCGGCGCAAACAGTTCGCTGCCGTCGGGGACGCTGGAAGTGGGCGTCGATGTCTTGCCGCCGTTGCCCAAGGACGCCGGAGACCGCAACCGGACCAGCCCGTTTGCCTTCACCGGAAACCGTTTCGAGTTCCGCGCCGTCGGATCGAACCAATCGATTTCGGGTCCGTTGGTCGCGATGAACACGATCATTGCCGATTCGGTCGACTACTGTGCGACCAAACTGGAAGAAGCGATCGCGAAGAATCCCGATGGACTCAACGGTGCCATCCAGACGCTGCTCTCGGAGATCATCACGGAGTGTTCGCCGATCATCTTCAACGGCGACGGCTACTCCGAAGAATGGCACAAGGAAGCCGAGAAGCGCGGGCTGTTGAATTTGAAAACGACGGCCGACGCGTTGCCGCAATTGGCGACGCCCGAGACGATCGAGATGTTCGCCAAGTATGGTGTGTTGTCCGAGCGGGAGCTGGAAAGCCGTTTGGAAACGTACCAAGAACAGTACTGCATGACCGTCAGTGTCGAAGCCAGCCTGGCGCTGTCGATCGCCCGCACGCTGATTTTCCCGGCGGCGATTCGGTATCAAAATGAATTGGCATCGACGTGTGCCAACCTCAAAGCTGTCGGCTATGACTTTGACACCGACACGTTGGATTCGATGACCGCGCTGGTCAAGGCCTTGCAGGAGGGCATCGCAACGCTTGAGCACGCGATCAACGACGTCTCGGCTACCACGCCGGACGACGAGTGCCGGCACTGCTGCGACGCGATCTTGCCGTCGATGCTGGCCCTGCGTGAAACGGTGGACAAGCTGGAGGAAGTCGTGGCCGATGACATCTGGCCGCTGCCGACGTACCAGGAAATGCTGTTCATCAAATGATGCACTTGGCAAGGTCGCCGGATAGCGAAGCATCCGTAGTGTGGTACGGTCAATTCGCTATCCGGTCGGCCTGTCAAGCTCCAAGTTGGGAGACGGCTTTCAGTCTGGCGTGCTCGCACGGTCGACTCAAAGCCGATCCCACCGTGGTTTCTCGCCATGGCCTTGTCGACAGTTTGTCGCGGGAGCGATCTCAGTCCGTTGGGGCTTCTTTGACGTCCCGTCTTTACATCTGAGATTCGTGATTAGGATAGGGGGTGTCCAGCGTCGGAGCGTCGCCGGCCATCCCACCCCTATCCCCCCCGATCAAGCCAAGACGATGAAAACCACCCTGACCGCAACGTTCACCCTGATGGCACTGCTCGTGACCGATTGTGCGGTGACGAACTGTGCCGCCGCCGATTGTGGCGGTCCGCTCGCCCGTCTGCTGCGGCGACCCTGCAAGTCGGCGTGTGCTCCTGCAGCCTGCGGGACGTCGTCGCACGTCGATCAACCCAGCGAACTCAACATCATGCTGACCACCGAGCTGGTCGCGCTGCGTGAACAGTTGGAAGAGATGAAAATCCAAGCGGCGGAGAAAGACGAGGCGCTCGCCGCGTCGGAGCAACTGGCTGAAACGCTGCAAGCCGAGCTGGACGAACAAGCGGCGCAGTTGGCCGAGCAAACCAAGCGTGCCGACGCGGTGACGAAAGAATTGGCAAAGGTCAAAGAGGCTGCAGCGAAGGCCAAACAGGCTGCCGCAAAGGCCGAGAAAGCCGCCAGTCAGGCAGCGGCAAACGCGAAAGAGCAACTCGATCAAGCCCAAGAGCAAAACGCGAATCTGAAAAAACGCGTGCAAGCTGCCAATCGTCAACTGAAAGCCGCCCAAGAGGCCCTCGCCCAAGAAAAGAAGGAGCGTGAAGAAGAGCGTCGCCAGAACGAGCAAAACGCGATCGAGCCCCAGCCCGCCGCGGTCAAAGAAGAAAACGCAGCGGCCGACGCCGAAGCGACGCCGGGCGATGCAGACGCCGAGCCCGAATCGGAGTGAGTCGGTGATGGGGCTGGTCGTCGCTAAGCAACGCACGATCAATAAGTCTCGTTTTTCGTAGTGGACGAGGTTAGGAGTCCCTCGCGATAGGACTCGTAACCTCGTCCACTACGCCTGTCATTGACCGCGCGTTGCGAAGTGATTTACCGCCGCAAAGAACCCTCCCCGGCCGCTCATACCTCGCGTCCGACCCTCCCTGGCAGGGAGGGTGACTTCAACGCGAGCGTAGCGAGCAGAGGGCTTTCTTCGGCGGCTAGGTCGGCAGCCCGAAGTAGGCCTTGGACTTGATCACTTCCGCAACCGGCGACGGCACCTTGGTTTCCCATTCGGGGTCGCCTTTCTTGATCAGTTCCAGCACGTCGCGTGAGAAGATTTTCAAACAGGACGGATCGAAATTGTCCAGGTTGATGATGTCGCCGCGATCGCGAATGTAGTCGTACAACTGTTGCAGTTCGGGTTTTGTCTTAAAATTCTCGGACGTCAACAGTTCGCCGGACTCGCGGTTTTCCATCGGGTAGCAGAAGATCTTCAAGTCATTCTTGAACAGTCTGCCGAACGATTCGAGCACGCCGCCCTGCAGTTTGGTGTAGTACTTTTCATCAAACAAGTCCTTCATGCTTGCCGCACCCATGGTGATCGCGATCGGTTCCTTGGTGTAACCGCACAGGTACGCGGCCAAGCGGTAGTACTGGAAGTAGTCGGAGATCAAGACCGGCATGCCGCAGGCGGCGATGACATCGGCCCGGGCGAGAAAATCGCGGAGGTCGATTTCGCCGGAGGACTTCAGATTGTTCATGGTGATTTCCATCACCTGAGTGACTTCCTTGCCTTGCACGCTGGGCAGTTCGGAGAACTTTTCGTGGGCGCAGCGGAGCATGTCCAGGTTGACGTTGCACACCGGTCGAAAACTGCCCCGTTCGACGAGGATTGCTTTGCGATAGAAAAATTCAGACGGTTGTAACACTTCGCCGTTGGCGGCGAACATCGCCGCACCGCTGAGCCCCAATTCGACCAGTTTCAGACTCATCAGGCGGTTGTCGACGTGTCGAAACGCGATCCCGGAAAACTCGATCATGTCGATCTCGATTCGAGAGGTCGTCAGTCCGTCCAGCAGGGAATCGACCAGCAATTCGGGTTCGTGGTTGAGCGCCGCGGCACCGTAGACCAGATTCACCCCGACAATCCCCAACGCCTCCTGCTGTAGCGCCGCCTCGTTGTCCAACATCCGCACGTGGATGATGATCTGGCTGTCTTCGTCACGCGGGTGCGCCTGGAATTTGATACCCATCCAGCCGTGGCACTGATTGGTGCCGTGGAAATTTCGTGCCGAGACCGTATCGGCGAAGGCAAAGAACGCCGTGGTGTCGCCGCGAGTCTCACGCAATCGATCCAGGTTCAAGGCGTGTTCGTAGTCCAACATCGCTTGCAGGCGTTCGCGACAGACGTAACGCGAGGCGCGACCATAGATCGCATCGCTGACCTTCATGTCGTACGCCGACATGCTTTTGGCGATCGTTCCGGCGGCCGCACCGACGCGAAAGAACCATCGCACCACTTCCTGGCCGGCTCCGATTTCGGCAAACGTTCCATAGCGCCGCGAATCGAGGTTCACGTCGAGCGCCTTTTGACGAGTGCTCAGGGTTTCGACCGAGGTCCTGGTGGGGTAAGAGCTGGGCATGGAATCTTCGGGTCAGCGGAAGGGAGTAAGGCCATCTCAACGCGGGCAGTCTAATGGATTCATGTTGCGTTTTTGGGGCGGGGGTGCACGTTGGTCGATGGTCGACCGTTAGGCTGTGGTTAAGGGCCGCGGGCCGTCGGGGCATGCCGTCACGGACGATCGATCTCGCCAATTTTGGCCTTCGCACTGTGGTTTGTTCGATACCGACGCCGCCCAAATCTGTTTCAATGGGATGGCGAGGCCCGCCCGAACCGCTGCGCCCGTTGTCCCTTTCCTCAATCGGTTGACTGCCCATGATTCAGCGGACCCGACGTCTGATCCGATCGGCATTGCCGTTCTTGCTGCTGATCGCGGGTTCGGCTGGGTTGGCCGCTGACGACGGCGAGCAGCCCACTGACCGCGAGCAGCCCACTGACCGCGAGCAACCCACTGACCGCGAGCAGCCGACACACCGCGAGGTCGAATCGATCAAGCTGGAAATCGGCACCGAGGGCCGGTTGGAGACGATGGCGATGAACCAGGCCGGTGAGTTGCTGGCCGCGGTCACCTGGCTGGTGAAAAAGCCGGCTGCCGAAGGGGATCCGCCGGCGACCGATGACCCCGCGTTTTGGGATTACTGGTCCGAGCGTCGTGAAATCCGAGTGCTCGATGGCGACGGCACCGAACTGCGGAAAATCGAGATCGAAAACGTCGTGCCGCTGCAGATCTGTGGAACCGACGATGGCTCGATCTACCTCGGCGGTGAGTACTTGATCGCTAAAATCGACCGCGCTGGAAACCTGGTCGAAAAGGTAAAGATCGTCGACGTGATCCCGAACACCAGCGCTGACACGCACATCAGCGGCATCGCGGTCAATGAACAATACTTGTTCGTCGCCATCGGCAGCGGGCGCAGCTTGCGTGCGACCGAGGACATCGTCCGGCTGACCAGGGATCTGAAGAATCCGACGATGATCGTGCAGCGACAATTCGGTTGTTGTTCCCACATCGATCTGGCGACCGACGGCGATACCTTGTTGGTCGCCGAAAACTCGCGCCATCGCGTCAACCGTTTTTCGTTCGATGGCGAATTGCTGGGACGCTGGGGTCAGCGAGACCGGACGGGCATCGAAGGATTTGCCGCCTGCTGCAATCCCGTCAATTTTGATCTGATCAACGGCAGACTGGTGACTGCGGAATCCGGAATCGGACGGGTGAAAGAGTTCCACCCCGATGGCACGTTCAAGCAGTTGATCGGATACGTCGACACGACGAAGTTCGATCGCGGCAGTCGCATCGCCGCGGCCAGTTGCTACATCCCCGTCGAAGTGTCGGCCGATGGCAATCGGATTTATGTGATGGACGTCAGGGCGAATCTGATTCGTGTGCTCCAGCGGATCGCGTCATGAAAGCCATCCGTTTCGTCGTTCGATCCGTTGCCATCCTGGTCGTTTGCTGGGTGGGTACGACCTGGGGGCAGCAAGCCGACTCCGACGCCAAGTCCACGCTGAATCTGGTTGTGATGGACCCGTTGTCGTTGCCGCTTTCGTGTGCGTGTGTCGATGGAATCGGGCAGCGGCGGTATGAACCGTTGGTCGAGCACTTGGAGGCGACGATCGGCCGGAAGATCAATCTCGTTTATGAGGAGAGTCTGCAGCTGGCCAAGCGTCGTGGTTTGTCGAGCATTGATCTGGTCGTTGGAAAACGATCGGTGGTGCTCGGCGACGCCGAGGCGACCGGGGTTGAGTTGCACGCGGCTTGGGATTTAACGGACCGTCATGGCGTGACGGAGATTCGCGGTGTATTGTTGGTCGCAAAAGCCAGTGTGATTGACTCGGTGCAGCAACTAGCCGGCAAGAAGGTCGCGATCGGGTCGCCCGAACATGCCGAATGCCACACACTGCCGAAAGAATTATTTCGGTCCCGCAAGATCGACGCCTCCTTGATCGGTCACGCGAGTATCGAATCAGCGGTCTATGCCTTTGCCGACCAAGAAGTCGACGCGGTCGTGGTCACCGATTACTTGCCGCCACTGTTGGAGGCCTGTGGGAAGCTGGAAAAGAACGCGACCAAGACGATCGCAGAAACCCAACCCTGTCGTGGTGTGCAGTTCTTTTTCGCTGCGAACCTTACGTCATCCGTTCAAGAATCAATGAACTCGGCCATCGCATCGGCAGCCGCTGACCCGACGATCAACGAAGCTTTGGAGTCGCAGCGCGGATTCGTCCCCGTGACGTCCGGAGCGGATTCGGGTCGAGTCGGCCGTGGGTGGACGGATTGGCGTGGGCCAGACCGGACCGGCCAGTTTGCGGAGCTGCCGGCGTCGTTGGCCGAGCAGCCCAAGGTCCTTTGGCGAACAACCGTGACCGGCCCCGCGATGGCGGGCATCTCTGCGACCGACCGCTGGGTGGTGGTTGCCGACAAGTCGGCTGATTTTCAACAGGACCTGTTTCGCGCCTTCGACGCCGCGACGGGCACGTCCGTTTGGGAAGTCCGGCATCATGCCGACGATCGGATGGAGTACACCAACGCACCGCGCGCGACGCCGGTGATCCTTGAAGATCGGGTGTTGCTGCAAAGTGCGTTCGGAAAACTGATGTGCGTCGAACTGGCGACGGGACGACCGATTTGGACACGCGATTTGGTGGCCGATTTCGGCGGCGAGGTCCCGACGTGGGGATTCAGTGTCCCGCCACTGGTCGTCGGTGATCGGGTCGTGGTCGCACCAGGCAGCGCGGATGCGTCGCTGGCGGCGTTGAGTTTGGAATCCGGCGCCACGCTTTGGAAAACGAAAGGACACGCGCCGGCTTACGCGCCGTTTATTTACGGATCGTTCGGCGGACGCGAGCAAGTCATCGGCTACGATTCGCCCGGACTGGGCGGATGGGACCTGGCGACGGGGCGACGTCTCTGGGAACTGATTCCGCCGGAAAAAAGTGACTTCCATGTCGGAACGCCGGTTCCATTTCAAGACGGCGTTTTGCTGGCGACCGAAAACAATGCGATGCGCTGGTATCGGTTCAAAGACGATGGACAGATCGACCCGCAACCGGTTTGGCACAACTTGGATTGCGCTCCCGACACCTGCACACCGGTGGTTGTCGAGTTGGAGGACGCGTCGCGTGTCTTCTGTACGGCGTATGGAGAATTGTTCTGCATCGACGGCTCCAATCAGCTGGAAACGTTGTGGAGCGAAACCGATGAGCGGTTTTACGATCACACCTGCTTGATCGCCGGCAATGGACGCGTGCTGTTGTGGGGATCCGAATGTGATCTCTTGCTGCTCGACGCAACCGCCGACGGGTTGGCGATCGTTTCGCAGTGGCGGCCCATGCAAGGCGAGCACCCCGAAAGCATGTCGCATCCGGCGATCGTGTGCGATCGTTTGTACTTGCGCAGCCAATTCGAATTGATCTGTATTCAAATTCCTTAACTGAAACTTGATGTATGCGAGAGACGACCATGAACCGAACGACGAAGCATGACGACAGTCGTCGCGGATTCCTGAAGGGGTCCGCCTGTGGCGCAACCGCGTTGGCCGTTGCTGGTATGGCTGGGGCGACCGAAAGTGCTGGGGCGACCGAGACGGTTCAGCCGACGCCGCGTGAAGTGAAACGGGTGCCGATCCATTGCCCGTCGCCGCGGCGGATCGCCGCCGCTGCCGATCAGACGGTCTTTGTCGCGACCGGTAATTCTGTGCAACGAGTCGATCCTGACGGCAAGGTGCTGTGGCAGTCCCAGTTTCCGCGCCCGGTCAGGTGCCTGTGTGTGGATCGACAAGACCTGTTTGTCGGTGTCAGGGACCGCGTGATTCGGTTTGATTTCCCTGCGGGCGATTCACAACCCCTGCCGTCGCTCGGTGTGGGGTGTCTGGTCGGCGACATCGTCAAGCAAGGGGGTCGTTTGATGGCGACCGACGTGGCGGCGTCGCGTTTGTTGCAACTGGAACTCGATTCGGCAGAACGCAATTGGCGTGGTGTGGAAAACGTCGACAGCCCGATCCATGCAGCGGGACGCATCGCATCTTCCTCGCGTGGCGGACTGGCGATCACGGATCCCGCCCGCCATCGCGTGGTGATGACCGACCAGCGTGGCAGTCGGCTTGGCGTCTGGGGCAAACGTTCTCGTCAGATCGATGGGTTTCAGGGTTGCTGCAATCCGATGGCCACGGTCGAGCTTGCCGACGGCAGCTGGATCACGGCCGAAGCCGGTCAAGTGCGAATCAAACGATTCGATTCCAGCGGTCAATTCCTCCAGCAGCTCGCCGGACCGGATTCGATCGAGTCCCCGGCTGTCTTGGATCGAGAAGACCCGGATTTGAAGTGCGGGGTCGGTGGGATTGATTTGGCGTTGTCCAGCGACAACCACCTTTGGGTTCTGCACGCCGCGGCGCGGGAATTAATTCTCTATCGAATGACTTAGCGAATCCTAACAGTCTGTCAAATGACACTTTTGATTGTATCGGTCTTGTGTGTTTTGGTTGTTTCGGCGCTCTGCTCGGTGACCGAAGCGGCGTTGTACGCGGTGCGGCCGTCGTATGTGCGATCGCTCCGCGAATCGGGCAGCGCCGCCGGTCGCGTGCTCGATCGCATGAAGCAGAACATGGAGCGGCCGATTTCCGCGATCTTGATCATCAACACGGTGGCCAACACGGCCGGCGCGGCACTCGCCGGGGCGCAGGCGGAAGCCGTGCTCGGTCAGTCGTTCATTCTTTGGTTCTCCGCCGTGTTCACCCTGGGCGTTCTGTTTTTCTCGGAGATCATTCCCAAGATCTTGGGTGTCGCGTACAGCGATCGGATTGCGGTGCTGGTTGCCATGCCGCTGACCATCGCCGTGCATGCACTGTTTCCGCTGGTTTGGGTGATTCACAAGTTGGCTGACATCGTGAAACCTTCCGGTCCCGTGTTCGCGGCACCCGAAGAAGAAGTCGGCCAGATGGCCCGCATGAGTGCCGAGGAGGGAAGTATCTTGCCGATCGAAGCGGAGTTGGTTCAACAGGTCTTGAAGCTGAACGAGGTGACGGCCGCAGAAATCATGACGCCGCGATCGGTCGTCAGACGATTCCCGGCCGACACCACGCTGCAGGCGATCAGTCACGAGATGGCGGCGGGAAAGATCAAATGGACCAACGCCCGCGTACCGGTGACCGATCCCCAAAACGATGACGTTTGGAGCGGGGTCGTGTTGCGACGCGATGTGTTGGCGCATCTGGCCCGCGATGAATTTGATCGCACCCTGGGGTCGCTTGCCAAACCGCTGCATCGGGTGCCCATGAACACACCGGGACATGTCCTGTTGAAGTTGTTCCTGAGCAAACGGTCGCATTTGTTTGGCGTCGTGAACGAGTCCGGCACCGTCGTGGGGATCGTGACGCTGGAAGACGTGATGGAGTCTTTGATCGGTGAAGAAATCGTTGATGAGGTGGATGTCGTCGTCGACATGCAGGAACTGGCGCGGCAACGGGAACAGCGTCCGTCGCAAGGTGACCGAAGCGGTCCGTCGTGATTACCGTTCGCCTCCATCGATGACCGCATCGAGCCAATCGGCGATTTCGTCGGCGTCATCCATGACTCGAAATCGCCGGATGTCATGCTCGTCGATGCAGCCCGATTCTTGAACCGACTGTTGTAGCCACTGAACCATGGGTTGCCAGAACTGTGTTCCGGCCAAGACAACTGGAAAGTGCGCCAGTTTTTCGGTTTGGATCAACGTCAACGATTCAAAGAATTCATCGAAGGTGCCGAAGCCGCCCGGGAAGATCACAAAGCCCCGGGCGTATTTGGCGAACATCATTTTGCGGACGAAGAAATAGCGGCAGGTGTAGGACGCGTCACAATAGGGATTCAGCGATTGCTCACGCGGCAGTTCGATGTTCAGCCCGATCGACAAACTGCCGGCCTCGCGTGCGCCACGATTGGCCGCTTCCATGATTCCCGGTCCGCCGCCGGTGATGATGCCGAATCCTCGCTGACCGAGCAATTGACTCGTCCGCCGGGCGAAGTGGTACGCGGGATCACTTTCCGGCAAACGGGCGCTGCCAAAAACGGACACCGCGCGACGGCGTCCATCGAGCGCGCGGGTCATCGTTTCGATGCCCTGGATCAGGTCGCTTTGAATCCGCAAGACGCGCCAGGGATCCTCGTGCAAGAAACTGACGGGCCGATGCACGCTGCTGTCCAAAAACTCTCGATCGGGATCCTCCTCCGCCGCGATTTCCCCCAGGTCGACCTGAGATTCCTGGCCGGCTGACTCGGCGGCGGCGCGTTCTTCGCGTGCCGTTTCCTCGGCAACAGGGCGGCGGACGACGATCGCGATCTCTCTGCCCGCGTCCACCAGACTGGGGCCTTCGTCGTCAAGAAGCACTTCGGACGCGTACTCGGGAACGGACACGTCGAACCCGAATCGCTTTCGCACCGTCTCCTGTAACGCCAGGGCGACCTGTTCTTCGCCATGCGTCAAGAACAACTTGCGGGGCGATTGTTCGAAGTTCCCCAGCCAGTTGAGCAACCCGGTACGGTCGGCATGTCCCGAGAATCCGAACAGCTGCGCGACTTGTGCCTCGACGTGATACTCGCGTCCATGGATCCGGATGCATTTCTCTCCATCGAGAATCCGCCGCCCGAGCGTTCCGTTGGCCTGAAAACCGACGAACAGCAGGGTCGACTCGGGACGGCGAATGTTGTTTCGCAGGTGATGCTTGATCCGTCCGGCGCTGCACATGCCGGTGGGGGCCATGATGATGCAAGGTTGCTGGACTTGGTTGATCGCTTTGGACTCGTCAACGGTATGCGTCATGGTCAGACCGGGAAACCGCAGCGGTGCCAGCTCGGCTTCGATCGCCCGGCGCGTTTCCGGATCCAGCCAGCTCGTGAATCGCCGATAGATATCCGTGACGTCCGACGCCATCGGGCTGTCCAAAAAGATGGGCACCTTTGGAATGCGGCCTTGAAGCACCAAACGCCCCAGAAAGTACATCATCTCCTGCGCCCGTTCGACCGCGAACACCGGGATCACCAGATTCCCGCCGCGCTCGATGGCTTCGGCTGCGATCGTCGCGAGTCGTTCCTCGATGTTGCCGTGGTATTCATGATCGCGGTCACCGTAGGTCGACTCCATGACGACATAGTCGGCGCGGCGAAAGTAGGTGGGGTCGTGAATCAATGGTTTATCATGTTGACCAAGATCACCTGAAAAGATGAGTGTTCGTTCTCGCCCCGACTCGCGGACCACCACTTCAAGCGATGCGGAGCCGAGGATGTGGCCGGCGTCATGCCATCTGACCGTGACACCGGGAACGATTTCGACCGGGGTGCGATAACCGACACCGCGGAACCGCGGCAGCGCGTTGTCGACATCCTGGTTGGTGTACAGGGGCAGGGCCGGATGGGGCCCCTTGCGTCCTTCTTCCCGATGACGCCGCTGTTTGTATTCCACGTCTTCGGCCAGGATTTTTGCCGCGTCCCTGAGCATCACCTCGGCCAGGGCCACCGTCGGTCGGGTGGCATAGATTTTTCCCTGAAAGCCATCGGCGACAAGCTTCGGGATCAATCCGATGTGGTCCAGGTGGGCATGCGTCACGACCAAGGCGTCGATGCTCGTAACGTCCACGGGGCACGGTTCCCAGTTTCGCGATGCGTAGTCGCGTTCCTGGACCATGCCGCAGTCGATCATCACGCGCTTCTGGCCGATTTCCAGACAGTAGCGTGATCCGGTGACATTTCGGTTGGCGCCCAGGAATGTGATCTTCATGGTTCAATGCCGTGGTGATGGGTTGGACTCGTTTGTTGTCGCCCGGGAATCAGTCGTGTGTCGCGAGCGCTTCGATCTCCTCACCGATGCCCCGGGCTGACGCTTCCCGTTGATCCAAATCGGGATACTTGGCATCCATCTCGGCACGCCACCGATCGGTCGCTCGCACGGATCCGAAGGTAAAAACCACGCGATCGAGTTTCGGCACCTCGTGAGTGAAATCCTGACTTCGCGAGACCGGCAGGGTGCAGCCATCGATGTGGCACAGCAACAGGTAGTCGAACATCCGCAAGTAGCTATCGGTCTCCGCGATGGCCTGCTTCGTCGACTCGTCGTCCGGTCGGGCCCGTGTGCCGGCGGGAAACAACGCGCAGACCCAGCCTTCGTGCCGCAATCGTGCCAGGGCACGCTCGGCCGCGACGTTGATGGTCTTCGCTTCATGAACCTCCGCTTCGCTGCGACCGGAATGAAACCAGCGATGGGGGGTGACGATCACACGATTGAAACACTGCACCAGCATTCGGGTCACATCGGTATCCTCTTCCAGTGTTCGGCCCGCGATCCAGATCAGCGAATCAAAAAGTCTGGCTTCGCCGTGATCGGTCAGCAGGGCATCCAAGGTGGGGACGTCAAGATTGGAGCGGTGATTGAGGCAGAGCAGGCACGCCTTGTCGTCCTGGGCATGCCGAACCAATTCACGCAGGTTGGAGAGTCCGTCGATTTTGCTACCGGGCAGCAACAGCCGTCGGCAGAGACCGGCGATCACGTTTCGATTCTGATTCCCCCATCGAACAACGCTATCCGGGGTCAGGTTTTCGGAAGCCGGGGTCAACTCGTCGTCGCTGTCGTTCGCCTGTCGCCGCAACTCGGCGAGTTGGTCGGCGAAAACGACCGAGGCATCGCCCTCGGGAAGCGGTTTCTGATTCGATTCATACATACGATTGGCTCCACTTGGATTAGCCGAATGATTCCCGCGTGACCTTTGGTCGTCGGCTAGGACGAGAGTTGTTCGCTGGTCAGGAACTGGGACACGGCAGAGACTTTCCCCAGAGCGATCAACACGTCATCGGGGCGAATGATCGTCGCGGCCGTTGGCGGCAGCAGGATCTCGCCGTCGGCACGCCGGATGGCGACGATGATGACTCCGCGGTTACGAAAATCGGTTGCCGATAGGGGGTGATTGGCACACGGCGATTCGGCCGTCACGCGGATCTCGGCCAGGTCCAACGCGGTGCCTGAACCGGTGCCGGTGACGAACTCGAAAAAGTCTTCGACCTGTGGATTGATCAACAGTTGTGCCATCGTCGCGGCACCGGAGCTGAGCAGACTGACCACGCGGTTGGCGCCCGCCTTTTCCATTTTGTGCGCACTGTCCTCGTCCATCGCCCGAACAATGATCTGCAACTTTGGCGCGATCAGGCGGGCCGACAACACGACGTACAGGTTGTCGGCATCGCTGTCCAAGACGACCGCCATGCCGCGGGCACGCTCGATGCCGGCGTCCAGCAGCGTGCGGTCGCTGGTCGCGTCGTCACGCACGCACGGCCAACCGAGTTCTTCGCAGCGGGCCAGTTTTTCCTCGTTTTGGTCGACGACAACGAAGTTCAACTTTCGCTCGGCCAGGTGGCGACAAATCGTCCGCCCCATGCGGCCAAAGCCACAGATAATGAAGTGGTCCTTCATCGCCTTCAATGCCGAGTTCATACCTCGTCTCCTCAACCAAGTTCTTAATTCGGCGCGTACAATCATTTCGCCGAATTGCACGACGGCGAATAGAAACACCCCCAATCCAAAGACCAGGTAGACCATCACGAAGATGCGGCCTCTGGCGGTCAGCGGCCGGACTTCGTCGTAACCCACCGTGCTCAACGTGATCACCGTCATGTACGCCGAATCCAGCAGCGACCAACCTTCCACCAACCAGAACCAGCCGACACCGACCAGCGTCAAGATCACAAGCACGGTGATGGTCCAAGCCAATCGACGCATAGATTCTCAAGTGGTGGAGGGATTTCACAGGCAAACTGCCGGCCTCGCAGCCACCAGCATACGCGGTCCGTCGTGACCTTGCTCCATCGTGATGTTGCTCAGAGCGACTTTCGAATCCGTTCGAATCCTTCGCTAATCTCGCCGCCGACCAGCTTGAGCGAATCCCACACGTCTTCGGCGGTTTCTTCGACGGCATCTTTGAGCGGGTCGTAGCGACGATTCAGTGTGTCAAGTTTGTCTTCGAGTGCCTGCCATTCTTGTTGCAGCTCCATTTTGCCGAGGTGGACTTTCAGCTTCAGTTCATCGCGCTCTTGCTTGAGGTCATGGATCAAGGCGGCAAGGAGTTCGCTTTTTCTTGTGGACATCGACGGCCTCTTGAGGTGGGGGGGAGAAGAACGGTCCTTGGAATTGCTCAGAGTTGCACGATTCGTGCCAATTTCAGTTGCCGGCGTGAGGTTTGCGATCCTCGCGTGTGCGCGTTTGGTTGGGATAGCGTTTCCGCCAACTCCATTTGTGCAGTTCCATCACGGGAAGAATCGTGAGCGATAACAGAACCAAGATCCCCCAGTGTTTGAGGGCGAGCGGTTCGGCGCCTAGCACGAACTGGCCCCACGAGGTGTGCATGGCCGCCAAGTGGATGCAGAATGCGGTGATCGCGCCGGCCAGCAAGATGGGGCTGCGGAGCGGTGACATCACCAGGGCCGATTTCGTCTCGGAGCGACAGTTGCCGATGTGGACGTTTTCAAACAAAACCATCAACAACAACAATGCGTTTCGCGCCGAAGCGACTTCCGCGTCGGTTGCACCCTCGGGGAGAAACCAGCGAAAGGTGGTGAATCCGATGATGCCCATCACGACCGCCGCGATCGCCGTCCGCTCGATCATCAGCTGATTGAAAATCCGTTCCTTGGGTGAACGTGGTTGACGCGACAGCACGCCGCCTTCATTGGGCTCGAACGCTAACGCGACGTCCTGAATCCCGTTGGTGACCAGGTTCAGCCAGAGGATTTGGACCGGCATCAGGGGCAAGTAGGGCGTGCCGGTTCCCACCGCCAGGGCCATCAGCACCAGTTCAGCCGCACCGGTGGAGATCAGCAGGTAGATCACCTTGCGAATATTGTCGTAGGCCACGCGGCCTTCTTCGATGCCGGCAACGATCGTGGCGAAATTGTCGTCGCTGATCACCAACTCGCCGGCTTCCCGGGCGACGTCGGTGCCGCTCTTGCCCATCGCCACACCGACATTTGCCGCCTGCAGCGCGGGGGCGTCATTAACGCCGTCGCCGGTGACGGCAACAAAGTGTCCCGCCTTGCGGGCGGCGTTGACAATCTCCAGTTTCTGCCGCGGTGCGACCCGGGCAAAGACGCGGATGTTGCGAACCAGTTCCGCCAGCTCGTCCGGACTTTTCTCCTGTAGCTCCTCGCCCGTCATCACCTGGCTCTCGTCATCGGCCAGCGCCAGGTCGCGGGCGATCGCCAACGCCGTCACGCGGTGGTCGCCGGTGATCATCGAGACCGAAACGCCGGCCTCGCCGCAGGACTGCACGGCGCTTTTGACACCCGGCCGGAGTGGATCGATCATGCCGACAAATCCCAGGAAGCGCAATCGCGAAGGCGGCGGCGGGACTTCATCGGATTCGATGGGGTGATCCAGTTGCTGATCCGCCAGAGCCAGAATTCGATAGCCCATCGCCGCCATCCGAGTTGCCGTCGCGTCCCAATCAGCCGGCGAGACCTCGCCGCAACTCGCTTCGCTGCACATCGCCAAAACGCGTTCCGGAGCGCCCTTGATGAACACCGAGACGCCACCCGCGACGCGGTTGTAGGACGCGGCAAACTGATACTCCGGCTCGAACGGAATCTGGTTGACCTGGGGATGGGAATCGAGCGTCGACTCATGGTTCCAACCAAGCTTGTGACCAAACGCCAAGAAGGCAATGTCCACCGCGTCACCTCGCCACGTCCACGATCCGTCGTGCTGATGCAGGTCGGCTTCATTGCAGAGGACCCCGGCACGCGCCAACCTTTCCAGCGGCTCATGACTTCCCGGTTCCAATGGTTTGCCGTCTTGCAAGACTTCACCCGAAGGACGAAATCCCTCCCCGGTGACTTGAAACGTTTCGCCGTCGGGCAAACAGACCTGGCGAACGGTCAGCTCGTTGCAGGTCAGCGTTCCGGTCTTGTCGGTGGCGATCAGCGTGCAGCTGCCGAGTCCCTCCACGGCGGTCAGACGCCGCACGATCAGTCCTCGCCCCGCCATCCGAGTCGTCGCGATCGCCAACGCCACGGTCATCGCCACCGGTAGCCCCTCGGGAATCGCCGAGACCGCCAAGGCGACGGCAAACATGAACATCTCCTCCGCCGAATAGCCGCCGAACCCGACACCCAAGGCACCGATGATGGTCGCCGCGACGAGCACGGCCACCGCGATCACTTGCGTGAAGCGTTCCATCCGCACCAGCAGCGGAGGACGCCCGCCGGATTCGCCCAACACGTCCAATGCCAATTGGCCCACGCTGGTCGCCGCTCCCGTGGCGACCACCAACCCCTTGGCTCGCCCGCGAGTGATGATCGAACCGGCATACGTCATGTTCAATCGATCCGCGACCGGTGTCGCCTCGCCGCCGATCCAGCCGGGTTCTTTCACTACCGGCAACGATTCGCCCGTCAACAGCGACTCATCGGACTCCAGCCCGTGGGCCGATAGCAATCGAATGTCCGCCGGCACGCGGTTTCCCGATTCCAGCCAGACAATATCCCCCGGCACCACGTCCTCCGCTTGCACTTCGCGCACTTTCCCGTCGCGATGCACCGAGGCGCGGATTTGGAGCAGCTTTTTCAGCGCGTGGCTACTCTGTTCGGCCTTCCACTCCTGGAACGACCCGATCACGGCATTGAGCACCAGCACGCCGGCTATAAACGCCGCGTCTTTCACATCCCCCAAGGCCACCGAAACCAATGCTGCCAAGGCAAGGATGTAGATCAACGGACTGCGGAACTGACGCAGCACAATCGCCCACAACGGCGTCGGCGGTTTCCGCGGCAGATGGTTCGGACCGTATCGGGCCAAACGCGCCGCCGCCTCGGTTTCGCTGAGCCCATGCTCGCCCGCTTCGAGTTTCCGCACGACGCCGTCGACGTCCAATGCATGCCAGGCGGTCAATGTCTGTGGGCAATCATCCATGGTCGATGGCGAACTGATTTCGTGTGACGAGCGTCCTGATGGCGGACCGTCTGCCGGTTCCGATCTGGAATCAGTCTACGCGACCTTGAGAATGCTGTTTCCAGTGTTTTTCAATAAGCCGGGTTCATTTTGTGTTGACGACATACGTTTCGGCGACGCCCAAGCCTTCTGGATCGTCGTCACTGCGCGGATGTGCACAGTCGAGGCGCCCGCGCCGGAGCATCTCCAGCAATTTCATTGGGCGAACGATCAAAAACACGACCCACGGATGGCAGCGCGAACCCACGGATTTTTTACACCCTGTCATCCGTGGGTTCGCGCTGCCATCCGTGGGCTCAGTAATCATTCAACTCGTTCCAAGGCGGAGCCCTACGCCGTGAACGATTTGTTAGCGGCAGGGCGCGAGCCCTCCGGTGTGTTGGCAAAGATGCGGAACCGGAGGGCTTGCGCCCTTCCGCTAACACCTCGTAAAACACAGGAAATAAATCGTTCACGGCGTAGGGCGGAGCCCGGGAACAAGGGATGGAGTGTTTCCGACAAAAACCTGCAACCCCATCAAAAAACATTCATTGACACCTCGTGAGATGGCGATATATTGAAGTAATAAAACCACGGAGATGCGATGACCGCCAAAGCGAACCCCCAGAATCAAACGAAGCCGCCCGGGCATGTCGGTGACTTTGCCCTGGCAGCAGAGTGCCTCAAAACGCTCGCCCACCCGGTCCGGCTGCGGATCGTGCAGTTGTTGTTGCACGGCCGCTACACCGTCGGCGAAATCGCCAAGGACTGTGAGATCCAGGACAACGTGGCGTCGGAGCACTTGCGGCTGTTGCAACGCTGTGGCTTTCTGGTCAGCCAACGCGAGGGACGCAAGGTCTACTACCAAGTCGCTGAACCCCACTTGGCGCAATTGATGGCTTGCATCGAAGGCCGCTTTTTGACCTGCGGAATCGAATGACACGCCGGGCCCGGGATGCCGGCCCCTTTTTTTATCAAGATATATCGTCGCATGTCGATATGACGAGTATTGTGAAGCCACTAACGGAACCGAGAGGAAAATCGAATGCAGACCATTGATGTGAAGCGATTGGCCGAAGAACAGGGGCGTACCGAAATCGACGTCATCGACGTCCGCATGCCGACGGAGTATCGCGCGGTCCACGCGGAGTGTGCGCGGAACGTTCCCTTGGAATCGCTTGATCCCCGCCGCGTGATAGCCGAGCGAAACGGATCTGCCGATCGGCCCTTGTATGTCATCTGCCGCGGCGGGAACCGTTCGAAACAGGCCTGCCAGACATTCATCGACGCGGGGTTTGAAAACGTCGTCAACGTCGAAGGTGGCACACTGGCGTGGGACAAAGCGGGGCTTCCTGTGGTGCGCGGCAAGAAGTCATTGCCGCTATCGCAGCAGATGCAAATCACCGCCGGGACGTTGACGGTGCTGGGCGTCGTCTTGGCGCAGTTCGTTCACCCGGCCTTCGTGGCGCTCTCCGCGTTCATCGGCGCGGGGCTGGTGTTTGCCGGGCTGACGGGATACTGCCCGATGTCGTCGATGATCGCCAAGATGCCATGGAACCAGTGTGGCGACGGGGGTTGTGAAAGGTCATGTTCGGCCTAGCCATCCTGTTCGGCAGCATCGTCGGCTTTGCGTTGGGCTTGACCGGCGGCGGTGGCGGCGTGTTCGCGGTCCCGCTGTTGGTCTACGGTTTGGGCGTTGCACCACGTGAGGCGGTTGGGATCTCGCTGGCGGCGGTCGGCGGAACGGCGCTCTCGGGGGCGATCCCACGGTTGGTTCGCGGCGAGGTCGAATTGCGGACGGGTTTCTTGTTCGCAGTCGCCGGCATGCTGGGCGCGCCCTTGGGTTCGTATTTGTCGAAGCTCGTTCCCGAGAACGCCTTGTTGGTGATGTTCGCGCTGTTGATGTTCGTCGTCGCCTCTCGAATGTGGGCCAAGGCCAAGAACCCGAAGGTGGCCAGCGGAGTTTGCACGACCGAAAGCGAACCGGGGCGGGACCGCAGTGCGTGTCAGCGGGACGCCGACGGCAAGTTGCGGTTGACCTCTCGGTGTGCCCGGTTGCTGGTCTACGTGGGGCTGATGACGGGTGTGCTGTCGGGCATGTTCGGCGTCGGCGGTGGGTTTGTGATCGTCCCGGCGCTGGTGTTGTTCAGCGGGATGGCGATCCATCAAGCCGTCGGAACGTCGCTGTTTGTGATCGTCCTGGTCAGCATCAGTGGAGTGGCATCCCACATCGCCGGCGGCAACGAGTTGTCGCTTCAAACGACGCTGCAATTCTTGGTGGGTGGTTTTGTGGGCATGTGGCTGGGCGGCGTCGTCGCGACGCGTCTGAAAGGCCCCACCCTTCAAAAAACATTTTCGATCGCGGTCGTGTTGGTCGCGGTCTTTGTGATCTTCAAATCAGTGGTGTTGTAATCCAATCCCGTACCTTCAGCAGGGAACACGAATCATGTTGCTCAAATATTTTTACGACCAGAAACTCGCCCACGCGTCCTACATGGTCGGCTGCCAGCGGGCGGGCGTGGCCGTCGTCGTGGATCCCGGCCGTGACATCGATCAGTACCTGGCGATGGCGGATCAAGAAGGGTTCAAAGTCACCGCGGTCGCCGAGACACACATTCATGCCGACTATGTTTCCGGTGCCCGTGAGCTTGCCGACCGTGTCGGCGCCAAACTGTACGTGTCCGATGAAGGTCCCGACGAGTGGAAATACCAATTCCTCGACGGATACGACAGCGAGCGTTTGTACGACGGCGATCACTTCATGGTCGGCAACATCCGCTTCGACGTCATGCACACGCCCGGACACACACCCGAAAGTATCTCGTTCGTGTTGACCGACCAAGGCGGTGGCGCGGACAAACCGATGGGAATCTTCACCGGCGACTTTGTGTTCGTCGGTTCGATCGGGCGTCCGGATTTGCTCGAAGAAGCGGCGGGGATGGTGGGCACGGCACAGAGCGGTGCACGCGATCTGTTCGCGTCGGTCGAGCGTTTCAAGACGCTGCCGGATTATCTGCAAGTCTGGCCCGCCCACGGCGCCGGCAGCGCTTGCGGCAAGGGGCTCGGCGCGATCCCCTCGTCCACGGTGGGCTACGAGAAACGATTCAACCCCGCGCTTCAGTTCAGCGCCGAAGAAGCGTTCGTGCAATACATTCTGGCCGACCAGCCCGAGGCTCCCAAATACTTTGCGGTGATGAAACGCGTGAACAAGGAAGGCCCACGTATTCTCGGCAGGGGGCACCACCACAAGATGCTGGACGTCGCCGGGCTTGCCGACGCCGTCCGCTTGGGGACGGTGGTCGATCTGACGCCATCGCCCGAGTATGCCAAAGGGCACGTTCCGGGGACGATCAATATTCCTCTCGACATGCTGTCCGCTTGGGCGGGATGGTTGCTCGATTACGACCGGCCGGCGTACCTGATTTGCCGGCCCGAGCAATTGGAGGAAGCGGCTCGTGTGCTGCACAAGATCGGCGTCGAAGAGATTGCGGGCGGCTATGACGTGGCAGCGGTGCAAGCATCCGGGATGGCGACCGAAACCTACGCCACCGGGTCGCCGGCCGACCTGTCGCACAGCATCGAAGCGGGGGAGGTGCAACTGATCGACGTTCGCTCACAGGACGAATGGAATGCGGGGCACATCGAACAAGCCCGGCATCATTTCTTGGGACGTTTGCCGGCGAGTGCCGATCAGCTGCCACGGGACCAGACGCTGGTCGTCCAGTGTCGCAGCGGTGCACGCTCGGCGATCGGAGCGAGCGTCCTGCAGGCTGCGGGATTTAAAAACGTCATCAACCTGACCGGCGGATACGCCGCTTGGAAATCCGACGGATTGCCGAGCGTGAAAGACCAACCGGCGATGAGCAGCTGATCGGGCATCAACGCCCCCAAGTTTGTCTCCAATTTTTCAATACGAGTCAGCCATGGAATCCACGCTTCAGAAACCCTCGCTCGCGGATCGATTGAACGATCCGCACACCGTCGACGTCCTGCACCGATTGCTCGATCATGCCGAAGCGCTTGATCAAATGTTGTCGGTCGCCCGCGATCTACCCCACTTGATCGCGATCGCCGTCGACTTCTTCGACGCGATCAGCCTCAAAGCCTCGCAGGAAGGAATCGACATTGAACAGCGTGCCTCGGACTTGTTGGCCTTGCTCGTCCAGGTGACGGAGCCGGACAACATGCGAGCGATCGAGCGTCTGGTTGCAAAGTTGCCGAAGTTGGAACAAGGCAGCGTGCTGCTGGACGAGCTTCCCAATTTGCTGGCAACGGCGATGGATGTGTTTGATGAGTGGGCGACACAACTCAAAGCCGACGGCATCGCATTGGAACAGAGTCTGCGTCAGGGATTGCACGCGGCCTTGTACTTGGGCGGCCAGGTTCGCAAAGAAGAACTCGATCGAATCGGGTTCCTGTTGAAGTCGGAAGTGATGAGTGAGAACTCGGTCGCAACGGTCGGCATGGCGGGATCGGCACTGTCAAGTTGTCATCGGGGAACCTGTGAACATCCCGTCCCCCAACGAGTCGGCTTGTTCGGCTTGCTCGGTGCGATCCGTGACCCGAAGACACAGCGTGCGCTTTCGTTCGGACTTCAGTTCGCCAAGTGTTTCGGCGGAGTGCTCGAGGACGAGCATGCAGCCGACCCAACCTCCCTTCGCTCCTCCAACCAAGGCTGATCGCCATGTCGGATCATCATCAAATTGTCATTGTCGGTGGCGGCACCGCTGGAATCACCGTTGCGTCGCGATTGCGAAACGCCGACCCTTCGTTGGATATCGCCATCGTCGAGCCTTCCGACAAGCACTACTACCAACCGCTTTGGACCTTGGTCGGCGGCGGAATGTTTGAGCCGGAAGAATCAGGCCGTGACGAAGCCTCCCTGATTCCCTATGGCGTGGCGTGGATCAAAGATTACGTGGAAACGTTTTCGCCGAACGCCAATCGCATCACAACGCGAAACGGCGATGACATCACGTACGATTACCTGGTTGTTGCGCCCGGAATCCAGGTCAACTGGGACCAGGTCAAGGGTCTGAAAGAATCGGTCGGCAAAGACGGCGTGTGTAGCAACTATTCGATCGATACTGTGGGTAGCACTTGGGAGTTCATTCGCAACCTGAAAGCAGGCGTCGCGTTGTTCACGCAACCCGCCGGCGCGGTGAAGTGCGGCGGCGCACCGCAGAAGATCTGTTACTTGGCCGAAGATCATTTCCGTCGCAGCGGTGTCCGCGACAAGATCGACGTTATCTTCACGCTCGCCGGACCACGCCTGTTCGCCGTCGATCGGTATCGCGAAACGCTCGAAAAGGTGGCTCAGCGAAAGGGAGTTGAGCCGAGATTCCGCCACAACTTGGTCGAAATCCGGTCGGGTTCCAAAGAGGCCGTCTATTCGCAGATGGATACCGGCGAGGAGATCGTCATCAAGTACGACATGATTCACGTCACACCGCCGATGAGTGCACCCGATTTTGTCTCCCGCAGCGAGTTGGCCGGTGAAGGCGGATGGGTCGATGTCGACAAGCACACGCTGCAACACACGCGTTTCGCCAATGTGTTCGCGCTCGGTGACGCATCAAGCTTGCCGACTTCAAAGACCGGTGCGGCGATTCGCAAGCAGGCCCCGGTGCTGGTCAGCAATCTGCGTTCGCTGATGCAACAGCAACCGCTCGCTGCGAGCTACGACGGTTACACCTCGTGCCCGGTCGTCACGGGTTATGACAGTCTGGTGTTGGCCGAATTTGACTACAGCGGCCAGCCGGCTGAGACGTTCCCCTTTGACCAGGCCAAGGAACGTTTCAGCATGTTCCTGCTGAAAAAGTTTGGACTTCCCGCCTTGTACTGGCACGGCATGCTGCAGGGGCGCGTTTAGGACCGTCGGAAGAATAAGTGGGATAGGCTTCCAGCCTGTCATGGCGAAAACGACAGGCTGGAAGCCTATCCCACAATCAATCCCCGCCACCTATTCTTCCGACGGTCCTTAGGCGACTCGCTTTACTGACAAAACTAATTCATTCGCTCAACCACCAATCCTCACTGAAACACTCAGTACAGACCAATGAACACGCTCCCAAGAGTCCAAATCAACCTCCTGGCCTGCACCCTGCTGCTCGGATGCACGCAGGTCCTTTCACAAGATTTCGAACCGCTCCCCAAGACCGCGGCAAAGCAAGGCGATACGGAGGAGAAAATTGAGTTAGGCAAGAAGCTCTACTTTGATCCACGGCTCTCGGCCACCGGAACGGTTTCCTGCAACACCTGTCACAATCTGATGGAGGGCGGCGACGACGGACGTCCCACGTCGATGGGAGTCGATGGTTTGACGGGGCCGCGAAACGCACCGACGGTGTGGAATTCGGTGTTCCAGGCGTCGCAGTTTTGGGATGGTCGCGTGCCGACGCTGGAAGACCAAGCCAAAGGGCCGATGGTTGCGGACGTTGAAATGGGAATGGCCGGTCACGATCAGGTGATCGGTCGCATTCAAACGATCCCCGGCTACATCCGTGAATTTGAAACGGTGTTTGGCCCCAGCGACGCGGTCACGATTGAAAACGCGGTGGAGGCCATCGCCGCCTTTGAACGGACGCTGATCACGCCGGATTCCGCTTTGGATCGGTTTCTCTCGGGAGACAAAGTCGCAATGAGCGAGGTGCAAATCCGAGGGATGGAATTGTTTGAATCGACCGGATGCACGGAATGCCACTCCGGTCCGGCGCTCAACGGATGGCAGCCCGGCAGCGATGGCGAATTCGTCGAATTTCCTCGCATCACCGATTCAGCTTTCGTCAAGAAATATGACCTGATTTCCGATTTGGGGCGGTCCAACGCGACGGGTGATCGCAGCGATGACCATTACTTTAAAACACCGACTTTGCGGAACATCACCCTGACCGCTCCGTACCTGCACAACGGACGTGTCGGTTCGTTGTCTGAAACCATTCGCTTGATGGCCAGCACCCAGCTGGATACGGAGCTGAGCGACGACGAAGTCGCCGAACTGGTCGCGTTCCTGTCCGCGTTGGAAGGCCGATTTCCCGATATCGCACTCCCGCGGCTGCCATCGCGACCCGGTGAATCCGTACTGCAACAGCCGGAAGCCGCCAAGGGCTTTGGCGACGCAACAGGGCACTGACATCAGAGCCGAGTTTCGAGAACCTTCCTTCAACCTGAGAAACGAAAATGACGACAACACAGACGATCGAGAATTTGCAGAAAGCGTTGTCCATGGAACTCACCGCCCAGCACCAATACCAGCTTCATGCCTGTGTGCTTGATGATTGGGGAATGGGGCTGTTGGCGACAACGATGCGTGAAGAAATGCAGGAGGAACTGGGGCACTCGCAGGAATACTTGCAGCGGATCTTGTTTCTCAACGGCGAACCGAGACTGGAGTTTGCGAAGTTGCCCGTGCGAGCACATTCGTTGAAGCAGATGTTTGAAATGGATCTCGCCGACGAGAAAGAAGCGATCGAGTTCTACACCTCCGCATCGTTCCGAGCGTTTGAGGACCGAGATATCGGGACCCGGCAGCTGTTTGAAAAGATCGCCTTGGACGAAGAGGGGCACATGAGTTGGTTGGAGCTGCAATTGGACCTGCTCGACCGCATGGGCGAACCGGCTTTCATCGCCAAGTACATGGAATGAGCATGACAGGCTGGAAGCCTATCCCACTTCTTGGACCGATTTGAGGCCGATGACTTGTTGGTTCGTTGGGACGGACGGATCGTGTACAATCGTGCCGGCTGGATTTGACGGAATCTACTTTCTGGAGCACGATCGTGGCAGGTTTTTCTCGGGGCAATCGCCGGCATTGGTTCAGGCGTTTCTGTTTTCTTCATCCGGTGATGCTGCTGGGGCTCGCGTTGCTGTCGAGCCCGGCCCGCGGCGGCGATGCCGGATCAACGATCGATCCGTTGGCGGCGAACTTGCAGCCTTACCTGGATCTGCTCTCGGGATCGCAGCAGGAATTTGAACTTCGCTGCCGGGCGGAGGTTCCGATCGATGGCGACGCACAGTCGATCAAGATTCGCCTTGCCCGCTATGGAAACGATGCGTTCGACCTGGATCTGGAACACCGGGATTACGAAGCACGCATTCGCCGCCGCGAGGGTGCCACGGCATTCGCGCTGCCCAAGCATGGCGTGGTGTATGTCGGCCGAGGTGATGCGACGCTGGCCGATGCAGCGGCCGATTCGCTGTCGCCCAGCGGATTGTCGCAACGATTGATTTCCACGCGAACGACGCTTTCGACTTACGCGCCGCTGCTGGCGTCTTCGGACGGTGCTGCCATCGCGGCCGCGCTGAAGACCTTTGTCGGCATCACGTATGATCCTGCGACCCGGCGCGGACGCGGCAACGGATCGGTGGAGTTTTCCTTTGAGCCGAATGGTTCGCTGCAGGTTCGAGTGGAGGATGCCCGGTTGGATCTGGTCATTGCCGGTCAGCCCAGCGCCATGGCCGGTGCCGACGACTGGCCGGGAATGAAACAGATTGAAATCCCGCGAGAAGAATTGGAACGGACACTGGTCCGCGGGTTCCGACGTGCCGTTGAGATTTTGGCACCGTCGAAGGTGCTGACGAGCCCGAGCAAGCGGGATCGGGAAACCGCCAACGGTCGGCTGCGGTGGATCGACGGACATCGCGTCGTTTTGCTCTCCGGCTCACCTCGCGAGATCGGTCGCGCCCATGGCGAATTGCTGACCGACGAGGCCCAGGCCTGTATCGACTCGGTGCTGCACACGTTCGGCGTCGTGCAAACAATACGCTCGGGCAGATGGTTCCGCCATGACTTGGATGCCGCCTTCGCGCGATTGTCGCCCCACATTCCGGATCGGCATCGAATCGAGACGCGGGCGATGGCCCGGACGCTCGGACTGGATGAAAATCTGGTCGATTCGCTGAACGTTTTTCCGGAACTGTTTCATTGCAGCGGCTTTGCGGTCTTCGGCGAGGCGACCCGAGATGGCAAGCTCTACCATGGCCGGGTGCTGGATTACATGACCACGATCGGCCTGCAAGATTCGGCGACCACCTTCATTGTTGCCGTCGACGGGCAAATCCCCTTTGCCAACGTCGGTTACGCCGGCTTCATCGGCAGCGTCAGCGGGATGAACGCCCAAGCCATTTCGCTGGGCGAGATGGGGGGTGGTGGCGAAGGCCGGTGGGACGGTGTGCCGATGGCGACGTTGATGCGGCGGGCGCTTGAAGAGTGCGGCACACTGGATGAAGTGATCACGTTGTGGCGTGACAGCCCACGGACCTGCGAATATTTCTATGTGTTTGCCGACGGCAAGACCAATCGTGCCGTCGGTGTGGCCGCCGATCCCGATTCGATTGAGTTCATTCAACCGGGCCA
Source organism: Rhodopirellula sp. SM50 (assembly GCF_002289565.1). Taxonomy (GTDB): domain Bacteria; phylum Planctomycetota; class Planctomycetia; order Pirellulales; family Pirellulaceae; genus Stieleria. Next base: position 63,728 of record NZ_NTFY01000003.1, on the reverse strand, counting down.
AGCCGATCCGCGGTTGGGCGAAGGCATTCAGGACGCGGTCGTGCTTTCGGCGGGTGATCGGCTGAAAGTCCTGCGGCAGCGTGTTCACGAAAAGCATGGTCAAATCGATGCCGACGTGGGCAAATGGCTGATGAGCCGACCGGTCGCGATGCAGTCGAATCTGCACAACGTGTTGTTCGTGCCCGCCGATCAAGTGATGTACGTGGCCAACGCCGACCACCGACACCCCGCCGCGGAACGCCCGTACGTTCGTCTAGATCTGCGCGAACTGTTGTCGTCGCTGGACGGACGCGAAGGGGAGTGAGAACGGCGACGTTTCCGTCCAACAATTCTGCTATGTTAAGGATCGAGCGGTACAGAAGTGTCGAGCGGATTCGCAGCCAAAAGACGGTGTCATCGTGCGCCCATGGATGAATTAAAAAACGAAATTGAATCGCTGCGTTCGCAGTTGGCTGAGTTCGAAACGGCGAACCGATCCGGCCAGCCGACGACGAGCGAGCACTATCAGTCGCAGTTACTCGATAGCGTGCAAGAATCGGTCATCGGCACCAACCTGGACGGCGAGGTGACCTTCTGGGGACGCGGCGCCCAGGAGTTGTACGGCTATACGCCGGAAGAAGTCTTGGGTAAACCCGTCACGTTTATCGTCGAACCGGAGGAAGAGCGGGTCGAACGTGAACGCATGCGGCAAGTCTTTGAGACCGGATCATGGAAGGGCGTGTATCAGCAGCGGCGAAAAGACGGCACCAAGTTTTGGGCGTCCACGATCATTTCGCTGGTCACCGACAAGTCCGGGAACCCGACGGGGTTCATCGGAATTGATATTGATATCACCGACCAAAAGCGAGCGAACGAGGAACTCGACCAGCTGAATTTAGCGATTGAGAATGCGATGCAAGGCATCTCGCGGCTGGACCGGGAGGGACGTTTCATCATGGTCAAGCCGCAGTACGCCGAGATGCTGGGTTACCAACCCGACGAGTTGCTCGGCCAATCGTGGACGGTGACCGTCCCCGAAGACAATCAACTCGTCGCGCGCGAGGGTTACGAGACGATGTTGCGTGAGGGGCGTGCGACGGCGGAATGCCGCGCGCTGCGAAAAGACGGATCGGTGTTCTTCAAGCAGTTGTTGTTGGTGAAAACCTTCAATGCACGAGGCGAGCACGACGGCCACTACTGTTTCATGAGTGACGTCACGAAGCGCAAACAGGCCGAGAATCAGCTGCGAGAAAAAGAGGCCCAGCTCGCGCATGTTTCACGGCTCTCGACGATGGGAGAGTTGGTCGCCGGCATCGCGCACGAGGTCAATCAACCGCTCTACGCGATTGCCAACTTTGCGGCCGTCGCCGAGAAGAAGCTCGAAAACTGCCCCGACGAATTGGGGCAAACGCTGCAAGAATTGAATCGCCTGATCGCCGAGCAGGCGGTGCGGGCCGGCGAGATCATCCGGCGTTTGCGAGCGTTTGTCGGCAAAACCGATGGAGTCCGTTCCACGCTGGACATGAATGCGGTGATTCGCGATGCGGTGGCAATTCTGACGCCGATGACACACGTCGCGGACGCATCGATCCGTCTGGAGTTGTCGCCCTCGCCGATCGTCGTCCATGCCGATCGCGTGCAGTTGGAGCAAGTCGTCGTCAATCTGGTTCGCAACGGACTTGAAGCGGTCACCGGCCGCGAGCTCCGTAGGATCACGGTACGGACCGCCTTGGACGAGTCAAGGGTCCAGGTCTCGGTGGAGGACACGGGGATGGGCGTGCCGAAGCAGGAGCAGGACAAATTGTTTGACGCGTTCTTTACGTCCAAACAAGACGGGCTGGGGATGGGGTTGTCGATCAGTCGCACGATCGTGGAAGCCCACGACGGCCAGATCTGGACGACCCCGCATCGGCAGGGCGGATTGGTGGTCCATTTCACCTTGCCGCACTTGTCGTCAGAGCCCAAAACTCAGGCCGAATGTGATGCCGGGGTCAGTCGGTCGACCGAGGCGTCGTCTGCCAACAGTTCGGCCAAACGACTTCCCAGCTGATTCAAGTCTTCGGCCGAATGGGCGGTTTGGTGAGTGGCCGCCATCGCCTGCCGGGTTGTCCGATCGATCTGGTTCATCGACTCGGTGATCTGGTCCATGCTGGTCGCTTGCTGGCTGGACGCGGTCACGATCCGTGTGGCAACGCGTGAAGCTTCACCGACCATGGTCACCAACGTTTCGATCGTCTGCTCGGCCTTGACGACGACGCCGCTGGCATCGCCGACCGATTGCGTGCCCTGTTCGGTCGCCAGCACCGCGTGGTTGGTGGCATGCTGAATCTCGCTCAAGATCTCGCGGATTTGGCCGGTGGATTGCCTGGCTTGTTGGGCCAGCGATTTGACCTCCGCGGCGACGACCGAAAACCCCTTGCCGGCTTCGCCCGCGCGGGATGCTTCAATGGCCGCATTGAGCGCCAGCAGATTGGTTTGGTCGGCGATTTCGTTGACGGTCGTGATGATTTCCCCGATCGCTTGTGCGCGTTCGGCCAACATCAGAATGCTGTCGGCGGTCGATTCGACCCGTTCTCGAACGTTGTTCATCGAAACCCGGGTGTCTTCGATCGCCTTGCGTCCCGAGCGTCCGACTTCGTCGGCCCGCCGCGAGGCTTCGGCGACCTCGTTGGCCAAATGCATGGACTCCTGGGCGGTTCGGGCGGCTTCTTCGACGGCCGAAGACGTTTGCGTGACCGCGCTGGCCTGTTCTTCGATCCCCAGGGATTGCTGTTTCATCGTCGCCGAGATTTCGGAACTGGCGACCGACAGGTGGCTGACGGTTTCCCGAATGGCTTCAAACAATCGCGTTCGTTCCTGCTCGTCTTGTTTGCGACGCTCGATGTCTTGGAGCGTCGCGATAAAGATCCGTTCTCCTGAAAATTCCATTTGGGTGACGCGCAGCGCGATGGGGACCTGACGGCCCTGCTTGTCCACGCCGTAAGCTTCGCTCTCATCGCCATGGCGATCGGATCGGGACGCTCGGCCCGCGCCCGCGGCGGTGGCGGTCGAAGCGGGGGCGCGTCCGTTGAATCGAAAGCTGGGGATGATGGCGGTGACCGACTGCCCACGCAATTCCGACGCTCGATAGTTCAACAGCGATTCGCAGGACGCGTTGAGCGATTGGATGGTGCCCTTGGCATCGATCGTCAGGATGCCATCGGCCGTCGAATTTAAAATCGCTTGGGTGCGTTTCTCGGCCACGTCCAATTTTTCCATCGCCGCGTGCATGTTCTCGATCATCGTGTTGAAGGCACGTGCGAGCGCGCCGAGTTCGTCGTTGGAATGAACGTCAATGCGTTCGTCCAGTGCCTCGCCGATCGTCGCACTCGACGCGTGCTCGGCGATCTTCGATGCCGTCTTCTTCAACGTTTCGATCGGACCGACGATCCTGCGGGTGGTGATGAAACCGAATCCGCCGATCAGTGCGGTGGCGATGACGATCGCCAAGATGAACACGAGCAAGGCATTGTCGGCAATCTCGCCGGCCGACTGATTGACGGCTTCGGCGTCGGCGATGATCGCCTGCTGCCAACCTTGCACGTGGTCGTTGACCACCTGGAATTGATCGTTTTCCGCCCGGATCGCATTGATGAACGCCTCCTCTCGGTATCCGCCCATGACCTTGTCGACGGTGAAATCTTTGATCTCACGGTAGTCCTCCCAGCTGGCCCGCAGGTTCTGGAACGCTTCCTTCTCACGTCGGCTGTTCGCCGCAAGGTCCCACTGGTTGAACGTCTGGTCCAGCCGATTGGTCAGCAAACGCTGCTCGTCGTTGAGTTGCTCCTGCAGTTCCAGATTCGGCGCCATCACCATCGTCAGCGTCAGTTGCCTGAGTTCGCTGAGCGGATCGGTGATGTTTAACGCCCCCTTTTGAAACTGTTCGGCCGACAAGCGAACACGGTCGACCGAATCGTGGATTCTCTTGTTGCTGACGATCCCGAAGATGCCCACCGCACAGAACGCGACGACGGAAATCCCTACCAACAGCAACAGTTTCCCCAGTACGCCTCGGTTTTTCATGGGCTCTCTCCGGCGTCGAATTGAATGCGAGTCACTTTCATCGGCTCTTTTCTTGCTTCCGGGTAAGCCCCCTTGCGGACCGACCAGTGCTGGTCGGTCACCTGGATTTTCCACAGCGGATAACAGGCCATGCGGTACGGTTTGAACCCGACTTCTTTGTTGACCGCAAAGACATTGTTCGGCGTTGGCACGAACAGCATGTAGGCCTGGTCGTAGACGCGTTTGACAATCTTGTAGGTGATCTCGTCGAATCCCGGATCTTCGACACTCGCCTGGAACATTTCTTCGATGTAACCATCCAAGATGGGATCTGGGAAAATGGTGCTCCAAACGTTATGCGTCCGATAGACGAGAAAGGCGGTGAAGGGATGGTTGAAAAACCAGTCGTCGTTGCCCCAAACCAACAGATCCCATTGGACTTCATTTTGATCTTGATTGGTCGTCAGTAACGGATCAAAGATTTCTTTTTCGCTTTTGACTTCCTCGATGTCCAACGTGACGCCGACGTAGCCCAGTTGGGTTTCGATGCTGCGCCACAAGTCCATGTAGCGGTTTTGCGTCAGGACTTTGAGACGCAGCCCGTTGAGCCGCCGTTTCAATTGAGCGCGCTTGGCGGCATCGTACGGATCCTCCAATTCGGAGTACGGTTTCAACAACTGGGTGGCTTTTCGCATGCCGGGAAAGAAGGGTGACGCCTGGGTCGGAGACAACGTGGCTTCACGATCGAAGACGAAGTGCCAAAGATTGCGTTGGTGCAGGGCTTCGTTGAGTGCGCGGCGGACGTCGACCTCCAACAGCTTGGGATTGCCGTTGATCAGATTCATGTGGATCGCGATGTTGTTCGTCGTCGGCGAGGCGACGAGTTTGGCGTACGGGGACAGGATCGTGTCGACTTTGTATTCCGGCGGGATGAAGGCGATGTCCAACTCGCCCTCGGTTTCCAACACACCGTTCTTGGCCCGCCGACTGTCCAGTTCCGTGAACACGGTGATCGTTTCGATTTTGGGATAACGCTGGTCCCAATAGTTCGGGTTCGCTTTCAGGACGGCTTTGGGGGTTTGGCGATCGCCTTCGACGTAACCTTCGGTCAAGATGTAGGGGCCCAGGCCGTAGGGTCCGGGGGCGGATAGATTGGGACAGGTTGCCTTTCCGTTCCACCCATCGAGCTTCAGGTACTCGTCGCTGTAGAACTGCATCCAGATCAGATCGTTCATGAAACAGCCGTACTTTTCCTTCAGGAAAAACCTGACCGTGAAGTCGTCGACTTTTTCGCAGCGGTCAAAAACCTGGTCGATCTTGCTGTACAACGTGGGAGCCAGTTTGAAGGCGTCCATGTTCCTGACCACCGCGTCGGCATCGAATCGCGTCCCATCCTGAAACTGAACGCCTTGGCGGAGTTTGAATTCGTAGGTGGTGTCGTCGATCTGCTCATGCGACACCGCCATGTCGTATTCCCAGCCCCGGGCATTGTCGCTGGGCTTGATCATCGCACCGTTGATGGCGTGCGAGATGTAGATGTAGGGCAGACTGGGAATGAAAACCTTGACGTGCGAGCCGGGCACCAGACGGTCCACAAACCGCCGGCTGGCATCGTCGGCTCTCAATCTGACCGGCTGGATGCGTTGCCGTACCGCCGACTGACCCGGCGCCGACTGACCCAGCGCCGACTGACCCAGCGCCGACTGACCCGGCGCGGGCTGACCCAGCGCCGACTGACCCGGCGCGGGCTGACCCAGCGGCCAGGGAACCCAAATCACAGCCATCAGGGTGCACAGCACCCCGAGGCGATTTTCCAAGGTTGATGAACTCATTGGAGCACCTTTGGCTCGTGGGACACGCACTCCCCTTTGTTTATGATAGCTGCTGGCCTTATCGGGTGATGCGATTTCTACCGGGCTTGTGAAAGGCTTTCCCGTGAATCTATGCTTTGTCCGGCCCGATGGCCGTTCTCCGCGCGTGCCCGAAGCGGTCGCCCATTCTTCTGCTTTTGAAACTTTCGTCAGGATCGCACACCATGCACACCGTTGGGATGTCACGGGTCGGCTTACTTTGCATCGCTCTCTGTTTGGCGACTGGATGTTCCGGATTGTTGCCGGGTCCGGGGCCGGCCGACGCGGACGCGCCGCAGGAGTTTACGACGACGAAATCAGGGCTGAAGTATCGGGTGTTGCGTCGGTCGGACGGAAAGCGAGCTCAGCCGGGTGGCCATGTGCGAGCCCATTACTTGGGAAAACTGGATGACGGAACCGTCTTCGACAGCTCTTATTCCCAGGGAGAGCCGGTTATTTTCTCGCTTCAAAAAGTCGTCCCGGGATTCACCGAAGGGTTGCAGTTGGTCGGCGAAGGCGGAATGATCGAGTTGGAGATTCCACCGGAATTGGGCTACGGTGAGGATGGCCGTGCGCCCGCGATTCCGCCCAACGCCACACTCCATTTTGTCGTGGAAGTGATTCGCGTCTTCTGAAGGCACGATTTGGCGATTCCGAAGATTTTGCACACGACGCTGTTCGCCACGGGCTCCCTGATGCCATAGGCTGAACCGTCGAGAGTGAGCTTTTGGCTCACGACTCGCGTTGCATCTCATCCCAGGAACCGCTGTCATGTGCCATCGAACACTCCCATCCTGGCCAATCGGATCTCGATTTGTCGCCTGTCTGGTCACGCTGCAGTTACTGACGGTTTCGGGCAAGGCCGAGACGGTCGTCGGTGACACGTCACATGGCCGGATCGCCGACGGACCGCTGCACGCCTACGTCGGGACCATTGCACTGCCGGCCGATGGCCTGTGGCGAGTACGGGCGCCCGAGTCCCACGCTGCGGTCCGCGAGTTGTACCTGATGCCGACCGAACCCTCGCGGTTGCGGCAGCTGGGCAAGCGGATGTATGCGGCGTTGGAAGAACGTCAAATCCGAAACGGTCGCTGGCAGGTGCAAATGGGGTTCGAGGCCTGTCGTCAGTACGCCCAGGACGGACAAGGGGTGGGGCCAGGCTCGATCGCCGACTTGGCCAAGGACAAGCGGTGGGACTACGTTGCACAGCGTTGGGGGACCGCCAATTTCCGGATCGAGGAGCTGACCGATTTCATCGACAGCCAGCCCCTGGAAGGTCCCTTTGTTCATTTGATCCCCGACGTCCGGTTCCAGTTTTCCCTGTCCCAACCGAAGCAGCGACAAATCGTTGCTCGCGAGAATCGAACCGTTTTGGCGTTCCAATTGCGCCCGTTCGTTGACGACGGAAAACACTGGGTGCTGTACACCGACGGCCAATGCGAACGTGTCGCCATTGACCGGCAATTGATTCAAACCCAGCAGGTGAAGATTCGCCCGATCATCAACCGTGACAGTGCCAAGCTCGCTGCCGAGCAACCCAACTTGCAGTATCGATTGGTGCTGGTGTCCGGCGAACCGCTTGCCCAATCGCTGGATCTGCAGGTCGACAACCAAGTGCTGAACACCCAGCAGACGATTCGGTGGGACGCCACAAACGGATCCGAATCATCCTACGCGGACTTGCGCCAGCTACTGGCCGACGCCAGGAAATTCGCTTGGAGACCCTACGCGATCGCAGCCGACGGGGGTGTGTTACAGGTCTGGGATCAGGCCGGGCTGACCGCTCCGCCGGACGCCGACCCGCAACGCAATCTCTCGATGTTTTCCGTCTTGGGAGGCCGCGCCGCGATCGAAGAAACCCTTCAACTGCAACAGCTCCGCGCGACCGATTCGGGCCAAGCGGCGACGATCGATGTGGAATCACTTGCGGGTGTCGAAGTCAAGTCGCACCCGTTTGAAGAAATGTTGGACGGACAACCCGGCGGCAGCCTCGACATGGCTCGTCGTGTGCCACCGGACCGTTTCTTTGTCTACGTCGGCAAACCCGAGTCGATTTCGGCGTTGCTGGATACCGGCGCCCCCTTCATCGCCAGCATCGGTACCACGCTGACGGGCAATTGCCTTCAGTACAACCTGCAATCGCGTTATCTCGCACGACTGGGAATGACCCGGGATTGGGTGGATGCCGTGTTGACGTCTGGCTTGACCAGCGAGATGGCGTTGTTCGCGCCGGATCTGTTTTTCATCGATGGCACCGAGGTGACGATCGTCGCGCGATTGAGACAGCCACAACTGTTACGCAACCTGCTGGGGCTGCTCGGCGCATCCGATCTGAGCACGGAGTCCGTCATGGAGTTGCCCACTCAATCGGGTGGCCCTGCGTATTTAGCGCTCCGAGACGACCTCTTGTTTGCCAGTACCCATCGCGGTGAACTCCAACAAGCGATCGATCTGCACGCGCGCGACGGTGCGGACAGTCTCGGGGCGAGCGCGGAGTTTCGCTACATGTTGACGCAATTGCCGGTCAACGAAGAGACGCGTTTGTATGCGTATCTGTCCGATCCGTTCGTGCGACGATTGGTGGGGCCGCGAATGAAGATCGGTCAACGCAGGCGGGTCATCGCCAAGGCCAAGATGGAGGCACTCACCGCCCAGGTCATGCTCGCTCGATTGGATGGTCATGCCAACATTGATTCTCTGCCCGCCCTGGTGGACAGCGGATACCTTCCGCAAGGCTGGCAGCGCGAGGACGTGATGGTCGACGCGAACGGACTGGTGCGCAGCGAGCACTATGATTCTTTGCCTCGCATGCGGACGTTGCCCGAAGTCCCACTGGACAAAGTGACGCCGGCCGAAGCGGAAGCGTACCGTCGGTATGTCGAAAACTACTCCCGGTATTGGCGCCGCTTTTTCGATCCGATCGCGATTCGATTGGATGACGTCGGTCGCGATCAACTGGAACTGTCCACGTTCATCCTGCCGCTGGTCGATAATTCGATCTACAACGGGTTGAAGATGTTCATGGCGCACCAGGACGACCAGACCGCGCTGCGTGTGCCGATCGTGGAACCGACGCCGGTGCTGCAGTTTTCAGCCAATTTAAAAGACATGGCCTGGCAGGTGATGGCCGGGAATTTCTCGGAGTTCTTCACACGCTATTCCGGCGCAAGCCCGGCGATGATGGACGATTTTGGCCCCAGCGTGCACGTCGCAGTCTTTGACGCCGATCCGATCATCGCGATGGGAAGTGGCGACATCTTTGGTGCCTTCGGCGGCAATGTGCTACGGGGCGGTGGCAACGAAATGATGATGATCCCGGTTGCGCTGTCCATGTTGACGCGTCCCTGCAGCATTCTGGTCGAAACGAAGTCGCCCGAGCGGACGTCGCAATACCTGCGTCAAGCAGCTCTGTCCGGTCTCTCGCGCGAGCGTCGTGACCGCGACTTCCGGGCTTCGTTCTACCAGGTCGGAGATCGGGACGAATGGGTTTGGACGATGGACGTGTTGGGCGTCGTGAAGCTGCGGTATGGCGTCGAAGTGGTCGACAATTACCTGGTGATTCGCAACATCCCCTGGTCCAGCGACGATCGCGTGGTCAGTGTCGCACCGGCTGATTTGAATGCCGCCTTGCTGCAGGTCTCTCCGTCGGCCTGCAAAGCGCAATTGCCGGGGCTCTTCGCCGCCGCGTCGGATGCCAATCGTCAAGCCGTCATGTCCGGCCTGGGGCGACTCTATCCCTTCATGCTTAGCGGATCCAAGAGCGTGCCGCAGGCGGCGGCGGAACATCAGCGACTGTACGGTTTTTATCCCCGCCAACTGGACGGTGACCAATGGCGTTGGACCGATTTTCGAATGGTCAGCGACACCTACGGCGAACCGACCCGGCAGCGCCAACCGGCGTTCGACCCGCAACAGCCGTTCGGATTGATGAACCGGATCGATTCGATCCAGCTGAACATGCAATTCGAGGACGACGGACTTCGCAGCAGCGTCCGCTGGCGATTGCGTTGATCGCCGGCAATTGCGGTCAGCGCCGGCGATTGCGGTCAGCGCCGGCGATTGCGGTCAGCGCTGCTGTTCGATCAGCTTGCGAATCATCTGTTGCAGTTGCGGGTTGTCCGGATTCTGCTGGAGCATGTTTTCGAGATGCTGCTTCATCATTTGCTTGGCCTTGCCGGCTTGCCCGAATTCCAGTGGTTGCCCAGGATCGTCGGCGGTTTTGCCGAACGCGGTCGCCGTTCGGGGATCCACCGACGCACGAACCGTGCCTGCAATTTTTTCAAAGGCCTCGATTTTGCGAACCAGTTTCGGTGATTGTTTCCTGAGTTCGTCACGTGACGCGGCGGAATGAACTTGCTCGTCGACCTTTCCGGCGGCGTTCTTGTTGCGATCGCGGACACGGACCTCGATCGATCCGTCGCGGCCTTCGAGCACTGAAAGCTCATCCGTCTTGGTCACCACGTCCAAGGTCGTCACAGTTCCCTCGTCAGTCGCATTGATCGACCGCGTGATCTTGATGCCGTTCTTGACCACCGTTGCGGTGGAAGTTGCAAGCTTGTTTTCTGGTGGCAACTTCGAATCGGAATAGCGATCGGTCGGTGCAGCGTTGCCTTTGGCTTTTGCCCGCGCCGAACTGGCGGCTCGATTCTTCTGCGCCGCGTGTCCATCCTTCTTTCTGAGCGAACGGGCTTGACCGTTTGCCGCTGCCCAGCTGGCCGCGTTTCCGGTGGCGGTCGCCGTCGCGTCACTACGACTTCGGGTTCGGCCGTTGGAATCGATCTGCGAAAAAGACGAACTCGACGCGCTGGCGGACGAAAAATTGGTTGGCGTGGTGGTGTCGCCGTACGGTTGGTCGGCGGACAGCTTTTTGGAAAACTGTAATCTGTTGTTGTCCGCGGCCTCAGTTGACGACGTCAACGCGCACAACACCCATGCAGCTGCGATCACCGTCGCAATTCGTGGTGCGCGGACCGACCATCGATTCAATCGTTTCATCATCACTCGCCCAGGTTGGTGTTCGGTACTCAAAATCCGCGTTTGATTCCGTGAGAACCTTATTCAGTCCCTGATTCGCTCAGCTCTGCCATCGCTTCGGCGAATCCCTTGCCGATCTGTGCCATGATTTTGGCAGATCCATTGTAATGGTATTGGGCATTGGAGCTTCCCTTCAAAATTTCCAGTTCGCGTGGCGTGTAGAGTTTTTCCCGGAACTGGGCCAAGGCCTGTTCGCGCTGCTGGCGGCTCAGGTTGGGGTCTTTGTTTAATTCCTGGGACTTCGCTTTGATCTTGCCGCCGCGGTCTTTCAGTTCGTCCAGTTCGGCGTCCCAATAGTTTTCGGTCAGGACGGCCGCGACATTCCCCCGGAACTCCGGCATCGCGGCCGGTGCGGCCATGGCCTTTCGAAAACCATCATGAGTGCTTTTGTATCGCTGTTGGCTGGGGCCATACTTGTCGACCGGACCGCCGACTCCCATCACGCCGATCACGAATGGCATTTCGGGGGCCGACAGATCTTTGCGGACGTCGCGAATGAAGTCGGCCAGCAAGCGGCTGTAAAGATCGTACCCGCCGGGTTTGTCCCGGTTGGGATACACGTCTCGGGCGACCATGTCGTTCCATCCCTGGAACCAAACGAAGCCGGCAATCTCGTACCCTGCTTGCCGATCGTAATCCGGATAGACACGTTGGATGTCGCCGACGACTTGTTTCACGTGATCGATCATCAGCCGGTAATAGCGGCCGGTCGCCTGGGCGCGGTCTCGCTTGATCTGGTCGATGTCTTTGCCCTGCTTTTGCATCGAAGCCAACTGTGATTCATTGAATTCGTAGGGACCCGCACTCGGAGGCCGAAAATCGGTGTGCAACGATTTGCCGCCCCACGCCGTCTTGATGATCAGAATCGGTTCATCGAGCTGTTTCTGCATGTAGATCCCGAAGGTCAGCTCGGGACCAATCTTGGGTTCCCGCCCCATCGCTCCATAACCGGCCGTCAATCGACCATGGTGTTCCTGTTCGGTCCCGTCGTTGCCGATCGATGAGATCCAAACCTGATCGCAGATCCGCGGTGTTCCGTCGGCGGTTCGCATCTCGGCCAGGATCGGCGCCGTCCGCGGATCCATGGCGAGATGGTCGAAGGTCGAAAGCTGAGCATGCCCTTGCATGTTCGACTGACCGGCAAGGATGAAGACCTTGAGCGGTTGCTTCGCAGCAAGGTGCGGAACGAAGAACAGGCAAAAGGTGAGGAAGGCAATGGTTCGCGTTCTCATGGGGGTGAGCCTTGCTGCCGCGGGATGGGGGCGTTGAGGTGGGTTCGGGGACGATTGTACCGCGTCCGTTGACCGGGCGTTGGAATTAGGAAGGGGCAAACTCTCGAACGCCGCGTCGCGGGTGTCATGCACAGCATGACCGACTGGTCCGTCTGGCGCACTTTGTCATCCAGCACCCCGCTAGGGGTGAAAGTCAGTAGCCGGTGGTCGCGTTAGCGCACCGCCGGAAACTTGAGGTTTTAGCGGCAGGGCGCGAGCCCTCCGGTTCTTCATCTCTGCCACAACACCGGAGGGCTCGCGCCCTACCGCTAACAAAAACACCCCGCTTGGCGTCAAAGTAGATCGCATTGGGCCTGCGCGTCTTTGCCAACACACCGGAGGGCTCGCGCCCTACCGCTAACAAATCGTTCACGGCGTGACCTTTACCGATAGACGGACCACTAGTGTTGCGTCGATTCCGCTAATTGCCGATGCACTTCGTCGACGATGTGGCGTTCGACCTCGGGCGACCAGTGGGCGGGCAGACCGTAGTAGACCATCGAGGTGCCGCCTTCGTAGCCACCTTCCTGCAACACCCGCCGCGAGGGGATGTAGGCCATCACGTCGTTGGCGTAACCCGCGATCCATGACTGCTCGCCACGCAATTCGCTTTTCAATCGCAGGGCATAATCGACAACGACTTCGCCACCGAGAAAGACCATGTCGATGTCGTCACCCAACGTCCAACTACCGACCGCGTACGGATACGTCTGCGCCAGTGTCTCGCCACGATCGAGTCGCTCGAGTAACATCGTTGCCCTGGCGGCCTCCCATTTGTTCTTCGATCGCGAGTTTGCTTCGATTTGTTCCCGCGAGGGAAGCGGTCCGAGCGGCAGGTCGATTTCTCGAAACTTCGTCGACAGCTTCGGGGCAAGCGGCTGCATCTGGATCGTCATCAACACCGTTTCCACGGCCGTCGCGAGTCGTCGCCCGTAGTGTTGGGCGAGTTCAACGGTTCGCCGCGGCAGCGGGTTTTGATCCGCACCACAACCTGCCCAGAACAACGCGATCGAATCGGGATGCGATGCTTCTAACGTCGCACAGGCGAAACCGGGGTAGTCGCCCGACCAGGAATAAACGCCCAGCACGGTCGCGTGACAGGCATAGCCGAAGACCACGCTGATCAGTTTTCCTTGGCGGTCCCTGACCGCCAACACCGGGACATCATGATCGACGGGGCCTTTCAACGTCCTTTCCCGCCGCCACTGCGTCACCTTGCCTTCGGGCCGGTTCTCACGCCGATTGGTGGCGAAGGTCGTCGATCCGCTGCCCCAGGAGAGTTGTGCCGGTTGTCGCTTCGCGAAAGCATCATCGACGGCAGCCAGGATTTGCTGCTGCAGCCTCCGCTCGTACGCTGCGATCTTCTGCTGCTGGTCTTCTTCGACAATCAGGTAGTGCAGCGGTGCGAGGTTCTTCTTGAGCGCCGGCCCGGTGTGTGTGTGCGAACAGCAAATCGCAATCTGCGATCGATCGAGTTGGTGGACGGTCTGGATCTGGTCGGTGATTGCCGTCGCGAGTTCGCGATCGATTCCGACCAGATCCAACGTGATCAGCACGGCCTGATTGCCCGAGGCGTCTTGGAGCACGAGGGCTTTGGCCCACAAATCGGTCAATTTTCCTTCCGACGGCCGGTCGCGACTGCCGTAACCGGCCATCCACATCGATCCGTCCGGCGTGATGTTCTGCTTCGCGACACCCGCTTGCCACCCGTCGTCGGCCCCCGCGGCAGCGATCAAGAGCAGCATCAAGACTGGAAAAAGGATGTGACGTTTGAGCATCGTTGATTGGTTCCACGGGATGCGTTTGTAGGTCGATTTGAGATCGAGCATTGTACCCGCAACGTGTTCTGAACGAGGGAGGGACGCATTCACGCCACTCGTCGCTTATTCGGATCGTGCGACGGCGGGTCGGGCTTCACGGAAGAGCGGGCTATCGATCACCGCCGCAATTGTTTCGATGATGCGATACTCATGCCGGGAAGATTCTTTGACAATCGCGTCCACCGCCGAATAATCCTCCGCTTCGATTCCGTTGGCGTATAGCAGCAACTTCGACACGAAACAGCGGACGAAACGCTCTTGGTTGGTCCTGGTTTTCATCATCTTGCGAAATCCCACGATGTCGCTGTATTCCGCACCGCTCATGAACGATGCCGACGCGTCGATCGGAATGACCACGGCGTTCGATTTCCGCATTGTGTTGTCGTTCGATCCGGTCGAGACGGGCTGGTAGTGGTCACGCCAGGCGCCGGCGGGGTCAAAGTTCTCAAACGCATAACCGAAAGGATCGATCGCCTGATGGCAGGCCGCGCAACTTCGATCCGACTGGTGTGCTTGCAGCACCTCCCGAATCGTGGTCGCCGAGCGAACGTCTGGCTCTTCAATCTTCACGTCCGCCGGCGGGGGCGAAGGCTCGATGCCCATGAAGTTTTCCATCACATAGACAGCTCGGTGGATCGGTGAGGTGCCAAGGCTGTCGGCCGTCAACGTCAGGAAGGCGCCCATGCCGAGGAAACCGCCACGACGGCCATCGGTGAAGGTGTGTTGGCGAAAGATTGAATCGTTAGCGACGCCGTCGAGTTCGTAAATCTTGGCAAGGTCTGCGTTGACGAAGGAGTCATCTCCCGCCAGCATTTCCGGGACGGGACGGTTTTCTCGGACGGCGTGTCGAAAAAAGTGCAGCACCTCGTTGACCATGTCTTCGTTGATCGACTTCTTTTCGTACAACGGGTAGCGCTCCGGATCGGGGGCCATGAAGTTGATGCGATCCAGCTGCAACCAGGCCCGGGGGAACTCGCGCAGCAACTCGTCTGCACCACCGTCGGCGATCTGTCGCTGCAGTTCGCCGCGCACCTCATCGAACGAATCAAGCTTTCCGGCGTTCGACGCGGCTCGCAGTCGTTGGTTTGGCACCGTGCTGCTTAAGAAGTAACTGAGCTTCGTCGCGAACCGATCTTCGGGTGTTCCTTCATCCGGATTGATCAGCAGGAACGACGGCGAGACCAGGATGGCCAAAATGCCCTCTTTCAGGGACTCAACGTCGCCCAACGTTTCCGCTTGCGTCTGCACCAGCTTGACGATCGGGGCGAGTTGTTCGTCGACCTGGTCGTGTCGCCAGGCGCGTCGGGCAATCGGCTTCAAAATTTCGGCTGCGTTGGCCGCGTCGGGGGCAATTCCAAGCAGAGCCGTTTGCCGCTGCGGGGGCCAGGCTGCGTAGAACGGACCTTCCACCGTCGCGCTGAACAATCGAGGTCGTGGGCCCTGCCAATAGCCGGTCCAGTGAACCCAGTGCTCTGGATTGTCGCGCCGTGTTTTACTGCGAGGCACTTCTTCGGTGACGACCCGCCGATAAAGCTCGGGATCGTTTGCCTTGATGTAATCGTGGGCGATCCGGTACTGGAACTTAAAGTTTCCGTTGCCCCGCAACCGCAGGCCGTCGGTCGGATACGTCAGACGCAAGTCCGTGCCCGCGGCGAGCCACTCGTCGAGCACCAATTCCTGGGGTTCACCTTCGACCAGATCAAAATCGCGAACACGGTCCCCCAGATGAACTCGCAACTGCAGCGGGTCACCGTCATAGATGCCGGTCTCCTCAGAATCGTAGACATGGCGATCAACCGCGACCGCTCGAATCTTGATGCGGTAGCGTCCCGAAGTCGGAACGGTTTTGAAATTGGTGAAATAAGCGAACTTTTTGAGGTCCAGCAATTCGATGCTGGTGGCGGTTCGATTCGCTTGTTCGGACCGAGCCCGGTTGGAGGTGTCGGCAATGGCGAGCTTCGCGGTCGGGACGTCGTAGAATCGTGTCGCCGGTCGATCCCCGACCAGAATCGTGGCGTCCAGCACGTTGCGAATCGCGGTCACGTACTGATCGAGGTGGTATTCGCTGAACCCGAGCGTTTCGCCGTGCGTGTCAAAGCCCTTGTATAGGTTGTCGCCCAAGAGCATCGCCAGCGGTTGTTGGGTGCCGACGTCTTCGATCATTAAAACGTCGCGAAGGCTGTTGGCCAGTTCACGGTTATTCATTCGCCTTGGCGGGATCCGCAGCGGTCGACGTACCCGCTCTTCGTGCAGCAGCACGCGATGGCGTAGAAACTGAATCAACTGCTGCCGCTCGGCAGTCGACATTCGGTTTTCATCCGCGGGAGGCATGTCCCCCGATTTGACCTTCTCCAGGCTTTGGATCCAATCCTCTAGGTTGTCTTCATCCGGCGTCTGTTTCAATTCGACCAGATTGAAGTCGCCTTCAGGATCGGCACCGCTGTGACACTTGGAGCAATGTGTTTTCATCAACGCGATGTCGGCTGATACGTCTTGCTGGACCAAGACGCAAAGCGCCAACAAACCGAGCAGGATTTTCATAGCAGGCGACTTCACGATTGCAGATTGAGAGGCGTTCATATCAACTTGGTTGTGCGGTCGGATTGCTGTGTTCTGATTCAAAGTTCAGTTCGAACCTGCCGGTACTGGTGTTGAATTGATCGCGTTCGATTCCGAAACGCTGCAGCAAGGTCACATACAGGTTGCACAGCGGCATGTTGCTGCCGCTGGCATTGCGTGTGTCGACGTGACCGAGATGCCGGAATCCGCCGCCCGCGACCAAGATCGGCAGGTCGCGATTGGAATGTGTCCCACCGTATCCCATGCCGCTGCCGAACAACACCACGGTGTGATCGAGCATCGAACCGTCACCGTCGGGTTCCGGGATCTCGTCCAGCTTCTTCAGGCAACGTGAAAGCTGGGAAATTTGAAACGACTCGATCGAAACGAGTTCATTGACGATGTCTTCCTTCTTTCCGTTGTGCGTGCAGGCGTGGTATCCCCGGGTGACCCCATCGACGTCGGTGTAAGACAGATCGGGTGAAAACCCGACGGTTGCCACGCGAGTCAGGTCGGTTTGGAACGCGTAGCCGATCATGTCAAAGATCGCGTTGTAGCGATTGGCGATCGTGACTTCCGAATCGTCGAAGTGTTCCGAGATGTCAAATCTGGGCTTGTCGCGATCAACCCAGACCGTGCGGTCAGAGAAGTTGCGTTCCAATTCTCGCAGTGACGTTGCAAACTGATCCAATCGTTGTTGATCGGTTGGGGATGCATTGCGACGGATGATCGCGAACTGCTCCCCCACGGTATCCAACACGCTGCCGTTCCGTTTGAGCAATTGCCGCCGCACCTGACGTTCCTGCTCCGTCAGATTCAAGAACAGATGGTCGAACAGTCTCTGTGGATCGGTGAAGGGTTTGATATCGACGCCGTTGGCATTCCAGCTCATCCGGATGCCCCGTTGCAGCGTCGTGTGGATCGATGGGAATCGCACGTCGCCTCCCGTCCGCCGGGCGATCAACTGATCGATCGACATGTTTTTCTCCGGAAACGCCGCGCTGGTTTCGGGCAACACGCCGCTCAGAAACGCCACTTCGCGGCCATGCCCACTCTTCATGCCGTGATCGGTGTGCGACAAGATCGTCAGACGGTCCCGCAACCAATCGAGTGACTGAAGCGTCTTTGGGGATCGGTATTTCTTTCCGAACTGTTCGGGGAAAAAGTTGTCCGGATGCATTCCGAACGGATTTCCCACGACCAGGAACCGCAGCGGAGCACGGGAGGGGGCGGACTCGGCCACCGCTGAGTCCGCTGTCGAGTTCGCCGCCGATTCGAGCAACGGCAGCGTCAACGCACCACCCAATCCTTTCAAGAGTGAACGTCGATGTTGTTTCTTCATGAGTACGTTTGCTCTAAAAACAATTGGGGAGCGATGTCATTTGGGGGGCATGACGCAGACATCTATTCTCGTCTTATTTCGCGTGAAGAGCAAAACGGCCGCGTTTTTTTCTCACTTTCCACAAGAAACGTGGTCCCAACGCCAAATTTCCCGAGCGGTGCGGCCAGTCTATTGAGGCGATCCTGGCGGTAGTGAAACTCAAGAGCTAACGGAGCACGAAAAGCGCAGTGGATCTTGTCCTGCGAGCGAAAAGGGGGGCAGGAGTCAATAGTGCGAAGCACCCGTAGGGCCGTTCCGGCTATTGACTCCTGACCCCGTTTTCGCGGTTTACTGGCGGTGAACGTCGTTTAGGGACAGAGCCTAGTGGCGTAAGCTTCCAGCTTGCGCTTGGTTCAACCACAAAAAAACCCCGCTCGTCAACCGAGCGGGGTTTTTGTCGTTGCTGGTCGCTGGCTTTCACAGCTCTACCACATGTATTCCGCACCGACGGTGAAACCTTGCAGAGTCAGACTGTCGTAGGTCAGGTTGCCGGGGGTCACGCTTTGGGGTGAACTGTTGGCCTGGAAGTCCATGCCGCCGAAGGCAATGTCGTCGACAGCCAGGACGTAGTAGGATCCGCGAAGCGTCAGCGAGTGCGACAGGCGATAGATTCCTTTCAGTTCAAGGTCGGTCAAGATCGTCCCGCGTTGATCGCCGTCGACGACGTTTTGGGGGACGAGCGAGTTGGCCGAGATCTGAATCGATCGGTCGACATCGTTTTGCACCCAAGCTCCCTTCGCACCCAGGCCGAGCGAGATTCCCGGAGCCACGTTCCACCAGAAATCGAATCCGGTCTGCGGCCCGAACAATCGGTTTTCGGTATCGGAGTCGGCATTGAAGAACCGGTCCTGAATCGTCGTGGTGGTACCGACCGTCAACCGAGTTTGTCCCTGAGTCGAGTAGCGAAGCCCATCGTCGTATCGCATGAATCGCAGACCGACGAGCCATGAGCTTTGGAATCGGCAGTAGGGGAACATCGTGCGGCGGCGATAGTTGAACTCCGCCGAGTGGAATCGGCTTCGTGCTTCGATCGATTGCGTGGTCGAACGGTCGGTGTCGTCGAAACCACCGGCGACCGGGTCGGTGCCGAAATCGGTGAGGAAGGAATACAGGTTGCCTTCCAAGTTGGTGCCGATCACATCCGCGGTTGCCGATGCACCTTCCTTCCATTCATTGCCGCCCATGTAGGTCAATTCGACGTTGCCACCCACACCCCAGATGAAGGCGACCGACGCTCGCACGCCGGCTTCCAAATCATCCAGGCCGTCGCTGTTGAGCGACAAAGCGGGAGTGCCGCTGGTGCCGCTGCCACGTTGGGCGATGACCGAGGAACTGGTCCCCTTGATTTGCCGATCCAAGAACAACGCTTCCAAGCTGATGTCATACCAGCGTTGGTTGCAAATGCCCGCTTCTTCGTAGGGACGCAACAAACTGACGGCCGATGCCAGGCACGAGCCCGCATAGCCGAACGGCAGCTCTTTACACGCCGTGCATCCGGCACCGCGACAGAACAGGCAACCCGTGCCGCCGCTGCGGAGCTTACCAAGGATGCCACCGCTGCCGAGCATGCCGTTGCACGAACAACCGCCTCCGCCGCCACAGGTTCCACAGACCATGCGGTCCATGCAAGCCTGCATCGGCAGTGCACCGCAACCGCCGGCGTCACATCCACTGTTGTAGCCGACCGGCATCACCGGTGACCCACTCATTCCCATCATGCCAGGAGCGCCGATCGGCGGCATTCCGGCTGGAGTGACGAAGCCGCTGGCGGCTAAGTCATAATTGGCAAGCGATACGCCCGATGAGGGATAACCCTGTGCCGAAGCCTCGCCGGAGAGTAGTCCGGCGGCAAAAATTGCCGCGGCCACTGCTAGGCCGGTCCCCACCAGCGCCGAACCGGCACGGTAAAGACCAGGGAGAGGTTTGGCAGCGGGCAGACGGGACGTACCCGCTTCGCTGTCTGTGTTTGTCAAACGGTTGACCATGTTTCGAATCATTCGGTGCATCGCAAACGTCTCCGCGGTCGCAGCCGCCTCGCTGTTGGGGCTCGTTCGCCCGAGCCATGCGTGCACACCTGTGCCACGCTGGGATCCCGAGCCGCAATTTGGAGAGAGGAAATGACCGGCGCGTCGATGCAACGCATCCACGCCCGCCGCATCAAGGTGCAGCGATCAACCAGTTCCCCCCTGGTAATTCAATGTTGAAACGAATCCCGCTCGGCAAACCGCGTCCATCAAACCGGGTCAATCCCCGCCTCAATCGGTGCATCGGATGCGTCCTAAGAATCGCTTCAAGCGGAGTTATCGGCAAAGACCACCCCGGTGGTTTGGTTAATTCCGGTAGAACCACTCAGGAAATCTGTATCAGTCAATACGGATACGCCAAAAGTCATGTTTTTTTTGACCTTCGTCGGGGGAGCAACACGCTGTTGGGTTTGCTTGACGGCTGTCTCCTACCGACAATAGCAGTTCGCTGAAATCGGGGTCGGTCTGCCCTCAACCCCTTCACGCCTCCCCAAGCCCGTTGCCACGATCGGAAATGTCCCCCTCCTCGCCCGACGCATCGAATCGCAGTGGATCGCAAGACGTTCCCGCGACAAGGTCAGCGCGAGGAGAACGAAAACGTCCGCCGGGCGACAGCCAGCCTCGCCCCATCCCTGCCGCCGCTGAATCGGTCGCGGCATTGATCAGACGTTTGGGGACACCACCGCCGGATCTTGCCGCACAACTGGTACGACGTTTCGAGGACGCCTGTCGACAACGCCTGGCCGACGGCGAAACCATCGCCGCAATCAATCTGAACGATTGGACGATCGGCCTTCATGGCGAGCTTTTATTCACCGGTATCGCACCGCCGCCCGATCAAGGCAGCCAAGATCTCGAACTGCTCTCGGCAGAGTTCCTGCAACAACTTTCCGCTCCACGCCCCGCGATCGCACGCCGGAGCGCCCCCTTCCGCAGCCCGCTGCGCGTCGATCGAGACCATCTCAAATCCCGTAATCGTTTTGAAACGCACGTCGCCGAAGAGACGCAATCGCTTGCGCTGTCCAGCATCGAACAGGCTCGACGAGAAAAACTGATCGAACAATTCACCGCGTCGCTGGTCGATCGCTTCGGGCACGCCTCGGTCGCCCCGCCCGAGCTGGGCGAAGAGAAAATTCGCCCCGGCAAACCCCAGCCGATCGCGAGCGATCGTCGTTTCAATTGGAACCTGGTCCTGGGTGTCGCATCGGCCACGGTCGTCATCGCCTTGATCGGCACCGCGATCCGACTCCATCAACTTCGCTCCAAACGCGACGAAATTCGTGTCAGCGGAATGACAGCGGTCGAACCATCGGCGACACCGTCGGTCGGCGATCCTCTTGCCCCCACGGAAACAACCGAACCTGAACCACCACCAACGCCGCAATCGGTCGCCTCCCCGCCAATCGATCAAAATCGTGATCGAGACGACCAGGTCGCGCCGTTGGAGTTTACCGTCCCCTCGGTCATGGATCGTGAACGCGTTCGCGGCGGATTCGATGTCATGGACGATCTGGATGACTTGCTCGCCAGCGGCAACTCTGGCGCGCCCACGGACATGCCTGACCCCTCGCTCGACTCCGCAATTGAGCCCCCCGAAACACTGGCGCTTGAAAGATCAGAATTCAAACCTGCACTCGAACCGAGCGAGGATTCGCGTCCGGGCGATCCCGCCCGATCAAGCTCCTTCGCTTTTTCTGAAAGCGACCCAACAAACGAAACGCTGGAATCGGTGCTCAATTCAGAGACCTCCGATCAAGAGGCCGCCGAAGTCCCCCAACAGACCCGGCCGTCCGGAGATCGATTCGTCGAATTGCCACCTAGCGGCGACAGCAACACGGAACTCATCATCGCCCCCTCGACCGCCTCGGTCCGACGCATCGAGTTTCCCAGCCCGGTCGCCATCGCACTTGCCGATGCGACAACGGATGACACGTGGAACCTGATCAATCAACAGAACGGAAATCCGATCGCACAACTGATCCGAACCGGCCCCGCCACCGTGCTCCGCTGGTCTGACAACGCCGCCCGAGACGGACTGTCACAGAAACTGTTGCATGGGCGACTGGTGCTCTCTGACGGACAATCCGTCTACCTGCGACCGTCGATCGAGGCCGATCCGTTTCCGCTTTCGCTGGATCGGCGGCGGTGGCGTCCCAGTTGGCCACTCGGCGCCTCGCTGCCAGCCGACGTGTCGCGATTGGAAATCGAGTTGTCCGTCCCCGATTCGGTCGATTTGGCTTGGCACACGCCCTTCGAGCCGACACGCCCCCACAACGGCTCGGCGATCGCGATCTTGACACCGACCGATGGAGAGACGGTTGCAATTGCTGTCAAACTGGACATCAATTGCTCGCGAAAACTCTCTTGCCGGATGCAATTCGGCGGCCGGCTCGATCCCTCAATGAACTGGGTTTTGCTCAGCCGAGAGAGTCTTGCCGCAGAAAAGACGGTGTGGCAAGCGAATCACGGCAAACTGGTGATGCAGCGCGAGATGTTCAAACAAAGCTACCAATCCGCCAGTCAGTTGGATCGCAGGATGATGCGGCCACGTGGGCAGAGGTTCGATGCCCAGCTGGAGCATTCGGAGGCGGTTTTGGAGCGGTTAAAGCAGCTCGGGGAGCTTGCGGACAGAATCGAGCAGAACGTCAAATTGCACCTGCACGCCTTCGTCCAATGGCCCGATGCCCCCCAGACCCTGCTCCGCACGACCGGCCAAGCCCCACCGCCCGAACAATAACAACGCCCGAAGAATGCGTGGGCCACGCCCACGATTTCGACAAATTCTCAATGCCCGGTTAATCTTTGCCGGTTATTCATCCGATACCGGTTGTGACGGGATTCGAATTCATTCGACGGCCCCGGTACGTGACGATTCAAACAAGGCATGGAAGCCATGAGCCGAAAACCGACATCTGGACGCATCACACGAGCTACCGCTATCGCCCTCTTCGCGGGCACCTGCCTGATCGGCGCGAGCGGTTGCCAAGTGGGCATTAACGGGCAGACATTGCCGAGTCCTTATTACTTGCAGGACGACGTACAGTATTTCCCGAGCGGGCCGGAGTTCAAACTCTCCCGTGAAGCGGCGGCTCTCAAAGCCGCTCGTGCCCAAGAAAAACAGTCTCGCAACTGAGCACGGCTCTGCGGTTCCGGCTGACCATCGATCGAGATCAGCCGGATCGCGCCAGTCGTCCCGCGCAGCTCCCTTTCCAGATCCCCGGCGCGACACCCGAGGGTGTCGCCGATGGCACGGGCAGAAGAAACAAGGGACGCAGCAATCGTTGGTGTTTAGCCTTGAGGCGATTCCCGTTCGCTGCGACGCAGCGACAGTGAGCGGCTAAAGCCCAATACCGCTAAGTTAACATGAATGAGGGGGCCCGGACGCTGGCGCGAACCGGCTGATATCAAACGAATATCAGCCGTTTGGCGCCAGCCTACGGGCCCTCATCTGAAGAAACGACGCTTAACTTAGCGGTATTGGGCTAAAGCCTGCACACCAACACGTATGCCGTGCGGTTTGCAGCTGCCCCCTTTTTGCGTTCGACAAACACCACCCCATCGACTGGCCGTCGTCGATGTTCTCGGCCGATCGCCGCCTCAAGCGAGCTTTCCGATCGCCTCGGCGACCAACGCGGGGTCGTCTTTTTCGCGCAGATGTTCGATCTGGTCGGCCGGCAATCCGGCCTTCTCCAGATGGCTGATCAGCCGTTTCCAGACGGTTTCTCGCTTTTTGCCTTGGCTCAGGTACAGTTCGCTGACCGCTTCTTGAGCCTTTTGGATCCCGATCGAATCCCGATTTTGGTAGTAATTCTTGATAATTCGTTCTTGATAGGGCGAACGGTGGTCGCTCATATTCGGTTTCCGAATGGAAAGGTGTGGTCGAATGTCATGGGCCGGTCAAGACGGTTATCGGCCGGGCGGTTCGGCCCCTATAGTAGGCGTTTCCGAGTAAGCTTTATACGGCTAAATCGGCGTCAGGAAACCCGTCAATTCTGACCACCGTCGAAATCGGGCGATGAGCAAAACGCGCCCTTGGCCGGCTCACGCCGATCCCACGGCGATTGGTCCATTGCCCTAAGGAATCAGAAAGTATGTTGGCTTGCCGAGGCGTCCGCGGTGCGACAACGGTCCAAGCGGATGATCGTGACGAAATCTTGCTCGCAACGAGACAGTTGCTGGCGCTGATGATTCGCCAAAACGGGATCGACACGGCGGACTTGGCCAGCGCCTACTTCACCGTGACCAAAGACCTGTCGGCGGAATTCCCCGCGTTGGCCGCGCGCCAACTCGGTTGGTTGGAAGTCCCGTTGTTGTGCGGATACGAAATCACCGTCGAAAAATCGTTGCCACGCTGCATTCGCGTGTTGTTGCACTGGAACACCGAGAAATCACAGTCCGAGATCCAGCATTTCTACTTGCACGACGCGGTAAAATTGCGACCCGATCTGTCGGAGCTTCCGCCGGTGGATTTTGACGAACTGGAACAATGGATCCAGTCCCAACTGTCTTCCAGCCCCTAGATCGCTGCACGAGTTTCAAAGCCTTGGCCAAGAAATCCAACGTCCGATTTCACCCTGCGGTCGATTTGAGCGTGATTCACGCCTCGTTCGTCGTCGCCACCGGTGGCGTCTGCAGCGACCAGCGGACCGAATCGGCACTGAGCGGTCCGACCAGCGAAATCAACACCCGGCTGGTGTCGGCCCTGGCCGACGTCCGAGCGTTCTGGTCGGCACTGTTCGCCTCGGTTGCCGCCGGGCGGACCGCCCGGCAGTCCTGTCCACCGGCCCTGGCCGCCGCCGGCTGCAGCGAACTTCAAATCGACCAGACCGCCGCGGCGCTGGGAACCCAACTCGACCAATGCCGGATCGCTTACCAACAGCGTTTTCCCAAGCTGGAACAACAGCTCGGTCTGCGAGCCGGTCCCCTCAAAGACCGCTGGCAAACCTATGGTCCGGGCCTGTTGATCGAAACGGCGCGACAGATCTGGGGTTCGGCACCGCCGGAGAAATGGTGGCCCGAGCACGTCGATTGCCTGTTGGTCCAACCGGTCCGCGGCGGCGATGGCGGGTTTGACTCGGGCCAATGCCGCGTCTGGATCGAAGCGATGTTGACCGACGCCGATCCCGCCGTGAGCGAGATCTTTCGATTGGCATTCTGGGTCACACAAGTCGCCGTCGGTCGCCACTTGGCGGCAACGCTGGGACAGGTCGAAACCCCCAGCCACCCCGAAGACTTCGGCTCGGGAACCCACCGCCGCACGTCGTTGCCCTGGGATCTCGGCTGCGTGCCGGTCGTGTTGACCGCCGGGGCGAATCTGGAATTGTTCCGCGCCGATCCGCTGCCGATCCAGACCGCGGTGGCGTTGTGGCGGCTCGGCGACGAGTCGGTCGGCAAGATCGTCGCGAACTGGTGGGACCAATGGAAAGACGCCGGGGCGGCGATGCCGGTCGCCCTGAAAGCCCTCGACCGCATGCTCGCCCCGCTTCGCAAACGGTCTGAAACCGCGCGGTCGGCCGGGCAAGACGACTTTGCCGACCACGAACTCGATTAACTGGAACCGCTGTCGTCGCCGATCTTGACCTTGATCGATCCCAGCATTCTCGTCATCTGCTCTTCTTTCTTTCCGACGAACAGAATGTTGTCCAGCACGATCGCCCGCTTCTCCGTTGTCGGGTGCAAAATCAATCGCCCCGCCCCCAACAACATGTATTCAAACACGTCGTTGATCTCCTTGTCGACGCGCAAGTTAGGCGCCGGATAACGCTTCAAATCGCTCAGCAAACCGTGGTGATGCAGCAGTTCGTTGTTGGACAGTTCCCAATAGTTGAATTTGGTGCTGACAAAGACCGCGATGTACATCAACGCCATTCCGATCGTCGTGCACAGAAAAAACGTCGTGTTGGCGACCGGGCGGATCCGCTTGATCCAAACGCCCACCGCAGGCAACAAATCGGGGCGGGTGAGAAATAACATCCACACCCCCATCGCGACCGTGGTCACGATAAACACCAGCGTCAGCGACGTCGCCCTGGGGAAATCAAAGACGATGATGAACAAGTTGGCCATCATCACGCACAGAAACACCCCCGTCATGACGACCGGGACGGTCTGGGACGGATCGGCAATCGAATGGCCACCGATCCACAACACCAACGTCGAAAGGATCGAGATGATCAACGTCGGGTACATGAAAATGAACTTGGGATACGGCACCAGATAGATCCGCTTTTTCTGTGATCCACCCGATCCATGCGAATGCACATGGGCATGCCCATGCTGCTCGTTTCCCTGGGCCTCGTCCTCGTCATGCTGCTCAGCTTCTGTCATCGTGTCGCCTTTTTGAGATTCTTACTTCCGATGTCGATCCAACTACAGGCCCGGGCACCAATCGATGCCCCGCTCGGGCGCGCGACACGCCGACAATCAATTCCCTCGGTCGCGCCGTTGCCACGGTCGGGCCAACCTGACGGTCGGGCCAACCTCACCGCTGGGTCGGGACGCTGAAATCTATCAGGTCCGAACCCTTCCCTTAATACCCGCTTCGCGCAACCGCGACAGAAGCGGATAATTCGTTCCGAAATCGTTTCGACACGGCCCCGCACAAAGTCCTAGGCGGCTGCCGCAAACATCCGAAAGGCTTGAGTGGAGTTTATTTTTGATGAGTGATCTGATGCAACGCACCCTCGTTCTTCTCAAACCCGACGCGGTCCAGCGGCGATTGATGGGACAATTGATCGCGCGATTCGAAGCCAAAGGCTTGAACATCGTTGCAATGAAGATGCTGAAAGTGACGCCGGAAATGGCGAAAAAGCACTACGCCGAACACGTCGACAAGCCGTTTTACCCGAGCCTGGAAGCATTCATCACCTCGGCCCCGATCGTCGCCATGGCGATCGATGGACTCGACGTCATCAAAGTCGTTCGCGACATGCTGGGCGCCACCAGCGGGCTCAACGCCGCCGCCGGCACCATTCGCGGCGATTTCAGCAGTAGCCGGCAAATGAACCTGGTCCACGCCAGCGACGGTGCCGAAGCGGCCAAACGAGAGCTGGGCATCTACTTCGACGACAGCGAGATCTGCCGCTACGAACCCGTCCTGACGCCCTTCATGCGCGCCGGCGACGAATAACTGACGCCCGAGGCATCGAGTGAAGACACCACCCTCCTGGGGGGCACCGATTGTATAACGGCAGCTTTTGGTAACCCATTGAGCCTCTCTCACTCTGGGAGAGACGGCGTTTGCGCAGCACGCAAACGCCAGAGAGGGCCGGCGCAGCGGACGTCTTGGAACCGAACGGAAACTCAGTGTCGGATCTAGCCAGTGGGATAGGCTTCCAGCCTGTCATTCCAACGTCGACAGGCTGGAAGCCTATCCCACTTATTTTCCGTGCGTTGCTTGGCGCCTTCCACCACGGTCAAATTCGTCACTTATACAATTGACGTCCCGCAGGAAGGCGACAGGCCGGCATCGAACAGGCCGCTTACAGCACGTTCCGCACCACGCCGACGGCGACGCCGACAACCTTGGCGTCGTCGACATACAGCGGCGACATCTCGGCGTTGGCCGGCTGCAGCCGGATGCGACCCTCTTCGGGGAACCAAAACTTCAGCGTCGAGTCTCCGCTAGGCAGCTCCGCCACCACCATCTGGCCCGGTTCAGCCGATTCCTGTTTTTGGATGACGACAAAGTCGCCGTCTTGGATGTGCGCTTCGATCATCGAATCACCCGACACCTGCAGGATAAAACGATCGTTCTGGCAGAACATCCCGCTGAAATCCATCGTGTCGCTCTGCTCAAACGCCAAGGCAGTCGTTCCGGCGGCAACCATCCCGGCCATCGGAAGACTGTGATTCTGGCGATCGATCTTTTCGGTCAACTCGATCGCCCGCGACTTGTTGGGGCTGCGGTGGATCAATCCCTTTCGCTCCAGCGCGCGTAAATGACACATCACCCCGTTGGGGCTCTTGATGCCAAATGCCTCGCCGATCTCACGAACCGTTGGTCCATAGCCCCGGTTGAGAATTAACTCTCGAATCAACTCGTATACCCGCCGTTGGCGGTCGGTGAGTTGCTTGGTCCCCATTAGCCTTCTCAGTAAACGGTGTGATGTCGTCGCAGTGACAACATGAACAGTATAGGCGGTCTATTTGCCAAAGTCCATGAAACCCGGACACGGGCCAGATGGAGTATAGCAGGACCCCCGGCATTAAATCGTGCGGAATTGAACCGGTGCCGAAATGATTAGGAGCACATCTGTCCAATACCGTAGTGCTAATCGGCGTGCCGTTCGTTTTCCCGACGCGTTGTCGCCAGCGAAGACAGATTTTCGTGGATCGGGCCGCATCGATCCGCCGCCGTTGGTGCGGCCGGTTTTCGACTTTGATCGCCAAGCAAACGCCACAAACCACTGCACAGCAATACGTTACGGAGACACCGCTGATGCCAGATGGCACTCGCCCCCGCCGCGGGCGACACTTTTTCCACGCCCCGGAAAACTCGCACAAAGCGGGCAGGTTTGACAACGGGCACGGCCAGATTCGGACCATGTGACCGGGAATTATTGCCCCAGTCGAATGATCGTCCGGGTCGAAAAAAAAAGCATCCGCAACTTGCTAGCATTCGGTTTGACTTGCGTGCTAGCAAACATAGAATCTCGCCCACTTGATGAACGCGACGTGAAGAAATCGCGCCCCAACACCAACGTGTCCGCAAACGCTGTGGACAGCACCACCGGGGGGGCTCAGTTTCAACGTCGACGATTCAAGACTCTCATCGATTCGGGAGGCTGAGATGCCACCCAGCGGAGCTAGGTTGGCTGCTTTTCTTGCCAACGCTTTGGCTGCTTTTCCGGCTCGATGGGTTCCCCAAGAACACACCAACCCGATCGACACAGCACAACGATGCGTGGCCGCATGTCCGTGTCGTCTGGTTGGTTCCCGACTGATCCCGCGAACATCCATGATGGAGGACTGCGCTCCCGGTATGTCCACACCGCACGGCTGCACCGATGACTCGGACGTCATCGCGACATTCAAGGAGGCTTTGAAGCAACGTGTGGGGCACGAGCGTTTCCAGATTTGGTTCTCGGGCGTTCGCTTTGTTCTCGAAGCCGCTGACGCCGTTGCCAGTCCCGCTGACCCCTCGCGATCGATCGTCGCCGTCGCGGCCGGACAGTTCGCCGCCGACCGTTTGAGCAATCACTACCTGGCAGCGATGCGCGGTGCCGCCGCATCGGCCTGTGGAGCGTCGACGACCGTCAGGGTCCATGTCGAGGATCGCCCCCAACACCAAGCCGAGTTGCCGTTTGCCGAAGGGGACGCCGGCGATGCCACCGGCGCCGGCGATGCCACCGGCGTTAGCGAGCCTAACGCGGCGTCCCGCCCCGCCCCCTCGGTGCAACAGGAACGCCGAACCGCGGCGAAAGCAGCCGCAGCGTCCGTCGTGCGGAAGCCGCGGGGCACCCAGTCGCTGCAAGCGATCCTGCGAGACGGCACCGATTCACGCAAGTCACCGCGGCCGAAACGAACCGCGACGACATCGCGACCGACGGCATCGGCCGTTGGCGAGCTCTCCGGCGGGATCACATCGCAGGCAACAAAAGCAGCAGCCAAGCCATCGACCGCCGAGACGACCAAACACGCCTCCAACACGCGAAGCGAATGCAGTTGGGAGAACTTTGTCGGCGGTCAGTGCAACGAGTTGGCGCGGACGGCCTGCAAAATGGCCATCGAAAGCCCCGGTCTGGCGTCGCCCTTGGTCCTGTGGGGACCGCCTGGGTCGGGCAAAACGCACTTGCTGAGCGCCGTGGCCGGAAAACTCCGCGGTCTCCATCGCATGCGACGGGTCGTTTACCTGTCCGCGGAAGAATTCACCAATGACTTCATCAAGGCGCTCAACGGAAACTGCTTGCCCGCCTTTCGGTCTCGTTTTCGTGACGCCGACGCGCTGTTGATCGACGACATCCAATTCTTCGTCGAAAAGAAGGCCACGATTCGCGAACTCCACCACACCATCGAGATGCTTGCCGAAGTCGGCAAACCCCTGGTGTTTGCCGGAACCAAGTCGCCCAATGAGATCAATGGACTGGGCGGAGAACTTTCCGGACGATTGGCTTCGGGGCTGGTTTGCCAAGTCGAATCGCTAGACACCCGGACGCGCACGCAACTGCTCGCACGCTACGCCGAAGAACGGTGCTTGATCCCTTGGCCCGACGCGACGCTCCAAGAAATCGCGTCGGTCGCCGGCGGTGACGGCCGACTGCTCAGCGGCATCGTCAATCTGGTCGCCCTGCTGCAACGGATGCACGGCCAAATGCCCTCGATGGACCAAATCCGTCAGCATGGTGCCCACCTGCTCCGCTCCTCCGGTGTCCCGATCACGCTCAGCGCCATCGAACGGGCCGTCGAAAAAGTCTTTCAGTTGGATTCCAAATCGCTGCAGTCGGGTTCACAAACCAAGTCCATCACCGAACCGCGAATGCTGGCGATGTACTTGGCCCGCGAAATGACCAGCAGCGCCTACTCCGAAATTGGCGGGCACTTCGGGGGACGCAGCCACAGCACCGCGATCCTGGCCAATCAGCGTGTCCGCCAATGGCTCGATGCAGGACGCAGCGTCGGCAGGGGGCAAGCCGCCCTCTCAACCGATGAAGCGATCCGCCGAATCGAATCGATGCTGAAAACGGGGTAGGTTTCAGGTTTCAGGTTTCAGGTTTCAGGTTTCAGGTTTCAGGTTTCAGGTTTCAGGTTTCAGGTTTCAGGTTTCAGGTTTCAGGTTTCAGGTTCTATGAAACCACCCGATATTTTCTTGTCTGATTCTCGTTTTCCACCATCCATTTTTCTGCCAACTGCCAACTCACGTGAAACTTGAAACTCGAAACTCGAAACTTAACGCCCGCAACTTGAAACTTTTGGCGAAACACCAGACACTGACCTAGCCTCCCGCTCGGCGGACTTTGCCGCTGCTTCTCCAAAACCTTCCAGGGATCGGAAACTTCATGGCTGACCAGAACGAACGTCCGTGGGACAAAAAGAAAAAGAAACCGCTCTCGGCTGCCGAAATCCTTCAGCGTCAGCCGCCCTATGATCTCGAGGCCGAAATGGGCGTGCTGGGCAGCATCTTGCTGTTGCCCGAAGTCTGTGACGACACCGCGTCTTTGAAAGCGGACGACTTTTACGACGATGCCAATCGGATCTTGTACACGCACTTGCGTGACATGTACGACAACGGCGAAAAGATCGATGTGATGCTGCTCGTTTCCCGGCTGAAAACGTCGGACGAGTTCGACAAGATCGGTGGGGCCGCGTATCTGGCCAAGCTCTCCAACTCCGTACCCAACGCCGCACACGCGGTCTACTATGCCGGCATCGTTTCCGAAAAAGCGGTCTACCGGAACCTGATCAACGCCAGCACCGAAATCCTCCGCGATGCCTACGACCAGGCCAGCGACGCGCGAGAGCTGTGTGCTCAGGCGGAACAGAAAGTGTTCTCGATCATGGACGGACGCTCGTCCAACTCCCTGCACTCGATGAACGATGTGCTGCACGCCGCGATGGACCGCATGGAAGCCCGCTTGCGCGGTGAAGTCACCGACGGCACCGTCGAAACCGGTCTGGCCGACTACGACACCATGACCGGCGGGTTGCACAACGGCGAATTGATCATTCTGGCCGCCCGACCGTCGATGGGAAAAACGGCGCTGGCGATGAATATCGCCGAACACGGCGCGATCGAAATGCGACAACCGGTGCTGTTTGTCAGCTTGGAAATGTCAGGCATCGAATTGGCCGACCGGATGCTCTGCTCACTCGCCCGCGTCAACGGTCACCGCCTGCGAAACGGAACGATCAGCGCCGAGGATCAAACCCGCTTGATCAACAAAGCCAACGAAATCAGCACCGCGCCGTTCTTCGTCGATGACTCCCCCAGCCGAACGGTCAGTGAAATCGCCGCGGCCGCACGGCGGATCAAACGACGGCACGGCAGCCTCGGTTTGATCGTGATCGACTACTTGCAACTGATCGAACCGGATAACTCGCGCGATCCCCGTCAAGAACAAGTCGCAAAGATCGCCCGTCGCCTGAAAGGGATGGCGCGGGAACTGGGTGTTCCGATGTTGTGCCTGTCGCAATTGAATCGCCAGGCCGAAGACAGCAAAGACCACCGCCCGAAGCTCAGCCACTTGCGTGAATCCGGGGCCATCGAGCAAGACGCCGACGTCGTGATGTTCGTCCACCGCGAGGAGTATTACCATCGCGGTGAAGAACGCGCCCAGTACGCCGGGCAAGCCGAAATCATCATCGCCAAACAGCGGAACGGCCCGGTCGGCGACGTGCAATTGACCTGGGAATCCGACTTCACCCGGTTCAGCAACCGCGCCCCCGAACACCACGATGAATTCAGCGACTACGCCGAGTTCACCGCGCCCGGCGGATTCTGATTGGACGCCGACATCACCGGATCACCCATTGCTGATTGAAGTCCGCGCTAATGGGGTGCAACGCGTGCCCCGTCGCTGGCGTGGATCCGTGTCGCCGGCAAGGCCGAGACTTCTTGCTGCGAGAAATGGTCAAAAAATGTGGTGGTCAAAAAATCTCAGCAACGGTTCCCCGCAAGCCGTGTGCCATCCACGGAGCCCCCAATCTTTTGACCAATCAATCTTTTGACCAATTCATCTTTTGACCAATTCATCTTTTGACCAATTCATCTTTTGACCAATTCATCTTTTGACCAATTCATCTTTTGACCAATTCATCTTTTGACCAATTCATCTTTTGACCAATTCATCTTTTGACCAATTCATCTTTTGACCAATCAATCTTTTGACCAATCAATCTTTTGACCAATCAATCTTTTGACCAATCAATCTTTTGACCAATCAATCTTTCCGCTGACGCTTCGCACGGGAACCACAACGCTTGCCCCCGCGGAACGTGTCAATCGTCGGTCGGATCGGCCCGCAGGGTGAAGAACCCGAAGTGAATCCCGTCGGGCTCGTCGTATCCGAAAAAGCCGGTCGGTGCGAAATACTTTTCGAACTCCGAAAACGGTGGCAACTCGTTTTGATCGAGCAACTCGGAGAACTTTCGCGCCACGATGTTGTTCTCTCCCGCGCGGCGAATCATGTTGCGTGAGTTCTCGTCTTTGGCCAAGTCGTAGATCACGCGGATCCCTTGGGCGCCGTCGATGAACGACAACAGAAACGGCGATTCCCCATCCAGCTTGCCGCCCAATTCACTCGCCACCAAATCGTATTCGGGCAATTCAACCAGACGCGGCAAGTTGCCGGCATCAGCCAACGCAGCCTTTTCCATGAATTGGGTGCTGTCGGCATAGATCAACCATTTCCCCAAGATCATGAAACTCGGTTCGGGACGGCGCATGTTCTGTGGAAAATTTTCGCCGGGACCACGAAGCCGATAAACGACGTGCCCGCTGATCGAATCGACCTTCATTTGATTCGGCATGCGGTCGCGGATCTGCGCCAGATTGGATTTGGTTTTGAGCGCGTCTTTGATTTCGATCGCCAGCACGTTGACTCCGCTGTTGAAGCGAATCGGTTTTTCCATCCACGTCACGCGCACCAGCCGGCCCGTCATATTCTGCAGCAGATCTTCGCGAAGTTTCACGCCCAGACGTTGCTCGATCGGCGCCTCGGCGAATTTTTTCAAGGCGTCGGTCCGCTGTTGCAGTTTGTCGATCACCTTGCCGACGTTGTCATACGCTTTTTCAAAATCCCAATTGATCGACGTGTAACCGGCCACGGAATCGGGGACCCAGTTGGGCGGGGTGGTGTCGCCGGTTTCGGGCCGCAACACGCCCAACACCCCATCGCGCGGCGGATCGATTTTGATGTGGTAGTGCGCGATCCCCTCAAACACGTCGCCGCCGGAAAACGAACTGCCGCCGATCCCGCCGATGCGATTTGCGCCCAGGTCCTGGATCACCGGCCAAATGAAGCCGGCCGTCAACGATCCGCTGCGCTTGATGATTCGATCGACGATCGCGTGTGGATCGACGAAAAACGTCAGTTGGGGGCGAGTGTCTTCGGCACCGATACAACGTGAAATGATCGTTCCGAATTTCGCGTTGTCGGCCAACGTCGGTTCATCGTTTTTGTCCAACCAGTGATTGAGCACATCTTGTGCAGTCGAATGCCCGACCCCGATCACCAAGGTTCCGTCTTTCTCAAAGAACTCGATCGGTTGCTGGCCAACACGTCCAGGCAACAACCGGGTGACTTCGGTCGATCCGATTTCCCGAGTCCGTCGGACGTACCGGCCTTGCAAGACCTGCTCCTCGAATCGCTCGACGATCGACATCAGTTGTTCGATATTGTTATCCGCATCGATGATCAACGTTCCGCCGAACGAATACTGTTCTCGTCGCCGTTGACGCTCCCGCCGCTGCTCCACCGCGTCTTGGTCTTCGTTTTCTCGGGCCTGAATCTCCGGTTTTTCGTCCTCCTCCAGCGGCTTGACCGGGTGGATCGCGAACGCCACCTGGCCGTGCGGAATCGCCAGCAACTCATCCAGATTGACGCCGACCCGATCGCTGATTTGATCGAACAGGTCGCGCGCGGTCGCGTAGAACTGATCCGCAAACGGCCTCATTTTGGGGTCGTTGATCATCCTGCCGATCGACGTCTTGTCCATCTGCTTCCGCAAGTCATCGGCACTGTCCAGCCGGATGTAGACGAGTGTATCACTTGGTAACAAACGGGGTGCACCGGGGGCGTCGTCCGCGCCCGGCTTGCCGCCATCGGCCGCGGAAACCGGAGCGGCAGCCAACATCAAACAAACACATGCCGATGCGAACACCGGCACGGTGGCGCGAAAAACGGAGACGGGAGAAGAGATCGACATCGATTTCGTCTTAGGTAGAAGGGAGAAAAACGCCCGTGAAGTCGTTCGAAATGGGGAAAAACGGTTTCAGGGCAAACGACAGCCGTTGCAGTCCAGCCGGCCCGGTCGCCACCCCATGCACCGTCGCCGACAGGCAAGTGCGGGCTGGACATGACGGATGATTCGATTCTCCGGGCTCGATCTTGGTTGGCAACCCACGAAGTGTACTCGGCAGAAACCGAAACGTTTGGAGGCGCCGATGGTTAGACTAACGTAACAGATCAATAAATCTGGTTGCCCATCTTTTGTCCAAGGTTCCGTCATGGTCTCACCGAATCGAATCACTCGGTTGTGTCGTTCGCTCTCGATCGTTTTGCTGGCCGCCGTTTTCGCCGCCAGCGGTGGATCCGCGCAAGCGCAGGATGGGGCCGAAGACACCGGCGGGACGCAGTTCCAAGGTGCCGAGCCGGACTTGAGTGTGTTCGAAGGAGTCGAACGAGGCGACTCGATCGGCACGGCCGCTACCCAGGGCTTTGGTGTGGTCGCAGAAGCCGGCGGAACGGCCGGACGAACCGCCGGCGGGGCCGGTGGCGGCGGCTTCGGTGGCGGTGGATTGGGAGGATTGTTCGGCGCACTCGGCGGGGCCTTCGGAGGCCAAGGCACGTCCACTCAAAAACCGATCATCCGTGTCCGACTGCGATCCGGGATCGAGGTGCCACCGCGGCCGGTCACCGAAATCCAGCAATCCGCGCGGCAGCTCTTGAGGCGTCTACCGCACAGCAGTCGCATCCCTGGCGTCAACGTCACCATGGACGGGAACACCGCAGTCCTGACCGGCTCTGTCGCCAGCGAGAAAGATCGCCGCATGAGTGAATTGCTGATGCGATTGGAACCCGGCGTCAACCAAGTCGACAATCGAGTCGTCGTGGGGAACTGAATTCCGACTCGGTCGCACAGGATCCGTTCGAGCCCTTCGCCAAATGTCACGTGATTGCTCGTGCATCCCGATGCCGGCGTCAACTGCGTGACCTTACGGATTGATCAGCCCTCCGCTCGCCACTGCAACTCGAACTGCTTCTCTCGATTGCGAACACTCCCCACGATGATCCATCCCGCCTGGATCACGATCGCAAACACGACCGTTGCCGCTCCGATCGGGGTCTGTGCGTCCCCGGGACTCCAGCTCAGCAAAAGGATCGTCAGAAAACAACCGATCGTCATTGCGATCATCGACGCGCTGAGGATCCAAAACCCGCGCAGTCCAGGCCGAATCGAAAGGACGGCAAGAATGATCGCGCACACCGACAACAACGGACCGCTGACCACAATCGACTCGATATCATAAACCGCGCATGCCGACGCGAGCAGCGATCCCGTCATCAACAACGCGGCAAACCCGACCGCAAATCGCAATCTTCGACTCCCGAGATCGCTCGGCAGCGGCGGCGGTCGTTCCGGAGCACTCTGCGGCGCCGCGTAGGGGTTGATTTCCGATACCATCTCAATGGCTATTCATGACGCAGGGCTTCGATCGGGCTCATGTACGCCGCGCGCCGCGCCGGATAGACCCCAAAAATCAATCCCACGCCGAGCGAGATAAACAGCGACAACAGCACCGACCACAACGCAATTCGAGGCTCGAGAGTATAAACGATCTCGGGCAAGATGTCCGGCGAAACGGTTGCCACGATGGATCGTAGGCCGCGAAAGATCGGCCCGCACAGCAGCCCGCACAGCACGCCCAACAGACCACCGCTTCCGGTCAACACCAGCGTCTCGGTCAAGAATTGTTGAATGATGTCGATGCGTCTGGCCCCCAACGCCCGGCGGATCCCGATCTCACGTGTCCGTTCGGTCACCGTCGCCAACATGATGTTCATGATCCCGATCCCGCCGACCAACAACGAGATCCCCGCGATGACCACCAACAAGACGTTGAACATCGTGCGTGTTCGTTCGGCCTGACGCAACAGTTCCTTGGGCACGACGACCGCAAAGTCTTCTTGCTCGTGATAGGTTTCCAACAAGTGCTTGACGATCGCGGCGGTGACGTCGACGTCTTTGATGTCACGCACCGACAACGTGATCTGCGTCAATTCGACGATCTCACCCTTGAAATTAAACCCCTCACCGGTCCGCGTCATGATTTGATCGCCCACCCGATGCTGGAACGTTTTCAGCGGGATGTAGGCGTCGCTGCTGTATTCACGCGCATCGAGCGACCCGCCGACCGCGGCGGACGCTTCGCGTGGTTTGGTTTGCCCGATCACCCGGTAGACATCACTTTCGACGCGCACTTTCTGGCCGATCGGATCTTCCTGGGGGAACAACCGCTTGGCTGTTCCGTCGGCCAGGACGACCACGTTTTCGCGGTCATCCCGTTCATTGATCCACCGCCCACGGGCGATCTCCAATCGGTTCAGCTGCAAGTGTTCCGGCGTGCATCCGACCAACTTGGCGTCCACCCGCCGTCCACGGACCATGAATTCGCGACGCAGTTCGCGGATCGGCACCGACGTTTCGATCGTCGGCACATTGGACAGAATGCGGCGATAGTCGGCCCGGGTGACGCCATAGGTCTTGACGCGTTCGTCGGCATCTTCGCTCGATCGCGGCTCGATGGTGCGGACGATGATGTTCTTCGCGCCTAGTTGCAAAATCTGTTGCTGGGCGTCATAGCTGACGCCTTCGCCCATCGCGACTAACCAGATCACGGTCGTCGTGCCGATGAAGATCCCCAACGCTGCGAGCGCCGAACGCAGCTTCTGGACCATCAAACTTTTGAAGCCCAGCTTTAGCGTTTGCGTGAATTTGCCCATCTCGTTTCAGCCTCGATCACGTTCCGGGAGCGGGCTTGGACGAAGACGGCTTGGGCGACTCGGAATCCTGCTTCACCATGCCGGCCAACTCCGCAGCGTCTTGCTCCCCCGCTTTCGCCCCGCGCAAGGCCTGCTGCTGCGCTTCATCGACATAGGCCAACGGATCCAACACGACTTTCTCGCCACTGGCCAGTCCGGCGGTGACGATGGTGAACTCGTCATTGGTGTCGCCCAATTGGATCAGACGACGGGTCACCTTGCCGCGTTCTTCCACCCAACAGAAAAACTGTCCGTCGCTTTCCAAGATGCTCGCCACGGGAACGGTCAGCACGTCATTGTGCTCGGCCAGCACGACATCGACGATGGCACTCATGCCCGGCTTCAACCCTTCGCGTTGTTGCAATTTGATGATCGTGTCGTATTTGACCAAGTTACCGGTCCACCAACCCGCCGGCTTGGTGACTTCGGCAATCTCGCTGACTTCGCCCACCAGTTGGACGTCCTGCAACTCAATTTTCGCCGGCATACCGACCTTCAAACGATCCACTTTCGATTCATGGATCCCGACTTTGACTTGCATTTGACTGACATCGGGAATCACCAACAGCGTTTGCTGCTCACGCACAACGGCCCCTTCTTCGATATCCGGAGTCGATTTCCAGTCGGCCATGGAGGGGAAAATTACCATCCCACCGATCTCGGCGGTGATCGTGCAGTTCTTCAGCTGTTCTTTTTCGCGTTCCAAGCGGGCCTGTTCGAGTCGCAGTGACGCGTCGAAGGATGCAAGTCGCGCCTTGGCCGCCCGCAAGTTGCTCTCCAACGTCTGCAACTCCTTCTGCTTCTTGTATTTCTCCAGGGCCATCAACTTGGTGTTTTTCAGTTCCAACGCTTTGCGAGCCGAATCGACGGCAAATTTTTCACCCTGCAATTGAAGCGTCTTGATCAATCCCTTGGCGGCCATCCGAACGTTGGACTCGTAACTCAGTTCGGCCTGCTTGAGCGCTTGCTCGGCATCGAAGATCTCTTTTTCGATCGTACTTCGTTCTTCAATGAACGTCCCTTCCAGGTATTCCGTGATGCTCGTCTCCGCGACCGCCACGTCGCTTTCGGCAGTGATCTTGTTGGCCAGGGCGTTCTCGTAAATGATCTCCTGAGCCAAAATATTGTCTTCGATCTGTGACGTGTCCAATCGCACCAGTTCATCGCCGGGCTTGACGATCGTTCCGGTCTCAATCACCCACAGGACCGTGCTGCCGCCCTTGACCATGCACTTGATTTCTTCGTTGTTGCTGCTTTCGACCGTACCATTTTCGGTCACCGTGACCGCCAGTTTGCCGGGTGAGACGCGGTGGGTCAGAATCGACGATTCGACGTCACCATCGAGCGTGCTGGTCGCAAACGTGGTGACCGCACCGACGACCCCCAGCAAGACGAGCGCGATCAGCGTTCGTTGCCCCCAGATTGAAACAAATGAGATCGGATGGGCCATTGGTCAGTCGCGGGAGGTGGGTGCGGATTCCAGGGAACGGATGGCGTGATAGAGAACTGCTGCGGAGAAGGGGCAGTGACGAATGGCATGAGTGTTGGTGTGCTGGCTTGAGCCGCCTACGGACGCTGCCTAACAGCGACCAGGAATCGCCTAATCGAGACACACCAACGATTGCTGAACCCCAGATCCTGTCCACTAGTTTACCCGCTGACGGCGTTTTTTTGAGAACGAATTTGTAATCCGCGATCCTCGAAAATCCCTGGCACACACGCTCCAGCGATGGATACGTTACAAAATGATACCCCGCACGACCCCACATCCCTCGCACAAGGAACGTTGCATGAGCACTGTTCGATCCGTGTCCCGCTGTCATCTTCTGACGCTCGGCATCGCAATCTGTTTGATGCCGACCAGTCGTCTGGCCAACGGACAAGACGACTTGGCGATCGTTCATCACGTCCCCAAACAACCCCTCTTGGCGGCGACACGGCGGTTGGTCGAAGCGATGGAATTCGCCGGATCGCCGCTCAGTGAGACGACGCTCGCGGCGATCCGGTTGGCCGCGGAACTCGACAAACCCGCCGACGTGTCCCGCGCCATTCAATCGACATTGGACCCGTTGTGTTTGGCGTCGGTGCACATCAATGCCGAAAGCCGCGTCAAAGTCGCCGAAGGGCCCGTCAAAAAGCAACTGATGCAACAGGGCTGGCGGGCCTTCCTGGTCAAAGTCCACAACGAAGCTGGCATCACACCTGAATTGGTCGCCGACAGCCCCAACGCCGCACCGGTCTATCAGAAGGGACGCGGCGCGCGACAGCAGCCTCGTACCGACGAAGACTTGGTCGATCCCGATGAAACCGAAGACCGTTGGCTGGATCTATCGATGCTCAACCGCGCACCGCTGAAAAAGCAACTCAGCGGTCTCAACCTCGAGTACCGAATCATCATGCTCAGCAGCCGCGACGCGGGGAAACGCGAAGCCGGCCTCTCCTTCCATGTCGGCCAGGGAACGCAGGACATCGGCTTTCGCAACAGTGTGG
Source organism: Rhodopirellula sp. SM50 (assembly GCF_002289565.1). Taxonomy (GTDB): domain Bacteria; phylum Planctomycetota; class Planctomycetia; order Pirellulales; family Pirellulaceae; genus Stieleria. The sequence goes on along the minus strand of NZ_NTFY01000003.1, from coordinate 23,577 downwards.
CGATCCTGTTCGATTGCCAGCGTGCCGTCGACGTGCAGCTGGGAATCACCGATGTCGATGGCAAACCGGCCATGGCGTCACTGCTGATCACCGACGATTTGGGACGCGTGTACCCGAACCCTGCCAAGCGGCTGGCGCCTGATTTCTTCTTCCACCAGCAGGTCTACCGGGCCGACGGAGAATCCGTCTTGCTGCCACCGGGCGAATACAACGTCTCGGTCACGCGCGGGCCGGAGTACATTCCGATCCGACGCCGTCTCCAAATCCCAGCAGCCGCCAAGCATCACGAATCCTTTCAACTCAAACGCTGGATCCATCTGGCCAAACGCCGCTGGTATTCCGGCGACCACCATGTCCACGCCGCCGGCTGTGCCCACTATGACAGCCCCACCGAAGGCGTCGGTCCCGAAGACATGATGCGACACCTGCTGGGCGAAGATGTCAACGTCGGCTGCGTGCTCAGTTGGGGCCCCTGCTGGTACACCCAAAAGGAATTCTTTAACGGCCAAACGTCCGCGCTATCGACCGCTGACAACCTGATGCGTTATGACGTCGAAGTCAGCGGATTCCCCAGCTCGCATGCCGGTCACCTGTGCCTGCTGAATCTTTCCGAAGACGATTATCCGGGCACGAAAGTTCTTGAAGACTGGCCCAGCTGGACCTTGCCGGTGCTCAAGTGGGGCAAACAACAAGGCGGTGTTGTCGGCTACAGCCATAGCGGATGGGGATTGGCTCTGCCGGACAAAATGCCCGACGGGTCTCGCAAGTTTGTCGGTCGTCCCTGGGGCGGAGCCACGGGAGACTGGAGAGGCCAAGCGGCCGAGACGCTGCCCGATTATGCGATGCCCAAATTCGATGGCATCGGAGCCAACGAATACATCGTCACCGTGACCGAAGACGTCTGTGATTTCATCTCCGCCGTCGACACGCCGGCCATCTGGGAATTGAACATCTGGTACCACACGCTCAACTGTGGCATGACCGCCCGGATCAGCGGCGAAACCGATTTCCCCTGTATCTATGGCGACCGCGTCGGCTTGGGTCGGATCTATGTCCAGCTCGACGAAGATCAACCTCTCCATTATGAAAATTGGATCGCGGGGTTAAAGGACGGTCGCAGCTATTGCGGGGACGGTTTGAGTCACATCATCGATTTCGCCGTCGATGGCCTGGGCGTGGGACAAAAGCAATCGGCAAACGACGCGACCAGCCGCCTCGATCTCGATCGCCCCCAGACCGTCGACGTCACCTTCGACGTCGCGGCGTTGCTGAAGGAAACGCCGACCGAGGAAACCGAGCGGATTCGAAAACTCCGTTTGGATGAAAAACCGTACTGGCACATTGAACGCTGTCGACTCGGTGATTCACGCCGCGTCCCGGTGGAAGTCATCGTCAATGGGCACGTCGTCGCAACACGCGAAATCGTCGCCGACGGATCGCAGACCTCTCATTCGATACCCGTCGAGATCCAAGCATCCTCGTGGGTGGCCGTCCGCATCCTGCCCTCGGTTCACACCAATCCGGTCTTCGTCCACGTCGCCGGCGAACCGATCCGGGCCAGCAAGAAAAGTGCCCAATGGTGCGTCGATGCCGTCGAGACGTGCTGGAATTCCAAGCGAGGTCAAATCCGAGAATCCGAACGGTCAGCAGCCAGAGCCGCCTACGATCGCGCCGCCGAGCGTTATCGAACGATTCTTGCAGAATCAAAACAGTAGCCAGGGAGTTCGTTCCGAAATCCCATCGCCCCGAGACTTCGAAGCATTTTTAGCGGTAGGGCGCGAGCCTAATGTCACTTACTTTGGCTCTAACGGTGTTAGCGGAACGGCGCGAGCCGTCCGGTCGCGTTTCAAAAACACCGTGAAAGACCGGAGGGCTCGCGCCCTGCCGCTAAGTGAAGACAAGAAGCACCGGAGGGCTCGCGCCCTGCCGCTAAGTGAAGACAAGGTTCGTATCGGGCGTTACCCCGTTCGAGCGTCATTCCGCACGCCTCCAATGCTCTCACTCGGCTGCGGCCAAGACCAACGATCCAGCAACCGGGTCATTGATCCGTTGCAGCATTGGCTGCAGATTCGAATCAACCAGCAGCAGCCGTATCCGCTCGGCAAACCCTGGCTGCTGCGTTAGCACACCACCCGTGACGGCAAAGACAAACGGCGCATCGACGAACCCCAGGCGGTGCGCCAGCACTGCCACCATCTCAGACAACTCCGCTGCCGCGGACTCGACGATGCCTGCTGCGGCGACATCTCCCGACTCAGCAGCCGCAAACACGATCGGGGCAAGCCGTGCGATCGAGGAGCGATTGGTTTGCTCGGAATAAATGATCGGAACCAATTCGCTCGGATTGGCGATTTGAAATCGCTCCAGGAAACGTGGCAGCAAGCTGGTTTGGGGACCGCGACCATCGGCAGCCCGCGCGACGGCGCGCAAACCGGCAACACCGATTTGATATCCGCTCCCTTCATCACCAAACAATCCGCCCCAACCTCCACACCGCGCGGTCGCTCCGGTAGCGCTGCGTCCGATCGCCAGTGAACCGGTCCCGGAGATCAATGCAATCCCCACTCCGGCGTCGGATGCCGCGTACAACACCGGAATCGCATCATTGGTAATCTTCAAGTGATGCGATAGCTCGCGTTGCTGCGCCCAACTTCGAATTTCGGCTTGCTCGGACTCGCGATCCGCACCGGCGAGCGACAGACAGGCGCTAGCCACCGTCGTGCGGGCTCGCTCGGCATCATCAAAGGCAGCGTCGATGGCGAGATCCAGGTTCGCCGTCGCTTGTTCAAAGCCGACGCTGCGCGCGTTGGAAGGCCCCGACCGCCCGGCCCCGATTCTTTGGAGACCGCCTTGGTCATCACGACGCGCAAGCCACGCCATCGTCTTTGATCCGCCCCCATCGATGGCGAGGATCAAGTCGTCTTGATGCATCACGCGTCGTCTCGTTGAAGTGCGCGGCGCAAATGGCCATCGCACTCGGAGAGTTGTTGACGAGCCTCATCGGCGGTGACGCCTCTCAACTGCGAAACGATTGCCGTCTTCACTTCGCCATCGCAGCGGTCCAACAATTGACGTGCCTCTAGCGGTGGTACCCCCGTGAGTTCGGCAACAATTTGACAGGATCGCATGGTCAGTTTTTCGTTGGTGGCACGCAGATCGACCATCAAATTGCCATACGTCTTACCGATCCGGACCATCGCACCGGTGGTGAGCATGTTGAGCACCATTTTTGTGGCGGTCCCCGCCTTCATCCGCGTCGAACCGCTGATCACCTCGGGGCCGACGACCGGCGTGATCATGATTTGACTATGGGGACTCAGTTCACAGTCGGCATTGCAGCTCAATCCGATCGTGAAGGCGCCGACTTGGTTGGCGAATCGTAAGCCGCCGATCACGTAGGGGGTTCGCCCACTCGTCGCGATCCCCATCACGACATCTTGATCAGACAGTTCTTTGTCGGCCAAGTCGCGTTGACCCAACTCAGGATGATCTTCGGCGCCTTCGATCGCACGCGTCAACGCTTTCTCGCCTCCAGCAATCAAGCCGACCACCATCTCTGGCCGGGTGTTGAAGGTTGGCGGACATTCACTCGCATCGAGCACCCCCAATCGGCCCGAAGTCCCCGCCCCCATGTAGAACAGCCGCCCCCCGGCACGGAAACGGTCGGCGATCACGTCGATCGCTGCGGCGATCGACTCCGCTTGTGCGGCCACGGCGGCAGCGATCAATGCATCTTGGCGGTTCATCAGCCGAACGATCTCCAGTGCCGACAGCGAATCAATTTCGCTCGATTCTGGATTCCGGGCTTCAGTGGTCAAATTGTTCAGCATGTCGGGTTGTTGGGGTTCTACACCTGATTTCGGCCTCCGTTGACAAACCACGGCGGCGATTCGATTCGATAAACTATCCGACCCCAACGAAAAAGGGGCCAGGTACGAATGATACGGGCATGAGTGTTGGTGTGCAGGCTTTAGCCGTCCACTGTCGCTGCATCGCAGCGACAGTGGAATCGAAACACCAACGACCCTACCGTGCGGTGATCACAATACAGGAACATGGATTTGTCAATCAGTTTGATCGACGCTTCGATCTTAGTCGTCTACATGCTGGCGATGGTGGCGTTGGGCGTGTGGGTGGGGCGTGACCAGAAAGATCTTTCGGGATACCTGCTGGGCGGGCGTGATTTGCCGTGGTGGGCCATCCTGGGTTCGATCGTCGCCACAGAAACCAGCACCGCAACATTCTTGAGCGTGCCGGGGATCGCGTTCGCCGCCGGCGGCGACATGCGGTTCTTGCAGCTCGCGCTGGGGTTTCTGTTGGGCCGCGTGATCGTCGCAATCGTGCTGGTGCCGCTGTACTGCCGCGGCAAAATCTTTACCGCTTACGAAATCCTGCAACAGCGATTTGGAGGGGCGAGCAAGCAATGTGCCTCGCTGTTGTTCCTGATCACGCGGAATCTGGGTGACGGATTACGGCTCTTTTTAGCCGGCATCGCACTCGAAAAGGTGCTGGGAATCGACCTCCACCTCTGCATCGCATTGATCGGCATCGCCACCATCCTGTACACGTTCTTCGGCGGGATGAAGGCCGTGATCTGGAGCGACTGTCTGCAACTGGTTGTTTACATGGCTGGGGGACTCTTGGCGCTCAAGATCCTGGTCGGTTTCTTGCCCGGAGGTTGGGCGGAACTGTGGGAATTTGGCAACTCCAGCGGACGATTTCAGCTTCTCGATTTCCGCTGGCAGTCGAGCGAAACATTCAGCCTGTGGACCGAGACCTACACGTTTTGGTCGGGTTTGATCGGAGGTGCAGTGTTGACGTTGGGGACCCATGGTACCGACCAAATGTTTGTCCAGCGTTATTTGTGTGCCCGCAGTTCGCGCGACGCGCAACGTGCGGTGATTGCCAGTGGTGTGGTGGTCTTCGCCCAGTTCGCGCTGTTTCTGCTGCTGGGCGTCGCCCTGGCCGCCTATTACACCGCGGTCGAACCACAAACGTTCGAACACAACGACGAAGTTTTCGCGACCTTCATCGTCGATCATCTACCGATCGGCCTCGTCGGAATCACGCTGGCCGCGGTTTTCGCCGCAGCGATGTCGACACTTTCCAGCTCACTGAATTCATCGGCCGCGGCCGCCGTCTCCGATTTCTACGCGCCGTGGGCTTACCCCGAAATTGCCGAAGATGATTCCCAAACCGATCACTCACACAAACTGCTGTCCGCCGGTCGCGTCTTCACGATCGTTTTTGGCGTGCTACAAATCGCCATCGGCATGGGAGCCAGCTACCTCTCCCGCAGCGTCGTCGGCGATGCCTTGGCGATCGCGGGCTTTACCGCAGGCATCTTGCTGGGAGTGTTCGCGCTGGGCATGTTCAGCCGCTCGGCCCACCAACGCGGCGCCCTGGTGGGAATGGTGACCGGGATCGCTGTGTTGACCGCGATCAAATTCGGAACCTCCATCGCCTGGCCTTGGTTTGCAATCATCGGATCGCTCGCCACCTTCGCCTCCGGCTACCTTGCCAGTCAATTCATTCCATCCCTATCCCCTGCTGCATCCAGCGTCGAGAAAGACTCACCACACGACGAGGAATCAAGATGAACAAGCATGTCTTCCTTTCACTGCTATTCCCCCTTGCCCTGATGGCGACTTTGCCGCGTCATGCCGCCGGGCAAGTTTTGGCGGGCATTGATGTGCTCCAACGAGACGCATTCCAACAACTCGCCGGCCGAAAAATTGGCTTGATCACCAACCATACCGGCACAAACGCGCGCGGAGTCTCTACCGTCAAGCTGTTCCATGAATCACCGAACGTCACGCTGGTGGCTCTGTTCAGCCCCGAACACGGTTTCGCCGGCGTCTTGGACCAAGCAAACATCGATGATCAACGCGACTCGCTGACAGGTTTGAAAGTCCATAGCTTGTACGGCAAGACCCGAGTCCCCACGGCCGAGATGCTCGAGGGGATCGACACACTTGTGTTTGATATTCAAGACATCGGAACGCGTTTCTATACCTACATCTCCACCATGGGCGGGGCGATGAAAGCGTCCGCCCAACACCAAATCCGTTTTGTGGTGCTGGACCGACCGAACCCGATCAATGGTGTCTCCGTGCAAGGTCCCGTTCTGGATCCCGGTGACGAATCCTTCGTCGGTTACCACCCGATCTCCGTTCGTCATGGGATGACCGTCGGCGAATTGGCAATGATGTTCAAGGCCGAATGGGAGCTTGATGTCGAGTTGCAAATCATTCGCATCGAGGACTGGGATCGCAGCAAAATGTTTGACGCCACTGGACGTCTCTGGATCAACCCGTCTCCGAACATGCGCAGTTTGACGCAAGCGTTGCTTTATCCGGGAGTCGGGCTGCTGGAAACGACCAACGTCTCGGTCGGACGCGGTACCGACACTCCCTTCGAAGTTTTGGGCGCCCCCTGGATCGATGCCATCACCCTGGCCCGCGAATTGAACGCTCAACCGCTCGACGGAATCCGGTTTGTGCCGATCGAGTTTACACCCGACGCGAGCAAACACGAGGCTCAGAAATGCGGCGGCGTCAACTTGATCGTGACCGACCGAGCCGCGTTTGACCCGCTGGAGACCGGACTGACCTTGGCCACCACACTGCATCGACTCTATCCCCAAGATTGGCAAACGAAGTCGCTGAACCGATTGCTGGTCAGCGAAAAGACACGCGACGGAATTCTCAGCGCCAAATCGGTTGAACAATTAATAAGGGCCTACCAAGATGAACTCAGCGATTTCAAACACCGCCGAGAAGCGTTCTTGCTGTACCGCGATGCCGGCAGAGGCGAACCGTGAAAGCGATGCAGCACCAATCGCAACTGGGACTGGAAACGTGTGTGGCGGAGCGACCTCGGGTGCTGCAATCCGCGCGAATCGGATTGCTGATGAACCGTGCGTCGGTCGACCGGGATCTTCGCCTGGCGTGTGATCTCTTCAACGACGCCTATCCGGGTCAAATCGCCGCCTTGTTCACGCCCCAGCACGGGCTGTGGGGTGATGCCCAAGCCAACATGATCGAAACCGACCACGGTTGGCACCCGGGTTTCAATGTTCCGATCTATAGCTTGTACAGCGAGTCGCGACGACCGTCGCCGGAGATGCTGGCCGGGATCGATTGCTTGGTGATCGATCTGCAGGACGTCGGCACGCGCGTTTACACCTTCGTGTGGACAATGCTGCAGTGCCTGCACGCGTGCGCCGAAGCAAACGTTTCGGTCCTGGTGCTGGACCGCCCCAATCCGATCGGCGGCCGGATCGTCGAAGGCCCCCTGCTAGAAGATGCCTTTACCAGCTTTGTCGGCGGGGCGTCGATTCCCATGCGTCATGGGCTGACAATGGGCGAGTTGGCGTTGTTGCTGCAATCCGAACTGCAAATCGACGTCTCGTTGGAAATCATTCCCCTCCGAGGATGGTCGCCCGATGAAACGTTCGATTCACTCCGCCGACACTGGCTCTTACCCTCGCCAAATTTGCCCACCGCCCAATCCGCCATCGTCTATCCCGGCCAAGTCTTGCTGGAAGGAACCAATTTGTCCGAAGGCCGCGGCACCACCACGCCCTTCGAAATCGTTGGGGCGCCGTTCGTCGATCCTGACACGCTGATCCTGGCGTTGACCGACATCGACTTGCCCGGCGTTCATTTCTTGCCGCTCTATTTCCGTCCCACGTTTGACAAATGGGCGGACGAGTTGTGCGGAGGCATTTCGATCCACATCACCGACCCCCAGCGGTTTCGATCACTGAGAACATCGATCGCAATCCTCTCGGTAATCCAGCACCATTGGCCCGATGAGTTTCGCTGGCTCGATCCACCCTACGAATACGAAACGCAGAAACCACCGATCGACATCATCTATGGCTCCAGCCGGTTACGACAGGGATTAAATCACGACCACACGATCGACGATCTCGCCGAACTCGACGTGACATCGTGGAACCATCGCACCCGCAAGTTCCAACTCTACGATCCAAACGAAGATCGTTTTCACGGTTGAGCGACAAAGACGTTCACGGATCATTCACCGAGCCCGAAACGCCTGCTTCGTTCGCCGCGCAAACCCGATCCAGATACGCCTCGGCCTCCGGCGTCAGCTTGCTGATTCGGATTGTGGTGAGATGTTTTAGTTCCCCGAGCGGTTGAACGTCTTCCAAAGTCACCAGGTTGCGGTTACGTATCTGCAGCCACGACAATTGCTGCAACTTCGCGATCTGCTGAAACGTTCCCTTGTTCGGATAGAACCTGCCGTACAAGGAAAGTGATCGCAGCGAGAGTCCATCGACGAATCTTATCGGAGTCGGCACAGCGTTGTATAACGTCAGTCCTTGCAATTGATCCATCCGCGACAGGAACGGCCAGACGAACAGGTGGTTGCGTATCAGCAGGTCGATGGGCGGGTTGATCGATGCGACGAGCTCCAGATCACGGGTGAGGTTTTCTTCGACGTTGAGATCCAGTTCTTTTAATCCCAGGTCAAGCCACTTTTGCAGCAGGGCTCGATTCAACGGCTGCGTTGGAATCGACAATCGATACTTCCAACGCGTGCTAGGCGCGTCAATAAACTCGACATACCCGTCGTACACGCCGACGGTTCGCAATCCCGCCGGCAGCCAGGCGGTGATTCCGTCAAGCGTGATGTCGGGTCGTTCAGTTCCCTTTCGGTTGGCAATATCGATCCGGCCAAAACGCGTTGGATCGATCCGTTGCAATCGACGATCATCGAGATCGCACAATTGCAAATCCAATTCTCTCGCCCGCAGCGCGCTGATCGCCCTGCACGCCTGATCGGTGAGCTCACACTCGCGCAATAGCAACTTATCCATCCGTGACGTGTCCGTCTGGCAAAACATCTGTATCTCTTCGGCGTCAAAATCCCATAAGAAACATGAACCGACCGGTTGCAATTGATCAATCGATGCGAGTTGACGCATCACGCTTCCATTCATCCGACTACTTTCCTGATGGTAGAACTCCGCAGAAAACACCAGCCGGCTCAGACGCGGCAATTCACTCAAACGCCCGAGCGCTGAGGGATTAATCCGAGTGTCGTGAAGATCCAACGCCTCCAGCATCGGGCACGTGGTCAGATGATCGATCGCGCCACTGGTGATGTTGTGATTGCCCCACAAAGACAATCGTTTCAGTCGCTTGCACTTGACCAATTCGGCAACGTCATCGACAGCGATCCCGGTGCGATTGAGATACAGTCTCTCCAACGATTCAAGATGCTCGATTCCCACCAAATCGCCACGGCGAATCCGACTGTGCGACAGCTGGACCTCAATCGGCGTGGCCCAGAAGTGTCCCGTCCAAGCATGAAACCCATCCAGAAAAGATGCACGGTACCCGACCGTCCCGCCAAGCGACTCAAATCGCTTGACGGTGCTGTGAATCCGCGCATGACGCTGATAAACGACGATGCCCACCGCCGTGATAACGGCTAGCAGCAGGAGTGTTCGAATCGAGAATCGAATTCGTTTCATGCGGGACATCCAAACGCGGTTTTCTGAGAAAAACAGCCAAATCCAGCTCACCGTGACGCGATGACTCCAAACCTGTCTCGACTTTCGGTTAGTTTAACAACTTGATCGAAGCCGGCTTTTCCGCCGCGGCACAGAATCATTCACCATGTTGCCCCCCTTGAGATGTCTGGCGTTATGAAACCCGCAACCCTCTTCTGGACGTTTTTACTATTCAGTTTCATCGTGATGGAGCATCCCAACGCCTCCGCAGCCATCGTCGGGTACACGGACTACGCATCGTTCCAATCTGCCGCGTTCGGCAGCGAAAGTGTCATTGATTTTGACTCAATCCCCGGCGGCAATAGCATCAACACGATTGACGACGTCACGTTCTCGAGCGGCGGATCCATGAGTGTTTATGTGACCGACGGTATCACCGACGGCACCATCAGCCCCGATAATTTCATTGGCAACGCAAACTTTGCTTTTCCTGAATTCGAGAATGAAGTGATCACCATGAGCTTCGGCACTGGACGTTCCGCCGCGGGCATCTTCGTTGTCTACGAAGGCTCCTTGTCGACCTCGTTCTCGCTCACGTCGGCAGGCGGCAGTCAGTCGCTCGAAGCAACGAGCACCGTGATAGATTTGCCAGGCCCCGCAAATGGCTACTTTCTCGGGTTGGTCGACAATACGGGGGCGAACAGCATCAACAGCGTTTCGCTCCAAAATCCAACCTCAAATCGCCCTTACTATTTTGACAGCCAAACAAGCTTTATCGCTATCCCCGTTGCGATTCCTGAACCCGGTTCCTTCGCGATGCTGGCTCTAGTCGGCAGCATTGTGGGATGCCGCCGGCGACGCTGAACCGAGCACCACCGCACCAGAGGCAGATGATTCAGTCATTGTCGGATGGCCTGAACGAACGCGGCCAATTGGTGGGGCATTCGTTCGAGCAGGAATTATGAAACGTCGCAGAATATTCTCGTCATTCGCATTCCTCTTGGCTGCCTCGGCCGTCAGGGTGAGCGCCCAGACTGCTGCGGAGCAATCTGATACGACCGACACGACCGAAGACCTCGCTCATCGGCTCGGCATTTCACTCGACCGCTTGCGCGGTTTTCTGATCGGGTCGCTTTTGGGAGACGCACTTGGCGGACCGATCGAGTTTTCCGACCCCGACCGTTTGCCCGACGACATGCCGCACGTCCGTCATTGGAAAGCCGGAACGAAACTGACAGCGACGCACTGCGAAACTCTTGCCCGAACGCTTCGGCTGCGTGGCTACGAAACGCTACGTCCCGAAACGGCGCCCTTCGGACCGTGGCGAAAACGTGCACCGGCAGGCACCATCACGGACGATCCGCGTCAACTGTTCGAGAAACTGGAGCAGGAGGGAAAGCCCCATTACTGGTGGGATGCCCATTTCACGTTCGTGGTGCCGCTGGCAATCATGCACCTCTGTCGCGACGACCCGATGGCGGCGATGAACCTGTGTCTCGATTTCGGTCACGACACTGATTCCTACGCACAGTTGCTGGGGGCGTGGATCGGGGCGATTCATGGACGCGAAGTATTTCCCGAATCCATGGTCCGCCAGGTCGAAACGCGTCTGCAAGTCGACTTCGGCGAGTCGGTCGACGAATGGTGTCGAACGCTATTGAAAGCTGCCGACCGCGCCGAACATCAACAACTGAGATTTGCAAGGTAACCCCACGTGGATCACGACCAACCGCAGCCAGGCCCCATCCACTTCGACCCGATCTCGAAGAATGATCCGGCGTCGGTCGCCACGTCGCTGGGGCGAAACGGATGGATGCGAGACGACGAAATCCTAGTCGGCGTCGAATCGGCCGGCGAAGGTAACATGAACTGCACGCTACGCGCGACGCTCCGCGACCCAGCCGGTCGCGAACGAACGCTGATCGTGAAACAATCACGTCCCTGGGTCGAAAAGTATCCCACCATTGCCGCGCCCGTCGAGCGTGCATGGTCCGAAGCACGTTTTTACGAATGTGTCGGTTCCGTTGCGGAAGTCGCCGCGCAGATGCCAACACTGGTCGGCAAAGACACCGCCAACTACACGCTCTGCTTGACGGATCTTTCCGGCTCCGTCGACATGACCGATGCTTATGGACAAGCTTCGCTTCCGCTGGACGCCGCAGCGCGTTGGCTCGGCCAATTGCATTCGATCGAGTTGCAGCCAGACCAATGCGCATCGTTCCAAAACGTGGAACTTCGAAAACTCAATCACCAGCACATCTTTGAGATCCCGCTGCAATCACAGTTGCCGATCGATTTGGAACAGATCACAACTGGTCTGGAAACGACGCGTCGACAAGTCATCGCCGATGGCAACTTGCTCGCGATCGCGAAACAGATGGGCGACGTGTACGTCGACGCCGATTCTTGGAACGATCCGAACGCGAGATTGTTGCACGGCGACTATTACCCAGGCTCCTTCCTGCGATCTCCGGCGGCCAATCCGACCGATGCTCCGTCGTTTTTTGTCATCGACCCCGAATTCTGTTTTGTCGGCCCGCCCGAGTTTGACTTGGGAGTCCTGCTCGCTCACACGTTGTTCTGCGGAATCGATTGCGGCGAAGCGAAGGAGCAAATTTCGGCTGCCTACCGCGGTGACAGATTCATCAGACACGACCTTTGGCAACGCTTTGCCGGCTTTGAGATCTTGCGGCGTCTGTTGGGCGTCGCACAACTGCCGCTGACCGCGACACTGCAGACCAAACACCAATGGATCGACATCGCCCGGGAGTGGATCCGGTAGCGGACTCACACCGGTACGGGCACGGCAGGTTCATCGCTCTGATACCCTTCGCTGGCGTCTTCCGATTCGTGAACCAATCGCCCGCCGGCGCTCCAGTACAACGAGTACGTGACCGGAACCAGATACAGGACCACGACGGTGGCGAACAATTCTCCGAAGGCAATGCTGGTCGCCATCGGGATCAAAATCTGCGCCTGAATCGACGACTCCATTAAGATCGGAACCAATCCTCCGATCGTTGTGATCGTGGTCAACAAGACGGGGCGAAACCGTCGCATCCCCGATTCAGAAAGTGCTTGACCGATCGGCATCCCGCCCCTGACGCGGGAATTGATGAAGTCGATCAACACGATCGAGTCGTTGACCACGATCCCGGTCAACGCGATGATTCCATAAAAACTGAACAGCGTCAGCGGCAATCCCATCAACAAGTGCCCGACCACGGCACCGAGCGCCCCAAAGGGAATGATCAACATCACCAACAACGGCTGCATCGCGGACTTGAATTCGATCGCCAGCAAGATGTACATCACGAACAACGCCACACCGAACCCGCTGAACAAGCTACCCATCGACTCGGCACGGCGCTCCTGCTGGCCCTCCCATCGCACTCGAATGTCGGGGTATTTGGACAGCAATCCCGGCATAAACTCCGCTTGTAGATCCGCGACAATCTCTTCCGCATTGCCGGTCTCCTCGTCCAGATTGCTCGACACCGTGATCGATCTGGCTTGATCGATCCGATTGATTTCGGAATAGCTTCGCACGACATCGATCTCGGCCAGTTCCGTGATCGGACGTTCAATTCCGTCACTCAGCCGCACCCGGACCTCGTCAAAGTTGGCCAACAACCGGCGATCTTCGCGCGGGTAGGTGACCATGATTTTGACTTCATGACGTCCGCGTTGGACCCGCATGACTTCTTCACCGTAGTAGGCCGCACGCACGGTTTCGGCCAAATCCGCGGTCCGCACGCCCATCGCAAACGCTTCGGGTTTGACGCGAAAACGATATTCCCACTTGCCCGGCACCGAATCGTCCTTGATGTCATAAACGCCGGGATACTTGGCTAGTCTTTCTTTGCACTCGATCACCGCCGCTTCCAAATCAGCGACACGACGCGACGGCCCGAGCAATTTGAATTCGATCGGCGTCCCGCCCGGTCCAAATGACCGGGTGCCCAAGGTCAGTTCTTCGGTACCCACGATCGTTCCGACCTCTTCTCGCCACTGGGCGACGATCGCCCGACTGTGCACGCCGCGGCTTTCCGCATTGACCAGTTCCACTTCGACACTGCCCTTGTGACCGCCGCTACCGGACGGCATGGGAGATCCACCGGGGCCGCCGCCTTGCACCGAGGCACCGATGACACGATAGGAGGTCTTTGCAATCGGTTGGCCTTTCTTTTCATAGCGATCGGCGATCCGCCAGAACGCATCCTCGACCTTCTTGGTCGCCGCGATCGTGACGCTTTCCGGTGTCCCATCAGGAAACACCACGCTCGCACTGAGCGTGTTGCCGTCGACCCTTGGAAAGAAGTTGAATTGAATGATCCCCGATCGGTACAAACCACCGGTCAAGATCAACGCCGCGAAACAGAGGGCGACTGCGATTGACCGATTGCGCAACGACCACTCCAGTGTCGGCTGATAGACGCGGTCGATGTAGCGGCCCAACAGCCACGTGGCCGCCACGTTCAGTTTTTGGGCGACAAACAGCAGCGGTCGAAAAACGTACAGAACAACGTGAAAGATCCGAAAAATGATGCTGTCTTCGTGTGCCAGGTGACAGGGCAAAATCGTGACGCATTCGATCAGCGACACCAGCAAGATCGCGATGATCGCCGCCGGCATCACCGCCGTGAATTTGCCCATCGTCCCGCTGACGAACAGCAGCGGTGCGAACGCGACCACGGTCGTCAACACGGCCGTCGTCACCGACGGGATCACTTCCACCGTTCCATCGATTGCCGCCCGCATGTGAGACTTGCCCATCTGTCGATGGGCGAAGACGTTTTCGCCAACGACAATTGCGTCATCGACCACGATGCCCAACGCCATCACAAACGCGAACATCGAAATCAGATTCAACGTTTGCCCCGTCCAATACAAAAAGATCCCCGAGGCGAGGATGGCGAAGGGGATTCCCAACGCCACCCAGAACGCCAGCTTCGGATCCAAAAACAACAGCAACAGCGTAAATACGATCAGCAATCCCTGTGCCCCGTTGTTGAGCAACAGATCCAACCGGCCACGCACCTCGACCGATTCGTCGCTCCAGGTCATCAGCTGATATCCCGTCGGCAACTCTGCCTGCTCGACATAACTTTTCACCGCGTCGATCATCACGAACAAGTCTTCCGAGGTGCTGCGTTCGACCGACAACGCCAATGCGGGTTGCCCATTGATCACGTTGATTGCCGTCGCGTCGGCGAACTCATCACGAACGGTACCGAGGTCTGCAACGGTCAACACCGCACCACTGGACTCGGTGACCAACGGCAACTCGGCCAGTTCGTCGCCACTGGTACGACGATTGTTCCCACGCAGCAACACCTCCTGTGATTGGCTGCGAATCGAACCGGCAGGCAGCTCGCGGTTTTCCCGCCGAATGATCTCCGCCGTCTGACGCAGCGTGAGCCCATGAGCCCGTAGCGTCTGTTCGGGAATCTCGATATCGATCTGATAATTGCGTGCGGCGAGGAAGTCGACTTGTGAAACCGATTCGATCGCCAGCAGGTCGTCGCGGACCCGCTCGGCGACCTCTCGCAAATCCAACTCTGCGGACGAAGAAAGCGTGTCGTCGTCGTTTCGAGGTGCCCATTGAGGTGCCAACACGCCGACGCGAATCGAGGGGCGTCGGTTGGTGACCAGGGTGACCATCGGGTCTTCGGCCTCCAGCGGAAAACTGGGGATTCGATCGACGCCCGAGCGGACCTCGTCCAAGATGCGATCCGGAGAGCGTGCGCCGGGAACTAACTCCATCAACACCGTGCAGGAACCTTCCATCGCCACCGTCGTGACTTTTTTGATTCCTTCGATCGAACGAACCGCTTCCTCCACCTTTTGTCCGATCCCCTGCTCCGCTTCTTGCGGCGCCGCCCCGGGATACGGCACCGTCACCGTGATCCGGTCGAGTTCAAATTCGGGAAACGATTCGCGGTGCATGGCCCGCAAACAGAACCAGCCCACGATCATGATCGCGACCATACACAGATTCAGAGCGGCGCGATTGTTGATCGAGGCCTGGACGATGGACTTCATCATTGGGGCCGCCCTCCCCGAGTCGCGCCGCCGGGACGTTTCCCCGCGGCACCACCGGCTGCGGCTGCGTTAGGCTTGCCACCCGGTGGTCCGCGTCGGCCGGCACCGATCACCGCATCAGCCGACGTGCTGACCGGCATCCCTTCGACAGGCGTCGCCAGCGGTGACGTCACGATCAAATCTCCGGCGCGCAGACCGCCACTACGCTGATATGCGACGACGTAGTGTTCAGACGAATTGGCGATCGCAATCGATTTCTTGTGAAGCTTGCCTGATTCAACGATCCAGACCGCGTTGCCAGGCTGGATCGCTTGGTGGGGCAATCGGACCAACGGAATCGGCGGCGACGCATGAATCCGCACTTTCACGAACATGCCCGTCATCAGCGTGGGCGGTTGCAGATTGGCGCTCTCTGCAGTGATTTCCGCGCCAAGACTTGGCGCATCGTCCGCTGTCGCGTCGTCGCTAACGGGATTCGAATTCGAAGGTTTGGTCACCAACGCTTCGGCACGCCTGGCTGATTCCATCTCACTCAGCTTCATCACCGACGTCGGATCATCGACGTGGACGCGACACGGCACCATGCGTGTTTGGGCATCCACGCCAGCCCCATCATAACGATCGACAACGCCTCGCCACGCGTAGTCTTCTTCACCGAGTGAATAAATGACGGTCGCCGGGGTTTCGGGAAAATCGTAGCCGCGTTGATATCCGTTGGCCGATCCGTCGACCGAATCGCTCTGCCACAGCCAGTGCATCTGATGCATGTACAGTTTGCAGCTGACATCCAACTGCGACGTGTCTTGCAGCACGACGACAGGCCCTCCGGCTTGAACGTATCCGTCTTGCTCGACGCTTTCACTGACGACGACGCCGTCGATCGGCGAAACAATCTCGGTGCGGGTCAGATTCAATTTTGCCTTGTCCAGATTCGCCTGCACGAGTGCTTTGGCACTTTCCATTCGCAGACGGCGTTGGATCAACAAGTTCCGCTGATCGATCTGTGATTGCAGGGTATTGCGGGTCGTCAGCTCGGCCCGGCGTGCGCTGTCGACTTCCGTATCGGACGCGGCACTGCGACGCATCAAATCTTCGCTGCGTTTTAATTGCCGGACGTCGATCGCCAATTGTTGACGCGACGATTCGATCTGGTTCTCCGACGAAGTGATTTCCGCATCCAGCTCCAAAATCATCGCGTCGGCCTGAACAAGCTCTTCGGTCAGACGCCGGACCTCAAGCTGATAGTCGTCCGGTTCGATGCGAAGCAATACGTCGCCTTTCTGGACCGTGCGGCCACTGCGACACGCCTCCGACTTGTACTCAACTCGACCCGAAATCTGAGCCGTGAGATCGATTTCGCGGTACGGAACGACCACGCCATCGACGTCAAACGAAATGCCTTCGGTGTGTGCCACCGCGGGCCGGGCGACCACCAACGGGGGAGGCGCCGGGACGGGTTCCTGGACCGGAACCTCGGGCGTCCCCATCAGAAAAAAACCGCCCACGCCGGTGGCCAAAATGGCGATCGATAGAAACGTCTGCCCAAGGGCCGGAATCCATTTATTCATCAACGACACCCGTAGTATCTTCAAGCTGTCAACGCGGCGGTGCAATCGTGTTCGATTAAAACCCCACATCATAGCTCAAGTAGCGGACGTTCACGAATTTGCCGGCCCAGCCCGCCACACACGCCACACACGCCGCACGCACCGTCCCAACGCCTGCCCCACCCAACGCCTGCCCCACCCAACGTCTTGCCCCCAACGTCTTGCCCCCATCGTCTTGCCCCCATCGT
The DNA here is from genome assembly GCF_002289565.1 of Rhodopirellula sp. SM50. GTDB lineage: Bacteria > Planctomycetota > Planctomycetia > Pirellulales > Pirellulaceae > Stieleria. The sequence continues at coordinate 6,250 of NZ_NTFY01000003.1, read as the reverse complement.
CTTGCCCCCATCGTCTTGCCCCCATCGTCTTGCCCCCATCCCTAATCGGGATCTACTACAATCAGTCTCCCATCAACCTATGCCCCGCCCCTGACTGCTTCCAGATGAAACCGATTCCCCACCCACCTTGCCACGCACTCCTCGCTCGAGCCGGTCAACTGGTACTGCTGCCCCTGTTGATTCTGTTTACCTCCCAGCCCACCGCAATCGCGGCTGACGAATCCGCAACACTCGCCTTGCTCGTTCGAACGATTCGCCAGAGCGATCAAGACACCGTGCGGGCTTCGTTGATGAAAGGCATGCTGCGAGGGCTGGAAGGCAGACGAAACGTCCAGGCGCCGGACGAGTGGAGTGTGCTGGCGAAGGAACTGTCCCGTAGCGGGAACGCTTCGATTCGAGAATCCGCCAATCGTCTGTCACAGATTTTTGGCGACGCCGCGGCAACCCAGCGTGCGCTGGCGACCCTCCGTGATTCCAACGCGTCCGAGTCCGAGCGACAGGCCGCGCTCGGCTCGTTGGTAACGCAGCGCTATGAGGGCTTGGCCGACGAACTGGAAGGGCTGTTAGAGATCGACGCACTTCGACTTGATGCGATTCGCGCGTACGGGATCATCGCGAAACAAGACGCCCCCAAAATCCTGCTCGACCGCTACCCCAACGCAACCCCCGAAGCACAGCGTGCCACGATCGAAACACTCGCGACGCGAAAAGCCTACGCAAAAGAATTAGTCCGCGGCATCAAGAACACGAGCGTCCCCCGCGAACACATTCCCGCCTACATCGCCCGGTCCCTGCGCGACATGCTCGGCAAGGAGTTTACGGTGGTTTACGGCGAGATTCCTGAGCTAAACAAGAATACCAGCGAAACGATCGCGAAGTACAAGCGGTTGATCACCGATGACGTGCTGGCCAGTGCCGACGCGGGCCGTGGGCGGGTGGTGTTCCAAAAGACTTGTGGGGCATGTCACTTGATGTACGGAACTGGCGGCAAAGTCGGACCTGACTTGACCGGATCCAACCGAGCCAATTTGGACTACTTACTGTTAAACAGTGTCGATCCCAGCGGGGACGTCCCCGAAGGCTACCGCACCCAATTGATCCAGACCGTGGATGGACGCGTGCTGACCGGAGTGTTGGCCGAAGAGGACAATCAGCGCGTTGTGCTCAAGACGGTCGATCAACCGAGGGTGGTGATCGCCAAAGAAGACATCGAAGCCAGAAAGGTGTCCGACAAGTCCATGATGCCCGAAGGGCAACTCGATCAGCTGAGCCGCAAGGACCTGTTCGATCTGGTCAAATACATGCAAACGAAATCGCAAGTGGAGGCGGCCCAATGATCATCACAACAACAATTTCATTTCAACGCACTGATCGCCCGGACGCTGGCGCGTACCGGCAGATGTCGGTTGATGGTCAACCGTTCGGCGTTAGCCAACGGGCCCACGCCCCAACGACACCGCTCTCAGGTATCTGCCTCACACTGGCAATCCTGCTCTGTTTCCCAGCCGCCGTCACCGCACAACAACTGCTGCCCAAACAACAACACCGAACCAGCGACGCACCGTTCTTGAAACCGGACGAAGCGGTCAAAAAGATGTCGATCCCGAAAGGGTTTGAAGTATCGATCTATGCCGCCGAACCCGACTTGGCTGAACCGATCGCGTTCTGCTTCGATGACCGTGGCCGCTTGTGGGTGGTCGAAAATTTGAATTACCGCACCCGTCGCGAACACACCGACGACAAAGTCAGCCGGATTCAGATCCTGGAAGACACCGACAGCGATGGCGTCTTTGACACGAAGAAAACCTTTGCCGACGACCTGACCTTCACCTCCGGAATCGCGGTCGGCTTCGGCGGCGTTTACGTGGGTTCGCCGCCGAATTTTAGTTTTATCCCCGACGCCGACGGGGATGATCGTCCCGACGGACCACCGCAAGTGCTGCTGGACGGATGGGGCATCAACGACCGCCACGAAACGTTGAACAGTTTCATCTGGGGGCCGGACGGATGGCTGTATGGATGCCACGGGGTGTTCACCCAGTCACGCGTGGGCCGGCCCGGCGAAAGCGATTCAAGGCGTCAATTCATCGACGGCGGAATTTGGCGATTCCACCCGGTCACGAAGAAATACGAGGTGTTTGCCCGTGGCCTGTCGAACCCCTGGGGTTTCGATTTCGACAAACACGGTCAAGGTTTCGCCACTTGCTGCGTCATCCCGCACCTGTTTCACGTCGTCCAGGGCGGCGTCTACACCAAGCAAAGTCGTCCGCACATCAATCCGCACATCTACGACGACATCAAAACCATCCGCGATCACACGCACCTGTCCGCCCATGGCGGGGCAAGGTTCTATTTGGCCGATGCGTTTCCCGAGGAATATCGCAATCGCCTGTTCATGTGCAACATCCACGAACACTGCGTGCTGACCGACGTGATGGTGCCCAACGGTTCCAGCTTTATCGGCAAACATGGTGACGATTTCCTGCCCACCAACGATTTGGCCTGGGTTGGTTTCAGTGTCGAGATCGGCCCCGAAGGCGGAGTCTACATTCTGGATTGGCACGACACCGACATCTGCGGCAATGCAATTAACTTTCCCCAAAGCGGACGGGTCTATCGGATCATGCCCGAAGGAGCGGCCCCCATTGACCGCCCCAATCTACGCTCACTCTCCGACAGCGATTTGATCGCCATGCAATGGCATGCCAACGATTGGTACGTTCGCCAAGCCCGCGTGTTGCTGCATGCTCGGGCCGCCGCCGGGACGCTCGATCGATCGAGGGCGAAGACACAACTGGTTGAGATGTTTCATCAGGCCGACACTTCGCCAAAACGATTGCGTGCCCTGTGGGCGGCCCACGTGACCGGATCGGTGGCCCCTGCGGAACTGACGATGCTGCTCGATCACGACGATCCGTATGTTCGCGCCTGGACGATCCAACTGTTGAGCGAACAAACGACAGTCGACGCCTTCTTTTTGGCGGATGTCGATTCCTCACAGACCGGGTTGGACGCGAAGCTCTTGAACAAATTCGCGTCGATGGCAGAACAGGATGAATCGCCCGTGGTACGGCTCTACCTGGCGTCTGCCGTCCAGCGTCTGCCGTACGCCGACCGTTGGCCGATCCTCCAGGCCTTGGCGATGCACGCCGAAGATGCGACGGACAACAACCTGGCACGGATGTATTGGTTCGCGTTGGAACCGATGGTGCCAGAATTCCCAGAACAGGCGTTGGCGCTCGCCGTCAACGGAAAACTTTCCAGCTTGCAAGAATTTGTGGCCAGACGTTTGGCGACGGGAGACGTGGCGGAGGGATCGGCCCCCGATTGGCAACGCGTGGTGGCGCGAGTTGCACCGGGATTTGAGGTCCGCAACGTCGGCGAGGGAGGCATCGTGCACCACAAAGTCTTCCGTAACCGGTCGGCGATGCAGACGCATCCGAAAGATCGCAATCAACCCTGCCGAATGGTTCGCGATGTCAAGATTCCCGAAGGCAAAACAACGAGCTTGCAGATGCGTGTCAGTCATCACCCGCACGGCGATTGGCAACTGCGAGTCCTGGTCGGAAAACACGTCCTCGCGGATCAGACGATCAGCTCGAGCACCGTCTCAAAGGACGAATGGCTGGACGTCCACGTCGATCTGTCCAAGTATGCCGGCAGCCAGATCCGTCTGACCTTGGAAAATCGAGCCAACGACTGGCACAACGAATGGGCCTATTGGAACGAAGTCAAATTGGTCAGTCGATAGCCGACCGAATCGTCTCATCCGCTCCCCATCATTCTGCCACTCCCCATCATTCTGCCACTCCCCATCATTCTGCCACTCCCCATCATTCTGCCACTCCCCATCGTTTTGCCCCCATCGTTTTGCCCCCATCGTTTTGCCCCCATCGTTTTGCCCCCATCGTTTTGCCCCGTATCGTTCTGCCTATCCTCTGCCAGGCAAAATCGATCCATTGACACAATGATCAGGCATTCAGCCCCGGCCTATTGCTCGCGTCCGCCACCCCGGCCGACCTGGATCAGGACGTTGCTGGAATCGGGCAGCAAGTCGACTTCGGCGTTCGATTCGATCAACGTGTCGACTTCCATGACCGACAAAACGGTGTTCAGGATCTCAGGGTCGGCGGCGGCGATTTCGTTAAGCGCCTTGCCCACGATTTTGGGGCGTGACGCGGACGCTTCGGCCATTTTCTGTGACACCCGGAACGCCGTTTCGCTCTTGATCAGGCCGACGCGGTTTTCCCCGTCCTGCTTCATCGCGCTGGTCACTTGAACCAAGCGTTTGACCACCTTCTCGGTGATGTTGTCGACCATCAGTCGATCGGTGAAGGCAACTTTACGAATGTAAACCGACCCCAGCGTGTAGCCCCATTTCTCTGACAACGGCGAGACCGTTTTGCGAACCGTTCGGCTGAGCGAATGTCGGTCTTCGAGCATCTTTTCCATTTCCAAGTTACTGAGCGTGGAAATGGTCGAACTGGTCACGTTGGCTTGCAACGAACCATCGGGATTGGCGTTGGTGAACAGATACGAAACCGGATCGGTCACCCGCATCTCGTACCAGATACCCACGCCCATCGGCGTGCCTTCTTCCGAATTGACCATCTGGCTCCGTAGGTAATGTTGACGAAGCGACGTGTCGACGACGTAGGACTTGCCGAAGAACGGCACCAGCAAGGCACGTGGGCCGAACTTGAGCACCGGGATCTGCAACCCCGGTTGGTCAAGCGTCCCGATCACCTTGCCGAACAAAGTAAAGACATGTGCCTTGCATTCGCCGACGCAGGCATAGAGCCCAAAGAAGCGTGCGAAGCCAAGCAGAATTGGAATCAACATCAAGCCGAAGATAAATCCGCCGCCGAACCATCCCATCGTATCACCCTATCAATAATCGTTGTATTTTCAGTTTCGAATGCCAGCCTGTATCAATCGTATCTCAGCCGCCGGTGTCCGCCTGGGTGGTCTGGATCACGCGTCGAGCGACGGAGTAAAGTGGAATCCGGGCGTTCCGTAGATAGGCTTGCAGGCAGGACGATCCGCCTTCCTTCTTGATCTCGGTGAGCGTCTGGGCAAGTTCACGAAGGGGTGCGACTTCCGCTTGTGCGTTGTTCGTCGCGATCTCCACGGCCCGGGCACTCATCGTGATCTGCTGCTCGCTGTCGGCCCGCGCAGTGCTGAGGTCGGCGGCAACTTGGTTTCGCGTGCTGTTGATCGCCGACAAAGCTCGATCGACTTCGCCGGGAGGATCAATCTCGGTGATCAGTGCCGCGTCGAGTTCGATCCCGTAGCGACCGGTCGTCGAACGGCATTGCTCTTCCATGTACTGGTTCAACAGCGGCAAGTTCTTCCGCAAGTCGTTGATCGAGACGCCTTCGGACAGGTCGATCGCGGGCGACGTTTGCTCGCCTGCGTCCTCGTCGACATCCGCATCGACCAGCAGGGTTTGGCCCTTCGGATCAACGAAGTTCGCGACTCGCTCGCGAAGCACGCTGACGAAATAGCCCATCACGTGCTCGAGCGGACTGGACACGCCGAACAGGTACGGGTAAAGGTTACTTTCGCTGATTCGATAGCGGAGTTGGCCGTTGATCCCGGTCGTCAAGTTATCCTTCGTGACCGCTTCGATCGTGTCCTGCGCTTTCGAGGGGTCCCAAGAAAGGTCGACCGCCTGGGTCGCTACGGAGACCTTGTGGACGTCCTGCCATGGCATTTTGAAATAGGGACCGCCGGGGCCAACGACCCGGACTTGAGGGTATTCGTACCGTTGGTGTTCTTCGTCGCTCAAACCGTCAGAATCCGTGTCACCGCCGGTGACCTGCATCCCTTCTAATCGCTGAGCCTTCCCGAAACTCGTCACAATCGCCCTTTGATCGGGGCTGACCGTGTAGAAACCGCCGACAATGCAGCGGAAGAAGCTGTAGATGATGATGCCCATCATCAGTCCGAGGATAAATGACATAGCCGTGCTTGGTGTGATTGGGCGAAAAGTGGGACCGGTACCTTGAGTCCAAAGATACCCCACGCTTAAGTGCGGGCGGGGCGTTCCTCCCCGCAACACCCAAAATGGGCCTCAACTCCCACCTTCAAGGGCGATTTTTTTTTTTACTATTGGTGCCACCCACCATTCATTTGACTTTTCTTCCCTGCGGGGTATGATCGCACCACCATTCAGTTGCTGGGAGGAGTATGTCATGGGACGTCCGTTGCGTTCAGAGCAGGTTGCGGTTGATGAAGTGTCGATTGT